>NZ_JBITEV010000001.1:0-714212 GCF_044455465.1 Streptomyces sp. NPDC051217
CTCGTGCGGGAGATGTTCCGCATCGCCGACGGCGAGGAGCTGGGCTACGGCGACCCGCCGGTACGCGGCCACTCGATCGAGTTCCGCATCAACGGTGAGGACCCCGGCCGGGGCTTCCTCCCCGCCCCCGGCACCGTCACCCTCTTCCGGCCCCCCACCGGCCCCGGCGTGCGTCTGGACGCCGGCGTCGAAACCGGCTCGGTCATCGGCCCCGCCTGGGACTCCCTGCTCGCCAAACTGGTCGTCACCGGCGCCACCCGGCAGCAGGCACTCCAGCGCGCCGCGCGTGCGTTGGGCGAGTTCCAGGTCGAAGGCATGGCCACCGCCATTCCCTTCCACCGCGCCGTTGTCACCGACCCGGCGTTCACCGCCGACCCGTTCACGATCCACACCCGCTGGATCGAGACCGAGTTCGTCAACACCATCCCCGCCTTCACCACCCCCGGCGACACCGACACCGACGACGAACCCGGCCGTGGCACCGTCGTCGTCGAAGTGGGCGGGAGGCGGCTGGAGGTCGTCATCCCCTCCTCGCTGGGAATGAGCTTGAGCCGTACGGGAGTTGGCGCCGGCTCACTCCCCAGGCGACGGAGCACCCGGCGCTCCACCGCCGTGGCATCCGGCGACACCCTGGCCTCTCCCATGCAGGGCACGATCGTGAAGGTGGCGGTCGAGGAGGGCCAGCAGGTCGAGGAGGGCGACCTCGTCGTCGTACTCGAAGCCATGAAGATGGAACAGCCCCTCAACGCCCACCGCTCCGGCACCATCAAGGGCCTCACCGCCGAGATCGGCGCCTCACTCACCTCCGGCGCCACCATCTGCGAAATCAAGGACTGACCCGCACGGTGGAACAGGTCGCTGAGAGAATCCGAATTCTGACGCGATCTGACCATTCCCTGACATCGGCCCCCCTTGAAAGCAACTCCCAAGGCGGAGACCCTTGTTCTGCTGTTCTGTATATTCCGCGCTCAGGGCTCTGCTGCCCGAGCAATTCGGTCGTGGAGGAGAGAAACCACATGCACAGCACCCTGATTGTGGCTCGGATGGACCCTGAGTCGAATGTTGATGTCGCGAAGCTCTTCACGAATTTCGACGCCACCGAAATGCCGCACCTCATGGGCACTCGGCGCCGCCAGCTGTTCTCCTACCGGGGCCTCTACTTCCACCTCCAGGACTTCGACGCCGACAACGGCGGCGAGCTGATCGAGGGCGCGAAGACCGACCCGCGCTTCGTCGGCATCAGCGAGGACCTGAAACCCTTCATCGAGGCGTACGACCCCGCGACCTGGCGCTCGCCCGCCGACGCGATGGCCACGCGTTTCTACAACTGGGAGGCGTCCGCGTGACCGGCCGACGCGTCGTCATCACGGGCATCGAGGTCCTGGCGCCCGGCGGCATCGGGGCGAAGAGCTTCTGGAGCCTGCTGAGTGAGGGCCGTACAGCGACCAGGGGAATCACCTTCTTCGACCCCGCGCCGTTCCGCTCGCGGGTGGCGGCCGAGATCGACTTCGACCCGGAGGAGCACGGCCTGCGTCCGCAGGAGGTGCGCCGTATGGACCGGGCCGCGCAGTTCGCCGTCGTCGCCGCGCGCGGCGCCGTCGCGGACAGCGGTATCGAACTGGACGAGCTCGACCCGTACCGCATCGGTGTCACCATCGGCAGCGCCGTCGGCGCGACGATGGGGCTCGACGACGAGTACCGGGTCGTCAGCGACGGCGGCCGGCTCGACCTGGTCGACCACCACTACGCCGTCCCGCACCTCTACAACCATCTGGTGCCCAGCTCCTTCGCGACCGAGGTCGCGTGGGCCGTCGGCGCCGAGGGGCCGAGCACCGTGGTCTCCACGGGCTGCACCTCCGGCATCGATTCGGTCGGCCACGCCGTCGAGCTGATCCGCGAGGGCACGGCCGACGTGGTGATCGCGGGTTCGTCCGACGCGCCGATCTCACCCATCACCATGGCCTGTTTCGACGCGATCAAGGCGACCACACCGCGCCACGACGAGCCGGAGCGCGCCTCGCGGCCCTTCGACAACACCCGTAACGGGTTCGTACTCGGCGAGGGCGCCGCGGTGTTCGTCCTGGAGGAGCTGGAGAGCGCGCGGCGGCGAGGGGCGCACATCTACGCCGAGATCGCGGGATACGCCACGCGCAGCAACGCGTACCACATGACCGGTCTGCGCCCCGACGGCCTGGAGATGGCCGAGGCGATCCGGGTCGCGCTCGACGAGGCCCGGATGAATCCGACGGAGATCGACTACATCAACGCCCATGGCTCCGGTACGAAGCAGAACGACCGGCACGAGACCGCCGCGTTCAAGAAGAGCCTCGGCGATCACGCCTACCGGACCCCGGTGAGCTCCATCAAGTCGATGGTCGGGCATTCGCTCGGCGCCATCGGCTCGATCGAGATCGCCGCATCCGCCCTCGCGATGGAGCACAACGTGGTGCCGCCCACCGCGAACCTTCAGACACCGGACCCCGAGTGCGATCTCGACTATGTGCCGGTGACGGCTCGCGACCAGCTGACCGATGCGGTGCTCTCCGTCGGCAGCGGCTTCGGTGGATTCCAGAGCGCGATAGTGCTGGCCCGACCCGAGAGGAGCCCCGCATGACCACCTCGGTGGTAGTGACCGGCCTGGGCGTGGTGGCCCCCAACGGCCTCGGCGTGCGCGAGTACTGGTCGGCGATCCGCGGCGGCAGGAGCGGCATCGGCCGCGTCACCCGCTTCGACCCGTCGCAGTACCCGTCCCGGCTGGCGGGCGAGGTTCCCGGCTTCACGGCCAAGGACCATCTGCCGAGCAGGCTGCTCTCCCAGACCGACCGCATGACCAGGCTCGCCCTGGTGGCCACGGACTGGGCGCTCGCCGACGCCGGGGTGAAGCCGGAGGATCTGCCGGAGTTCGACATGGGCGTCATCACGGCCAGTTCGTCGGGCGGCTTCGAGTTCGGCCAGAACGAGCTCCAGAAGCTGTGGAGCAAGGGCAGTCAGCACGTCAGCGCCTACCAGTCCTTCGCCTGGTTCTACGCGGTCAACAGCGGCCAGATCTCCATCCGTAACGGTATGAAGGGCCCCAGCGGCGTGGTCGTCAGCGACCAGGCAGGCGGGCTCGACGCCATGGCGCAGGCGCGCAGGCAGATCCGTAAGGGCACCCGGCTGGTCGTCTCCGGCGCCGTCGACGCGTCGATCTGCCCCTGGGGCTGGGTCGCGCAGATCGCGGGCGGCCGGCTGAGCACGAGCGACGAACCGGCCCGCGCGTACGTGCCGTTCGATGCCGACGCGCGGGGGCATGTGCCGGGCGAGGGCGGCGCGATCCTCATCCTGGAGGACGCGGTGGCCGCGCGTGGCCGTGGCGCGAAGATCTACGGCGAGATCTCCGGGTACGGCGCGACGATCGACCCCCGGCCGGGCAGCGACCGCGAGCCGGGACAGCGCAAGGCGATCGAAATCGCCCTGGCGGACGCGGGCGTGGAGCCCGGCGACGTCGACGTGGTGTTCGCCGACGCGGCGGCCGTGCCGGAGCTGGACCGTACGGAGGCCGAGGCGATCACCGCGGTCTTCGGCCCGCGCGGCGTCCCGGTCACCGCGCCCAAGACGATGACCGGCCGGCTCTACTCCGGCGCGGCCCCGCTGGATGTCGCGGCGGCGCTGCTGGCCATCGAGGAGGGGCTGATCCCGCCCACGGTCAACGTCGAGCCGGCTCCCGAGCACGGTCTGGACCTCGTCACGTCCCAGCCCCGCACCGCCGAGGTACGGACGGCGCTGGTGCTGGCGCGGGGCCAGGGCGGCTTCAACTCCGCGATGGTCGTACGCGCCGTCGACTAGATCCGCTCCCCGGCCGTGTCGTCGTCGTGCCCCGTCCCCCGCGGCCGACATACGGCACGGCCGGCCCGTCGGGAAAGCGAACACCTATGACATTCGCTCTCCGGAGTTCGGTGAATTCAGTTGCGGACAAAGGCCGTTGGCGGCGAATTCACCCCGTCGTGGACCGTGTGCTTCCGCTTGGCGCCAGTTGAGAAAAAATAATCATTTGTCCATTTTGCGGTGCGGGTTGTTATGGGTGCGTCACGCATAACTTGTCCCTTTCTGGGTGGTGTTGTGTTCGGGTGGTTGCACCGAACGCTCGTGATGTGTGTCACAGCTTCGGTGGCCTCGGTGTCTCGCGGTCCCACCCCACCTCCCCTGCTGCAAAAGAAAGTTGAGCCCTGTACAGCCTCGCCGGAATTTGAATTTCCCGGCGCCGGATCCGTGGATGGCATGGCGCTGTGAATTCAGGACTTGTTTCGCCCGGACCTTCTCGCTTACGTTCTCGTCATTCCGGGCGGAACGCCGAATCCTGCCGCTGTCCGGAAACCGCACCCAACAACTCACGTACGGCAGGAGCGGGGGACCCAGGTAAGTCGCCGATCCGGCACAACGGACCGGCTTGGGGTGAAGTCGCGCACCCAGCGCGGCCGGGCATCTCCCGCCCGAACCCGACAGCTCACCTCGCAGGCGACGGAGAGGATTTCGTCATGCCCGCACAGGGTAAGCACCGCCGTTCCCGCACCAGCCCGCTCGCCCGCCGTCTCATCGCCGTCGGCACGGGCGGTGCCGCACTCGCCCTTCCCCTGGTGACCGCCACCACGGCGGGCGCCGCGCCCGCTCCGGAGCACGTCAAGTCGGCCCCGGCCGCCTCGACCGCCGTCCAGAAGGTGACCCACACCGTCGTCAAGGGTGACTCGCTGGCCAAGATCGCGCACGCCCGTTCCGTGAGCGGTGGCTGGGAAGCGCTGTACAAGACCAACCGCGCCGCCGTCGGCGACAACCCCTCGCTCATCCACCCCGGCCTCAAGCTGAAGCTCGCCGGGAAACCGAAGGCCGCCGGGACCGCCTCGACCGAGAGCGCGTCGGCGGGCAAGACCACCGAGGCCGTCGAGACCGCCGCCAAGACCTACACCAACGACCTCGACGGCTGGATCCGGGAGGCGCTGGACGTCATGGCGCAGAACGGCATACCCGGCTCGTACGACGGCATCCACCGCAACATCATGCGCGAGTCCGCGGGCAACCCCCAGGCCATCAACAACTGGGACTCCAACGCGGCGGCCGGCACCCCGTCGAAGGGCCTGCTCCAGGTCATCGACCCGACATTCCAGGCGTACCACGTGCCCGGCACGTCGACCGACAGCTACGACCCGGTCGCCAACATCACCGCGGCGTGCAACTACGCGGCCGACCGTTACGGCTCGATCGACAACGTGAACGGTCCCTACTGATCGGCGGCGTCCGTCATCTCACCGGCCGCCGGCCGGGCCGCACACGCGGCCCGGCCGGCGTTCGGCGTGAGAGCCGCCGTCACCTGACGGAGTGCGCCCGCCCGGTCGGTCCCGCCGGTCGGCCCGGGGGATCCGGGCGGAGCCTTCGTGGCCCAGCCCAAGGGACGGCGTCCACCGCCCGAGCCGGCGCTACCACCGGCCGCGACCAGGCGCGGACCGGTCAGCGCCGGGTCGAGCCGGGCCACCCGAGGCCCCACGCGGACGCCACTACGTGTGGGCCCCGCCCTCCGGCGCGTCCACCAGCCCCGCCGCCAGTTCCTCCACACGTACCCGCCACGCCGCGAGCGCCGCATCCGTGTCGAAGTCGCGCGGCCCGGTCTGGGTGAGCACCAGCCGGGGCCCGTGCCCCGTCCCCGCGCCCAGCTCCCAGCGGACCTCGCCCTCCGGATGCCAGGAGTACGTAAGGAGCTCCGGCGCGCGTACGGCCGTGACCGGGCCCGCCGGGACCTTGTCGGCGGTGAAGCCCGGAGGCACCGGTGAACCCGTCAACGGCTCGGCGCCGCCGGTCAGTTGGTCCCAGACCGTCTCGGCGGGCCGCACCAGCTGACGCTCGAACCGGACCCGTCGCCCGCCGCCCCCGGTCTCCTCGACCCGGCCCCGGGTCAGCTCGTCGAACCGGGCCAGATACGCCTCGTGCAGCGCCCCGCGCGTGTCCTGCTCGACGTCGACGGGGCCGCCGTCCAGCACCTGCCCCAGCGCGGTGACGCAGATCTGCCAGCCGGACGCGAAGCTGGCGGCCCCGAACCGGTCGCCGAAGGTGTGGACGAGGAGGAGCCGCGAGCCGTCCCCGTCAGGGGTGATCTCCCAGCTCAGATGGTCCTCGCCCCAGGTGAAGGCGAAGAGGCGCGGCTCGTCGGCGTCGGTGACCTCCCCGCTCATGCCGGGGCCGGAGTCGCCGGGGAAGTGGAAGCCGATCTCGCCGCCCGGCCGCAGGTCGACGCTCACCTCGGAGGGAAACCACCGCGCGAGGTGCGCGGGCTGCGTGATCGCGTCCCAGACCCGCTGCGGCGGATGCGCGAGCCGTCGCTCCATGCGCAGCGCGGTCCGCCCGTCGCCGGTGCCGGAGAGGGAGGAGGAGAAGCCTTGATCGTCGGGCGAGGCGGGGCCCTCGGGGCCCTCGGGGCCCTCGGGACCGCCGGAATCGTGCGGACCGTCGGTGTGCGGAGTCATGAGGAGTCGTCCTCCATCGCGTCGAGATGCCGTTCGAGCGCGTCGAGAGACGGTCCACAGATGCCGGTAGTGCGCGAGCCAGGCGTCGAGTTCTGCCAGCGGCTCCGGGGTGAGTTCGTACCACCGGCGCTGGGCGTCCTGCCGGACCCGCACCAGCCCCGCGTCCCTCAGCACCCGCAGATGCTTGGACGTCCCGGGCTGGCTCAGTCCGAGCCGGTCGGTCAGCTCACCGACCAGATGCGGGCGCTCCAGGAGGAGATCGAGGATCTTGCGCCTGCTCGGCTCCGCGAGCACGTCGAACGGTATGGGCATACACCGACCATACCCACCCGATTATATAACCGCAAGGCTATGTAAGGGGTGTGCCCAGCGCCATCAGCCAGTCCATCGCCGCCGGACACGTGTCGAGGACCGAGACGTGCCCGTCCTCGGGCCGTACCCACAGCTCCGCCCGGGGGAGCCCGGCGAGCATCCACCCGGCGTGCGTGGACGGTACGACCCGGTCGAGGCTGCCCTGCACGAGCAGTACGGGCGCGGTCACCTCCGCCAGGTCGAAGCCCCACGCGGTCGCGAAGGCCACGTCGTCGTCGATCAGTCCGTCCGGCCCGGCCCGGCCCGCCTTCACCGCGTCGGCGCCCAGCGACGTCCACGCGCCCTCCAGCGCGGCGAAGTCGGCGGAGGTGAAGCTCGCGGGGTCGAACTCGTCCGTCGCCGCGTACAGTTCGCGCGCCTCGCGCCCGTCGGCGGCGGCCCGCAGACCGCCGGGCGACACCATCCCCGCGTACCAGTCGAAGCCCTCCGTGTACGGCGCGAGGCCCGCGAGGCAGACGGCTCCCGTCACCCGGTCCGGCAGCAGCGCGGCGCACGCCAGCGCGTGCGGCCCGCCACCGGACGCCCCCATCACCGCGAACGGCCCGACACCGAGCGCGTCGGCGATCCGGGCCACGTCGTCCGCCGCGGCGGCCACGTTCCGGCCCGGCTGCGGGCTCGAACCTCCGTAGCTGGGACGGCCGTACGACACCAGCCGGACGCCGCGTGCCGCGGCTGCGGTGAGCAGCGGCTCCAGCGGGGCGCCGGTCTGGGGCGAGCCGTGGTGCCAGACGACGGTCGGCCCGCGCCCGTCGACACCCTCACCGCTGTCGTACGTCCGCAGGGTGCGCCCGTCGCTCAGCTTCACGTCCTGTTCGATGACCACCGTCCCAGCTTACGGCGCACGGCCCGCCCGGCTCAGCAGATCCCGTCCCCGGGCTTGGGGTTGCCCAGCGCGAACAGCGGGCGCAGCCGTATCCCCGCCCAGGTCCCCAGGAGCGCGGTGGCGCCCCAGATCCAGCCGTGCAGACTGCCCGACGCGATGCCCGCGAGGTACGCGCCGATGTTGCAGCCGCCCGCCAGCCGGGCGCCGATCCCCATGAGTACGCCGCCGAGCACGGCGGCCACGGCGGTACGGCCGGGGATGCCCCGGTGCAGCGCCCAGGTCCCGCCGAGCGAGGCGGCGACCGCCGCGCCGATCATGATGCCGATGTCGGTGAGGCTGTTCTTGTCCTTCAGTACGGGCCCGTCGAACATCTCGGCGTTGCCCGGCTGCTGCCAGAAGGACCAATTGGCGGGGTTCCCGCCGAGCGCGTCGACGACCCTCGACCCCCACAGGCTGAACGCACTCGTGACACCCCAGGCACCGCCGGACACCAGCAGCACCCCCGCGCCCAGCACGGCCAGCGCCAGCGCGCCGGCGACCAGCGGCCACGAGCCGCGCAGTACCCGGGCAGCGCCCTTGGCACTGGGCGGGGTGCTGATGGGCGGCGGGTTGCGGCGGGCCTGCACACGGCGGCTCACCAGCACGATGAGGCCCAGTACGGCGATGGTCACCGCCCACGAACCGAACCAGCCGACGTGGTCGGACAGAACCACCGGGTCGAGCGCGGGCAGGTCCTTCCAGAGGTCGAACTGCCAGGCGGCGAGGGTCGATCCGACGATGAACCCACCGAGCGTGAGCACGATGGACGACTGCCCCGACCCCACGGCGAACAGCGTGCCCGACGCACACGCGCCACCGAGCTGCATGCCGACGGCGAAGACGAACGCCCCGACGAGCAGCCCGATGCCGAGCGGCCCCGCCGACGGCGCGGGCACGGAGCCGAACAGCCCCGTGCCGCTGCCGATGATCAGCGCGAAAAGGGTGGCGGTGGTGCCGAGGAGCAGGGCATGGGCGCGCAGCCCCTGCCCGTTGCCGACGGCGACCAACTGCCGCCAGGCGGAGGTGAATCCGAAGCGCGAGTGGAAGAGCGCGAGACCCAGCCCCAGCCCGAGCAGCAGGAGGGAGCCGGGCTTGGCG
Source organism: Streptomyces sp. NPDC051217 (assembly GCF_044455465.1). Classification (NCBI taxonomy): domain Bacteria; kingdom Bacillati; phylum Actinomycetota; class Actinomycetes; order Kitasatosporales; family Streptomycetaceae; genus Streptomyces; species Streptomyces sp. NPDC051217. Next base: position 8,821 of record NZ_JBITEV010000001.1, read on the forward strand.
CCGTGCGTCGACCACACGTACGCGGTGAGCGCGACGGCCAGCAGCCCGGATATGGCGAGCGGCACGCGACGCACGGGAGGCGCGGGGTCTGCTTCCGGTGCGGGGGAGGAGGTCGGGGAGGGAACGAGCAGCGCGGCGGGGATCGCCCGGCGCGGGGGAGCGGTGGTGGTCACGACTGTTCTCCGGAGTCGGTGGTCGGCGGCGGGGCTCGGAGGCTCGGGGCGCGGGGCTCGACTCAGCGACAACAGAGGTTGTCGTCGACGCACCACACCGAGTTCGCGAAGCACGCGAGACAGAGGAGGCGGGCGGGTGCGGACATGGCGGCGAGACTAGCGCGGGCATTCGATTCCGTGCACACGTATCTCATATATTGGACAGTGCGTCCATGATCCGACACGTGGGGGTCGGGTGTGGAGGTGTCGCCCCCATGGGCAGTGCCGGGAGCAGCAGGTCTCACGTCAGCCTCACCGGATGCTTCAAATGAGGGGGACCGAACGTGCGAGGACTCGTTCGGTGAGGCCCCCTGGGCAGGAGGTCTCGCCGAACGGACAGTTCAGGACCGGCGCGGGCGCAGCGACAGCCAGCGCAGGGAGGCGAGGCCGAGCGCCGTCATCATGCGCTCCAGCCTCGGGTCCGTGCCCGGATCCGCCGAGTCCATCGAGCACGCCGCCGCCAGCAGAAACCCCGCCTGCGCCGAGATGAGCACGTCCACCGCCGCCGGATCGACACCGCGCAGCAGCGGATGGCGCGCGGCGTACGGCTCCGGGTCGAGCCCGCTCTGCGCCACGCTGCCGAGCAGCATCACCAGATCCGCGTACGCCGGCCCGACCCAGGCGTGCGGCCAGTCCACGACCACGACGCGCTCGTCCGTAAGAAGGACGTTGAACGGATACAGATCCCCGTGCGTCAGCGTCTCCCCGACGATCACCTCCGGCAGCCGCTCCTCAAGCGCGAGATGCCGGTCCAACTCACGCACCGCGCCCGGCGCCACCACGCCCAACCTCGCCACCGACCGAGAGCCCTCCGCCAGTCGTGCCCAACCACCCAACCGGGGTGACACGCCGGGGGAGTTGAGTCCCGGTGAAGGCGTCAGCCGCTCCGCGAGACCGGTCAACGCCCGGAGCACCCGCTCCAACTCCTCCTCCCGCCACGGCTGTACGGGCAACGCCCCCTCCACGTCCCCGAAGACAAGCGCCACCCACCCCCGATCGTCGTACGACCCCAGCAGCCTCGGTACGGCAACCCCCTGCGGCAGCCCGCCGTTCACCACGGCCTCCCGCCGGTGGAACGCCGCCACACCCGGCGCCGCCGCCACGTCGACGGCCTTGGCGAACGCCCTGCGCCCGTCGGCCAACTCCAGCCGCGCCGCGAGCCCGTCGGAGAACCCGCCCGGCTGGCTCCTCGCCTCCACCACCCGCCCCCCGAGCACGTCCTCGATGCCCGTCCGCACGGAGGAGGGGAGCGCATGCCACGGCAGGCGCCGGCTGCCGGTGGACGCGGGCGTGGAACCGGAAGCGAAAGCGTTGTTATGGGTCGTCATGTGTCTCCTGAGGTCGAAATGGAGTCGAGGCGTGAATTCCGTTTACCCGCCCGAAATAAATCCCGAGAAGTCGTGCAACCCTCGGGCAAGATCCCGTGTCTGCCTATGTGTTCGGAAGTAATTCCAGCAGACAGCATCGGGCCCAATAGCCGAGCGGTAGCCGCCACTGGCGGGCCCGTGGGTTTACTGCGCCCCTGTGCTCAGAGAAAGGTGTTCTTATGCGCTACACCAAGCGCGCGGTTGTGGCTGCCGCCTGCGCATTCGCCCTGATCCCGGCGGGCGCGGCGTTCGCGGGTGACGGCCCGGCACCGCAGCCGTCGAAGTCGGCCAAGGCGAAGTCGACCGCACCCAGTGAGGCGGGAAACCCGGCGAGCGCGAAAGCGCGCGTGGCGGGAGTCTGCGCCGATGCGTACCAGGTCGGAAAGACAGCGTACATCGACAGGGCCGGTGCGCACATCGCGTCGGTCAAGCAGTTCTACTCGAAGTCCTGCAACGAGAATTACGGGTATCTCTGGGTCTGGGATTCATTCCGTAACGTCAACAAGGATTACGACGTGAGCGTCGCGGTCTACAGCTACAGCCAGGACGACTTCTTCGGCGGGCAGGCCTGGACCGACCACAACGCCCAGGAGTTCTGGTCACTGGGCGCGGACACGGTGAACGACTGCACGTCGGCGGTCGGCTCCCTCCGCAGGGCGGGCGACCCCCTCGCGGGCCAGGCGGCCAGCCAGAAGATGTGCTGACGCGGGTCTGACGCGGATGGGGCGGCCAGAGAACGCTCGGGCCGCCCCGTCAAAGCGTTTCAGTGCGCGGCGAGGTGTGCGGTGAAGGCGGCCCAGGCGGTGGGGGTGAGGGTGAGCCGGCCGATGCGGGGGTCTTTGGAGTCCCGTACGAGGACGGCGTCTTCGCCTGCGGCGACCTCGACGCAGTTGTCGCCCCCGTCGCCGCTGTAGCTGCTCTTGAACCATGCGACTTCGACGCAGTTGTCGCCGCCGCTGCCGCTGTAGCTGCTCTTGAACCAGTTCAGTTCAGTGGTGGTCATTGCGCTCCTCGCATCTGCTCCAGCAGGCTCGCGGTGGCCTGACGGCTCAGGGCCTGTGACCGCATCTTCCCATAGCGCTGAAGCATGGAACTCGCCAGTTTCGGGCTCGTCAAGAGGGTGCTGCTGTCGTGTCCTTCGAAGTAGCCGACCCACTGGTGATCTGGAGTCTCCGCCAGGTACATCTGGCCACCGGAGCCGCTGTGATCTTCCTGGCGCAATGGCATCAGCTGGATCTCGACATTGCGCCAGGAACCCACTTCGAGCAGCCGATCAACAACTGCCATGGTGACGTCTCGACCTCCCAGCCTCCTCTCCAGGAGCGCCTGTTCAATGATGAAGCTGAACGAGGTGTTGGGGCGCTCCATCAGGAGCCGTTGGCGCTCCAGACGAGCAGCCACTTTCTCTTCGAGCTCCTCCTCCGCCAGTGGCGGCAGCCTCCGCTCGAAGAGGGCCCTGACGTACGCCTCCGGCTGCAACAGCCCCGGAATCACCCGGCACTCGTACGCGTACAACGAGATCGCCGTCTCCTCGATGATCGCCCACTTCTTGAACCATGACGCCAGCCCCGCTCCCTTCGTCAGTGTCCTGACCGCAGCCTCGATGATTCGTCTCGCGGGCAGCCCCAGCACCGGCTCGGACCGGACCGGCAGGTCCTTCGGAGGGAAACGCTTCCCCTGCTCGATCTTCGCGATGTAGTGCGACGAGTACTGCACACGTGGTGCGAACTGCTCCTGCGTCAGGCCCGCTTCCTCCCGCAGCGCCTTCAGGACCGCCCCGAAGGTCTTGAGACTGTCCGACGTCTCGGGTTCACTGCTCATGCCACCGCTGCCGTCCGCCGTCATACCGTTCGCCTTTCCGTGGCCCCGCTCGGCTTGATGCGTACCCCGCACAACTGGTCCAGCATCACTGGTAGTTACTCACCCAGTCCAGAGGGTGAACCAGTACAGCGGATCGGTGTACTGGCGTAGTCCCTGGTAAAGCGGCCAATCCGGCCCGGACGCTGGGCATATGCCATCCCCCCAAGCCCAAGAGGCCGTCACCGTACGTGTGTTCACCCAGCGGTTCTCCGCCACCCGGCGCGGCGCGCGGCTCGCGCGGAGACTCGCCACTCAGCAGCTCGACTCGTGGGGCATTCCGTACGGCTCCGAGCCGTCGGAAGCCGCCGCCCTCGTGGTGGCCGAGCTGGCGGCGAACGCCGTGCTCCATGGGCGGGTGCCCGGACGGGACTTCGCGTTGCGGCTGTCGTACAACACGGGCAAGGAACTCGTACGGATCGAGGTGACCGACACTCACGGAGCGCTCCCGGTGAGGGCGCCGCGCGGAGCCGCCGCCGATGGCGAGCATGGCCGTGGGCTCGTGCTCGTGGACGCGATCGCCGTGCGGTGGGGGGTCAGCGGGCGGTCGGGGCCGGGCAAGACGGTGTGGGCGTACGTACTGGCTTCGCACGAGGGGACCTGAGGCACTACGGTGGAAAGCAAGTACTTACTTGCTGCGCCCCTCTGGAGTGCCGATGTCGGACACCCGCTCGCGGATATTGAGCGAGGCGATGCGTCTGTTCGGAGAGCTCGGCTACACCGGCACCACGATCGCGAAGATCGAGGCGGCTGCCGGGCTCTCCCCGGGGTCCGGCGCGCTGTACAAGCACTTCCGCAGTAAGAAGGACATCCTGAGCGTCGGGCTAAGGGAGCGCATCCGTACGAAGGACGCGCTCACCACGCTTCTCAGTACGGAGGACCCGGCACCCGTAACCGCTTCGGCGGCCCCGCGCGTGCTGCTGCGTGCCGTCGCCAAGTCCGGGCTTGAACGGCTGGCTTACGAGCGGGACGTCAACCGCATCCTGGTCCGGGACCTGGCCGCGTTCCCGGAGCTGCTGGAGGAGTTCCGTACCGCCGAGGTCGCGCGGAACCACGCCGCGCTCACCCAACTCCTCGAAGCCCAGGCCCAGGCCCAGGCCCAGGCCCTCGCCCCGCAGACGGACTGGTCGGCCGTCGCCGCCATCCTTCAGGACGCGCTCTCGCACTACTGGCTGATGGCCGACATCTACGGCGGCGCCCATCCGACCGGCGTCACCGAGGACGCCTATCTGGACACGCTCACCGACCTGGCCCTCGCCCTCATTCCCAACCCGCCTCTTCCGAAGGAGGAGTCATGAAGGTTCTCCTCGCCGGAGCCTCCGGCACCCTCGGCCACTTCCTCGTACCCCAGCTCATGGAGGCGGGACACGAGCTCATCGCCGTCACCCGCTTCCCGGACTCCGCAGAGCGGCTCAGGCGGAGGGGCGCGAGTGCCCTACTGGCCGATGTGCTCGACCGGAGCGCGCTGCTGGCCGCCGTGGAGGGACTGAACGCGGACGCCGTCGTCCATGAACTCACCGCGCTGACCAAGGCGCCACTGCGGTACTCCGACCTGGAGCCGACCAACCGGCTTCGGGCGGAAGGGACCCGCAACCTGCTGGACGCGGGGCGGCGGATGGGCGCGAGTCGCTTTCTGACGCAGTCGATGTTCCTCGGGTACGGCTTCCGGGACCTGGGGTCCGAACCGCTCACGGAGGACGCGCCGTTCGCCGTGCCCACGGGTGCCAAGACGGACCCGGTGCTCGCGGCGCTGAAGTCCACCGAGGACCAGGTGCTCGGTGCCGGGCCCGGGATCGAGGGCATGGCCCTGCGCTACGGCCTCTTCTACGGAGGCGACACCGAGCTCTTCGCCGCGATGATGAGCAGGCGCCGGCTGCCGGTGCCGTTCGGGCGCGGGGGGACGCTCGCGCTGATCCACCACGAGGACGCGGCGTCCGCGACCGTCGCCGCGCTGGAGCGGGGAGCCGGCGGGCGGGTCTACAACGTCGTGGACAACACCCCTGCCACGTGGCGCGAGTTGATGGAGGAGATCGCCCGTACGACCCGTACGCCCAGGCCGATCGTCCTGCCCGCCGGACTGATCCGGCTCGCCGCGCCGTACGTCGGCCAGGTGATGACCCGCGTCAACGTGCGGGTCTCCAACGAGCGGGCGCGTACGGAGCTGGACTGGACGCCGCGCTTCCCGGGATACCGGGAGGGTCTGGCGGCCAACATGGCCACCGCCGGCGGTCACGGCGTGTAGCGCAGACCGTCCAGCAGCAGGTCCAGCAGGCGGCCGGCCTGCTCGCGCATGCTCTTCTCGCCCGCGGCGAGGGCGACGCCGCTGACGCTGACGCTGACGCTGACCAGGATGTCGTCGGAGTCGACCTGACCGGCAGGCGCGCCGTTGTCACCGGCGGTGCCTCCGGTATCGGTGTCGAGACCGCACGCGCGCTGGCGTCCGCGGGCACCGAGGTCACGCTGCGCCGTACGCGACATCGGGGCCGGGGAGCGTACGGCCGCCGACATCACCGCCACGACCGGCAACCCCCTTCGTATCGGTCGCCCCGATCGAACTGGTCGGCCGCTCGTCGGTCGCGGCGTCCGCCGAGGCCGGGCCGAACGTGCCGCCGGCCAATGACGGCGTCGCCGACTACGCGCTGGACCCGGAGGCCGCGGCCCGGCTGTGGGTGGTGTCGCGGGAGACGCTCGCGAGCTGAGGCGGTTCACCGCGCGGTCCGCACACCGATCAGGATCGGAGAAGCGCCGGTCATCCGGCCGCACTAGCGTGAGGGGCATGGACGAACGCGCCTCACGGACGGAGCGACGATGAGCAGGAACACGGGGACGGACGCACGGGCCGAGTCCGGGACGGACGCACGGCACGTGGTCGGCAGCCACGGGGTGATCCGGGTGCACGGCGCGCGCGTGAACAACCTCAAGGACGTCAGCGTCGAGATCCCGAAACGCCAACTGACGGTCTTCACCGGTGTCTCCGGTTCGGGCAAGAGCTCCCTGGTCTTCGGCACCGTCGCCGCCGAATCGCAGCGGCTGATCAACGAGACGTACAGCACCTTCGTACAAGGCTTCATGCCGACGCAGGCCAGGCCGGAGGTGGACGTACTCGAAGGGCTGACGACCGCGATCATCGTCGATCAGCAGCGGATGGGCTCCGACCCGCGCTCCACGGTCGGCACCGCCACCGACGCCAACGCGATGCTCCGCATCCTCTTCAGCCGGATCGGCACGCCGCACATCGGGTCGCCCGGCGCGTTCGCCTTCAACGTCGCCTCCGTCCGGGCGAGCGGTGCGATCACGGTCGAACGCGGCAACCGCAAGACCGTGAAAGCGACCTTCAACCGCACCGGCGGCATGTGCACCCGCTGCGAGGGGCGGGGATCGGTCTCGGACATCGACCTCGCCCAGCTCTACGACGACACGAAGTCGCTCGCCGAGGGCGCGTTCACCATCCCCGGCTGGAAGTCGGACAGCTTCTTCACCGTGCGCGTCTACGCGGAGTCGGGGCTCCTCGATCCGCACAAGCCGATCGCCAAGTTCACGAAGAAGGAGATGCGGGACTTCCTCTACCGGGAGCCGACCAAGGTCAAGGTCGAGGGGGTGAACCTCACCTTCGAGGGACTGATCCCCAAGATCCAGAAGTCATTCCTCTCCAAGGACCGGGAGGCGATGCAGCCGCACATCCGGGACTTCGTGGACCGGGCGGTCACCTTCACCACCTGCCCCGAGTGCGACGGCACCCGGCTCAGCGAGGAGGCGAGATCCTCGAAGATCGAGGGCATCAGCATCGCCGACGCCTGCGCGATGCAGATCAGCGATCTCGCGGAGTGGGTACGAGCGCTGGACGAACCGTCGGTCGCGCCGCTGCTGGAGTCGCTGGGAGGGACGCTCGACTCGTTCGTCGAGATCGGACTCGGCTATCTCGGCCTCGACCGCGCGTCGGGCACCCTGTCGGGCGGCGAGGCGCAGCGCGTCAAGATGATCCGCCACCTCGGCTCCTCGCTCACCGACGTCACGTACGTCTTCGACGAGCCGACGATCGGGCTGCACCCCCACGACATCAGCCGGATGAACGACCTGCTGCTGCGGCTGCGCGACAAGGGCAACACGGTGCTCGTCGTGGAGCACAAGCCGGAGACGATCGCGATCGCCGACCATGTCGTCGACCTCGGGCCCGGGGCCGGTTCGGAGGGCGGCACCGTCTGCTTCGAGGGGACGGTGGACGGGCTGCGGGGTGCGGGGACGGTCACCGGCCGCCACTTCGACGACCGGGCCGTCCTCAAGGAGACGGTGCGCAAGCCCACCGGCGCGCTGGAGATCCGCGGGGCGACGACGCACAACCTGCGCTCCGTGGACGTCGACATCCCGCTTGGCGTGCTGACGGTCGTCACCGGCGTCGCGGGCTCCGGCAAGAGCTCGCTCGTGCACGGGTCACTGGGCAACGGCACGGGCGGCGCGGGCGGCGCGGGCGGCGCGGGGGGCGCGGGGGGCTCGGCGGGCACGGGCGACTCGGGTGTGGTGTCGGTCGGGCAGGGCGCGATCCGCGGCTCGCGGCGGAGCAACCCCGCGACGTACACCGGACTGCTCGACCCGATCCGCAAGGCGTTCGCCAAGGCCAACGGCGTGAAGCCGGCGCTGTTCAGCGCCAACTCCGAAGGCGCCTGCCCCAACTGCAACGGCGCCGGCGTCGTCTACACCGACCTCGGGATGATGGCGGGCGTCTCCACCGTCTGCGAGGAGTGCGAGGGCAAGCGGTTCCAGGCGGCGGTGCTGGACCACCACCTCGGCGGACGCGACATCAGCGAGGTGCTCGCGATGTCGGTGGCCGAGGCCGAGGAGTTCTTCGGCTCCGGCGAGGCGCACACACCGGCCGCGCACCGCGTCCTCGGGCGGCTCGACGACGTCGGGCTCGGCTACCTCACCATCGGCCAGCCCCTCACCACGCTGTCCGGCGGCGAGCGGCAGCGCCTCAAACTGGCCACGCACATGGCCGACAAGGGTGGCGTCTACGTGCTCGACGAGCCGACCGCCGGGCTGCACCTCGCCGACGTCGAGCAACTGCTCGGCCTGCTCGACCGGCTCGTCGAGTCCGGCAAGTCGGTCATCGTGGTCGAACACCATCAGGCGGTGATGGCGCACGCCGACTGGATCATCGACCTCGGCCCCGGCGCCGGCCACGACGGCGGCCGGATCGTCTTCGAGGGCACACCCGCCGACCTCGTGGCGGACCGCTCCACCCTCACCGGCGAACACCTCGCGGCGTACGTCGGCGCCTGACCGGCCTCCCCACGCCCCTTCGCGTAACCGGCCCGGTGTTTACGAACTGGCCCGTGTCGCTGTTGGGCCGAACGGGTGAGGGGCGGGAGTATGGCCGGATGCAGACACAGCGCGCGGGCGGGGTGATCCGGTGAGCAGATACGGCGGTTACGACAGGTACGACGCCACGGATGAGCAGTGGGAGGGCCTGGCTCAGGTCGTCCCACTGCGGGGCCGCAACGAATGGCCCTCGCGCGTCGACCACCGCACGATCCCGGAGGACTACGCGGCCGAGCAGCGGCGATTCGTGGTCCTGCGGGTGCAGGTCTTCGCCGACGCGCGTGAGGTCGCGGAGTATCTGATCGCGCAGATCCCGGTGCTTCTCGACCTGACCGGCGCGGACACGGACGTGGCCAAGCGGATCCTGGACTTCAGCAGCGGTGTCGTCTTCGGGCTCGGCAGCGGAATGCACCGGGTCGAGCGCAACGTCTTCCTGCTCGCGCCGGTCGGCACCGAGGTCGAGGGGATCGCGGCTGCGGCGGCCCAGCAGCCGTGACCAGAACCCTGATACATCTGGGTCCGTGACGGAACAACTGGATGTACAGGGGTTGCAGCGCAGACTGGTGGAGTTCGCGGCGGCGCGGGAGTGGGAGCCGTACCACACACCGAAGAACCTGGCCGCGGCGCTGAGCGTCGAGGCTTCCGAACTGCTGGAGATCTTCCAGTGGTTGACCCCCGAGCAGTCGGCGCGGGTGATGGAGGACCCCGGGGCGGCGCACCGCGTGCGGGACGAGGTCGCGGATGTGCTGGCGTATCTGCTGCAGTTCTGCGACGTGTTGGGGGTCGACGCGCTGAGCGCGCTCGCCGAGAAGATCGACCGGAACGAGCTGCGCTTCCCGCGCAGCGCCCCCGGCGCCTCATCGGCACCCTCGGCGTCCTCGTCGTCCGGGTCCGCGTCGGGCTCCGCGTCGGGCTCCGCGTCGGGCTCCGCGTCCGGGTCTACATCCGACTGATTCGTCACTCTGCGGAGTGGCCGAGTTATCCACAACCGGCTTCCTGTCCACAGATTTCCGAATTCCTCTGGTCTTTCTGTTGCCGATACCTCACTCTGGGTAATGAGTAAGTGGGCAGGGTGTTCGACAGACGGGGACAGACGGACAGTTCGGACAGACGGAGACGGGGATGGCGAATGGACGCGGAGAGGCTCATCGCGGCCGGCCGGGTTGCCTTGGCCCGGAGCGGCGCGGCGTTGGACGTCGTGGCGGAAGCCTGGCAGGCACAGGCACTCGCCCAGGCGATAGGGGACCAACTGGCCCTGCACGGACCGAAAGAGCTGAGGACGGAAGCACGGGACCTCGCTGAGACAGGCGCGCGGGGCGGCGCGTCACCCGACCACCCCTCGCTGCGCGCCGGGGGGATACGGGCGGCACAGCTCACGACGGTGACCGACGCGCGCAGTGCGCTGACGGGTCTGGGCATGCTCCTCGGCGAGGCGGGGATCGCGTTGGTCTCGGTGGCCTGCGGGACGGACGAGGAGGGGTTGTACTGGCAGTGCATCGAGGCGATCGACGCGGCCGACGAATCGAACGACCGGGTGCACGGAATGCTGCGAAAGCTCACCATGCGGGACGAGATCCGTGAGCGGGGCTGGGAGACGGAGAAGGAAATGGGGTGAGACGCGGCCGAGGGGACGGCTCGGAAGACGACTGAGAGGGGAATGCGGGGGCCCCGGCGAGGAGGCGCCGTCGACGGGGGCTCGAAGGTGCAGGATGGATGCATGGATCTTCGAATCTTCACCGAGCCCCAGCAAGGGGCGAGCTACGAGACACTGCTGACCGTTGCCAAGGCGACGGAAGACCTTGGCTTCGACGCCTTTTTCCGCTCCGACCACTATCTGCGGATGGGCTCCGCCGACGGTCTTCCCGGCCCCACCGACGCCTGGATCACACTGGCCGGTCTCGCGCGCGAGACCAAGCGCATCAGGCTCGGCACCCTCATGACGGCAGGCACTTTCCGGCTGCCGGGCGTGCTCGCCATCCAGGTCGCCCAGGTCGACCAGATGTCGGGCGGCCGGGTCGAACTGGGCCTGGGCGCAGGCTGGTTCGAGGAGGAGCACAAGGCGTACGGCATTCCGTTCCCCACGGAGAAGTTCGCCCGCCTGGAGGAGCAGCTGGCCATCGTCACGGGGCTGTGGAGCACACCGCCCGGCGAGAAGTTCTCGTACGACGGGACGTACTACCAACTGGCCGACTCACCCGCGCTGCCCAAGCCGGCCCAGTCCAAGGTCCCGATGCTGATCGGCGGACACGGCGCGACGCGCACCCCGCGCCTCGCCGCGCAGTACGCGGACGAGTTCAACATCCCGTTCGCCTCGATCGGCGACAGCGAGAGGCAGTTCGGCCGGGTGCGGGAGGCGGCGGACAAGGCCGGACGGAAGGCCGACGACCTGGTGTATTCGACCGCGCTGGTGGCATGCGTGGGCAGGACCGACGCGGAGGTGGCCCGCCGGGCCGCGTCCATCGGACGGGAGGTGGAGGAACTGAAGGCGAACGGACTCGCGGGTTCGCCCGCCGAGGTCGTCGACAAGATCGGCCGTTACGGGGCGATCGGCGCGTCCCGCATCTACTGCCAGATGCTGGATCTCGACGACCTCGACCATCTGGAACTGCTCTCCTCCCAGGTCCAGTCCCAGCTGGGCAGCGGCCTGATCGAGCAGTCCTCCCGCTGAACGGGCCGGTCGGCCGATCGAGGACGAGGAGGTGTCCGTGAGGCCCGCCCGCACACTCGCCGCCGCGCTCGCCGAGGGCAGCCTTGTCCTCGACGGCGGGCTCTCCGACCAACTCCGGGCGCAGGGATGCGACTTGTCGGGCGAGCTGTGGTCGGCGCGGCTCCTGGACGACGGACCGGAGCAGATCGAGGCGGCGCACGCCGCCTACGTACGGGCCGGCGCCCAGGTGCTGATCACCGCCGGCTACCAGGCGACGTACGAGGGCTTCGCCCGCCGGGGCGTCGGCCGGGCCCGGGTGTCCCAGCTGCTGGCCGACAGCGTGACCCTGGCCCGGCGGGCGGGGGCCGAGGTGGCGCGGGAGATCTGGGTGGCGGCCTCGGTCGGCCCGTACGGGGCGATGCTCGCGGACGGTGGTGAGTACCGGGGACGGTACGGGCTGTCGGTCCGGGAGTTGGAGCGGTTCCACCGCCCGAGGATCGAGACGCTCGCGGCGGCCGGCCCGGACGTCCTCGCGCTGGAGACGGTGCCGGACACCGACGAGGCGGAGGCGCTGCTCAGGGCGGCGGAGGGCCTCGGAGTCCCGGTCTGGCTCTCGTACACGATCAGGGGCGACCGCACGCGCGCGGGCCAGCCACTGGCCGAGGCGTTCGCCCTGGCGGCGGACAAGGACGACGTGATCGCGGTGGGCGTCAACTGCTGCGACCCGTCGGACGCGGACGCGGCGGTCGCACTCGCGGCCTCGATCACCCACAAACCGGTGGTGGTCTACCCGAACAGCGGGGAGGCGTGGGACGCGAAGACGAAGGGGTGGGTGGGGGAGGGGAGGGGGGAGGGCCCCCTCCCCGCGGCCCGTCTCCACACCTGGCAGGCAGCCGGGGCCCGACTCCTGGGCGGCTGCTGCCGCGTCGGCCCGGCCCGCATCGCGGAGGTCGCGGCCCTGCTGGGCGCGGAGAAGGACGGCCCCGCCGAAACTCCCTCGTAGCCGCTGGTCGAACGGGCCATACTCGGTCAGGTGTTCCTTACGATCAGTACTACCGGCACCCCTGAACGCCCCGCCACCGACCTCGGGTTTCTGCTGCACAAGCATCCCGACAGGGCGCAGACGTTCTCGACCTCGCACGGCATCGCGCACGTCCTCTACCCCGAGGCGTCCGTCGAGCGCTGTACGGCGGCTCTTCTGCTGGAGGTCGATCCGGTGGCCCTCGTTCGGCGGGGCAAGAGCAAAGGGCGCGGCGGCGCGCCCGACGCGGCGCTCGCGCAGTACGTCAACGACCGGCCGTACGCGGCTTCCTCGTTGCTCGCCGTCGCCCTGAGCACCGTCTTCAAGACCGCGCTGCACGGGGTGTGCAAAGCGCTGCCCGAGCGCGCCGCCGAGCCTCTGCCCCTGCGGATCGAGGTGCCCGCCGTGCCCGCGCGTGGTGGCGCCGACCTGGTCCGCTCTCTCTTCGGGCCGCTGGGGTGGACGACGGTCGATGTGCGGCCGGTGGCGTTGGACGAGACGTTTCCCGCGTGGGGTGACTCGCGTTACGTGACGCTGGCACTGGAGGGGGAGCTGCGACTCGCCGACGCGCTGCGGCAGTTGTATGTGCTCCTGCCGGTGCTCGACGACGCCAAGCACTACTGGGTCGCGCCCGACGAGGTCGAGAAGCTGCTGCGGGCCGGTGACGGCTGGCTGGCGGACCACCCGGAGCGGCGGCTCATCACCAGCCGTTATCTGTCCCGCCGTTGGGGTCTGACCAGGGAGGCCACTGAACGGCTCGAACTCGTCCGCCTCGCCGAGGCCGACGACCTCGGCGTCGAGGCGATCGACAACGCCGTCGAGGACCCGGCCCCGGACGAGGAGACGGGGGAGGCCGAGAAGGCCGAGAAGACCGTCTCGCTCGCCGAGCAGCGCCGCGAGGCGATCCTCACCGCCCTGCGCGACGCGGGCGCCGGCCGCGTGCTCGACCTCGGCTGCGGCCAGGGCCAGCTCGTACAGGCGCTGTTGAAGGACGTGCGCTTCACCAGGGTCGTGGGCGTCGACGTGTCCGTCCGCGCGCTCACCGTCGCCGCCCGCCGGCTCAAGGTGGAGCGGATGAGCGAGCGCCAGGCCGAGCGTGTCGCGCTGATGCAGGGCTCGCTCACGTACACCGACAAACGGCTCAAGGGTTACGACGCGGCCGTCCTCAGCGAGGTGATCGAGCACCTGGATCTGCCGAGGCTGCCCGCGCTGGAGTACGCGGTGTTCGGTACGGCCCGGCCGACGACCGTCGTGGTGACGACGCCGAACGTCGAGTACAACGTCCGCTGGGAGACGCTGCCCGCGGGACACGTGCGCCACCGCGACCACCGCTTCGAGTGGACACGCGCGGAGTTCCGCGCCTGGGCTTCGAGGGTGGCGTCGCTCCACGGGTACGCCGTGCGCCACATACCGGTGGGACCGGACGACCCCGAGGTGGGGCCGCCCACACAGATGGCGGTGTTCACCGTCACCGACAGCGCGAGGACCACGACCGTGAAGGAGGAGAAGGCCGCATGACCGACAACGAGACCACCGGGACCACCGGGACCACCGGGACCCGTGCCCTTCCCGTCACCGACCTCTCCCTCGTCGTCCTGATCGGCGCCACCGGCTCCGGCAAGTCGACCTTCGCGCGCGCCCACTTCAAGCCCACCGAGGTCATCTCCTCCGACTTCTGCCGCGGCCTCGTCGCCGACGACGAGAACGACCAGAGCGCCAGCGGCGACGCCTTCGATGTACTCCACTACATCGCCGGCAAGCGCCTCGCCGCCGGCCGGCGCACGGTCGTCGACGCGACCAACGTCCAGCCGGAGAGCCGCGGGCAGCTCGTGCGGCTCGCCAGGGAACACGACGTCCTGCCCATCGCGATCGTCCTCGATCTCCCCGAGGCGGTCTGCGCCGAACGCAATGCCGCCCGCCCCGACCGCGCCGGCATGCCCCGCCATGTCATCAAGCGCCACCAGCGGGAACTGCGCCGTTCGCTCCGAGGGCTCGAACGTGAGGGCTTCCGCAAGGTCCACATCCTGCGCGGCGTCGAGGAGGTCGAGCGCGCCGAGGTTGTCACCGAGCGCCGCTACAACGACCTCACCCACCTCACCGGTCCCTTCGACATCATCGGCGACATCCACGGCTGCCGCTCCGAGCTGGACACACTGCTGTCCCGGCTCGGTTACGCGGACGGCGACGGCGCACACCCCGAAGGCCGTACGGCGGTCTTCGTCGGCGACCTCGTCGACCGGGGCCCCGACAGCCCCGGCGTGCTGCGCCGCGTGATGCGCATGGCCGGCGCGGGCAACGCGCTCTGCGTGCCGGGCAACCACGAGAACAAGCTCGGCCGCTGGCTCAAGGGCCGCAAGGTCCAGCTGACCCACGGACTCGCCGAGACCGTCGAGCAGTTGGGGAAGGAGGACGACGCCTTCCGCGAGGAGGTACTGGCCTTCATCGACGGTCTTGTCTCCCACTACGTCCTGGACGGCGGCAAGCTGGTCGTCTGCCACGCCGGACTGCCGGAGAAGTACCACGGCCGTACCTCGGGCCGGGTCCGTTCGCATGCCCTCTACGGCGACACGACCGGCGAGACGGACGAGTTCGGCCTGCCCGTCCGCTATCCGTGGGCCGAGGACTACCGGGGCCGGGCGGCGGTCGTGTACGGGCACACCCCCGTACCGAACACCTCCTGGATCAACAACACCATCTGCCTGGACACCGGCGCCGTCTTCGGCGGCAGGATGACGGCGCTGCGCTGGCCCGAGCGCGAACTGGTCGACGTACCGGCGGAGCGCGTCTGGTACGAGCCGACGAAGCCGCTGCACACGGCGGCGCCCGGCAGCCGTGAGGGCCGGCCGCTCGACCTCGCCGACGTGCACGGCCGGCGTGTCGTGGAGACCCGTCATATGGGCCGGCTCGCGGTGCGCGAGGAGAACGCGGCGGCCGCCCTTGAGGTGATGAGCCGCTTCGCGGTCGACCCGCGGCTGCTCGCCTACCTGCCGCCGACCATGGCGCCCACCGCGACCTCACGCGAGGACGGCTTTCTGGAGCACCCGGCCGAGGCGTTCGCGCACTACCGCGACGACGGCGTGGCGCGGGTCGTGTGCGAGGAGAAACACATGGGCTCGCGCGCGGTGGCGCTGGTCTGCCGCGACGCGACCGTGGCGCGCGAGCGCTTCGGCATCGGCGAGGTCGACGCAGGCACTGACGCGGGCGCTGAGGCAGGCACCGGGATCGGCACCGAATCCCGCACCGGCGACCGCGTTGGTGCACCCACCGGCGCGCTGCACACGCGCACCGGGCGTCCCTTCTTCGACGACCCGTCCGTCACCGAGGAGATCCTGGGCCGCCTCCGTACGGCCATTGGCGCCGCCGGTCTCTGGGACGAGCTCGAAACGGACTGGCTGCTGCTCGACGCCGAGCTGATGCCCTGGTCGCTGAAGGCCACCGGTCTGCTGCGTACGCAGTACGCGGCGGTCGGCGCGGCGGCGGGTGCCGCCTTCCCGGCCGTGACGAGCGCGCTCGAAGCGGCCCTCGGCCGGGGCGTCGATGTGGGCGCGCTGCTGACCGGCCAGCGGGAACGGGCGGCGGACGCGACGGCGTTCACGCGGGCGTACCGCCGTTACTGCTGGGAGACGGACGGCCTGGCGGGTGTACGGCTCGCGCCGTTCCAGATCCTCGCCGCGCGCGGCCGGAGCCTGGCCTCCGTCCCGCACGACCGGCAGCTGGCCTGGCTCGACCGCCTGACCGAGCACGACCCGACCGGTCTGCTCCAGGTCACCCGGCGGCTGATCGTGGAGACGGGCGACGAGGCGTCGGTACGGTCCGGGGTCGACTGGTGGCTGGAGATGACCGGGCGCGGCGGCGAGGGCATGGTCGTCAAGCCGCTCCAGGCCCTCGCACGGGACGGCAAGGGGCGCCTGGTGCAGCCGGGCATCAAGGTGCGCGGGCGGGAGTACCTGCGGATCATCTACGGCCCCGAGTACACCCG
Organism: Streptomyces sp. NPDC051217; assembly: GCF_044455465.1. Lineage (NCBI taxonomy): Bacteria > Bacillati > Actinomycetota > Actinomycetes > Kitasatosporales > Streptomycetaceae > Streptomyces > Streptomyces sp. NPDC051217. The sequence goes on from NZ_JBITEV010000001.1 coordinate 25,217, forward strand.
GCCGGAGAATCTGGAGCGGCTGCGCGGGCGGTTCCTGGGGCACAAGAGGTCGTTGGCGCTGCGGGAGTACGCGCTCGGGCTCGAAGCGCTGGACCGGCTGGCGGACGACGAGCCGCTGTGGCGCGTCCACGAGGCGGTGTTCGCGGTGCTCGCCCTGGAGTCGGAGCCGGTCGACCCCCGCCTGTAGGCCCGGGTCGCACCGCGCGACGCGCCAATCGCACGCCCCGGTCCTCCGGGCACGCGGTCACCCGGTCTCTGAGTCATTCGCAGCGTGAAAGCCGCCCGATCCGCGAGGATGGGGTTATGGGATTCCATGTCGACTCCGAGACCGGGCGGCTGCGCCGCGTCATACTGCACCGCCCTGACCTGGAGCTCAAGCGGCTCACGCCCAGCAACAAGGACATGTTGCTCTTCGACGACGTGCTCTGGGTGCGCCGCGCTCGCGAGGAGCACGACGGCTTCGCCGATGTCCTGCGCGACCGGGGGGTCAAGGTCCATCTCTTCGGTGACCTGCTGCGCGAGTCCCTCGACCTCCCGGCGGCACGCGCACTCGTCCTGGACCGCGTCTTCGACGAGAAGGAGTACGGCCCGCTCGCCACCGATCACCTTCGCTCGGTCTTCGACGCGCTTCCGACAGACGATCTCGCGGAGGCGCTGGTCGGCGGGATGACCAAGCGGGAGTTCCTGGACAGCCACGCCGAACCGACCTCTGTCCGCTTCCATGTCATGGACCTGGACGACTTCCTGCTCGACCCCCTGCCGAATCACATCTTCACCCGCGACACCTCCGCCTGGATCTACGACGGGGTCTCCATCAACGCCATGCGCTGGCCGGCCCGGCAGCGCGAGACCGTCCACTTCGAGGCGATCTACAAGCACCACCCGCTCTTCACCGGACCCGATGCCGGGCCTTTCCACCACTGGTCGGAGGGGCAGGGCGACTATCCCTCCACCATCGAGGGCGGCGACGTCCTGGTCATCGGTGAGGGCGCCGTGCTGATCGGGATGAGCGAGCGCACCACGCCGCAGGCGGTCGAAATGCTGGCGCGCGGGATGTTCGAGGCCGGCTCGGCCCGGACGATCGTGGCGCTCGACATGCCGAAGCGGCGCGCCTTCATGCATCTCGACACGGTGATGACGATGGTCGACCGCGACGTCTTCACCCAGTACGCGGGCCTCGGCATGCTCCGCTCGTACACGATCGAGCCGGGCGCGGGCGGGAACGAACTCAAGGTGACCGACCATCCGCCGGAGCACATGCACCGCGCGATCGCCGCCGCGCTGGGTCTGGACAAGGTCCGTGTCCTGACGGCGACGCAGGACGTGCACGCGGCCGAGCGCGAGCAGTGGGACGACGGCTGCAACGTGCTGGCCGTGGAGCCGGGCGTGGTCGTGGCGTACGAGCGCAACGCCACCACCAACACGTTTCTGCGCAAGCAGGGGATCGAGGTGATCGAGATCCGTGGCAGTGAGCTGGGCCGGGGGCGGGGCGGGCCGCGCTGTATGAGCTGCCCGATCGAGAGGGAAGCGGTCTGATCGAAGGGGACGTCGTCCGATCGGACCGTCTGATCGGACCTTCGGACTGTTTGGTCTGACGAGGCACCGGGCCCACTCCGCAGCCCCAGGCCCTCTGTATATCAATACGGCATAGCGTATATAGTTCCAAGGTCTCTGTATCGGTCCCGTACAGGTCCCCGTATTCGTGAAGCAGGAGCAGCCACCATGGCGATACAACTCGCAGGCCGCCACTTCCTCAAGGAGCTCGACTTCACCGCCGAGGAGTTCCGTGGGCTGGTCGAGCTGGCCGCCGGGCTCAAGGCCGCGAAGAAGGCGGGCAATGAGGTCCAGCTCCTGCGGGGCAAGAACATCGCCCTCATCTTCGAGAAGGCCTCCACCCGCACCCGCTGCGCCTTCGAGGTGGCCGCCGCCGACCAGGGCGCCTCCACGACGTACATCGACCCGGCCGGCTCGCACATCGGGAAGAAGGAGTCCGCGAAGGACACCGCCCGTGTGCTCGGCCGGATGTTCGACGGCATCGAGTTCCGCGGCGACGAGCAGTCGACCGTCGAGGAACTGGCCGCGCACGCCGGAGTGCCCGTCTTCAACGGGCTCACGGCCGACTGGCACCCCACCCAGATGCTCGCCGACGTGCTCACGATGACCGAGTACACCGACAAGCCGCTGGACCGGATCGTCTTCGCCTACCTCGGCGACGCCCGCTACAACATGGGCAACTCCTACCTCGTCACCGGCGCGCTGCTGGGCATGGACGTACGGATCGTCGGGCCCCGCGCGTACTGGCCGGCGGACGACGTCGTCGCCGTGGCACGCAAGGCCGCGGAGATCAGCGGCGCCCGCATCACGCTCACCGAGTCCATCGCGGAGGGTGTCAGCGGCGCCGACTTCGTGGCCACGGACGTGTGGGTGTCGATGGGGGAGCCGCAGGAGGTCTGGGACGAGCGCATCGCGGCCCTCGGCCCGTACAGCGTGACCATGGACGTGCTGGGCGCGACCGGGAATCCGGACGTGAGGTTCCTGCACTGTCTCCCGGCCTTCCACGACCTCGGGACGGTCGTCGGGTGGGAGATCCACGAACGCCACGGGCTCACGGAACTCGAAGTGACCGACGAGGTCTTCGAGTCCGCGCACTCCGTGGTCTTCGACGAGGCGGAGAACCGGCTGCACACCATCAAGGCCGTCCTCGTCGCGACGCTGGCCCCGGACCTGGCCCCCGGCCTGGCCGCCGCGCCCGACCCGGTCACGCCGGGCGGCTCAGCGCGCTGACAGGGTGAACCAGACCGCCTTGCCCTGATCCGTCGTGCGGTGACCGCAGTCGGCGCTCAGCGTACGGATCAGGACCAGTCCCCGGCCGTGCTCCTGCCAGGGGTCCGGCATATGACCGGGCAGCGGCGCGGACAGGTCGCCCGGCGGGCCCGGGTCGCCGTCGTGGACCTCGATCTGACAGCCCGAGGGCAGCAGTTCGACCACGAGCTCTATGGGGACGGCCGGATTCGTGTGCTCGACGGCGTTGGCGACCAGCTCCGCCGTCAGCAGCTCCGCCGTGTCGCTGTCCGCCGCCGGCCCGATGTCGGCCAGCGCCGTACGGATCAGGGCACGCGCCATCGGCACAGCCGCCGCGCTGTGCGGCAGCGTGATGCGCCAGAAGGCGGTGTCCGGTCTTTCGGGCAAGGCGGAGATTCCGTTCGAGGTGCTGTGGAGATGCCACGAGGTCCTGTGCGGGAAGTCGGGGGGTCTCCCCGCACGGGTGGGCCTGGGGTCAGCTTTACGGAGCGTAAACAGGTTCACAAGGGGCAGCGGACTGCCGGAAATAGGACCTCCGCCACATATCACCCGGGACCTTTGGCCGCACCGACGAGACTCATGCGGCTCCTGTACGGGAGCCGTACGGGGCCCGGTGCGTGGTGCGTGGTGCGTGGTGCCGCGCACCTTGTCGCGTACTCGTGACGGCAGTCACGGACAGGTGATATCTTGCTCCCGAGGGTCCGCCCCCGGCGTCCCGGCGCTCCGGGCGACCGGCACACAGCATCGAGCTGAAGGAGGCCGCGCCCCATGAGCCCGTTCTCCGGCTCCACGCCCCGCACCGAGGAGTGGCGGCATCTGCGGCTGGCGCGCGAGGACGGCGTCGCGACCGTCACCCTCGCCCGCCCCGACAAGCTCAACGCCCCTCACCTTCGGCGCCTATGCCGACCTGCGCGACCTGCTCGCCGAGCTGTCCAGGGAGCGGTCCGTCCGCGCACTCGTGCTCGCGGGCGAGGGACGCGGCTTCTGCTCGGGCGGTGACGTGGACGAGATCATCGGTGCCACGCTCTCGATGGACACCGCCCAGCTCCTCGACTTCAACCGGATGACCGGGCAGGTGGTCGGGGCCGTACGCGAATGCCCGTTCCCGGTGATCGCCGCCGTGCACGGGGTCGCCGCGGGGGCCGGTGCGGTCCTTGCGCCGGCCGCCGACTTCCGGGTCGCCGACCCCACCGCGCGCTTCGCGTTCCTCTTCACCCGCGTCGGTCTCTCCGGGGGCGACATGGGCGCGGCTTATCCGCTGCCGCGTGTCGTCGGCCTCGGACACGCCACCCGGCTGCTGATGCCGGGCGAGCCGGTGCGTGCGGCCGAGGCCGAACGGATCGGCCTCATCAGCGAGTTGACCGACGAAGGCGCCGCCGACAGCCGCGCCGCCGAACTGGCCCGCCGGCTCGCCGACGGCCCGGCCCTCGCGTACGCGCAGACCAAGGCGCTGCTCACCGCCGAGCTGGACATGCCGCTCGCCGCGACGACCGGCCGGTGACGGTACGGATCTCGGCCACCGACTGGGCCGCCGGCGGCAACACCGCCGAGGAGGCGGTCGAGATCGCCCGCGCGTTCGTCGCGCACGGCGCCGACGCGATCGACGTGTCGACCGGGCAGGTCGTCTCCGAGGAACGCCCCGAGTTCGGCCGCTCGTACCAGACACCGTTCGCCGACCGGATCCGTAACACCCTGTCGGTCCCGGTGGTCGCCGTCGGCGCCATCTCGTCGTGGGACGACGTCAATTCACTGCTGCTGGCCGGCCGCGCCGATCTGTGCGCGCTGGCCCGCCCCCACCTCCACGACCCGCACTGGACCCTGCACGCGGCGGCCGACCAGGGCTACAGCGGTCCGGCCGCGTCATGGCCGCCGCCGTACCGGGCGGGCAGCCGCACACCCCCGGCGGGCCCCGCACCGACGGCCCGAAACCGAGGCTCAGCCTGACGTGACCGGGCGCTCGGCGCCGTCCTCGCCGCGCGCGCCGTACGCACCGTTCAGACACTCGTGACAGAGGCAGCCCTCCGGGTGGTGCGCGCCGGCGAAGACCTCGGCGCGGTACATCGCCGCCAGCCGTTCCAGGCTGGTGGCCCGCTGCCGCGCACACTCCTCGTCATGCCCCTCCGGGTGGGCGCGGCGCAGCACGGCGGGGGAGTGCACGAGCTTGGGCCGGAAGGTGTGCAGATGCCGGGTCGCGGTGGCGATGGTGATCCAGTGACCGGTGTTGCGTGCCTGGCCGATCGTGGTCACCTCCATATGACCCATGCCGGGGTAGTCAAGGACGACGAAGACCCGGGCGCCGCCCTTGTACGCCTTCGTGCCGGGCCGCAACTCCTGGCCGCCGTCGCCGTAACGGCGCCATCGCACGACGTTGGCGACGACCATCCACTGCGGATCCGGTGTCCCGTCCATGCTCCCGATGATGGCCGAGCCCGCCCCGGCGAGTCACCTCATTTCATGCCGGGCGTACGAACTCCGCGCCCGCCTCCCGCAGTTGGGCGTGCAGCGCCGTGAAGACCTTCGCCGAACGCCCGCCGGGCCACCCCCGCGGCAGCAGCTCCACCGGCAACCCCGGGTCCGCGTAGGGGAGTTGGCGCCAGGAGTCGAGAGCGAGCAGATAGTCCCGGTAGGCGTCCTCGGCGGAGTCCGCGCCGGGCCCGTCCTGAGGGCCGTGTGCCTCCCACCGCCGCAGCACCGGCTCGTGCGCCTTCAGGAACTCCGTGTGCAGCGTGGCGATCTCCCCGAGGTCCCACCACCGCCCCACCGCCTCGGCCGTCGCCGCGAAGCCCAGATACTCGCCGCGGAACAGGTCGACGTACGGATCGAGCCGCAGCCGCTCCAGCGCGTGCCGCGTCTCCTCGTACAGATGGCCGGGCGCGATCCACACACCCGGCGCGGCGGTCCCGAAGCCCAGCCGGGCCAGCCGGGACCGCAGTTGATGACGCTTGTGCCGCTCGGCCTCCGGGACGGAGAACACCGCCAGCACCCAGCCGTCCGACAGCCGGGGCACGGGACGGCCGTAGATACGCCGGTCGCCGTCGTCGAGAAGTTGCCGCGCGTCGGCCGAGAGCGCGTAACCCGCCGCGCCCTCGGGCGTGCGCTCGGCGATCAGCAGCCCCCGGCGCTTGAGCCGCGACACCGACGACCGCACCGACGGCGCGTCGACCCCGAGCGCGCCGAGCAGCCGGACCAGCTCGGCCACGGCGAGCGGGGCGCCGTCCGGCGTCCGGCCGTACGCGCCGTAGAGGGTGACGATCAGGGATCGCGGGGTGTGCTGCTCGACCACGTGATCACTCTAAGGGGTGGACAGGGCGGCTCCTGAGCCGTGTTCAGGCGCCCGGACGAAGCCGGAAGCGCTGGAGTTTGCCCGTCGGCGTACGGGGGAGCGCGTCCAGGAACTCGAAGACGCGCGGGCATTTGTACGGCACCAGCCGCGACGTGACGAACGCGCGGAGCGCTTCCTGCGCCTCCTCGCCGGGCGGCGCCCCCTCGTGGAGCACCATGTACGCCGCCACTATCCGGCCCCGCAACTCGTCGGGGTGGCCCACCACCGCCGCCTCCGCCACGTCGGGATGCGCCAGCAGCGCCTCCTCGACCTGGGGGCCGGCGATGTTGTACCCGGCCGAGATGATCATGTCGTCCGCGCGCGCGACATAGCGGAAGTAGCCGTCGGGCTCCCGCACATAGGTGTCTCCGGTGAGGTTCCAGCCGTCGCGTACGTAGGCGGACTGCCGCGGATCGGCGAGATTGCGGCAGCCCACCGGGCCCCGGACGGCCAGCAGCCCCGGCTCCCCGTCGGGCAGCGGGTCCCCGGACTCGTCGATTCGTACCAGTCCTGCCAGGAGACCGCGCGGTACGTGGTCGACGCCGCCGTCCAGCTCCACGGCGCACGCGCCGCGCAACGGGGGCATCTGCTGGAACACCTCTACCGGGAGGTCCGCGCGCCCCGTATCTACGAGGGCGCGACAGAGGTCCAACGCACCGTCATCGCGAAGGAGTTGTACGGATGAGCAGCCTTGAGCGGACCAACCCCGGCGCACTCGCGCCGCCCTCCGGCTTCTCGCACGCGGTGAGCGTGACGGCGACGGACGGCCGGCTGGTCTTCCTGGCCGGCCAGACCGCGCTCGACCGGACGGGCACGATCGTGGGGGAGACCCTGGTCGAGCAGTTCGAGACCGCCCTCGGCAACCTCGTCGCCGCGCTGGCCGCGACAGGCGGCGGCCCGGCGCATCTCGCGCGCGTCACCGTCTACGCGACCGACGTCGCGGACTACCGCGCCCACGCCGCCGAACTGGGCCGGGTGTGGAAGCGGCTCGCGGGCCGCGACTACCCGGCGATGGCCCTGATCGGCACGGTCCGGCTCTGGGACGAGAGCGCACTGGTGGAGCTGGACGGCATCGCGATGGTGCCGGACGGCCGAGTTGAGTAAGGGTTAAGTAATCCGACACCAACTCCCTTACCCACACTGCGGAAATATGCTTGACCGGTCTATGGACCGGACCACGTGACCGCCTCTGCGTTGAGCGGCACGCCGTGGCGAGAACGGAGCATCCGCATGAAGGACGTCACCCCCCTGACCGAGGGCTGGACGCTGCGCCACGAGCGGACCGACATACCGGCGGCGGTTCCCGGCTGCGTCCACACCGACCTGCTCGACGCGGGGCTGATCGAGGACCCGTTCCTCTCCCGGAACGAGAGCGCCGTGGCCTGGGTGGGCCGTACCGACTGGTGTTACGACACCGTGCTCGCCCCCCGCGACACCGAGCACGAGCGCACCGACCTCGTCTTCGACGGCCTCGACACCGTCGCCACCATCAGCGTCGGCGGTGAACGCGTCGCCAACACCCGCAACATGCACCGGAGTTACCGCTTCGACGTCACGGACCGGCTGGACCTCGCCGCCCCGACACCGCTGCGCGTGGAGTTCACCTCCGCCTACACCGAGGCCGAGGCGGTACGCGCCCTGCTGGGCGAGCGGCCCAACGCCTATCCCGAACCGTTCCAGTACATCCGCAAGATGGCCTGCTCCTTCGGCTGGGACTGGGGACCGACCCTCGTCACCGCCGGCATGTGGAAGCCCGTCCGCCTGGAGCACTGGTCCACCGCCCGGCTCGCCACCGTCCGCCCGCTCATGACGGTCGACGGCCCGACCGGCCTGGCCGAGCTGCGCGTCGACGTCGAACGCACCGGCACGGGCGCCGGGCGACGGCTCACCGCCCGCGCCCGCGTCGGCGACCACACCGCCTCCGTCGACTTCGACGGCTCACACACCACACTCACCGTCGAGGTCCCCCACGCCGCGCTGTGGTGGCCCCGCGGCTACGGCGAACAGAGCCTGTACGAAGCGGAGTTGGAGCTGCTCGACACCGACGGCACGGTCCTCGACCGCTGGGAGCGCCGGATCGGATTCCGCACGGTCACCCTCGACACCGGCACCGACGCGCACGGCACCGCCTTCACCCTGGCCGTCAACGGCGAGCCGCTCTTCGCACGCGGCGTCAACTGGATCCCCGACGACGTCTTCCCCTCCCGCGTCACCCCCGAGCGCTACCGCACCCGGCTCACCCAGGCCGCCGACGCGGGCGTCAATCTCGTACGGGTCTGGGGCGGCGGCATCTACGAGAGCGACGATTTCTACGACGTCTGCGACGAACTCGGCCTGATGGTCTGGCAGGACTTCCTCTTCGCCTGCGCCGCCTACCCCGAGGAGCAGCCGCTGCGCTCGGAGATCGAGGCCGAGGCCCGCGAGAACGTCACCCGCCTCATGCCGCACGCCTCCCTCGTCCTGTGGAACGGCAACAACGAGAACCTGTGGGGCTTCCGCGACTGGGACTGGGAGCCCGCACTCGACGGCGACTCCTGGGGCGAGGGCTACTACCTGGGCCTGCTGCCCCGCGTCGTCGCCGAGACCGACCCCACGCGGCCGTACTGGGCGGGCAGCCCCTGGTCCGGCTCCTGGGACCACCACCCCAACGACCCGGCGCACGGCCCCGCGCACTCCTGGGACGTCTGGAACCGCACCGACTACACGGACTACCTCGACGCCGTGCCCCGCTTCGTCGCCGAGTTCGGCTGGCAGGCACCGCCCGCCCACGCCACCCTGCGCCGAGCGCTGCCGGGGGAGGAATTGTCGGCCACGTCGCCCGGCATGCTGCACCACCAGAAGGCCCACGACGGCAACGGCAAACTGGAGCGCGGCCTCGCCCACCACTTCGCCGTACCCGGGCCCGGACCGGAGAACTTCGACCGCTGGCACTACCTCACCCAGCTCAACCAGGCGCGCGCCATCGCCACCGGCATCGAACACTGGCGCTCGCACTGGCCGGTCTGCGCGGGTACCGTCCTGTGGCAGCTCAACGACTGCTGGCCGGTGACCTCCTGGGCCGCCGTCGACGGCGACGAACGCCTCAAGCCGCTCTACTACACGCTGCGGCGGCTGTACGCGGACCGGCTCCTCACCGTACAGAAACGCGGCGGCCGGCCGGCCGTCGTCGCCGACAACCAGTCCCCGGCCCCCTGGGACGCGGAAGTACGGCTGCGCCGCACGGCCGCCGACGGCCGGACCCTCGCCGAGACGACGGTGACGGTGCGCGCCGGGGCGCGCTCGGTCGCGGTCGCGTCGGTGCCCGACGAACTCCTGCCGGACGCCGATTCGGCGAAGGAGTTCCTGGTCGCCGACGCGGGAGAGCTGCGGGCGGTGCACTTCCCCGTACGTGACCGGGAGTTCGCCTTCCCCGCCCCGCGCTACGACGTGGAGACAGTCCCCCACGGCGACGAGGCCGATGTCGTGGACGTCGTCGTCACCGCCCGTACGCTGCTGCGCGATCTGCTGCTCCAGGCGGACCGGCTCACGCCCACCGCCGTCGCCGACCAGGGGCTGCTCACGCTGCTGCCCGGCGAGAGCGCCACCATCCGGGTACGCGGCTGGGACGGCGCCGGGGCCGAAGGGCCGGCCTCCGTCCGGGCCGCGCTCTTCATGGTGGAGCCCGCGTGAACGCGGCCGGGCAGCGGCTGACCATCAGGGACGTCGCCGCCCGCGCCGGCGTCTCGCGCGCCGCCGTCTCCCTCGCCTTCAACGACAAGCCGGGCGTGTCCGAGGCCACGCGGGCGCGCATCCTTGAGACCGCCAGGGCCATGGGCTGGGAGCCCAACCGCTCGGCCCGCGCGCGAGGACCGCGCGGGACCGGCACGGTAGGGCTCGCGATCTGGCGCCCGGCCCGCCAACTGGGCCTGGAACCCTTCTACATGGACTTCATCTCCGGCATCGGCAGCGTCCTCACCGAGCACTCCGGGGCCCTGCTGCTGCGCTTGGTGCGGGACATGGACGAGGAGATCGAACTCCAGCACCACTGGTGGAGATCAGGCCAGGTCGCCGGCTCCGTCCTGGTCGACCTCCGGCGCGACGACCCGCGCGTCCCCGCCCTCGCCAAGCTCGGCATGCCGGTGATCGCCGTCGGCCACCCGTCGCTGGCCGGGCCGTTCACCGCCCGGTGGACGGACGATGCTACGGCCGTCACGGAGGCCGTCCGCTACCTCGCGGCCCTCGGCCACCGCTCCATCGCCCGCGTCGGCGGACCGGCCGGACTGGGCCACAGCGCCCTGCGCCGGGAGGCGTTCACGGCGGCCATGACCGAACTCGGCCTGCCGGAAGGGCGGCAGAGCGCCACCGACTACTCCGGCGGCGCGGGCGCCCGCGCCACCCGCTCGCTGCTCGCCTCCGCCGGGCGCCCCACGGCGATCATGTACGACAACGACCTCATGGCCGTCGCCGGACTGTCCGTCGCCGCCGAGATGGGGCTCCGCGTCCCGGCGGACGTCTCCCTGCTGGCCTGGGACGACTCGCAGCTGTGCCGGCTCACGCACCCGTCGCTGTCCGCGATGAGCCACGACATCCACGCGTTCGGCGCCGAGGTGGCGCGGGCGATGTACGACGTCATCGGCGGCAAACGCGTCGCCGCCCGGCAGGTCGCCACCCCGACCCTGACCCCACGCGGCTCGACCGGCCCACCGTCCCCGTAACCCCCACCGAAGAGGAAGGTTCGCTTCGCCGTGCGCGGAACCCGATCCGGAACCCGATCCCGATCCGTGAACCGATCCCTGAACCGATCCCGGCTCGTCGCCGTTGCCACGGCGGCACTCACCACGGCGGTCATGTCCCTCACCGCCGCGCCCGCCCCCGCCCAGGCGTTCCCGGCCACCCCCAAGCAGTAGGTGCCGAACCAATGGGCAAGATCCAACTCAAACGCCGAGATCCAGGCGGGCTACTTCCACCCACGCGTCCTCAACCTCACAGGGCAATACACCTAGGGTCAGCTGTCGAGGTCGACGCGCACCGTCAGCAGGTTCGTGCCCACCAGCCGGACCATCGCGCTGTTGCCCTTCGGCAGGCTCTTGAGCCGCGCACGCGGATCGTCCTCCGGCACGGGGTGGGCGGTCCCGGTGTGCCATGTGCCCTTGATCCGGACGCGGACCCTCGGGTCGGCCAGGATGTTCCGGACGTACTGCGACTTGTCGCCGTACTCGGACACCAGCCAGAACTCCTGGCCGACCCTGGTCCCGCCGACCGGGGTCCGCCGGGGCTGTCCGGACGTACGCCCCGTGGTCTCCAGCAGCACCTGCTGCGGAATCCGCCTGGAGAGCGGATTGGCGACCCACCTCTGCAACGTCGTGACGGCCCGGTGTTTGATCTCGTCGTAGCGCGACATCCGTGACTCTCCCGTGCTCGATCGTCTCTTGGCCGTGTTCCCTGAGAAGCCGTCACACGGCGGGTCGCGGCCCGCCGTGTGACGGCTTCTCATCCTTCTCTTACGTCGCTCATATGCTGTCATCACGCGCCGTACATATTTTTCGGGCCATGTTCTTCACCTACCTCAGGCGCGAATTGCGCCGCCGCCGAAAGGCCGCGCTCGTCGTCGCCTCGGGGCTCGCACTCGGTATCGCGCTGGTCATCGTCGTCAACTCCGTCTCCTCGGGCATGCAGCAGGCCCAGGGGAAGGTGCTGGAGTCGCTGTACGGACTCGGCACGGACATGACCGTCACCAAGGCCGCCCCGCCCGCTTCCGAGGGCGGCCGCGCGGGACCTCGCTTCAAGTTCGACGCGCAGGACGGCGACGAGACGCAGAGCAGCGACATCGTCATGCCGCAGGGCTTCCAGACCCTCGCGTCCAGCACCGTGGACAAGGTCGCCGGCCAGTCCGGTGTGTCCGACGCCGTGGGCGGCCTCAGCCTCTCGGTCCTCAAGGTCGACGGGGAGTTCAAGCCGGGTGAGTTCAAGCCGAGGGAGGGCGGCGCGAGCGGCGGTGGCGGGGGCGGCGGCGGACCGCAGGGTGAAGTACGGGGCGGCGGAGCCGCGTTCGACGTCAACTCCTACACGGTCTACGGCACCGACACCGCGCAGCAGGACCTCGGCCCGCTGACCTCCTCCAAGATCACCGACGGCCGCGCGTTCAAGACGACCGAGACCGATGCCAAGGTGGCCGTCGTCGACTCCGCGTACGCGAAGGAGAAGAAGTACAAGGTCGGCACCGAAGTCACCGTCAAGGGAACGAAGTTCGAGATCGTCGGCATAGCCACCGCAGACAGCGGTGACGCGGCGGCGAATCTGTACGTACCGCTGAAGCAGGCGCAGACCCTGTCCGACTCCAAGGACAAGGTCACCACGGTCTACGTCCAGGCCGACGACTCGCAGCAGATCGACGCCGTCAAGTCGGCCATCCAGAAGAACGTCTCGGGCACCACCGTCACCACGTCCGCCGACCTCGCGGACACCGTCTCGGGCTCCCTCTCCACGGCGTCCGACCTGGCCACGAACGTCGGCAAGTGGCTGTCCATCGCCGTTCTCATCGCGGCCTTCGTCGTCGCGGGTCTGCTCACGATGTCGGCCGTCGGCCGCCGCGTACAGGAGTTCGGCACGCTCAAGGCCCTCGGCTGGAAGAGCGGACGCGTCACCCGGCAGGTCGTCGGCGAGGCGATGGTCAACGGTCTGGTCGGCGGAGTGCTCGGCATCGCCGTCGGCGTGGCGGGTGCCTACGCGCTGACCGCTGTCAGCCCGTCCCTGACCGCCCAGCTCGGCGCCGTGGGCGGGGGCCCCGGTGGCGGCGGGGGCGGGGGCGGCGGCGCCGTCCGTGCGGGCGGCGGCCCGGCCGGGCAGGCCGCCGACAAGGCCATCGAGATCGCCCTCACCGCCCCCATCTCCGCCGCCACCATCGCCCTGGCGGTCGGCCTCGCGGTGACCGGAGGACTGATCGCCGGCGCCTTCGGCGGCTGGCGCGCCTCCCGGCTCCGGCCGGCCGACGCGCTGCGCCGTGTCGAGTAGCGAGCGGCCGGCAGCCGGCGCCCACCAGTCAGCGGACAGCGTTCAGCAGAGTCAGCAGCCCAGGAGTCGCACCATGTATGAACTCAGCGGCGTCACCAAGCAGTACCGCAGAGGCAAGGACACCGTCGACGCGCTCGCCGGGGTCGACCTGACCATCGGGGAAGGGGACCGGCTCGTCATCAAGGGCCCCACCGGCGGCGGCAAATCCACCCTCCTCCAGATGCTCGGCGGCCTCGACCGCCCCACCGCCGGCAGCGTCATGCTCGACGGCACCGACCTCGCCCGGCTCGGCGAGGCGAAACTCACCGCCGTACGCGGCCGGACCATCGGCTTCGTCTTCCAGAGCTTCAACCTCATCCCCACCCTGTCCGCGCAGGAGAACGTCGAGACGGCGCTCGTCCCGCTCGGTACGAAGGCCAAGGAGCGCCGCGAGCGGGCGGCCGAGGCCCTGCGCTCGGTCGGCCTGGGGGAGCGCCTCCACCATGTGCCCTCCGAGATGTCCGGTGGTCAGCAGCAGCGCGTGGCCATCGCGCGGGCGCTGGTCAAACAGCCCAAGGTGCTGCTCGCCGACGAACCCACGGGCAATCTCGACGAGTCCATGCGCGACGAGATCATGGATCTGCTCGAAGGGCTCTGGAAGGAGCACGGGCTGACGTTCGTCATGGTCACCCACGACAGCGCCATCGCCCGCCGCGCGACCCGCCTGGCCACCATCAAGCGCGGGAAGCTCACGATCACCGAACGCCCGGAGTAGCCCGCATCCGACTCGCCGTTCCTGGGGCCTAGGTTGGGATCAGGGATCCCGGGAACGGCGAGAGGTGGGCGCATGGCGCGGGCCGGGCTGACGGCGCAGCGGGTGACGGTCGCGGGCGCCGAGCTTGCGGACGAGGTCGGGCTCGACCGGATCTCCATGTCGCGGGTGGCTCGGCGGCTCGGCGTCAAGGACGCGAGCCTTTACGCGCATGTCCGCGGTCTGGAGGATCTGCGCGGCCGGATCGCGCTGCTGGCGGCGGACGAGAAGAGCATCCGTGTCGCGGAAGCCACCGCCGGGCGGGCGGGCAAGGACGCGCTGGTCGCGTACGCCGACGCCTGGCGGGAGTACGCCCACAAGCACCCGGGCCGCTACACCGCGACCCAGGCCGCGATCCGGATCGACCCGGAGCTGGCGGCGAAGGCGACCGGACCCCGGCGGGCGGTCGAGCTGGCTTACGGCATGCTGCGCGGCTACGGGCTGGCCGAGCCCGACCTCACCGACGCGGTGCGCTTGCTGCGCAGCACGTTCCACGGGTTCGTCGCCCTGGAGGCGGCGGGCGGGTTCGCGCACGCGCGTGCGACGCAGGACTCCTGGGTCCGCGCCCTCGACGCCCTGCACACTCTCCTTGTTCACTGGCCCCCGTCCAGTGAACAAGAAGCGGGCTCCTGACCCCACGACGACGCCCGGCCCGCCCTTCCTTCGACGTTCATCCCGATTCCCCCTCCGTGATGGCGGCGGGCGTCCCGACCACCCGCATACCCCTATGGGGTATGTGTGGAAGGGGCGTGCGGCCGGACGTCTCGTGCACGGGGCGGGCGTGTCAGGCCGGGGCGGGCGGCGTCCGACCGTACGCTGAGCCGGTTCGCGGCCCCTCCCCGCCGCGCTCTCCCGTCACTGCCGCTTCGCCTGTTCTCCCTGCTCACCCCGCGTCCCCCACGCCGGCCCCGGAGGCGTTCTTGCCGTCCCGCTCACCTTTGCCGAGTCTGTTCACCCGGATTCCGCTGGCCGGGAACTACCCGGCGGCTGTCACTCTGGCGCTGCTCGCGCTGAGCCCGTATCTGATCCTCACCACCGCCACCGCCCTGATGGAGCCGCAGATCATGCGGGACATCGGCGCCACGCCGTACGAACTCCAGCTCACCAGCGGCATGTCGAACGCGGGGTACGCCTTCGGTGCCGTCGCCTGCGCCGACCTCGTGCAGCGGCTGGCGCGGCGTCTGGTCTATCTCGTCTGCGAATGCGGATTCGTACTGGCCACGGTGCTGGCCCTCAGCGCGCAGAACCTCGGCATGTTCTCCACCGGAGTCGTGTTCCAAGGGCTGTTCACCGGGATGCTGCTGGTCGCGGCGCTCCCGCCGCTGATCATCGGACACCCCATCGAGAGGCTCCGGACGACCGCCGTCGTCGTCAGTCTCGGGCTCTTCGGCATGGTGGCCTTCGGGCCGCTGGTGGGCGGGATCGTCGGCTCGTTCGGCGGCTGGCGGCCACTGTTCGCGGGCATCGGCACCCTGGCGCTGATCGGACTGATCGTCGGCTCGCTGACCTTCGAGCGCAACGAGCCGCCGGACCGCCGCGCGAGGTTCGACTGGACCGCCATCCCGCTCGCGCTCGGCACCACGGCGCTGCCGTTCTTCGGCGTCTCGTGGCTCACGCGCGGCGAGTTCAGCGACCCCGAGTTCTACGTACCGGTCATCGTCGGACTGGCCTGCGGGGTCTTTCTGGTGGGCGGGCAGTACCGGAAGGCCCACCCGCTGATGCCGGTGCGGCCCATCAGTAACACCCTGCCCGTCGTCGGCACGCTCAACGCGATGCTCGTCGGGGCGAGCTTCACCACCCTGCTGGAGCTGATCGAGGTCTATCTGACCAGGGAGGGAGCCTTCTCCCCGGTACGGATCGGGGCGCTCGTCACACCCCAGATCCTCGGCGTCCTCGTCGCCTCTCTGCTGTTCCGCCGGCTGATGTCGACCCGCTGGACGCCGGTGCTGGCCCTGTGCGGCACCGTCAGCTTGGCCATCGGCGGCGCCATCCTGCTGGCCGCCGACACGTCGAACTCGGCCGTGACCATCCCCTTCGCCTCGTTCTTCCTCGGCTTCGGCGCGGGCGCGGGCGTGACGCCGGGACTCTTCCTGGCCGGCTTCTCCGTCCCCTCCATCCAGATCGGCCCGACCTTCGCACTGGTGGAGCTGCTGCGCTCGGAGGCGGCGTTCCTGATCGGCCCCGTTCTGCTGCACTTCGCGCTCATCGAGGGGCTCGCCGACGGGTTCCGGCAGTCGGTGGGGATCACGCTGGGGATCACCGTGTTCGGCGCGGTGAGCCTGGTGACCCTCTACCTCCTCGGCGGCGCGCGGCCGGAGGCGCCGGACCTGGTGTCCTGGCACGCCGGTACGTCGACGGGCTACCACTCCCCGGCGCTGCTGGCCAGGCTCCGCAAGGCCTGACGGCGGCCGGCCGACGAGGGCCGATGAGACAGCTGCTGCGGCAGTACCGCGTGGTCGACATCGCCCGCAAGGTCGTCGGCGTGGGCAGCGTGGGCACGCGCTGCTGGATCCTGCTCCTGCTGGGCAAGGACGACACGGATCCGCTGATTCTCCAGGCGAAGGAGGCGGACCACTCCGTACTGGCCGAGCACGCCGGGGAGAGTGGGTACAGCAACCAGGGACGGCGCGTCGTCGCGGGCCAGCGGCTCATGCAGGCGGTGGGCGACGTCTTCCTGGGATGGGACCGCGTACGCGGGCTGGACGGCCGCCAACGTGACTTCTACGTACGGCAGTTGTACGACTGGAAAGGCATCCTGGTCCCTCAGGACATGGTCCCGAACGGCATGCGGGTCTTCGCCGAACTCTGCGGCGCGACGCTCGCCCGCGCCCACGCCCGCTCGGGCGACCGGATCGCGATCGCGGCGTACTTGGGCGGCGGCCCGGTCTTCGACAACGCGCTGGCCGGCTTCGCCGAGAGCTACGCCGACCAGAACGAGCGTGACCACGCGGCCCTGGTGTCCGCGGTGAAGGCAGGACGGGTCACGGCCGAGGCGGCGTAGCGGTACGCCTACGACGATCTGCGGGGAACGCGAGAAATGGCTGATCAAGCTCGACTCCGGGGCAGCCTGTCCCGTCGCCGCGGCGGCTGTTACGGTGGATCGCAGCGAAGGGGAGTAGTCCCGAGAACCGCTGGTCGACACACTGGACACCTCAGGGCGTCCCGGCCACCGGGCCACCGCGTCTCACGCGGGGCGGACGAGACCTTCGACCAAGGCATGATTCGGCCCGCGCTCCTGTGCGGGTCGCCCGTCGTGCCGGGTCGAGTGGTTCTTCCCGTCGCCCTCTGGGTGCCGTACGAGCTCCGGCCCGGCCCCAGCAGAAAGCAAGGGAATGACTTTCGACCCCCTGGCGATCATCACCGCCTTCGGGCTCATCTTCCTCGCGGAGCTCCCCGACAAGACCATGTTCGCCTCACTGGCCATGGGCACCCGGATGCGGCCGCTGTACGTCTGGTTCGGCACCTCCACCGCGTTCATCGTGCACGTCGCCATCGCCGTGGGCGCCGGCAGCCTGCTGGGTCTGCTCCCGGAGATCGCCGTCAAGCTGGTCTCCGCCGCTCTGTTCGCGTTCGGCGCCGTCGTTCTGCTGCGCAGCGGTGGCGACGACGACGAGGACGGCGCGGGCAGGACCGTCACCGGCTTCTGGCCCGTCTGCACCACCGCCTTCATGGCCGTCTTCATCAGCGAGTGGGGCGACCTCACCCAGATCACCACCGCCAACCTGGCCGCGAGCAACGGCTGGCTGCCCACCGCGATCGGATCGGCACTCGCGCTGATGTCGGTCTCCGCGCTCGCCCTGCTGGCGGGCCGCTTCATCGCCCGGCGTGTACCGCTGAAGACCGTTCAGCGCATCGGCGCCCTGTGTATGACCGGGCTCGCGATCTGGACGCTCGTCGAGGCGTTCACCCTCTGAGCTCACCCTCTGAGCTCACCCTCTGACGCGCCGGGGCGGCGGGCGCGATACGTGTCCGGCCACCGGAGCGACATGGGGCCCGTCCCGGGCGTAGCGGGTGGCTGGTGCGGGGTGCCCGTGAAAGGGTGATCCTCTTCGCGTCGCCGCTCACAACTCATCATCTGGAAAAGGGGATCCGAATGAAAATCACCGTGAACGAGGACCTGTGCTGTGGCGCCGGCCAGTGCGTCGTGCTCGCGCCGGAGGTGTTCGACCAGCGTGACGAGGACGCGATCGTCATGCTGCTGGCGGCCGAGCCCGGGGAGCAGCTGCACGCGGCTGTTCGTGAGGCCGCGTCCGGCTGCCCTTCGGCCGCCATCACCGTGGTCGACAACTCGTAGACGTACCGCCCGTGTGAGAGGCGGAGTCGTAGCGGGTGGCACTCCGACGGAGACCGCCCCGCGCCACGGCTCCGCCTCCACACCGCGTTCAGGAAGCCGCCGTGGCCGGCAGATCGGGGCGCGTCGGCGGGTGACCGGCGGCTGGCCGCGACGTCAGCACCATGGTGAAGCCGCCGCCCGGGGTGCTTGCGGGGGAGTCGCGGAACAGGCCGACCGTGATGGGGACGGGGATCGTGCCGACGACGACGGCCGTCGGCACGATGAACGCGCGCGCCGAGTCCACGATCCCACGCGGGTCGACCGCGTAGAGCCGCGTCCTCACGCGTTTCTTGATGCCGGGCCGTCAGGAGGCTGTATGGGTTCCCGGTGGCCCGCATCAGCGATACGTCAACGAGTCCGCCGCCCGCCGCCGGCCTTCCTAACCTCTGCTGCATGAAACGTCCTGATGCACGATTTCCGGCCACGCCGGGGCGTGACACCGGCGGTGCCGGGCCCTTCAAGGACTCCGGGTGCGACGAGAACTGGGCCGGTGAGCGCCGGTTCGCGATCCGCTGCTCCGCCCTGCTGCTCGCCCTGTTCCTGGTGGTCGACGGCGGCTCGGGCCACCTCACCGTCCTGCGCGCCGTTTTCTGGACCGCGCTCGCGGTCCTGCTGTTCGTCGTACTCCTGCCGGCACGCGTCAGCGCCGGAGGGGACTGGATCGCCTCGCGCGGCCTGCTGCGCGAGCGGACCGTCCGCACCGACCGGCTTGTCTCGGTCCGCTGGTCCGACGGCGTTTCCCAGCGGCTGATCCTGCGGGACCTGGACGGCGACAGCGTCGAGGTGGACCCGCGGGTGCTCGTCCCCAACCCGCGGCTGTGGCACCTGCTGGACGGGGGCGCCCGCACCTCCCTGGGCCGGGGAACGCTGCTGTACGGGGCCACGGAGATGGGGCAACTGGCACAGCGGATCGAGCTCGACGCGGCCAGGACCGTCTTCAAGGTCTCCGGCCTGATCTGACCTGGCCCGGGGCCCCTGACCGGCAGGGTCCCGGCATTAGAGTGAACGGGTGACTTCCCTGCCGGAGAACCGGCCGCCACGGATCAGTGAAGACGACCGCGACACGGCCGTGCGGCGCCTTCAGGAGGCGTACGCCGAAGGCCACATCTCGCACGAGGAGATGGACGGGCTCCTCAACCAGGCACTCACCGCCCAGACGCACGACGTGCTCGTCCAGGCTCTGTCCTCCCTCCCGGCGGAGCAGCCGGCCACCACGTCCACGATCGCCGTCCACGCCGGACGGATCCAGCGGCGCGGGCCGTGGCGGGTACCCCGGACCCTCAAGGTCGAGTCCGCCTTCGGCAAGGTGCACCTGGATCTGTCCCGGGCGGTCATCGAGCATCCGGTGATCGACATCGAGCTTCAACTCGGCACCGGCAGGGCCAGGATCACGGTGCCTCGCGACGCGATCGTCGAGTTCGAGAACCTGGGCGCGGGCTGGAAGGACACGCGTTACAAGCCTTCGCGCTACTCCGGCCCCGGCGGACCGACGATCCGGATCTCCGGAACCATGGGCTTCGGCCGCCTGAGGATCCGCCACGCACGCCGCTGAGCGGAGCGGGGCGCGGTGGCTCCGGCTCACCCGAATGGCGTGATGGAGATGTGCGGAGCACAGTGGATAGGGGGTACGGCCGCCCCGGGAAATCTCCGGCGGCTGTGAAGTCGCTCGCGACATCGCTCCCTGTCGCAGGAAGATGAGTCGGTCATGGCAGTCAAGGAAGCCACGTCAACAACAGCAATGTCGAACGGTCACCGCCACCACGGTGATGTCAAGGGAACGACGACGATCGCGGACTCGGTCGTCGCCTCCATAGCCGGTATCGCCACCCGTGACGCGTCCGGGGTCTACGCGATGGGCGGCAGTATGACCCGGACCCTGGGAGCCGCGCGGGACAGGATGGTCCGTTCCGACGACGTGACGCGCGGTGTGCAGGTCGAGGTGGGTGAGAAGCAGGCCGCGGTGGATGTGGACGTCGTGGTGGAGTACGGCTATCCGATCACCAGGACCACCGAGGAGATCCGGTCGGGTATCGCCGACGCGGTCGAGACCATGACCGGCCTGGAGGTCGCCGAGGTGAACATCGACGTCCTCGACGTACACCTGCCGGACTCGGACGACGGAGGCGGCGAATCGCCCCGCGCACGGTGAGCGAGAGCTTCCCGCCTCAACCGGAATCGCGGGGGAGCAGCGAACCGAGCGGGCCGAGGTCCAGATTCAGGTCCTCCATCGTGAGGTCGTAACGCTCACAGAGTTCCGCCATGCGGTCTTGGAGGATCATCAGCGTCATTCCGACGCGCTCCTCCTGGTCCTCGCGGAGATCGCCCTGGTCCACCCTGTGCAGCGCGGTGCGCTCCATCAGCTGGCGAAGCAGTTCGACAATGGTGAGAACGAGCTTGATCAGATCGCGCTCCACCGTGTCCGGGTCTGTTTCCAGGCGTTGGGCGATCCCGCTCCTGGGGCGTGGCTCGTCCGGCCCCGTCGGTACGAGATCGAAGGCGCGGGCCGCCGCTTGCGCCACGTCCCTGAACTTGGCGTCGTCGTCAGCCATGGTGTGCTCCTCGTACGGCGGGATGTCCGGGCCGCGCACCGGGCCGCTCACCACGGCGCCGGTTCGTCGGGCGTGATGGAGCGGATGACGGCCCTCAGATTGATGTGCACCAGATCCACGTCGGCGACGGACAGCACGAGATCGCCAGTGAGGACCGCGCCGCCGTTGAGGAGACGGTCGAGCAGATCGATGAGCGCCACCTGTCGTCCCGCGAGGGATTCGATGGAATCGTCGCCGGAGCCGCCGGAGCCGCCGGAGCCGCCGGAAGCCACTGCCGGTGTCCCGGCTGTCCCGGCGAATCCGACGCTCGGCAGTGCGCTGCTCAGCTCGCCGTTCACCTGAGACCGCCGTCCGTGCGTTCCCCGCCCGCCGCCCCCGGCGGTGTCGCGAAGGAGTACGGCGCCCAGGGACCGGTGATCTCGACCCGTACGCCCGGCGTCCCCTCGCCGAGCCCCGCGAGCGCGGCACGGAAGCCGGCGACGTGTGCTGCCGGCACCAGATACGCCTCGTTGGCGATGTTCTCGCCGGCCCCCTGGGCGAGATCCCCCTGCTGGGGGCGGTGCGACACGCGGCCGGCGACGAGGCCCGCCACCCGTTCGGGGATCTCCGCGGCGAGCGCTCCGGCAGCGGCGTAGGAGTCCCGGTGGCTGCGCCGCTGTGCGCGGCGCTGCCGCAGATACGCCCGCCCCGGGCTCATCGCGGGCTCCTGCTCCGGTTCGGCCGTCACGACGGCCTCGCGCGGGTCCGCGTAGACCTTCACACCGAGTTCGACATGGTCTTCGAGCCGGGAGAGAAGTTCACGGAACTCCTCGTCCCGCTCGACCAGCATCGCCATCACGCGTGCGTCGTCCAGATACACGGTCGCGAGCCGCATGGGCAGGACCGTCGTGCTCTCGTAGGCGGCCTCGACCACCGCGTGGTGCGTGCGGGCCAGCACTTCGAGCTGTGTCAGATCCTCCATCTGCTCCTTCAGGCCGTCGGCGCTGAAGGAGTCGTACGGAACCGACGAGACCAGCGCGACGAGCCCGCCGGCACGCACCGTCCGCAGTGGGCCGTCGCCGACGCCGGTGCGACCGGGGAGTGCCCCGTCGAGGGGTGTTCCCGCGCGGCCGACCGCGTAGACGTACACCATCGCGGACGTCTTGGCGTCCGGGATCATCGCCCGCCCTCGCTTTCCGCAGCGTGTTCCTTACGTGCGCCACCGGCCCCGGCACCCGCCCGCAACTCCGCGATCTCGGCCCGCAACCGCTCGTTCTCCAGCGCCAGCCGATCCGCCGGCGGATCGAGGGCGTCGCCGCCGGCCGACGCGTTCCGCGAGCCGTTCACCTGCTGTGCGGGGCGGGCCCGGGAGGAGAGCGAGGGATCGTGCTCCCACCAGTCGATGCCCATCTCCTTGGCCTTGTCCACCGACGCGACCAGCAGTCGCAGCTTGATCGTCAGCAGTTCGATGTCGAGCAGATTGATCTGGATATCGCCCGCGATGACAATGCCCTTGTCCAGAACGCGCTCAAGGATGTCGGCGAGATTGGCGGACGACCCTTGCGAGCCGGGGCCGTACGGGGACGCTCCCGACGAGGTCCCCATACGACCGGCCAGTGAATCGGACACGTGGAATCAGCCCTGTCTGTGCAGTCGGCGGCTCGGGTCAGCGACGCGCCGAGACGGTACGGCGCCGGGAACGCCGGGCCGGCTCCTCTTCCTCTTCTTCCTCCTCGACCTCGTCGAGGGGCTCCTCGTCGTGACCGTCCTCCGCGCGAGGCTCGTCGGCGGGAGCTTCTTCGTCGTACTCGTCCCGCTCGTCCTCGGGCAGCTCTTCGTCCTCGGCGTACTCGGCGTCGGCGTCGGCCTCGGGGTCTTCCTCCGGGGAGCGGTCGTCCTCCGTCTCCTCGGAGGCCGTGGGCTCCTCCTCGGTCTCGGCGGACTCCTCCTCGGCGCGGGCCTCTTCCTCCTCGACCGCCTCGTCGTGCTCCAGCACGACCTCGCCGTCGCGGATCTCGCCGCGCCAGCCGTCGGTGGCCTCGCCGCGCATCATGATGAACTTGCGGTAGAGCTTGAGGTCGAGCCGGGCGCGGCGGCCCTGGGCGCGCCAGATGTTGCCGGTCTTCTCGAACAGCCCCTTGGGGAAGTATTCGAGAACCAGCAGCACGCGCGTCAGGTTGTCCGTGATGGCGTGGAACGTCACCACACCCTTCACCGTGCCCTTGGCGCCTTCGGTGGTCCAGGTGATCCGCTCGTCCGGCACCTGCTCGGTGACGTTCGCCTTCCAACTGCGCGTGGACTTGGCGACCTTCACCTTCCAGTTGCTGCTCGTGTCGTCCGCCTTCTCGACGCTGACGACACCCTTGGCGAAGGTGCTGAACTCCTGGAACTGGGTCCACTGGTCGTACGCCTCGCGTACGGGCACGCCGACGTCGATGTCCTCGGTGATGGTGACGCTCTTCGACTTGCCGCCACCGCCCTTGCGTCCCTTGCCGAACAGACCCTTCACCTTCTCCTTGATGGTGTCCTTCAGATGCGACGTCCCCGCGGCCATGGCTGCCTGCGCCGGTGACTTGGCCTCGCCGAGAGCCTGACCGCCCTTGGCGAGGCTCTTCACGGCCCCGCCCGGACCGTCCTTGCCGTCGGCCAGCTTGCCGACACCCTCACCGAGCCGCTGCCCGAGGCTGGTGACGGCGTGCTGGGCGCGCGCCCGGAGGTAGTTCTGCAGCTCTTCCCTGAGACGGTCGGTGGCGGGGTTCTTCGCCACGTCGTCCTTGAGCCTGCCGAAAGCGGTGTCGGTCATTTGCGGCCACCCCGCTCATCGCGGCCGGCGGACGAGGCGGTCTTGCGCGCCCCGGAGGCCGTCTTCTTGCGGGCGCCGCCCGAGGCGGTCCGGCGGGCGCCGGACGTGGCCTTGGCCGCGGACCGGCCGGCCGACTGGGCGGGCGCCTTCGCCGCGGGCTTACGGCGCGGAGCCGGCTTCTCGTCCGGCCCCTCGTCCGGCTTCTCGTCCGGTTCCGAGTCGCGCGAGTTGTCCGCCTGCTCGCGGTCCTCGGGCTCGTCGTCCTCACGTTCCCGGGCAGGTTCTTCCCTGTCTTCTTCCTTGCCGTCGAGTTCGAGAGTCCGCCGGTGCAGCGAGTCGGCGAGGCCCGAGGCCCGTTGGGTCAGGGCGTTGGTGGCCGCCGTCTTCGTGGCACCCACCAGTTCCTTGCGGACCTGGTCGTTCAGGGAGCCGAGAACCGGGGAGTTGCCCACCAGCTTGCCGAGCTGCCTCGGGTCGAAGCTCAACTTCTTGCCGGCCAGGAACATTCCGAAGCCGATCGCCATCTTGGCTTTCTTCGTACGTCCCAACAGGTATCCGCCCACGAGGGCGACACCTATCTTCGCATTGCCTGTCATCTCTGGTACACCTCAATCTCCCGTGATCAGGAGTTGTTCCGTAGTCGCTTCTGGTAGGACTCGCACTCTTCGAGCCGGTCAAGCAGTTCGTCCTCGCGCCGGTCGAATTCCTCTTCGTCGATGGAACCGCTCAGCAGTTCCTTCTCCAGCGCGGCCAGTTGCCCGCGTACGGGCTCAGGATCGTAATGCTCACGCTCGGCTGCGAGGACCACCTGATCAAGTACCCACGCCGTGCCCCGAACCGGGGCGAGCGGAAAGGTGAGGATGTTCGTAATGAGACCCATCGCGACTCCTCCGGTCGGTGTCGGTGTCGGCTGTCCGGCGTACCTGGTGGGGTCAGACGAAGCTGTAGGGCGGCAACGGACCGTTGAGTGTGAACTCGTAGTCGTCGCCCCGTCGTTCGGCCTCCTCGTACACCGCCTGCGAGAATTCCGCGGCCTCGTCGCGTTTCACGAGGAAGGAGATGTTGAGGAAGTGCGCCTTGGTGGGCTCGCCCGCGGACACGCGCTCCGCTTCGGCGGTCAGCGCGGCGGTGATCTCGTTCCCCACCGTGCCCTGCCGCACCTGGATCTCTTGTGAGACGAGTTCACCGAGAGCCATTTTCTCTTTCTGGGCCCCGGGATTCTGCCGGGTGAATTCACTGAGTCGCCGTACGTCCTGCGACGCGGCGAGTATTTCCCGCAGCAGGCTCTCCTCGGGGCGTGAGACCTTCAGGTTGTACTCCAGCCGTCCGTCGAGCTCGCCGAGGCGGGCGGTGTAGCTCTCCCGCTCCTGCTCCAGGGCGGCCAGCACCTGTTCGTCGTCGGGACCGACGAGGCCGAACCGCATCGGCAGGGCGGCCCCCTCGGCCATCAGCCGCTCCAGCACGCTCTGATGGGCGACCAGGTCGCGCCGCTTGGCCCGCAGGTACGGCGGCGTGTCGCTGACGACGGCGCCGAGGTCCCCGGTCCTGACGGTCCGCAGGTCCGACGGCGGGTCTCCGACACCGCTCAGGCCCTCCAGCCGCATCGGGTGATCGGCCCCGGTGATGGCGTAGATGTACGTGGGCATCGGCTACTCCTCCCGGCGCTGCGCGGTACGGCGGCTGCTGCTGGACGCGGTGGACTTACGGGCCGGGCGGCGCTCCTTGTCCTTCTCCTCGGAGTCCTCGTCGGCGCTGTCGCGTCCGCTCTTGAAGGAGTCGCTGAAGGCTTCGACCGCGCCCGTCAGCGCTCCTTTCGACTTGCCTTTGGCGCCGCTCTCCACCGTGTCCCCGACGATGTCGGTGAGCTGCGTGGGAGCCTTGCGGCCCGATTCGAGGTCCAGGCGGTTGCACGCCTCCGCGAATCGGAGATAGGTGTCGACACTGGCGACGACGACCCGGACGTCGATCTTGAGTATCTCGATTCCGACGATGGACACGCGGACGAAGGCATCGATGACGAGCCCCCTGTCGAGAATGAGCTCAAGGACGTCGTAGAGGTTCCCGGATCCACTTCCGCCTGTGCTGTTCGTGGCATTGCTCTGCTGTACGAGACTCATGGTCGGCCTTCCTTCCGATGAGTTGTGTCACACGGTCCGGAACGAATACGAAAGGGCGGCGGACTCAGTGGTCGACCTGCCCCCGCGAGTACCGGCGAATTCGTTCGTAGCCCAGGAGTTGGCCTTGACCGTCGAGGGAAACACGGTAGGAAGCCATCACACTCGTGGTGTCCGGGATCTTCTCGATCTCGACCACCTCCACGTCGGCGGTCCAGCCGTCGTCCGTCGCCTTCAGCGCGGAAACGGAACTGGGCTCGCACTGGAGCAACTCCGCAAGCTGACCGGCGGCCCTTCGCATGGCCGTGGCGACGTCGATACGCCCCTGGCCGCGTTCGGCGCTCTTGCCGTTCTTGCTGTCGGTGCTGTCAGTCGTCGCCATGTTCTCCGCCCGTCGTGGGTCGTCCGGGACTTCCTGTCGGAGTCGTCGGTCAGCCATTCATCCGTGGCTTCAACTGCGAGTGCCCGTGGGATCCGAACGTATGCATGACGCGAAATGCCCCGGCCCCGAAGGACCCCGCCCGACACTCCACCTGGCGGCGACACCGGGCCTTCGACCACGGGCGCGGGGGCCGACTCCATGAGGATCACGGACTCGCGACGCGCTCGGGCAGTTGACCGAGCGCATCGGCGTCCCGAGGCTCACGCCCGCCGCCACACCGTCCCTCGCCGCTCGTACTCCAGTACCGTCTCCACCCGCTGCGCCGAGTTCCGCGCCCACGAACCGCTCCACCAGCCAGAGCGCGACGTCCAGTCCGGAGGTGATGCCACCGCCGGTGATCAGGTCGCCGTCGTCGACCACGCGTGCGTTGATCACCGTCGCGCCTTGGGCGGCCAGATCCGCCTTCGCCCCCGCGTGCGTGGTGGCATTGCGCCCCTTGGCCAGCCCTGCGGCAGACAGCACCATGACGCCGGTACAGATCCCCACCGGGAGCGCTTCCGAGGCGGCCAGCCGGCGCAGGAATCCCCGGTCGGCGATGACGTGGTTCACGCCCGGCCCGTCCTTGGCCGTGTACCCGCCGACCTCCCTGGATTCATCTCTGCACAAGGTGTCGGGAGAAATCCGCGTCCAGTTCCCGGACGTGTCCGCGTTGTCGGTGTGACCGCCACTCCAGTCGTTCAACTCCCCCGATAAGTTCCCGGAGATAGTGATGTTTTTTCGAATGCCCGTGAAATGCGGAGTCCGGATCGCTGTCTTCCGTGGTGGGGAAATCATCGTTACTCTCCACCGCAGGAAGCGTGGTACAGACCAACGTTGCCGCGGGCTTTTCACCATCGGTGTCCCGTGGCACGCCGTACGGGAACCGGAGTTGAGTGATGGCGAAGTCCTCGGGGGCGGTGACGCCTTCTTCGCGTCAGGGGAAGGAGCGTGCCCGTTTCGACTGGGCCGGTCTGCGCGCCGATCTGCGAGGTGCGGTGCCGGACGCCTCACTGGCCCTGGTGGTCACGGTGTTGATCTACTGGCTGCTCTACGTCCGTGCGGAGAACGGGACATCGGCGACCGTCAAGCTCATGCCGGCGATGGCGGACGCGGGCGAGTACTGGATGTACTGGATGTGCCAGGCGTTCGGCTGGTCAGCGATGCTGTGGGCCTACGGGACCGTGATATTCGGGCTGATGCGCTCCGGTCCGAGACCCCGCTGGGACCGGCTGCCGGCGGCCCGGCTGGAGAAGTGGCACCGCACCACGAGCCTGACCACCATCGGTCTGATGTTCATGCACGCGCTCTTCTTCTTCACCGACCAGATCAAGACCAACCAGGATCAGTGGTCGCTCGGACGCAGTGTGTGGACCGCGTTCGTCGACGTCTTCGTCCCCGGCGGATACGCCACCGGCACCGGCCGTGTCGCCATCCTGATCGGCCTGCTGGCCATGTACCTGGCCATCCCGCTGGGTCTCGCCTTCTACTTGCGGCACCGGACCGGTTCGCGCATGTGGCTGGCCCTGCACCGCTTCGTCATCGTGGTCTACGTCCTCAGCGCCTGGCACACGCTGCTGTACAGCAGCCAGGCGTGGTTCGACGGCCCCTTCCGCACCATGGTGTGGGCCTTGCAGATCCCGATCGCCGTCCTGCTCCTGGTCCGTCTGATGGCACCGGCCCGTCCGGGCGAACGCCTGCGACTGCGCGGCCCCCGGCGCCGTGACGTCGCGTTGCCGATCAGTGCGCGGCTGCTCGGCAGGATCGTTGTGGTGGCCACGATCCTGGGGCTCGTGGCGGTCGTCGTCACCGGCGTGGACGGCGGCCGCTCGCCCAAGGACGGCGCTCTTGTGCCGTGGCCGCACAAGTGGGTGATCTGGGCGGGCCTGGTGCTGTTCACGCTGGCCGTCGTCGCCGTTGTTCTCAGGCTCCGGCCCCGAGCCGCCGGTCCGGCAAAGCCCGCGGCCCCCGCGCCCGCGCCCGCGGAGGAGCGCGCGACCGACTCGGCCGACCGGGTCTGACGCCACGCAGGCGTTTTCCGCCGGACGCATGGTGGATTCGGAGAATCGGGACCGAAGGCTCCCTTATTTCCAGGGAAACCGAAGAATCCTTGGCGCGACGCTCACGAAGCACCGAAAAGGGGTTCCCGAAGAATTACCACTGGGATCCGTCAGCTCCTTCGCCATTCCGCCCCCAAGGGCTGTCCCGTAATCCCCGGCGGGCGCACGACGACAGCTACGGCCGACTTCCGGCGCGCCCGTCCGAACCCGCCGGGAACTCGATGAGCGTCGCCGACGACTTCTCAGGCAGGGGGCGGGCTGTTCGAAGGAGGGAGGCGGCAGTGCGTGGACGCGAAGACGCCAGGTGTTGGGCCGGCCGCCGATGACCACGTCGACACCACCCTCCGCGAGCACCCGACGGCGGGGCTTCCCTGCGCTCCAGGCGTGGCGCGTCCTCACCGGCGCACAACTCGCGCTGCTGGTGGGCGGGTTGCTCATCAATATCGGCACCTTCGCCGTCTACCCGTACCTTGCCGTTCTGCTGCGTGAGCGGCTGGGCGTCGGGATCGCGCAGGTCGGCGTCATTCTCGGCGCGGCCACGCTGGTGCAGTTCGCCGGCGCACCGTTCACCGCCGCGTTCGCCGAGCGGATCGGTCTGAAACGGTGCCTGGTGCTCGCCACCTGCCTGTACACCCTGGGGGCGCTGACATACCTGGGCGGGATGGGTGAGCCCGCGCTGATGGTGGTGGCCCTCTTCCTCAGCTGCGGCGCGGGTGCGCTCTACTCGCCCGCGTACCGCGCCTATTTGGTGCAGTCGGCGACAGCCGAGCAGCGCCCGCAGGTGGTATCCGCGGGCAACGCCGCCAGCAACCTCGGCATCGCACTCGGGCCGGTGGCCGGGGCACTGTTCCTCCGTGAACCCGCCCTGCTGTTCACTCTCAGCACGGCCCTCTACTCGGTGCTGCTGGCCGGCCACTTTCTCCTGTGCCCCGAGCGTCCGGCCGAGGGCGGGCAGCCGGCCGTGGAGCCCTTCCGGCGGGTGCTGCGCGGCCTGGCCCGCGTGCCTTTCGCGGTGACGGCACTCACTCATTATCTCTACATGCAGTTCTACCAATACCTGTCCGTATACGCGGAGGGGCGGCTGGCCACTGCCCTGTACGGCACGATCATGATGGGCTACTCGTTCGGCCTGGTGGTGGTCCAGCCGCTGGCGGCACGATGGGTCGGCCGGACGCGCCACTCGATGGCGATGGCGATCGGCTTCTCCTTCATGGCGGTTGGCATGGCCGCGTTCGCCACCGGTCGTCCCGCCGGTGTGGCGGCCGGTGCCGCCGCGATGAGCGTCGGCACCGGTGTGCTGTTCCTGAAGAACGAACTGGAGGCGCTGGCGCTGTCGAAACGCTCCGCCGCGGTGACGTTCGGCCAGCAGCGACTGGCGGTCGGCGTGGGCGCGTTGCTCAGTGGTGTGGTCGGCGGCACCGTGTACGGGCTGTTCGAACGGGCGGAGCTGCTTGCGGGGTTCTGGCTGGCCGTCGCCGCGCAGTGCGTCCTGCTGCCACCGCTGGTGTTCGTGGCCGCGCGTCGGCTGAGCGGCAACGAGTCCGGGTTGAGCACCGCGGCGTAAAGCCGGGGCGTCGCAGTGCTCGGCGACGCCCCGGTCCGCCGGACGATCAGGAGGCCGGCGTCGCGGGCTTCTCGTAGACGGTCACGTAGTTGCCCTCGCCGCTGAACTTCTCACCACGCCAGCCGCCCCACCGGCCGCTGGATTCCAGGCCCGCCAGACGGGCCATCAGGTCGAGTTCGCTGGGCCAGGCGTAGCGCATGAACGCGGGCGCCAGCCGGATTCCGCCGTTCGTGATCAGTACGTGGTGGCCTTCGAAGCGCTGCTCGACGGGGTCATGACGGACCGCCGTAAGCCGTACGTGGTCGAGACCCACCTGGTGTGCCTCCACGCGCTGTTCGCGGTCGTACCGTGCCACGTCCGGCATCGGGCATTCGAGGACGAACCGGCCGCCGGGAAGCAGCCGACGGGCCACGTTGGCGAAGCAGCGCACCTGCTCCTCCTGGGTCATCAGGAAGAAGAACGTGGAGAACACGACGAACACCATCGCGAACTGGTCGTCGGTGCCCGGGTCGACGTCCGCCATGTCGCCGATGACCACCGGGATACGGTTCCCACCCGGCTTGGCGCGCATGCGTGCCACCATCGCCTCGGAGGCGTCGACTCCTCGCAGGTCGACGCCCTCCGCGGCCAACGGGATCGTCACCCGGCCGGTACCCACCGCCAGTTCGAGGACCGGTCCCGGGGGACCCTCCTTGATCAGTTCTGCGAGGAACCTCACCGCTTCCGTGGGGTCGATGTCGTGCCACTCGTCGTACACGTCGGCGTTCAGCTCGCCATAGGTCTCCGGCCCGTGCTTCTCCATGAAGAATCCTCCTGGAAGGTCGAGTCGCCGTCGAGCACGGCCGGGAGCCCGTGCCGTATGACGAGGGTCCACTCAACACGTCGGGCGACCGGTGGGGAGAGTTCCCCAATCCGACCGATTCGGGAACGTCCTGGCGTCGTCCTTTGAACGACTCGCACCGTGTCAGTTGATTCCGGGCCGAGCGGAGTGAAGGAACACCGATCGCGGAGGTGATACGGATCCTCACCGGCCAGGAGGCCGGGTCCGAAATCACGAAGTTGAATGATCACCTCCGGTGGGCCCGTAACTGGGCCCTGAGGCCCTGCGTCTGGGCCCTGTCTCGTCCTTAGTCTTTCTTTTGCTCGGGAAACGGGTGACGGCTTGGGCGAGGAGTCCGGATGAACGGCACGGAGTGCGTACCGAGGTCGCGTCGGGCTCGCGACAGGGGCCAGGGCGGTGTCGAGTACGTCGCGCTGATCGGCGTTGTCGCGGCGGTCGTCGCGGGGATCGTGGCGCTGACCGTCCCGGCCGACACGGCGGTGGGCCTCCAGGACGCGGTGTGCCGGGTCGTCAACGCGGGTGACGGCGGCGAGGGTTGCGACTCCAGTGGCGGGAGCGGGGACGACGGCGGAGGGGGAGGCGGCGGGGACGGCGACGACGGCGGGATACCCGGCGACCCGTTCCAGCCCGCGAAGTGCCTGCTCTCCCAGGAGCAGACCAAGACGACGGTCGTGATCCAAATCCTGTTCATCAAGATCAGCGGCTCGGAACAGCTCAAGGTCCAGCAGTGGTCGGACGGCACGGTGACCCTGGAGCGCGTGACGGACAGCAGTGTCGGTGTCACGGCCAGCGTCTCGGCCGGCATTCCGGGGCTGAAGGACTGGGGCGGCAGCGCCTCGCTGAACGGCACTTACAGCAAGGGCAAGGGCCAGGGTGGGCAGTGGGTGTTCGCGAGCAACAAGAGTGACGACCCGCAGGCCGACCTCGCCGCGAACCTCGCCGACGCCGAGGAGTTCGCCGCGGCGCTCAAGCAATCGGACACGTGCGACGCGATGATCGGCTCACCCGTCTCGCCGATCAGCCAGGTCGGCTGCAAGAACAGCGCCGTGTCGCAGATGCAGTCGGCCAACCCCGAGCGGATGCCGGACGTCGACATCACCAAGACCACCACCGACGCGTCGGGCGGTCTGAGCTTCGGCAAGTCCTTCAAGAAGGGCGCCGGCGGCAAGGACGAGAACGGCAAGTCCAAGGACCTCGGCAGTGTTTCGGCCGACGGGCTCACCGGCTCGATGACCGAGGACGTCGTGGTCATGCGGACCAACACCGGCCCGGACGCGGGGAAGATCACCTTCGTCTACACCTTCAGCGTCGACGGCAAGAGCGGTCAGGGCGCGCAGGGGAAGGCGACCCGGATGCAGCAGGTCGCCGTCACGTACGACGCGGCCACCTACGACCAGGAGCAGAAGGACGGCAAGGAACACCGCCCGGAGAAGCTGGTGATCACCACCAGCGAGGAGAACGGCGAGGGCGGCGGCGTACAGGTCGGAGCGGGCGCCAATGTCCCCGGTACGCCCGTGACCATCGACGTCGGCGGCGGTGGCGGCACCATCGAGTCGCAGATCCACACGGAGTCGGCGGAGCTGGTCCTGGACAACGACACGGACAGCAAGCTGGTCGAGGACTGGCTGCGCGGCCGCGGCGACTTCCCCGCCGGCGACGCCCTGCCCACGCCGTCGGAGGCGGCGGAGGTACCGGGCGGTGACGCGGGCCCGCTGGAGCGGCTGCTGCACGACAAGGGCAAGCTGTCCCGCCTGGACTACAAGGCCAACACCGACTGGTGGAACGCCTCACTGGGGATCGGGTTCGGTATCTCGGCCGGTCAGGTGACGATGGGGTTCAAGCTGTTCGGCATCGATATCACGCACGAGGAGAAGAACCAGACCATCACCGGGGATCCGACGTACGCGACGGGGCCGAAGAACGGTGGGGCGCGGCCGTGGGTGGAGTGGAAGAACTGCACGCGGACCAGTCCGATCGTCTAATGGGCGTAACCAGGGGCGGGTACAACCCATGACTGGTGTCGTGGGGGGGCATGGCGAATGCGCCGCGCATCTCAACCGGAGCGGAGCCGCCCGCCTTCGGTGACCCGAACGGCAGGGCGGTCGTACGGCCCCTGCCCCCGCGTGTGACGCGGGCCGGGGACCCGGGCGTGGGAGACGTACCGTCCCACGCCCGGATCCCCGGTCGTCGTGCGTCGTGCGGCGGTGCGGCGGTTGTCGTTACGGGACGAGCCTGAGCAGCTTGTTCGGGGAGCCGGTCCCGACGCCCGTACCGCCGCCAGGATCGCCGCGGTGGTGATCGCCACGGCGGCCCGCCGCGTGGTGTCGCGTACTGCTGCCATCGAGAGGGTCCTCCTCGAACGGTGGCGCGCTTGATGGTCACGCGCCGGGGTGGTTACGGCGTACGGAGTCGTAGGCCGCACCACGACGATGGCCTCAAGCGTTCGGGCGGAACAAGCTTTCCCGGATGATGTCATGACCGCGACACAGGTTTGACACTCCGTCAGTCTCCTGTCACACAGAGGCAATACGCCCGTGGCGCGATCTTCGAGATTCGCCGCCACGCCACCCGGGCCGACTGCCCCCGGCCACTTCTTGGCGGGGGTGCCGGTGTTGATCAGACGGCCGGCGAGGCTTTCGCCGTTGATGGACAGCCGCTGGGTCTCCCGGTGGAGGTTTCATCCCCCGTCTCGGCCACGGCGACCTCGGCCACGCCGTACGGGCCGGTGCGGCTGCGGTTGACGGCGACACCCGGTCGCTCTCCTGCTCAACGCCCCGCCGCGCAGAAGGAACCGGCGGAGAACGTCGGCGGGGAGGGGGAGAGATCAGCGCTTGCTGGCAACGCCCCAGTTCACGAGGGGTTGCAGGGCGGCCATCAGCTTCTTGCCGTCGGTGGACAGGGTGTAAACGGCGTGTGCGGGGGTGGTGGGCACGACAGTGCGGACGATGAGCCCTTGAGCCTCCAGCTCCTTGAGGCGCTGGGAGAGCAGGCGGTCCGAGAGTCCGTCGACGGAAGCGACGATCTGACCGAAGCGCTCCGCGCCGCGGGACACGGCGAGCAGGATCGCTCCGCTCCAGCGGCGGCCGACCAGTTCGACGGCTGTCTGGAAGCTCCGGCACTCCTGTTCGTCGAGGATCGAGGGGAGGTGGTGGGCGCCATGACCGGGGACGTTCTCTTTCATGCTTACGTATAGTAAGTACCTAATCCCTTGTTTGCAAGGCGCCGCCGGTCTGCGGAGCATCGACCACATGAAAGATTTTGGACGCCCCCTCCAATTCGGGGTCAGCATCGATCCGTCCGCTGCGGGTTTCGCCGAGGCCCTCGCCCTCGCGCGTCAGGCCGACAAAGCCGGGCTGGACTACCTCGCGGTACAGGACCACCCGTACCAGCCGGGACATCTCGACGTCTGGACGATGCTGACCTACCTCCTCGCCCGGACGGACCGGATCTCCGCCCTGTCCGACGTGATCGATCTGCAGTTGCGGCCGCCGACGATCCTCGCGAAGGCGGCGGCGTCCCTCGCGTCCATGGCCGGCGGCCGGCTCACCCTCGGGGTCGGGGGAGGGGCGAGCCCTCAGGGCATCGCCTCGATGGGAGGGGCGCCGCGCGAAGGCGGCGCCATGGTCGAGTTCACCGAGGAGGCCGTCCGGATTCTCCGGCAGGCGCTGCGTGGTGAGACCGTCCGGACCACTACCCGCCACCACCAGATCGCGGGATATCAGGCCGGGCCCGTGCCGCCGCGGCCGGTCGAGGTCTGGCTCGGCAGCCAGAAGCCGCGGATGCTCGCGGCCACCGGCCGCGCCGGCGACGGCTGGATCTGCCCGCTCAACATCTACGTCCCTCCCGAGAACGTGGCCGCCCTCCAGGCCCGAATCGACGATGCGGCCCGCGGGGCCGGTCGTGACCCGGGCGAGGTGCGGCGCGTCTACAACGTGCTTGGCGCCATCGGTCCCGAGCACCGAGGCCAGGGGCTGTCCGGAACGGTCGGGAAGTGGATCGACACCCTCACCGTCTGGGCCGTCGAGCTGGGCTTCGACACGTTCGTCTTCTGGCCCACCGCGCGCCCCGCCGCGCAGCTCGAACTCTTCGCCTCCGAGGTCGTTCCCGCGGTCCGGGAAGCGGTGGCGGAACGCCGCGGCAGGTCATGACCGTATTGCCGCTCCCCGATGTCCTGCGTGAGCGTGTCGTCCGCCCGCAGGACCCGAGCTACGCCCGACTGCGCTCGACGTACACAGCCGTCGCCTCCCCCGCGCTCGTCGTCATGCCGCAGAACGCGACGGAGGCCGCGGCCGCAGTCGATCACGCCCGGGAGACCGGCCTGCCGGTGTCCGTCCGCAGCGGCGGTCACGGGCTCTCCGGCCGCTCCTCCAACAACGGCGGCATCGTCATCGACCTCTCCGCGATGCGGTCCGTCGAGGTCATCGACCCGGGCGCCCGCATCGTGCGTATTGAGCCGGGCGCCCGCTGGGCGGACGTGGCGGCGGCCCTCGCGCCGCACGGACTCGCGATCAGCTCCGGCGACCACGGCAACGTCGGCGTCGGTGGCCTGGCGACCGCGGGCGGCGTCGGATGGCTGGTACGCGCGTACGGGCTGACCGTCGACCACGTCCGCGCGGCCGACATCGTCCTCGCCGACGGGACGCGCACACGCGCCGACCACGACCAGAACCCGGAACTCCTGTGGGCGGTTCGAGGCGCCGGCGACAGAGTCGGCATCGTCACGGCGTTCGAGATCGACGCCATGCCACTGAGTACGCTCGGCATCGCCCAGATCACCGTCACCGCCGACCGCCGCGGCGCCACTCTTCGCCGCTGGTCGGAGTATCTCGCGCAGGCACCCGACGCCCTTACCGTGAACGGCATCGTCCTCCCCCACGGGCCCGACCACGTCCTGCAGCTCACCGCCGTGGTCGCGGACGACAACCCCGACCGCATCCGCGCCTTGGTCGAACCGCTCACCGCGATCGGCGGCCGGCTGCTCGACGTGCGGGCCCGACTTGCTCCCTACACCGCCCTCCTGCCCCGCGAGCACCGGCACGGCAACCATGGGCAGCAGCCGTCCACCACGACGAACGCACTCCTGCCTGCGCTCACCGAGGCCGGCGCCCGCGCCCTGATGGACGTCGCGGCTCACCCCGGCGGGCCGCTGATCCAGCTGCGGTCGGTCGGTGGTGCGGTCAACAGAACCGGCCCCGCCGACACCGCGTACGCGCACCGGCACCAGCAGGTGCTCGCGGTCTTCAGCACCTTCCCGCCCGCGGGCGGGGCCGAGCTGGACGCGGCCGTACAAGCCCTCGAACCGTTCGCTGACGGCGCCTACCGCAACTTCGAGAGCAGACCCGATGCCCGCACTTTCCGCCGGGCCTTCCCTGGGCCCGTCGGCGACAGAGTTCTCGAACTGGCCGCGCGGTACGACCCCGAGGGCCTGTTCCAGCGCGTCCAGGCCACCGCTGACCGCTGAACAGCGGCCCCGGATGGCAACTCCCCTGAGAACACGCACCATCCCACACCAACTCATGAGAGATATGAAATGTTCATCGCAACTGTGATCGTCTCGGTCCTGCTGGCGGCTCTGCTCGTCTTTTCCGCGATCGGAAAGCTACGACGGGACCCCGCGCAGATGAAGACGATGCGGCAGGTCGGGTTCCCCGAGGATCGAGTGTGGTCTCTGGCGGCTGCGGAGACTGCCGGAGCCGTCGGGCTGGTGGCGGGACTTTTCGTCTGGCCGCTCGGGGTGGCCGCCGCCGTCGGCGTCATCGTCTACTTCATCGGCGCCGGCGCGGCTCATCTGCGTGTCCGCGACACCAACATCGCCGCACCCGTGATCATTCTTCTCGTCGCGGCGGCCGATCTGGCGCTGCGGCTTCTCAGCGCTTGAGGGCCACGACATGAGTGAGGGCCCCTCCGATCTGTTGTGGATGGCGACATCACCACCGGATCGGAGGGGCCGGACCGGCCGCGAAGGTCACCACCGAGGTGCAGCACAACGGGCGGGCGAAGCTGAACGCCGACAAGCTCGGCGCCCCCGGCGAAACGAAGTCCCTGGCCTCGCCGCGCAAGCGGGGCTGGATCAGCAAGGACCGAGCGGGAGGAGGCGCTGCTTGCCACGGGGCAGTCGCCTGGCGGAGAG
This sequence comes from Streptomyces sp. NPDC051217, assembly GCF_044455465.1. Classification (NCBI taxonomy): domain Bacteria; kingdom Bacillati; phylum Actinomycetota; class Actinomycetes; order Kitasatosporales; family Streptomycetaceae; genus Streptomyces; species Streptomyces sp. NPDC051217. The sequence continues at coordinate 61,912 of NZ_JBITEV010000001.1, forward strand.
CTCTCAAGGTCGATAAGTCATCGTCGAGGTCGGCCCTTGCTCGCACGCCCGAGCGGAGCCACATCACACCCAGTGTCCGCCGCTTCGCCGCCGGGCAGATCACGTACGCGACCGCCTCGCCGCTGGTGATCACGCCAGGTCACCCGCGGGCTGGATACGCCAGGTCACCCGCGGGCTGGATTCCTCGGGGAACCGGCGACAGTTGAACACGAGAGCCCGCCAGTACCGAGGGCTCTTCTTGCACAATCCTTTCGCTGTCCGACGGTTGCCCCAGGTTGTGTGTTGGGATTGCGGTATGCCTCTGGAAGAGCTGCGCGGCCTACTGGAACGACATGTGCGCCCCGATTCGACCACGGCCATCGACGGCGTTCGGGTCTGCAGGGCCGACCATACTGTTTCGTCAGGGTCCTCGATGTCCGGGACCGTGCTGGCGGTTGTCGCCCAGGGCCGCAAGAGCCTTGCGCTGGGCGACCGTGTCTACGCTTACGCTCCTGGTCAGTACCTGGTCACCTCGGTCGACCTCCCGGTGACGGGCCACTTCGTCGACGCTGTCCCGGACCGCCCCGCGCTCGGTTTCGGGATGACCCTGGAACCCTCGGTCATCGCCGAACTGCTGTTGCAGGCCGGGCCGGGTGATCTACCGCGGTCGACCAGCGGCGCGCGACTGGCAATCGCGGTCAGTGACGCCCCCGACGAGTTGCTCGACGCCATGGTGCGGCTGCTGCGTCTGCTCGACCGGCCACGGGACCGAAAAACTCTCGTCCCGCTGGTCAAGCGTGAGATCCTCTGGCGTCTTATGGCCGGCGAGCAGGGTGACATCGTCCGTCAGCTCGGTCTCGCGGACAGCAGCCTGAGCCACATCACGCGGGCGGTGCGGTGGATCAAGGAAAACTACACCCGGTCGTTCCGGGTCGAGGAACTGGCCCAGTTGTCGGGGACGAGCGTTTCCGCGTTCCACAAGAACTTCCAGGCCGTGACCGCGATGACCCCGATCCAGTTCCAGAAGCACATCCGGCTCCAAGCGGCCCGACTGCTGCTGGCGAACCACCCGAACGACATCACCGGGGTCGGCCATCGCGTCGGCTACGACAGCTCCTCACAGTTCAGCCGTGAGTACCGGCGCCTGTTCGGTGCGGCACCGAGCCGCGATGCGGCGCGCATGCGCGACGTGGCCGCTCCCGCGCCGGCCGCACTCCCGTGAAGACTCGTTTCTTGAAGAGGATTGTGCAACTACGCAAGAGGATTTTGCTGGCGGGGCACGCGCGGAGTTGTTTCGATGGAGGTAACGGAGCCAGTTCCTGATTCCGGAGTGGTCAAGTGGTCAACACGAGGAGGCGGGTAATGGCGGTCGTCGGCCCCTCACCCAACGTTCATCAATCGCCCCCCGGAGGGAACGACAGGAGCCGAGCACCGCGGCGCACCGCCGCCACTCCCGGTGGCGGGCCCTTGCGATGCGGGAGGAGGGAAACGTGACCGTGAAAGACGCTGTCATCCGGGCTCTCGACATCGGGCCGGACTCCTCCAGGGCCGAGCGCACGATAGACATCACGACCGTGGGCCGCCGCAGTGGAACGCCCCGCCGCATCGAGATCTGGTTCCACCATGTCGGCGACCGCTGGTACCTGACCGGCATGCCCGTCCGCCGCAGCTGGTACGCGAACCTGCGTGCCAACCCACGATTCATGGTGCATCTCAAGCACGGGGTAGCAGCCGACCTGCCCGCGACAGCCGAACCCGTGGACGAGGCGACGCGGCGCCGAGTGATCACCGCGGTTCTCGACCTGCGGAACCGGCCCGACATCGCGGCCGGGGTCGGCCGGCGCCAAACCTTCGACGAGTGGTTCGAGCACGCCCCGCTGGTCGAGATCGTCTTCGACGACGAACAGCTGCGGGCACCATCTTCGGCTCGGTCCGAGTAGCACAGACCCCCAGATCGGCACCGCGTGCGCCATGCCTCCCCGCGTACGGGCAGGCTCCGGCACGCCCAATTGACGCGGTGGCCGGTCTCAGAGCCGTCAGCCCGTTCTGAGGGCTTCGGCAGTAAAAGATCACGGAGACTTCGATGCAGAATCTGATCAATCACGTCTACATCGACGGTGAGTTCGTCACCCCGCACGGCACGGAACTCTTCGACCTGTTCAATCCCACCACGGGGAAGGTGATCGGGCAGGTCCAGCTCGCCGACGAGGTGGACGCGAACGCGGCCGTCGCGGCGGCGAAGCGCGCCCTGCCGGCTTGGTCCGCGACATCGAAAGAAGAGCGGATCGACGCGCTGCGCCGGCTTCAGATCGCGGTCGCCGCCCGGAGCGAGGACATCCTGGAAGCCATTCTCACGGAGTACGGCGCGCCGCGGCGCAACACGTACATGGTCGACAGCACCGTCACCGCGTTCGCCGACATGATCGAGACGCTGGAGAGTTTCGACTTCACGCGACAGATCGGTCGGGCAACCGTCGAGTTGGCGCCGGTCGGTGTCGCCGGCCTGATCACGCCGTGGAATTCCGACGCGTTCTTCATCTGCGACAAGCTCGCGACCGCCTTGGCGGCCGGCTGCACCGTCGTCATCAAGCCCAGCGAGATGAGCGCGACACAAACCCACGCCATCGCCCAGGCCCTGCACGAGGCGGGGCTGCCCAAGGGCGTCCTGAACATCGTCACGGGGCGTGGCGACACCGTCGGGTCCGCCATCAGCCGTCACCCCGAGGTCGCCAAGATCTCTTTCACCGGCTCGACCGCGACCGGCAAGATCATCCTCAGCCAGGCGGTTGACACGTTGAAGCGTGTGACGCTCGAACTGGGAGGAAAGTCCCCATCGGTCATCCTCGACGACGCCGACCTTCAGCAAGCCGTCACGGGCGCGCTCATGGCCGGCTTCGCCAACAGCGGCCAGGCGTGCGTGGCGGGCACCCGCATTCTCGTTCCGGAAAGCCGTCTGGAGGAGTTCCTCGCCGTCGCCACGGAAAAGATGGGTGACTTCCCGGCCGGAGACCCGCGCGATCCGGGGACCGCGATCGGTCCGATGGTGAGCGAGCAGCAGTGGAACCGTGTGCAGGACTACATACGCCGTGGTGTGGACGACGGTGCCCGGATCGTCGTCGGCGGACCCGGCCGTCCCGATGGGCTTCCCGAGGGCTATTTCGTACGGCCGACCCTGTTCGCAGATGTCACGAACGACATGGCGATCGCGCGGGAGGAGATCTTCGGACCGGTGCTGTCGGTCATCACCTACCGCGACGAGGACCACGCGGTCGAGATCGCCAACGATTCGGCCTATGGCCTGCACGCCTACGTGTTCTCTTCCGATCCCGAGCGGGCACACCGCATCGCGTCACGGCTTGAGGCGGGCCGGGTGTCGATCAACGGCGGCTACGAGCCGCTGTCCCCGTTCGGGGGATTCAAGCAGTCGGGCATCGGGCGGGAGTACGGAACCTTCGGTCTGGAGGGCTTCCTCGAACCCCGGTCCGTGATGGTATGACCGGCCCTGCCGACCTCTGTGGGCACTGCGAACATGGGTTCGGTAAGGGGTTGTTGGGGAATCCCGGCGTGCGTCGGCGCGCTCTCGTCGAGCGGTCGCCAGAGGCCGCCAGCAGCCGGCCTCCCGTGAGGCCCACCGCGGCACGTGAACCGGGTCAGAGCGTCCTCGTCATGAACACGCTCTTGGGGTCGGGGCGGTAGTTGGCGAACGGCTCGCAGGGGCCGAACCCGAACTTCTCGTACAGCCTTCTGGCAGGGAGGAAGAACTCGTCCGCGCCGGTTTCCAGGCTCAGCCGCGTGAAGCCCATGCGCGTGGCCTCGGTGACGATGTGCTCCAGAAGCAGGGACGCTATCCCGCTTCGTTTGCGCGTCGTCGTGGTACGCATCGACTTCAGTTCCGCGTGGCCTGCCTCCAGTCTCTTGATCGCACCGCAGCCCACGACGGCGTTACCGTCCATGACCGACCAGAACGTGATCCCGGGTTCGCGGAGTGCGTCGAGATCCATGGCGTGCTTGCTCTCCAGCGGAGTGATGGACCGCATCTGCTGGACGTGCTCGTCGAGGAACCTGGCGATCTGTGGGCCGGAGAGGTCGTCCACCACGATTTCCACTGTGCGCATACCTTCGGTGCTCTCAGTGCCGGGGGGTGTCACACCGTGTCCCCCAGGCTTTTGGGTCATTCGATGAGTTTGCCATCCACCGGCTCGCCGGGAAGCGCGTCGGCGAACCAGCCGAGCGCGGACACTCCGATCCCGGGTTCACACTGCGGAGGTATTCCCACTTCCTGCCTCGCGCGCCGGCGCGCGAGGCAGTGCCGCCATCGACGCGACCTTCGCGTGGCCGCGGCTGGTCCGCGGAGCCCGTGGAGCGTGGCCCGTAGCCCGCCGAGGGCACAAGTTCCAGAGAAGTCCCAGAGATGCCGCCGCACCCCGTCCTGGCCCGCTGCATAGCAGGTCAGACGGGGTGCGGTGGCGCCCGCGTATCAGATGTCGCGGAAGATCTCGATCTGCGCGCCCACCGAGTTGAGCCGCTCCGCCAGGTCCTCGTAACCGCGGTTGATCACATAGACGTTGCGCAGCACCGACGTGCCCTCCGCCGCCATCATCGCCAGCAGTACGACCACGGCGGGCCGCAGTGCCGGCGGGCACATCATCTCCGCCGCGCGCCAGCGGGTCGGGCCCTCCACCAGGACCCGGTGGGGGTCGAGGAGTTGGAGGCGGCCGCCGAGGCGGTTGAGGTCCGTCAGGTAGATCGCGCGGTTGTCGTACACCCAGTCGTGGATGAGGGTCTTGCCCTGGGCGACGGCGGCGATCGCCGCGAAGAACGGGACGTTGTCGATGTTCAGGCCCGGGAACGGCATCGGGTGGATCTTGTCGATCGGCGCCTCCAGCTTCGAGGGGCGCACGGTCAGATCCACCAGCCGGGTACGGCCGTTGTCCGCCGGGTACTCCGGCGTACGGTCGTGGTCCAGGCCCATCTCCTCCAGCACCGCGAGCTCGATCTCCAGGAACTCGATCGGCACCCGGCGGATCGTCAGCTCGGACTCGGTGACCACGGCGGCGGCGATCAGGCTCATCGCCTCGACCGGGTCCTCGGAAGGGGAGTAGTCCACGTCGGTGTCGATGCTCGGCACGCCGTGCACGGTGAGCGTGGTGGTGCCGACGCCGTCGACCCGTACCCCGAGCGCGTCCAGGAAGAAGCAGAGGTCCTGGACCATGTAGTTCGAGGACGCGTTACGGATGACGGTGACGCCGTCGTGCCGGGCGGCGGCCAGCAGGGCGTTCTCGGTGACCGTGTCGCCGCGTTCGGTCAGCACGATGGGCCGGTCCGGCGACGTCGAGCGGTCGACCACCGCGTGGTACAGCCCCTCGGTCGCCGTGATGTCCAGGCCGAAACGGCGCAGCGCGATCATGTGCGGCTCGATGGTGCGCGTACCGAGGTCGCAGCCGCCCGCGTACGGCAGCAGGAAGTTGTCCATGCGGTGCAGCAGCGGACCGAGGAACATGATGATCGAGCGGGTGCGGCGCGCGGCCTCCGCGTCCATGGCCGCCATGTCCAGCTCCGCCGGCGGCACGATCTCCAGATCCATGCCGTCATTGATCCAGCGGGTACGGACACCGATGGAGTTGAGCACTTCGAGGAGCCGGTAGACCTCCTCGATACGCGCCACCCGCCGCAGGACCGTACGCCCCTTGTTGAGCAGCGAACCGCAGAGCAGCGCCACGCAGGCGTTCTTGCTCGTCTTGACGTCGATGGAGCCGGAGAGCCGGCGTCCGCCGACCACCCGGAGGTGCATCGGCCCGGCGTAACCGAGCGACACGATCTCGCTGTCGAGCGCCTCACCGATGCGCGCGATCATCTCAAGGCTGATGTTCTGATTGCCGCGCTCGATGCGGTTCACAGCGCTCTGGCTGGTGGCCAGCGCATCCGCGAGCTGGGTCTGTGTCCAGCCTCTGTGCTGACGAGCGTCACGGATGAGCTTGCCGATGCGTACGAGGTAGTCGTCTGCCATGGCGACAGGCTATCTCATATGTGAGATGAGAGAGTTGCTGAGATACGCCATTCGTGCGAGCGGACGGCAACCGTACGGCGACCGTGCGGTTGAGGCGCGCACGCACGCACCTCGTGACCCATCATGGCCCGATTCGCGCACATCGGCGAGCGAGGTACGGCCGTGCGGCTCAGTGGCCGCGCCGCTTCGTCGTGGTCTTGCGCCAGCCGAAGGGGCCGGGCAGATCCATCGACGTGGTGCGTCGGCCCGTGCTGCTCGTCGTGCGGCGCGGTCCGTTCCTGCCGCCGGTGGTGATCGACCACGAACGCTTGTTGATGTTGAGCCGTACGCCCGGCAGGATCCGGAAGCTCTTACGGAAGGTGATCGGCACGGTCTTCTCCTCAAGTCGGCCTGGGTGAAGCCCTGTTGGCGGTACGGGTTTCCGCTGGGCCGCCATCCATGTCTGCCCGTGCCGACATTGACGGAGAGTGGCCGCCTCAACCCTGGGCCGTCGGCCTGATCACGAGCTCGTTGACGTCGACCTCCGGCGGCTGGCCGATCGCGTAATCGATCGCCTCGCCGATCGCGTCCGGCCGGATCGCGATCCCCATGCTGTCGCGCACCGACTCGCGCACGCCGGGATCGCTGATGGCGTTGGTCAGTTCGCTCTGCGTCAGACCGGGGCTGACCACCGTGACGCGCACGTCGCGGCTCTCCTGCCGCAGTCCCTCCGAGATGGCGCGGACCGCGAACTTCGTCGCGCTGTAGACGGCCGCCGTCGGGTCGACGCGGAGCCCGGAGACGGAGGCGATGTTCACGACGTGCCCGGCGCCCTGCTCGCGCATCACGGGCAGTACGGCGGCGATGCCGTGCAGTACTCCCCGGATGTTGACGTCGATCATGTGGTTCCACTCGTCGATCTTCAGCGCGTCCAGCATGGACAGCGGCATCACGCCCGCGTTGTTGACGAGGACGTCCACGCGCCCGTGCCGCTCGCGCGCCGCCCGCACGAACGACCGCATGCTCTCCAGGCTCGTCACGTCCAGTTCGTGGTGGTCCGCGGTGCCGCCGGCCGCCCGGATGGACCGGGCGAGGGTGGCGATCAGCCCGGTGCGGCGGGCCCCGAGGACGAGCCGGTGGCCGGAGGCGGCCAGCCGCCGGGCGGTGGCCTCGCCGATGCCGCTGCTCGCGCCGGTGATGAGGACGACCTTGCCGGCGGGGGAGGGGGCGGGCGTGGCGGGGATGGTCACGGGGGAGTCCTTCGCGGGAGATGTGCCGGGAGATGTGCCGGGACGGGTGGGGTACGGCGAGCATGCGCCGGATCCCGGCCGTGAGGCAGGGCGGGACTTCCTGGGTGTGTCGCACCCAGGCCCGCCGAGGAGCACTCGGGCACGGCTCTCCGCGCGGCGCGCCGCGACGTACGCTTCGCCCCATGAACGGTCACGGACTGGGCGAATTCCTTCGGGCCCGGCGCGCCCGGCTCAAGCCCGCCGACGTCGGAATGCCCAGCTCCGGAGCGCGCAGGGTCGCGGGGCTGCGGCGTGAGGAGGTCGCCGTCCTCGCCGGGGTCAGCGCCGACTATTACGCCCGTCTGGAGCAGGGCCGCGAGCGCAGCCCGTCCGGCCCGGTGGTCGACGCCCTCGCCCAGGCCCTACGGCTCGACGCGGACGCCGTCGGCCACGCGTACCGCCTGGCCGGCCTCACCCCGAAAGCCCCGCGCCGGACCGCGGACGAGCCCGACGCCGACCGCGGCGACCGCGGCGACCGCGTGGACCCGGAGCTGGCGTACCAGACCTTCGACGTCCAGGGGACGCCCGGCCGGCACTTGCTCGTCGGCACGGCCGCGCCCGGCGGCGCCGACGCCGACTCGCTCGCGCTCCTCGGCTCGCTGCACGCCTCGCGACGTGACGCGCGTCATACGGACAAGTGATCCGCGCACGTCGAATTCGACGTCCGCCGATCGACGCCTTCACGCCGGACGTCCACGTACGGAACTTTCCTGGAAATGAAGGAGCACCCTCATGACGGTCACCGTCACCGCCGACATGACCATGTCGCTCGACGGCTATATCGCCGGTACTGGACACAGCGTGGCCAACCCTGGAGGCCACGGCGCCGACCAGATCGGCGGCTGGATCCACGCCCGGTCCAGCTGGCGCGAGCGCGCGGGCCTCGGCGGCGGTGAGGCCGACCGCGACTCCGAGATCATGCGCGAGTGGTTCGAGGCGACCGGCTCCGTGGTCATGGGCCGGCTCATGTACGACTCCGGGGTGGACTTCTGGGGGGACAACCCGCCGTTCCGCGCCCCGGTCTTCGTCCTGACCAACCGCCCCGCGCCCACCCTCGTCAAAGAGGGCGGCACGACCTTCACCTTTGTCGCCGACGGCATCCACAGCGCGCTCGACCAGGCCAAGGCCGCCGCGGACGGCCGTAACGTCGACATCGCGGGCGGCGCCGATACCGTCCAGCAGTATCTGAAGGCCCGCCTCGTCGACGAGCTCCAGCTGCATGTGATCCCCGTGCTGCTCGGCGCCGGTCTCCGGCTCTTCGACAACCTCGGGCTGGGCTCGCACGACCTCGAACCGATCCGCGTGGTCGACACTCCCGGCGCCACCCACCTCAAGTACCGGATCCTCAAATAGCGAAGGGGCGGCGGCTGTCGCCGGCCCTGCGAGGACCCCCCAGGCGGTGTGCGACGCCGCCAGGTCGACACCGTCGTATCCGGGCGCGAACACATGGCTCCCGGGCATGACCTCGCAGCGGTCATGTACTAGAGTTATCTCGACATCGAGATATCTGCCGAAGGCGTACCGCAGCCGCCAGGCAGTAAGGCGAACCTAACTAAGCCTTACCTTAGCGGATCGGCGAGCAGCCCGTTGGCGGCACCGCGCGGCGTCACAGCCGCACATGCGTCGCGGCGCGGTAGTACGCGCACATTCATGAAGGAGACTGTCGTGTCGGCGAACAGCTTCGACGCCCGCAGCACGCTGCGCGTGGGCGACGAGTCGTACGAGATCTTCAGGCTGGACAAGGTCGAGGGCTCAGCGCGCCTCCCTTACAGCCTGAAGGTGCTGCTGGAGAACCTGCTCCGCACCGAGGACGGCGCGAACATCACCGCCGACCACATCCGTTCGATCGGTGGGTGGGACTCGCAGGCGCAGCCGAGCCGGGAGATCCAGTTCACCCCGGCCCGCGTGATCATGCAGGACTTCACCGGCGTGCCCTGCGTCGTGGACCTCGCCACCATGCGTGAGGCCGTCAAGGAGCTCGGCGGCGACGCGGCGAAGATCAATCCGCTGGCCCCGGCCGAGCTGGTCATCGACCACTCCGTCATCGCCGACAAGTTCGGCACGCCGGAGTCCTTCGCGCAGAACGTGGAGCTGGAGTACGGCCGCAACAAGGAGCGTTACCAGTTCCTTCGCTGGGGCCAGACCGCATTCGACGAGTTCAAGGTCGTCCCGCCCGGCACCGGCATCGTCCACCAGGTCAACATCGAGCACCTGGCCCGCACCGTCATGGTCCGGGGCGGCCAGGCGTACCCCGACACCCTCGTCGGCACCGACTCGCACACCACCATGGTCAACGGCCTCGGTGTGCTGGGCTGGGGCGTCGGCGGGATCGAGGCCGAGGCCGCGATGCTCGGGCAGCCCGTCTCGATGCTCATCCCGCGCGTCGTCGGCTTCAAGCTGACCGGCGAGCTGACCCCCGGCACCACCGCCACCGACCTGGTCCTCACGATCACCGAGATGCTGCGCAAGCACGGCGTCGTCGGTAAGTTCGTCGAGTTCTACGGCGAGGGCGTCGGCGCCACCTCGCTCGCCAACCGCGCCACCATCGGCAACATGTCGCCGGAGTTCGGCTCCACCGCCGCGATCTTCCCGATCGACGCCGAGACCATCAAGTACCTGAAGCTGACCGGCCGCGACGAGCAGCAGCTCGCGCTGGTCGAGGCGTACGCCAAGGAACAGGGCCTCTGGCTCGACCCGGCCGCCGAGCCCGACTTCTCCGAGAAGCTGGAGCTGGACCTCGCCACGGTCGTCCCGTCCATCGCGGGCCCCAAGCGCCCGCAGGACCGCATCGTGCTGGCCAACGCCAAGGAGCAGTTCGCGCTCGACGTGCGCAACTACGTGACGGACGACGAGGAGGCGGGCAAGGAGTCCTTCCCGGCCTCCGACTCGCCGGCCACCTCCAACGGGGTGCCGACCCGCCCGACCCTGGTCATCACGCCGGACGGTTCGACGTACGAGATCGACCACGGCGCCGTCACCGTCGCCGCGATCACCTCCTGCACCAACACCTCGAACCCGTACGTGATGGTCGCCGCCGCGCTCGTCGCCAAGAAGGCCGTCGAGAAGGGCCTCACCCGCAAGCCGTGGGTCAAGACGACCCTGGCGCCGGGCTCGAAGGTCGTCACGGACTACTTCGACAAGGCCAACCTCACGCCGTACCTGGACAAGCTCGGCTTCAACCTGGTCGGTTACGGCTGCACGACCTGCATCGGCAACTCGGGTCCGCTGGACGAGGAGATCTCCAAGGCGGTCAACGAGAACGATCTGGCCGTCGCCGCGGTGCTCTCCGGCAACCGCAACTTCGAGGGCCGGATCAACCCCGACGTCAAGATGAACTACCTGGCGTCCCCGCCGCTGGTCGTGGCCTACGCGATCGCCGGCTCCATGAAGGTGGACATCACGCGCGACGCGATCGGCGTGGACCAGGACGGCAAGCCCGTCCACCTCGAAGACATCTGGCCGAGCGAGGCCGAGGTCAACGAGGTCGTCGCCTCCGCCATCGGCGAGGACATGTTCAACAAGTCCTACCAGGACGTCTTCGCGGGCGACGCCCAGTGGCAGGCGCTGTCGATCCCGACCGGCAACACCTTCGAGTGGGACCCGCAGTCCACCTACGTGCGCAAGCCCCCGTACTTCGAGGGCATGACGATGGAGACGACCCCGGTCGCCGACATCACGGGCGCGCGCGTCCTCGCCATGCTGGGCGACTCGGTCACCACCGACCACATCTCCCCGGCCGGCGCGATCAAGGCGGACACCCCCGCGGGCAAGTACCTCAACGAGCACGGCGTCGAGCGCCGTGACTTCAACTCGTACGGCTCGCGCCGCGGCAACCACGAAGTCATGATCCGCGGCACGTTCGCCAACATCCGCCTGCGCAACCAGATCGCGCCGGGCACGGAGGGCGGCTACACCCGCGACTTCACGGCGCCGGACGGACCGGTCTCCTTCATCTACGACGCCTCGCAGAACTACCAGGCGGCCGGCACCCCGCTGGTCGTCCTCGCGGGCAAGGAGTACGGCTCGGGCTCGTCCCGCGACTGGGCGGCGAAGGGTACGGCGCTGCTCGGTGTCAGGGCCGTCATCGCCGAGTCGTACGAGCGCATCCACCGCTCGAACCTGATCGGCATGGGCGTGCTGCCGCTCCAGTACCCGGAGGGCGCGTCGGCGCTGGCGTACGGCCTGACGGGCGAGGAGACGTTCACCTTCACGGGCGTCACCGAGCTGAACGACGGCACGACGCCCGCGACGGTCAAGGTCACGACCGACACGGGCGTGGAGTTCGACGCGGTCGTCCGCATCGACACCCCGGGCGAGGCGGACTACTACCGCAACGGCGGGATCATGCAGTACGTGCTCCGCAGCCTGATCCGCAAGTAGGCGTCACCGAGGGGCCGCACTTCGCGCGTGAACACGCGTGGGGTGCGGCCCTTCGGCGTGTGCGGATCCGTGCGCGGTTCCGTCCCGAAGGGCCCAAAGGGGACCCCAATGGAGAACGGGCCCCAATGGGCCCCGTTTCGGGCCTCAGGGCCCATGAAGGGACGGATGCGCTGATCTAGCGTCAGGTGCTATGTCAGCAACGGGTATGGGGGATCCCGTAGTTGGGGGATCTGACGTAACGGTGGGGGACGGCGGGGGCCGTCGATGGATGCCGCGGGAGTTGCGCGCGGCATCGGTTCTGCTCTATTTCCTTTTCGGTGTCACGGTGCTGGGCACGACCGGCGCCCTGACGGCGGCCGCGTCGGTGGACGCGGTGGACGGCTGGGCGCTCGGGCTGTTGCTGTACGCGTCCGCGCCCGGGGTGGCCGCGCTCGTGCTGGCCCGGAAGACGTGGGCCGGCGGGGTACGGGTGCGATGGGCGCTGATCGCGGTCCAAGTGTGGCTGATCGTGGGCGCGTTGGGGACGCTCGGCCAGGGATCGGGGCGCGGCGTCACGCAGTTGGTGGTGCCCGTCGCGGTCACCGTACTGATCTTCCGGCGGGAGTCACGCGAGTGGTTCGCGCTGCCGAAGTCCGAGCGGGCGGAACGCCGTCCGTTCCGGCTCGCGCGGATGATCAAGTGGCGTACGGACGGTGGCCAGAGCGCCACCGAGTACGTGGGGCTGATCGTCCTGGTCGCCGCGATCGTCACGGGGCTGGTCGCCACCGGGGTCGGCGGACAGATCAGCGGGGGCCTGCGCTCCGCGGTCTGCGGGATCACCGGAAGCGCGTGCGGCGGCGACGGGGCCGACACCGGGGCGGCTGCCGAAGGCGGCACGGAGGGCGGCGCCGGGGGATCAGGCCGCGACCACAGCGCCGACGGCGCTTACGGGCCGGGCGAGGAGCCCGGCGACCCGTACGAGCGCACCGACATCCACGACGACGACGGCGCCTACGACCCCGCCCTGCGCGACCCGGACGGGACGTACGAAGGGGGCGAACGCGAGGACGGCGAAGAGGGCGGGGACGGGGACGACGGTGGGGAGAGCTGTACGTCCGGCTTCGGCGCCTTCCTGGACTGCGCCGGGGAGGAGGTGGGCGGCGCCTTCGAAGGCGTCGTCATCGACGGCATCGGGGGCGACCTCTCCGACGGCTGGGACACGATCACCGATCCGGGGGCCGCGATCGAGGACGTGGTGGACTACGGCCGCGACCTCGGCGAGCAGTGGCTGGACGACGCCGAGGGCGCGGCGGACAGGTGGTCCGGCGGCGACTACCTCGGTGCGATCGGGGACTGGGGCGAGGCGTCCCTCAACCTGGGGCTGACCGTACTGGACGACAGCTTCGTCGGCGACGAGGTCCGCGAGGCGTGGAACAACGGCGACTACGGCCAGGCTGTCGGCCTCTTCGGCTGGAACGTCGGCTCGTCGTTCATCCCGTACTACGGCCAGGCCCGCTGGGCGGACCGACTGGGCGGCGGCAGCGACAGGGACACCCCGGACAGCGACCAGGACGTCCCCGACGGCGAATCGGCGCCGGACTCCGATCAGCCGGACGAGCGCCCTGATCAGCCGCCCGGCGAGGCCGTGGACCCCGAGCATGTCGCGGAGCTGGAAGAGAACGGGGTCAGGTTCAGTCCGGAAGATCTCGTCCGAACCGCGAGGGACAGAGACGGAAGGGTGATTTTCCTCGAACAGGGAAACGAGAGGGCGGGGTTGACCCACGTGATGCAACACGCCCCGGAATTCGAGCAGCAGGGAATTGCCCGCGACGACATCGCGGACTTCGTCGTCGAGGCCGCTGCCGAGGGAGAGATAGTCGGATATCAGGGATCGGGGACCGGGCGGCCCATCTATGAACTCACGTACCAGGGCAGGACGCAGCGCGTGGCCGTTACCGTGGGCAGCAACGGCTTCATTGTGGGGGCCAATCCGCGAAGTCTTCCCGATGACTGATACGAGGGTGAGCCGACTGTGTCCAACGAGATGACCGTACGTGTCCACGCGGACTACCAGTGCTTCCCCACCTGGGTGCATCGGGGGCACGCCTCCGAGAACGTGGCGCCGGACACGCTTCCCATCAGCGTCGGCCTCGCCCGAGAGTTCGACCAGTGGGGTGCCGATTTCGACGCCACCCTTGATCAGGACAACCCGGTCGACTCCGGATTCCGCACTCCCCAGGAAGCGGAAGACTTCGGGGAAAGGGGGGAGCGATTGGCGCGGCGGCTCCAACTGGAATTGGGCGACAGCACTCGCGTGGTGTATTACGACATCAGGAAGTCCGCGCGCGTCGCGATGAGTTGAGTCGGCGGTGGTGGTGGCGCGCCGCGGTGCGCGTGCCGTGGGGGTGGCTACTGCTGGGTTTTGACGCCAGTGATGAATGCGGTCCAGGCCGGTGCGGGGAGGATGAGCGCGCCGGCCTGGGGGGCCTTGCTGTCGCGGACAGGGACGGCTCCCGGGAGGCCGTCCGCCACCTCGACGCAGTCGCCCCCCTCGCCGTTGCTGTACGAGGACTTGCGCCAGGTGAGGCTGGTCATGTCGGCTGTCGCGCTCATGGTGTCGTGTAGTCCTTCGCCGTCGATTCGAGCCAGTCGAGGGATGCCATCGGTGACAACGCGGCGGCCCTGACCAGATCGTATGACGAGTGGAAGCGGCTCACCAGCGCCGGGTCGTCGATGAGTTGGCCCGTGTGCGAGCCCTCGGTGTACGCCACGTCCGGCGCGTCGCCGAAGGTCATCAGACGGAACGTCTCCTGCACGAAGGCGTGCGCCGACGCGGTGTACGGCACCACCTGCATGATCACCCGCCGCGCTCGCCCCAGCGAGACCAGACGGCCCAGTTGTTCACTCATGCAGTCGGGACCGCCCAGCGGCAGCGACGCGTGCGTGATGGCGCGTGCGTAGTGCTCGGTCTGGAGCAGTCCCGGAATCACCAGCGGTGAGTACGTGCAGATCGACCGCGCCAGCGGCTCCAGCGCCGCCGCGTCCGCGAAGTAGTCCGCGATGCTCGTGCTCCGCGCCAGCTTCGCCAGACGCTGCAAGTGCTCGCCACTGCCCAGCACTTCGTCGATCATCCGCGACAGGTCCACCATCGGTCACCGTGTCGCCGACTCGAACTGCCCGATGTACGAGCCGGTGCAGAACACGCGCTCGCCGAGCTGGGTCTGGGTGAGACCGGCCTCTTCCCGCAAGCGGCGAAGTTCCGCTCCGTAGAAGGCCCGTGGGGTGGAGTACGCGTCGAGACTGTTGGGTTGCGGCATGTGACCCAGCGTAGCCACTGAACGCCACAACGCGCACAGGAAACGAGGAACGGGGCACCGGCCAACGCCGGTGCCCCGTCCGCGGGCAGAACCGCTACCGCAGCAACTCCACCTCCGCCAGATCCGCCTGACCCTTCGTCATCAGACGGTAGTGCTCGTACGACCCCGGCGAGGTGACCGAGAACGCCCTCGTCTGCTGGTCCCACCTGAACGACTGGCCCGACCGCTTGTCCAGGGTCTTCCAGGTCTCGCCGTCCGCCGAGCCCTGCAACTCCCACGCGCGCGGCGAGGTCTCCGCCTTGGAGGACGTCAGCGTGTACTGGACCGCCTCCGTCGCCGACGTGACCGGCAGGTCCACCGAACCGCCCGCCGCGCCCGCCGTCTTCGACGAGTTGTCGAAGAGCGCGCCCGAGCCGGTCACCGCGTCGGTCCTCGGCGAAGGCACCTTGTCGTCCTTGGCGATCGACACCGGCGCCGCGTCCTTGCCCGTGCCCCACGCCGACGGCTCCGCGCCCATGTCGAACTCCAGCGTGCCGCCCTTGGCGAGCAGGTCGTGCGGCAGCGCCGTGGAGTTCCACGCCTTGCCGTTGACCTTCAGGCCCTGCACGTAGATGTTCTTGTCGCTGTTCTCCGGCGCCGAGACGACGAGCTTCCTCCCGTTCTCCAGGTGCACCGTCGTCTTCGTGAAGAGCGGCGAGCCCACCGCGTACTCCCCGCTGCCCATCACCAGCGGGTAGAAGCCCATCGCGGAGAAGAGGTACCAGGCCGACTGCTCGCCGTTGTCCTCGTCGCCGTGGTAGCCCTGCCCGATCTCGCTGCCGGTGTAGAGGCGGCCGAGCACCTCGCGGACCTTCTCCTGCGTCTTCCAGGGCTGCGAGGCCGCGTTGTACATGTACGTGGCGTGGTGCGCGACCTGGTTGGAGTGGCCGTACATGCCCATCCGGACGTCCCGCGCCTCCGTCATCTCGTGGATGACGCCGCCGTAGGACCCCACGAACTCCGCGCCCGCTGTCTCCGGCGTCGCGAAGTACTCGTCCAGCTTGTCGCCGAGACCCGCGCGCCCGCCGTACAGGTTGGCGAGACCGCGTGAGTCCTGCGCCGCCGTGAAGGCGTAGCCCCACCCGTTCGTCTCGGTGTAGTCGTAACCCCACACCCGCGGGTCGTACTCGTCGCTCGGGACCCGCCAGTCGCCCTTCAGGTTCCGGCCCTGGAAGAAGTCGGCCCGGGAGTCGAAGAGCGAGACGTAGCTCTGTGCGCGGTTGAGGAAGTACTCGGACTCGTCCTTGTACCGCTTCTGGCCCGTCTCCTTGTAGAGCTTCTCGCCCATCTTCGCTATGCCGTAGTCGTTGAGGTAGCCCTCCAGCGACCACGACAGGCCCTCATGGGTCTCCGTGGAGGCGTAGCCGAGGAACGGCGACGTCTCCATGCCCTTGCGGCCCACGCCCGAACTCGGCGGCACCACGGTCGCGTTCTTCAGCGCCGCGTCGTACGCCGCCTTCGCGTCGAAGTCGACACCCTTCACGTACGCGTCCGCGAAGGCCACGTCCGAACTGGTGCCGGTCATCAGGTCGGCGTAGCCGGGGGAGGACCAGCGGGAGATCCAGCCGCCGTCCTTGTACTGCTGGACGAAGCCGTCCACCATCTCCCCGGCCTTCTTGGGCGTCAGGAAGGAGTACGCGGGCCAGGTCGTCCGGTAGGTGTCCCAGAAGCCGTTGTTGACGTACACCTCGCCCGTGACGATCTTCGCGCCCGTATGCGTGGGGGAGTCCGTGCCCATCTTCGGTACGAAGGGGCTGGCGTACTGCTGCCGCGGCTTCTTCTTCGTACCCGTGTTCTCGAAGCCGGAGTTGGGATACAGGTAGAGCCGGTAGAGGCTTGAGTAGAGCGTCGTGAGCTGGTCCTTGTTCGCGCCCTCGACCTCCACCTTCCCCAGGATGTCGTCCCAGGCGCGCTGCGCGTCCTTCTTGACCCGGTCGAAGCCGAGGTCGGCCGGCAGCTCGTCCGCCAGGTTCTTCTTCGCCTGGTCGACGCTGATCAGCGAGGTCGCGATCCGCAGGTTGACCGTGCGGTCCTGGCCCGCGTCGAGGCGCACGAATCCGGTGACGTCCTTGCCGCCGCCGCCCGGCAGCTTGCCGCTGTCCTTGACCGCCGCGTCGAGGACGCCGTACACGAACAGCCGCGTGGCGCCCGCCGATCCGCCGCTGCGCACGTCGGAGTAGCCGGTGAAGGAGCGGCTCGCGGCGTCGATGGTCAGACCGCCGTTGTTGTTGACGTTGTCCAGGACGAGGCTCGCGTCGTCACCTGGATAGGTGAACCGCATCGCGGCCGCGTGGTCCGTGGGGGTGATCTCCGTCTTGAGGCCGTTCTCGAACGTGACGCCGTAATAGTGCGGCCGGGCGATCTCGTTCTCGTGGCGGAACGGCAGCGCGCGCGCCGAGCGCGACGCGTCCGGCGTGCCCGCGGCCGTCGACGGCATCAGCTGGAAGGTCTGCCGGTCGCCCATCCAGGGGCTCGGCTCGTGGCTCGCGGACAGCGCCTCCAGGGTGGGGAGGTTGTCGCTGTTGTTGTCGCGCGCGTACTCGTACAGCCAGCTCGTGGATCCGGCGTCGGTCACCGGGGTCCAGAAGTTGAAACCGTGCGGCACCGCCGTGGCCGGGAAGTTGTTGCCGCGCGAGAAGGAGCCGCTGGAGTTGGTGCCGCGCGTGGTGGACGCGTAGTCCGACAGATGCGCGAGGCGCTTCTCGGGGGCCTTCACGGCCAGCGCGATGTCGTCCACCCAGCCCTGGAACTTCGCCGGGCCCTTCGGGGAGTCGTACGCGACGAGAATCCGGTCGACCGTCTTGCCGGCGGCGACGGAGCCGATCCGGGAGGCGACCGCGTTCCACTGGTTGACGTACAACCGCTTGGCCTCGCCCTGGCCCTGAGGGCTCATCAGCCCGCCGTGCGAGTCGAGAGCCTTCAGATCGCTCAGGTACGTGCCGTCGGTGAAGGCGAGGTCCACCGAGACGTTCGTGGCCGGGTAGCCCAGGTCCGTCTCCGGCATGGAGGGGTAGATCCGGTACGACAGCTCCGTGTTGGCGCGCACGGCCGTGTCGACGTCGAAGACCTTGTTGTACGAGTAGGCCCGGCCGTCAGGCTTGTGCGAACCGGCGTACTCCAGCGCGCGCTTTCCGGTGAAGCCGGCGTTGGCCTTGGCCGTGGGGGAACCGCCGGGGCCGCTGTCGACATGGCTGCGCATGTCGGCGGGCGGCGGCGTGGTCGTGTCGCCGTCGGAGAACTGGACGTCGGCGAGCTGGGTGGCGTCACCCGCGCCGTTGTTCTTGGTGATGTCCAGCCGGTAGTGCGCGTACGCGGTCGGATTGTCGAAGTCGTACGACTTTGTCTGGAATCGTTCGCCGAAGGTCTGGTCCACTCGGGAATCGAGGGTCTTCCACTCCTTGCCGTCCGTCGATCCCTGGAGCGTCCAGTCCTTCGGGTCGCGCTCGGCGTGGTCGTTCGCCGACGTCAGCGCGTAGGTCACGACCTTGGTGGGCGCGTCCAGGTCGAACTCGATCCAGGCGGTCGGCTCGAAGGCCAGCCACTTGGTGCTGGACTGGATGTCGACCAGGTTCTCCTTGCCCTCGCCGCCGCCCGTGTTCTCGTCGCTGGCACGCAGCTCCACGACCCGTTCGGTGACATTGCCGGGGATGCCGGCGTTGAACTCCCCGGTCACGCCCGAGGAGCGCTTCTCCCCGTCGGCTCCGGTCTCTACGGTGTCGCGCCAGTTGGGCTGCGTGTCGCTCTCCTCGAAGGAGGAGGCGAACGAGTCCTTGGGGGCGTCGGCCCTGGACGGCTGTGCGACAGCCGCCGAGTGTGCGGTGACGACGAGCAGCGAAGCGACCGCTACCAGGGCGGCGTTGCGGTACTGCGTGTGCCGGGGTCTTGGTGTGCGCTGCATCCCGAGCCTTCCTCCTGCGAAAGCATGATGGACAACGTTGTCAAAAGTCATGCGCCGGTTAAGTAGTGATGCAAGAGGCGCATGGTGTCAAGGGTGTTGCCGGTGTGAGATGACAGAAACCGGCCATTCCGCCAAAAGCGATGCGTTGAATGTGCACATAACTATGCGTGCCGAGAGCGCGCGAGTGGGCCGGATATCGCGGCGTCCGCGATCCGGAAAATATGGTGAGATCCGTACGGATGCCACGCGGGTCTTCTGAAACCCGCCGGAGGTCTCAACTAGGGAAAGACTCCCGCCCAAACCTGCTTTCGATCTTGCTCACTCGACCTGGAGTGGACTATACCTGTCGGCGTCCGCCTCGCCAGGTTTCGAACGGCGAAGGACCGGGAGACGGGGGGCGGTTGGGTGCCGTGACGCAGTGACGCACCCCGCCGCGAACCATTCAGGCCGTTCCTGCTGTAATCACGCATCACACATCTCGCTTCACGCACGACGCACAACAACGTGTACGGCGACACGCACAACCGCTCGTACGCAATCAGCACCACAATCCTGCACGACCCAGCTTCATTTGACCGCGGTGGCGGGGCCCTTCTGCCTCAGGCGAGAAGGACGGGCGACCGGTACACCGCCTGAGTCCTGGAGAAGGCGAGGACTTGAGCATGGGATCCACCTCCGCTCACAGCAATGAGGGCCTTGGCCGGCGTGATCTGATCAAGCGTTCGGCAGCGGTCGGCCTGATCACTGTGCCGACGATGAGTTTCCTGGCGTCCTGCGCGAGCAGCGACAGCGGCGGCGACGAGAAGGTCGAGAAGGGCAAGACCTCGGCGAAGAACCCCCTCGGAGCCAACGAGACGGCGCAGCTCGATGTCGTCATCTTCAACGGCGGTTTCGGCGAGCAGTACGCCATCGACGCGGAGAAGCGTTACAACGCGGCTTTCCCGAAGGCCCCGAAGGTCAAGCACGCGGCGACCGAGAAGATCCAGTCCACGCTCCAGCCGAGGTTCAACGGCGGCACCCCGCCGGACCTGATCGACAACTCCGGCGCCGAGCAGATGGACATGGGCGTGCTGGTGGGCAAGAAGCAGCTCACCGACCTCACGGCGCTGATGGACGCCCCCTCGTACGACGACCCCGCCAAGAAGGTGCGCGACACCCTGCGCCCCGGCATCGTCGAGATGGGCCAGTTCGACGGCGACCCCGTCTGGATCATGTACTACGCCTACACGGTCTACGGCGTCTGGTACTCGCAGAAGGCGCTGGAGAACCTCGACGCGACATACCCCGAGACGTGGGACGACATGCTCGCGCTCTGCGCGAAGGCGAAGAAGAAGGGCATCGCCGGCTGGACGTACGCGGGCAAGCACCCGTACTACGTCCCGTTCTCGCTCTACCCGATGATCGCCAAGATCGGTGGCGTCGAGGTTCTCGACAAGATCGACAACCTGGAGCCGAACGCCTGGAAGGACCCGGCGGTCAAGACGGCGTTCGAGGCGTACTACGAGCTCTTCAAGAAGGGCTACATCCTCCAGGGCACCCCCGGCCTGGACCACATCCAGTCGCAGACCGCCTGGACGAAGGGCAAGGCGCTCTTCATCCCGAACGGCTCGTGGGTGGAGAACGAGGCGGCCAAGACGATGCCGGCCGACTTCAACCTCGCCGTCGGCGCGCCGACCGGCATGGACGCCTCCGACAAGCTGCCCTTCGGCACCATCTGGGCGTCCGGCGGTGAGCCCTTCATCGTCCCGCAGAAGGCCAAGAACCCGCAGGGCGGCATGGAGTTGCTGCGCATCATGCTCAGCGAGCAGTCGTCGAAGAACTTCACCTCCCAGGTGAAGTCGCTGACGGCCCTCAACGGCGGCACGGACGGCATCGAGCTGACCCCGGGCCTCAAGTCGGCCGTCGCGGCTCTGGACACGGCGGGCGAGAACGTCGTCAACCCGCGTCTCCAGGACTGGTACGTCAAGCTCCAGAAGGAGCAGATCGGTGTCGCCGGACTCGGCGAGATGATGGCCGGGCGTCTCACCCCCGCCGAGACCATCAAGAAGATCCAGGGCTACGCGGATGCCGCCGCGAAGGACCAGTCCATCAAGCACTACAAGCACCAGTGAGCAGGCGTCACCAGCGGCGGTATCCGCGCACAGATCGGGGTCGGATCCATGCAGCACGGTAAATACCGGTTCATCGTGGGGTTTTTGATCGCCCCCTTGGCGTTGTACGCGATCTTCGTCATATGGCCGTTCATCCAGTCCATCTACTACTCGTTCACGGACTGGACGGGGCTGAGTTCCGACTTCAAGATGGTGGGCTTCGACAACTACAAGAAGATGTTCGAAGACGACATCTTCTGGAAGTCCTTGCAGCACAGCGTGCTGTTCGTGCTGCTGCTTCCGCTGGTGACGCTCGCCCTCGCGCTGTTCCTCGCCTTCATGATCAATGTTGGCGGGCGGCAGCGAAAGGGCGCCACGATCGCGGGTGTACGCGGTTCGGGTTTCTACAAGATCGCGTATTTCTTCCCGCAGGTGCTCTCCATCGCGATCGTCGCGCTGCTTTTCCAGTTCGCCTACAACCCGGAGAGCGGCGCCATCAACGCGGCCCTCTCCGCGGTGGGTCTGGACAATGTCCAGCCGCTCTGGCTGGGTGACCCGGATCTCGCGCTCTGGTGCGTGATGGCGGTCCTGATCTGGAGCACGGTCGGCTTCTTCGTCGTCCTCTTCTCCGCCGGAATGGCCTCTATTCCGAAGGACTATTACGAGGCGGCTCTGCTGGACGGTGCGGACCGGTTCACGACCTTCTTCCGGATCACCCTTCCGCTGCTCTGGGACACGGTGCAGGCCGGCTGGATCTACATGGGCATCCTGGCGCTCGGCGCCGAGGCGTTCGCGGTCGTACAGATCATGACCGTGGGGCCGGGCGGTGGCGGACCCGACTACTCGACCACGGTCCTGCCGCTGTACGTCTACCAAACGGCCTTCAGGGACGCCCAGGCCGGTTATGCCACAACGATCGGTGTCGCTCTGCTCGTGGTCACGCTGTCCTTCGCGGCGGTCGTGACGAAGCTGGGCCGGCGCGAGCGGCTGGAGTTCTGATGAAGACCACTGACACGCCTCCGGCCACGACGCCCGAGGAGCCGCGCGACCGGCCGCCGGTGAGCAAGGTGAACGCGCCGCCGGAGAAGGAGAAGTTCGGGGGCAGCGTCCTCAACGTCTTCTCGCACGGTGTGCTGGTCATCTGGGCGCTGCTGGTTGTGCTGCCGCTGCTGTGGGCGGTGATGTCCTCCTTCAAGGACGACGACTCCATCTTCAGTTCTCCCTGGTCGCTGCCGGACAAGCTCCACTTCGAGAACTGGTCGCGGGCCTGGACCCAGGCGCACATGAGCGACTACTTCCTCAACACCATTCTGGTGGTGGGGGGTTCGCTGATCGGCACTCTGGTGCTCGGCTCGATGGCCGCGTACGTACTGGCGCGCTTCGATTTCCCCGGGAACCGCTTCATCTATTTCCTCTTCGTCGGAGGGATGAGCTTCCCGATCATCCTGGCGCTGGTCCCGTTGTTCTTCGTCATGAACAACATGGGGCTGCTGAACACCACGCACGGTCTGATCCTGGTGTACATCGCCTACTCGCTGCCGTTCACGGTGTTCTTCCTGTCGTCCTTCTTCAGGACGCTGCCGACCTCGGTCGCGGAAGCGGCGATCATCGACGGCGCCTCGCATACGAGGACCTTCTTCCAGATCATGCTGCCGATGGCCAAGCCGGGTCTGATCAGCGTGGGTATCTTCAACTTCCTCGGCCAGTGGAACCAGTACATGCTGCCGACGGTGCTCAACACCGACCCGGACAAGAAGGTGCTCTCGCAGGGTCTGGTGCAGCTGGCGGTCAGCCAGGGCTACAAGGGCGACTACTCCGGGCTCTTCGCCGGACTGGTGATGGCGATGCTGCCGGTGCTCGCCGCGTACATCATCTTCCAGCGCCAGGTCGTCGCCGGGCTGACGGCGGGAGCGCTCAAGTAGCCCCTGGGTCTCAAGTAGCCCCTGGGTCCCGCCGCTTCACACCGGGGCGCTCCACCGGTCCGCCGACGGAGCCCTCCGCCGCTTCACCGAACCGCCCTCCGGCCTCTCGCCGGGGGGCGGTTCGCGGCGTTCCGGGCCCTCGTCCGGGGGGTTCGTTCGGTATCCATCCCGAGCTGAAGGGGGAGTTTTCGCCACCACCACTGGCCTGATTTCATCAAAACGCCGATGTTCGCAGGTCAGATGCGTACGTACCGTGCCCATCCAGGTCCAGCACTGCTCAAGGTCTTGACGGGAAGCGACCCGAAAGGCTGAGCTTAGAGTTCACAAGTTGGAGATACGCCGGGGCCTCACAGGCGCGACCCCGGCCGGGGGCGGTGGTCGTGCCGCCTGCCAAGGGCAGGAGTGGATCAGTTGTGGAGACTCCAGGGTCACAGTCGTCTCTGCACCGGGCGAATCTGGAACGTGTCGTGCGCGCGGTGCGCATGGCGGGCTCGCTCACCCAGGCGGAGATCGCCCGGAGCACAGGACTGTCGGCGGCCACGGTCTCCAACATCGTCCGCGAGCTCAGGGAGGGCGGCACCGTCGAGGTGACGCCCACCTCGGCGGGCGGCCGCAGGGCCCGCAGCGTCTCGCTCAGCGGGGACGCGGGCATCGTCATCGGCGTCGACTTCGGCCATACGCATCTGCGGGTGGCCGTCGGGAACCTGGCCCACCAGGTGCTCGCGGAGGAGTCCGAACCGCTCGACGTGGACGCCTCGTCGGCGCACGGTTTCGGCCGGGCGGAAGAGCTGGTGGAGAGGCTGATCGAGGCCACCGGGATCGGCCGCCAGAAGGTCATCGGCGTGGGGCTCGGGGTGCCCGGCCCGATCGACGTCGTCTCGGGCACGCTCGGCTCCACCTCGATCCTGCCTGGCTGGACGGGGATCAACCCCAGCGAGGAACTGGCGGGGCGGCTCGGCGTACCGGTGTACGTCGACAACGACGCCAACCTCGGAGCCCTCGGCGAGCTGGTCTGGGGCAGCGGCCGGGGCGTGAAGGACCTCGCCTACATCAAGGTCGCCAGCGGTGTCGGCGCCGGCCTGGTCATAGAGGGCCAGATCTACCGCGGACCGGGCGGTACGGCGGGTGAGATCGGGCACATCACGCTCGACGAGTCGGGCCCCGTCTGCCGCTGCGGCAACCGCGGCTGCCTGGAGACCTTCACGGCCGCCCGCTACGTACTGCCGCTGCTCAGGTCCAGCCACGGCCGGGATCTGACCATGGAGCGGGTCGTGCAGCTGGCCAGGGAGGGCGACCCGGGCTGCCGCCGGGTGATCGCCGACGTCGGGCGCCACATCGGCAGCGGCGTCGCCAATCTCTGCAATCTCCTGAACCCCAGCCGGGTGGTGCTCGGCGGCGATTTGGCCGAGGCTGGTGAGCTGGTGCTCGCCCCGATCCGTGAGTCGGTCTCCCGGTACGCGATCCCGAGTGCGGCCAGACAGCTCTCGGTGCTTCCGGGAGCCCTCGGCGGCCGTGCCGAGGTGCTCGGCGCACTCGCTCTCGTTCTGAGCGAAATGGGCGATTCGACGCTGCTTGAGAGCACCCTGCCCGTCGGTTCGGCTGTCTTCACTTAGATAACGAATGGCACCGTTGTCATCTCGTTAAGGATTTACTCCTTGACGCTGCCTCCGCAGCGGAGTTGACTTCCAGCCACCTCGGCCGCAACGTCGCGGCCTCGTCAGGGAGGTTTCTGAAGTGAACGCACATCTCCGACGTGCTGCCGTGGCCGCCGCTGCCACCGCGATGGCCGTCTCGCTTGCCGCCTGTGGAAGCGCCAAAGAGTCCGGCGACTCCGCCAAGGACTCGAAGAAGGAGAAGGGCGACGCGCTGACCATCGGTCTGCTGCTGCCCGAGAACCAGACCGCGCGCTACGAGAAGTTCGACAAGCCGCTCATCGAGAAGCGGGTCAGCGAGCTGACCGACGGCAAGGGCAAGGTCGTCTACGCGAACGCCAAGCAGGACGCGTCGACCCAGAACCAGCAGGCCGACACGATGGTCACCAACAAGGTCGACGCGCTGATCGTGGACGCCGTCGACTCCAAGGCCATCACCAGCTCGATCAAGAAGGCCAAGGACGCCGGCATACCGGTGATCGCCTTCGACCGCCTCGCCGAGGGCGACATCGACGGCTACGTCTCCTTCGACAACGAAGAGGTCGGCCGCGTCCAGGGCCAGGCGCTCCTGGACGAGCTGGGCACCAAGGCGACGGACGGTGACATCGTGATGATGAACGGTGCCATCACCGACCCGAACGCCGCCCTCTTCAAGAAGGGCGCCAAGTCCGTCCTCGACGGCAAGGTGACGATCGGCAAGTCGTACGACACCAAGGAGTGGAAGCCGGAGAACGCCAACGCCAACATGGAAGGCGCGATCTCCGCCCTGGGCAAGGACAAGATCGTCGGCGTCTACTCCGCCAACGACGGCATGGCGGGCGGCATCATCGCCGCCCTCAAGAGCGCCGGCGTCAGCCCGCTCCCGCCGGTCACCGGCCAGGACGCCGAACTCGCCGGTGTGCAGCGCATCGTCGCCGGTGAGCAGTTCATGAGCGTCTACAAGCCGTACCCGACCGAGGGCGCCATCGCCGCCGAGATGGCCGTCGCGGTCGCCAAGGGCGAGTCCCTGGACTCCATCGCCAAGACGAAGCTCGACAGTGCCACCACCAAGGGCATCCCGTCGGTCCTCGT
The DNA here is from genome assembly GCF_044455465.1 of Streptomyces sp. NPDC051217. Classification (NCBI taxonomy): domain Bacteria; kingdom Bacillati; phylum Actinomycetota; class Actinomycetes; order Kitasatosporales; family Streptomycetaceae; genus Streptomyces; species Streptomyces sp. NPDC051217. Next base: position 87,514 of record NZ_JBITEV010000001.1, read on the forward strand.
CCCGGTCGTCTCGCTGACCAAGGACAACATCAACGAGACGGTGATCAAGGACGGCATCTACACCGTCGACGAGATCTGCACCGCGAAGTTCAAGGCCAAGTGCGACACCCTCGGCGTCAAGTAGCCGACACGTCAGACCGCGGAAACCCGCCCTGAAGCCTGTCCGGCGCCCCGCCCTCAACTGTCCCGCTATCGGGCGGGGCGCCGGACGGACCACTTCACGGCTTTTCGTGTGTCCCGTATCTCTCTCTTCTGCTCAACCCCCGCGCTCAACACCCCCGGGCGCGGTATCCCCGCCGGCCAGGCGGCGAAGGAGATGGTTCAAGTGACCGCTACGCCCGTGCTGGCGTTGCGAGGGGTCTCCAAGCGGTTCGGTGCCGTGCAGGCGCTCACCGACGTAGAGCTTGAGGTCCATGCCGGACAGGTCGTCGCCCTCGTGGGCGACAACGGTGCCGGCAAATCGACGCTCGTCAAGACGATCGCCGGAGTCCACCCCATCGATGACGGCGTCATCGAGTGGGAGGGCCGTTCGGTCGCGATCAACAAACCGCACGACGCCCAGGAACTCGGTGTCGCCACGGTGTACCAGGACCTCGCGCTGTGCGACAACCTCGACGTCGTGGGCAATCTGTACCTCGGCCGGGAGCTCCGTTCCTGGGGCGTCCTCAACGAGGTCGAGATGGAGCGCCGCGCCCGCGAGCTGCTCAACACCCTGTCGATCCGTATCCCCAGCGTGCGCATCCCGATCGCCTCGCTCTCCGGCGGCCAGCGCCAGACCGTGGCCATCGCCCGGTCCATGCTCGGCGAGCCCAAGCTGGTGATCCTCGACGAGCCCACCGCGGCCCTCGGCGTCGAGCAGACCGCCCAGGTCCTCGACCTGGTCGAGCGGCTGCGTGAGCGCGGTTACGCCGTGATCCTCGTCAGCCACAACATGGAGGACGTCCGCGCGGTCGCCGACAAGGTCGCCGTGCTCAGGCTGGGCCGTAACAACGGCTTCTTCGACGTCGCCACCACCTCGCAGGAAGACATCATCTCCGCGATCACCGGTGCCACGGACAACGCCGTGACCCGACGCGCGGCGCGCAACGTGGAGGTTAAGAAGTGAGTCTCGACAAGACCTCCGCCCCCGTCGGCACCGCCGACGACGCGCCCGCCCCGGCGGTCGGCGCGACCACGGTCGCGGTCGACCCCCGGCTGCTCGTCCGCGAGCAGGGCTTCGCCGGCTATCTGTCGGAGTTCAAGCGCAAGATGCGCGGTGGTGACCTCGGGTCCATACCGGTCGTCATCGGCCTGATCATCATCTGGGCGATCTTCGCCGGCCTGAACTCGAACTTCCTCACCGCGGGCAACCTCTCCAACATCGCGGTCGCCATGGTCGGCACCGGCATGATCGCGGTCGGCATCGTCTTCGTCCTGCTGCTCGGCGAGATCGACCTGTCGGTCGGCTCGGTCAGCGGTGTGGCGGGTGCCGCCTTCGCGGTCCTCGCCGTCACGCACGGCATGGCGGAGTGGCTGGCGCTGATCCTCGCCATCCTGACCGGCGCCGTCGCGGGCGCCATCCACGGCTTCTTCTTCGCCCGTGTGGGCGTGCCCGCGTTCGCCGTGACTCTGGCCGGTCTGCTGTTCTGGAACGGCTTCATGCTCCAGATCCTCGGCGACGACGGCACCATCAACCTGGACCCCGACGGCCTGGTCGCCAACCTGACCGGCTACTACTTCTCCGACGTCGCCGCCGCCTACGGGCTCGCGGTGATCGCGGTGGCCGGCTACTTCCTGTCGGCGTTCTTCGACAACCGCCGCCGGGCCGCCGCCGGTGTCCCGTCCCGCCCGCTGAGCGAGATCATCGTCCGTACGGCGCTGCTCGCCGTCCTGGCGTTCGCCGCGGCGATCATGTTCAACCAGAACAAGGGCCTGCCCCTGGCCGTGCTGATCTTCCTGATCGTGCTGGTGCTGACGGACTTCGTGCTCCGTCGCACCAGCTTCGGCCGCAAGATCTTCGCGCTCGGCGGCAGCGTCGAGGCATCCCGCCGCGCCGGTATCAGTGTCGTGGGCGTACGGATCGCGGTCTTCTCCATCGCGGGCACCTTCGCCGCGATCGGCGGTCTCTTCATCGCCTCGAAGATCACCTCGGCCAACCAGGGCGCCGGCGCCGGTGAGCTGCTGATGAACGCCATCGCGGCGGCCGTCATCGGCGGCACCAGCCTCTTCGGCGGCCGGGGCCGCACCTGGAACGCGCTGCTCGGTGTGTTGGTCATCACGTCGATCCAGTACGGGCTCGCCCTCCAGGGCATCGCCTCGCCGATCCAGTACATGATCACCGGTGGTGTGCTGTTGGCCACCGTCGTCATCGACGCCGTCACCCGGAAGACCCAGAAGACCGCTGGTCGCGCCTGACAGCGGTTCTCGCACGTCGCGCCCGGTACCGGAGGCCCGGTACCGGGCGCGTTCGTGTGGTGGTGCCGCGTTCGACGGGCGTACGTCTGACATACGCACAGATGCTCGTACGGTGAATCACGTGCCGCCCGATGACGCCGGTGGCGACGGGAACATTAGACTCGGCGGACCGGTATGCCAGATCAGTCCAACGCAAGGAGGCACGGTGACACAGCCGCGCGCAGCGCGACCGCCCGAGGCGGCGGTGGGCGACGGATGGGACCTGCTGACCCGGATCAAGGGCCCGCGTGATCTGGACCGCCTCGGCCCGGAGCAGTTGGAGCAGCTCGCCGGAGAGATCCGGTCCTTCCTCGTCGACGCCGTCTCCAAGACCGGCGGACACCTCGGTCCCAACCTCGGGGTCGTCGAGCTGACGATCGCCCTCCACCGGGTCTTCCACTCGCCCAAGGACAAGGTCCTCTTCGACACCGGCCACCAGTCCTATGTGCACAAGCTGCTCACGGGACGTCAGGACTTCGGCAGGCTCAAGAGCAAGGGCGGCCTCTCCGGCTACCCGTCCAGGGCCGAGTCCGAGCACGACATCATCGAGAACTCGCACGCCTCCACGGTCCTCGGCTGGGCCGACGGCCTCGCCAAGGCCAACCAGGTGCTGGGCCGCGACGACCACGTGGTCGCCGTCATCGGCGACGGCGCGCTCACCGGCGGCATGGCCTGGGAGGCGCTGAACAACATCGCCGCCGCCAAGGACCGGCCGCTCGTCATCGTCGTCAACGACAACGAGCGTTCCTACGCGCCCACCATCGGCGGCCTCGCGAACCATCTCGCGACCCTGCGCACCACCGACGGGTACGAACGCTTCCTGGCCCGCGGCAAGGACATCCTGGAGCGCACCCCCGTCGTCGGCCGCCCCCTCTACGAGACCCTGCACGGCGCGAAGAAGGGCCTCAAGGACTTCATCGCCCCCCAGGGCATGTTCGAGGACCTCGGCCTCAAGTACGTCGGCCCGATCGACGGACACGACGTGGAGGCGATGGAGTCGGCCCTCCAGCGCGCCAAGCGCTTCGGCGGCCCGGTCATCATCCACTGCCTCACCGAGAAGGGCCGCGGCTACCAGCCCGCGCTCCAGGACGAGGCCGACCGCTTCCACGCCGTCGGCAAGATCCACCCCGACACCGGTCTGCCGATCGCCAGTTCCGGCGTCGACTGGACCTCGGTGTTCGGCGAGGAGATGGTCAAACTCGGCAACGAGCGCGCGGACATCGTCGCCATCACCGCCGCGATGCTCCAGCCCGTCGGCCTGGAGAAGTTCGCGAAGGCGTTCCCGGACCGGGTGTACGACGTGGGGATCGCCGAGCAGCACGGGGCGGTGTCGGCGGCCGGTCTGGCCACCGGCGGACTCCACCCCGTCTTCGCCGTGTACGCCACCTTCCTCAACCGCGCCTTCGACCAGGTCCTGATGGACGTCGCCCTGCACAACTGCGGCGTGACGTTCGTCCTCGACCGGGCCGGCATCACCGGCACCGACGGCGCCTCCCACAACGGCATGTGGGACATGTCGATCCTCCAGTGCGTACCGAACCTGCGGATCGCCGCCCCGCGCGACGCCGACCAGGTACGGGCCCAACTCCGCGAGGCCGTCACGGTCGATGACGCCCCGACCGTGGTGCGCTTCTCCAAGGGAGCCGTCGGTCCCGCGGTCGCCGCCGTGGGCAAGGTCGGCGGCATGGACGTGCTGCACCGCCCGTCCCAGGGCCCGGCGGACGTCCTGCTCGTGTCTGTCGGCGCGCTCGCCCCGATGTGTCTGGAGATCGCCGATCTCCTCGACAAGCAGGGCATCTCCACCACCGTGGTCGACCCGCGCTGGGTCAAGCCCGTGGACGAGGCGCTCCCGCCGCTCGCCGAGCAGCACCGCGTCGTGGTCACCGTCGAGGACAACAGCCGTGCGGGCGGCGTCGGTTCGGCCGTCGCCCAGTCGCTGCGCGACGCCGGCATCGACATCCCCCTGCGGGACTTCGGCATCCCGGCCCGCTTCCTCGACCATGCCTCGCGCAAGGAGTTGCTGGCCGAGATCGGGCTGACCGCCCCGGACATCGCGCGTCAGGTCACCGGCCTCGTGTCGCGGATCGACGGCCGCATGGCCGGTGAGCCCTCGGCCGAGGAGATCACCCGCGACTGACGCCGCCCGGAAACGCACCGGCGGATGGGCCGGTCGGACTCCCTGTACGGGTGGTCCGACCGGCCCATCCGTGTGAAAAAAACGCTCCGGGGCACCGGCGTTGCCGAGCACCTCTCGATCATGGCGGCAACCACGCACTCGGAGGTACGCCGGTGACCACCCAGCACGACACGGGGCCCAGAAGAAATTCGATGTTCCGCACGAAGAGCGTCGAACAGTCCATCCAGGACACCGAAGAGCCCGAGCACGCGCTCAAGAAGTCGCTCTCCGCGCTGGATCTGACGGTCTTCGGTGTCGGCGTGATCATCGGCACCGGCATCTTCGTCCTCACCGGCGCCGTCGCCAAGAACAACGCGGGCCCCGCCACCGCCCTCGCCTTCGTCGCCGCGGGCATCGTCTGCGCCCTCGCGGCCGTCTGCTACGCGGAGTTCGCGTCGACCGTGCCGGTGGCCGGGTCCGCGTACACCTTCAGCTACGCCTCACTCGGCGAGCTGCCCGCCTGGATCATCGGCTGGGACCTGGTCCTCGAATTCGCCCTCGCCACCGCCGTGGTGGCCGTCGGCTGGTCCGGCTACGTACAGTCCCTCATCGAGAACGCGGGCTGGCACATGCCCGACTCCCTCGCGGGCACCAACGAGGAAACGGGCTTCGGCTTCGACCTGTTGGCGTTCCTTCTCGTCCTGCTGCTGACCGCGATCCTCGTCCTCGGGATGAAGCTCTCCGCGCGGGTCACCGCGGTGGTCGTGGCCGTCAAACTGACCGTGGTCCTGATCGTCATCATCGCCGGCGCGTTCTTCATCGACTCCGCGAACTACTCGCCGTTCATCCCCAAAGCCCAGGAACAGCCCGCGGGCGCCGGACTCGCGTCCCCTCTGATCCAGCTGATGTTCGGCTACGCGCCCACCAACTTCGGTGTGATGGGCATCTTCACCGCCGCCTCCGTCGTCTTCTTCGCCTTCATCGGCTTCGACATCGTCGCCACGGCCGCCGAGGAGACGAAAGTGCCGCAGCGCGACATGCCGCGCGGCATCATCGGCTCGCTGCTCATCTGCACCGTGCTCTACGTGGCCGTCTCCATCGTCGTCACCGGGATGCAGCGCTACACCGAACTCACCGTGGACGCACCACTCGCCGACGCCTTCAAGGCAACCGGGCATCCCTTCTACGCGGGTGTCATCAGCTTCGGCGCCGCCGTCGGCCTCACCACCGTGTGCATGATCCTGCTGCTCGGCCAGACCCGGGTGTTCTTCGCGATGAGCCGTGACGGGCTGCTCCCACGGATCTTCTCGCACGTCCACCCCAGGTTCCGTACCCCGTACCGCTCGACGGTCCTGCTCGGTGTGATCATCGCGATCGTCGCGGGCTTCACCAGCATCGAGGAGCTGGCGTCGCTGGTGAACATCGGCACCCTCTTCGCCTTCGTCGTCGTCGCGATCGGCGTGGTCATCCTCCGCCGTACGCGCCCCGACCTGCCGAGGTCCTTCCGCGCCCCGCTGGTGCCGTGGCTGCCGGCCGTGTCCGTGCTGGCCTCGCTCTGGCTCATGCTCAACCTGCCCGCCGAGACCTGGCTGCGCTTCGCCATCTGGATGGCCGTCGGTGTGGTCGTGTACTTCACCTACGGGCGCCGCAACAGCCGCCTGGGCAAGACCGGCTGACGCTCCATCAGCCACCACCCCCCACAACCCCCGCCGCACGAAAGTCACGCATGTCCGTCGAGCCGCCGTCCGCCGCGCCACACCTCTCGCCCACCCGGCCCCGCCCCACCGTCCCCGGGCCCGCCAGACCTCAGCGAACCCGACCGAACCCGGTCCGTCCGGAACCCGCCCGCACACCGCCGTACGGCTTCTGGCGACGGCTGCTGCCCGTCCTGGCCGCCGTCGCCCTCGCCATCCGCCTCCCGTCCTTCCTGCACTCCTTCTGGAGCCCGGACGAGGGCTATCTCGCCGTCCAGGCCCGGATACTGGCCGAGGGCGGAGAGCTGTACGAGACGGTCGTCGACCGCAAGCCGCCCCTGCTGCCCTGGCTGTACGAGGCGGCGTTCGTGCTCTTCGGCGACGGATCCGCCCAGGCGATGAAACTCCTCGCCGTCGCCGCCCAGTTCACCACCGCCGCCCTGCTCGCGGCCTTCGCCCGGCGCCGCTGGGGCGACCGCTCAGGTGTCACGGCCGGGGTGGTCTTCCTGCTGATCTCCGTCGGGTTCATCCCGCAGGACACCCAGGCCGTCACCTTCGAGGCCGTCATACTGCCCTTCACGGCGGCGGCCGTCCTCTGCGCCGACCGGGGCCGCTGGGGCGCCGCGGGAGTGGCCGTCGCGGGGGCGTTCCTCACCAAGCAGACCGGGGGCGTGGTCCTCGTGCCGGTCCTGTGGCTGCTCTGGCGGACCCACGGAGCCGCCCCGAGCCGCTCCCCGCTAAGAACAGGGCTCCCGCGTACGGCAGCCGGCTTCGCCGCCCCGGTGGTCGCGGCAGCGCTCCTGACCGACCCGGCGGGTTTCCTCTTCTGGACGGTCACCGGATCGGGGGCGTACGCCTTCTCCCTCGACGGATCCGAACTGCACGTCCTCGTCCGGGCGGTGGTCAACAGCTCCATCCTCGGCCTCTGCTGCCTCGGCATCCTCCCGCCGGTCCGCAGAGCCCTGCGCATCGGCCGCCGGCCGGACGGGGCGGCCCTCGTCGATCTCTGGGTCTGGTTCGGCGCGTCCGCCGGAGCCGTCGCCGTCGGCTTCCACTTCTTCGGCCACTACTTCCTGCAACTCCTGCCCCCCATCGCCCTGTTGGCGACCGCCGCCCTGCGTTCGCTGCGCCACGAACGGCTCAGGACGGTCCTCCGCGTACCCGCGTGGGTCTGCGCGTGCTTCGTGGTCTGGGCCGTCTTCGCCCCCCGCTCCGAACTCACCCACGCCGAACGCGTCGCCACCGCCGTACGGGAACACAGCGACCCGACCGACCGCGTCCTCGTGTGGGGGATGCACCCGCAGACGTACCACCTCGCCGACCGGGCCCCCGCCAGCCGCTATCTGACCGCCGGGCTCCTCACCAACTTCAGCGGCGGCAGGGACGGGCCGCAGGTGGGCGAGGAGTACGGGGTACGGGGCGCCTGGCGGGTCTTCGCCGCCGAGATGAGAGCGCGGCCACCCGCGCTCATCGTCGACGACTCACGCGGCAAGCCGTACGCCCCCGAACGCCTCCCGACGCTGCGCCGGCTGCTGGCCGGACAGTACGAGCCGCTTCCCGGCACCGTCGAGGGCACGGTCTTCTACGTACGCTCGTCCGGGAGTTGACGCACCGTACGGGGCCCGACGCAGCGCGCCCCGTACGCCTCGACCCGGCGCCGCAGCTCCCGGTCGGCGGTGACGACGACACACGGGCGCTCTCCCGCGCCCGCGGCCAGTTCGGTGATCAGGTCGTCGCCGCTGCCGGGCGCGGCCTCCACCCGTACGCCCGGCACGGACTCCACGCCCCGCGCCCGCCCCTCCACGGCCAGCACCACTTCGAGGGGCCCCGGAATACCGGCGTCCGGCAGGCCGTCCCGGGCGACCGGCGCCAGTTCGTCCCGCAGCCGCTCGGCAGCTCCGCGCCGGTCGCGCCACCATCCGTCGGGCACCGAACCGACCACGTTCGCCCCGTCGACAATCAGTAGAATCCGCACTTCAGGAGCGTGCCACAACCAGCCAGGGCGGTACGGTTCCGCGTCACCCGCGAATGCTATCGTCGGGGAAATTTCATGCGCTGGGAAGGTGGCAGTGGGTCATGGCACTGCGGTCCGCACGGACGTCGAAACGATCCGGTCGGGGCCCCGGCGAGGCTCCGGACACCGGTGGCCGGCCGGCTGAATCCATTCCCGTTCCCACGGCCGACGGTGTGGTGCCCGCGACCACCGGCTGGCTGCTGCGCGGCAAGGACGGCAGGCTCACCGCGTACGCGCCCGCCGACGACGGTGTGCTGCGGTGGACGGAGGACCGGCTCGGCGGTCCGGGCTGGTCGGGCCCCGAACTGCTCCCGGCCCCCGGTCTGTTGCCGTACCTCTCCATCACCAGCGGCGCGCAGGGTTACGTCCACCTGGTGGGCATGCGGCGCACGCCCACGGACGACGGGCAGATCCGTACGGACGTCGTGTACGCCGTCCAGTTCCAGACGGGCCGCCCGCTGCGGGACTGGCAGGCGCTCGGTACGCCGTACCCGAAGGACCTCGCCAGGGGTGGCCTCCTGGGCCTGCCCGGGGCGGTGATCGACCCCAACGGCTCGCTGTACATCTTCGCCCGCAACGCGGGCCGCGGCCTGTCGGCCCGGCTCCAGAAGCCCACCGGGGCCTGGTTCGCGTGGGCGGACCTCAAGGGGTCCAGGATGACCGGCGAGGCGTCCGCCGTCGTGGGCGAGGACGGTCTGATCGAGGTCCTGGCCCCGACCGACGACGCGGTGATGCGCTGGCGGCAGCCGAAGGTGGCGGCGAAGCCCGAACGCGACCTGAAGAGCTTCGCGGCGCGCGTCGCCCCCGGCACGCTCAGCTCCGAACGCACCGGCGTCGACCGGCTCACCCACTACTGGCGCGACACCGACGACCGTACGGTGCACGCCTGGCGACTCGGCGAGGGCGAGACCGCCCCGCTGGGCGGCCCCGGCACTGGCCCGATCGCCCTGCTCCGTACGCCCGTCGACGGCCACGACTGCACGATCCTGGCCCAACGCGGCCTCGACGGACGCCCCCTGCTCGCCGCGTACCCGACGGAGAACGAGGCGGCGGGCGTCACCTGGACCCCGACAGGCGAGGAGTGCGTCGGCGCCCCCGCCCTGGCCCTGGACGGCCGCGGCCGTGTCGTGATGGCGGCGGTGGGCAAGGACGGCGCCCTGCGCGTGGCCCGCCAGAAGGCCGAACCGGGACTCGCGCTGGAGGCGTGGTCGCGCGTCTGACGGACTCGGGCCCGGCGGGGCGCCGGGCTGTACGGCCCGGCGCCCCGCGTGTTACACCGGCTTCGGCGCTCAGTAGGCGATCTGGCCGGTGCCCCCGCTCGGGCCCGCGAACTGGATGTAGAAACCGGAACCGTCCAGCACACCCGTGGCGACCTCCATCCACACTCCCGCGACGGCGCGCTGCGGGCTGTTCACCTTTGGGTGGCCTTGAAGCAGGCCTTCACATCACGGGTCTGGCTGACTTTCAGGTTGATGTCCTGGCAGTTGGCGGTGGTGTAGGCATAGCTGCCGGTGCGGGGCCAGTGTGCGTTCCTGCCGGCGCTGCCCGGCGTGATGGTGTAGTTCTTGGCGGTGTCGAGGCAGGCGGCCTTGACCGTCGGCTTCGCCGTCGGTGCCGCGGCCCCGGCCGGGCCGGCCGTCGAGGCGGCCACTCCTCCCGCGAGCAGTACGGCGGTCATCGTGAACGGAGCGATACGCGTGTGCGTGCGCACGGATTTCCTCCTGTGGGTGAGGTGATGAGGACCTGGCGGGTGCCCGCCGGCCCGCATTCATCTTCAGTACCGCGGAGTTAGCGCTCGACCTGATTCGGTCTGGCCCGAACCACGGCATTCCGGAAAGATCGGCCAGGACCATGCCGTACAGGACTCCGGAGGAGCCGTGGTCTACCGCATCCACTTCACCGTCGAGGACCTGGCGAGGACTCGAGTGGGGCTGCCTCCGCCACTGCTGGAACTGAGCGCCGCGGTACGCATGTTGCGCGACAGCCATCAGCACATCCGCTTCGGGGCGTGGCGGCGCGCCGCCTTCGCTGCCTTGGATCCCCGGGCACGGATGGTTCTCGACCTGGTCGAGCCGCGCCGTATGGCGCCGGACTTCCTCACCGCTGCCCGCGTCGGCGACCCGGCCGAGCAGTTGGAGCGGGTGCGTCTGACTCCCCGCTCCGAGATCCGCAGAGACCTCGCTCATGTCGCGGAGTGGCAGTCCCTGCCTCGGTGGGCGCACGGCCTGGCCGACGACGCCGACCTGTTCCAGCAGCTCTGCGCGAGCCTGGAGCACGTCTATCAGGTGCTCGTCGCCCCTCATTGGTCACACGTCGTCGACCAGGCGACGTCGGACCGGGCCTTACGGGCGCGGCAGGCGGTCACCGGCGGCGTGGAGCACCTGCTCGCGTCGCTGTACCCGAGACGTATCCGCTGGAGTCCGCCCGTCCTGGAGATCGCGTTGCTGTCCGCCATCGACGGCGACCTCCATCTCGAAGGCACCGGACTGCTGCTGGTCCCGTCGCTTTTCGGCGTCGACCTGCCCGTGATCGACACCGTCGCCCGGCCACAGCCCGTGGTCCGGTACCCCGGCACCGAAGTCCGGTCCTCGGCGGGCTCTCCCTTGGCTGCCGCAGCGACGCCGGCAGTGCCCGGACCGCCGGCGTTGGCCGCGCTGCTGGGGAACACGCGGGCAGCCGTGCTGTGCACCGTCATCGCGCGCCCCGGCTGCTCCACCCGGGAACTGGCCACTTTCGCCGGGATCGCCCCTCCCAGCGCCAGCGAGCACGCGACCACGCTGCGCACAGCCGGGCTGATCCGCACCGTCCGGTACCGCAACACGGCACTCCACAGCCCGACTTCGCTCGGCCTCTCCCTCCTCGGCACGATCGTGAACAGCCCCTGACACGAACGGAGTCCGGGCCGGGCGCGAGGTCACCCCTCGCGCCCGGCCCGGCCGACGCGTCAGCTGGCCGTACCCGCTACACGGGGACGCTCGCCACACCCGGGGCCAGGAACTTCTTCCCGTTCACCCGCTCCGAGACGCCCTCCCGGTCCAAGTACGGCGTGATGCCGCCCAGATGGAACGGCCAGCCCGCGCCCGTCAGCAGGCACAGGTCGATGTCCTCGGCCTCGGCGACGACGCCCTCCTCCAGCATCAGACCGATCTCCTGCGCCATGGCGTCGAGCACGCGCGCCCGGGTCTGGTCCTCCGTCAGCACGCTGTCGCCCTGCTTGAGCAGCGCCACGACCTCCGGGTCCAGCTCCGGCCGCCCGGAATCGTGCACGTAGAAGCCCCGCTTGCCCGCCTTCACCACGGCCGCAAGATTCGGCGAGACCGTGAAGCGGTCCGGGAACGAGCGGTGGAGGGTCTCGGACACATGCAGACCGATGGCGGGTCCGACCAGCTCCAGCAGCACCAGCGGCGACATCGGCAGACCCAGCGGCTCAACCGCCCGCTCCGCCACGTCGACCGGCGTGCCCTCGTCGATGACGTTCTGGATCTCGCCCATGAAGCGGGTGAGGATGCGGTTGACGACGAACGCCGGGGCGTCCTTCACCAGCACCGCGCTCTTCTTGAGCTTCTTCGCGACACCGAAAGCCGTCGCCAGCGACGCGTCGTCCGTCTGCTCACCGCGCACGATCTCCAGCAGCGGCAGGATCGCCACCGGGTTGAAGAAGTGGAAGCCGACGAGCCGCTCCGGGTTCTTCAGCTTCGACGCCATCTCGGAGACCGACAGCGACGAGGTGTTGGTGGCGAAGATCGCGTGCGCCGGGGCGACCGCCTCGACCTCCGCGAACACCTTCTGCTTGACGCCCATCTCCTCGAAGACGGCCTCGATGACGAAGTCGGCGTCGGCGAAACCGTCGGCCTTCTCCAGGACTCCGGTGACCAGGCCCTTGTAGCGGTTGGCCTTGTCCTGGTTGATCCTGCCCTTGCCGAGCAGCTTGTCGATCTCGGCGTGGACGTAACCCACACCCTTGTCGATCCGCTCCTGGTCGATGTCCGTCAGCACGACGGGGACTTCGAGCCTGCGCAGGAACAGCAGCGCCAACTGCGAGGCCATCAGGCCGGCTCCGACGACGCCCACCTTGGTGACCGGACGCGCGAGCGCCTTGTCCGGCGCGCCCGCCGGGCGCTTGGCGCGCCGCTGCACGAGGTTGAACGCGTAGATCCCGGACCGCAGTTCACCGCCCATGATCAGATCGGCGAGAGCGGTGTCCTCGGCGTCGTAACCGGCCTGGAGGTCACCGTCCTTGGCGGCGGCGATGATGTCCAGCGCGCGGTACGCGGCGGGGGCCGCGCCGTGCACCTTGGAGTCGGCCACGAACCGGCCGCGCGCCACGGCCTGGTCCCACGCCTCGCCCCGGTCGATCTCCGGACGCTCCACCGTCAGCTCGCCGCTCAGCACCGACGCGGTCCACAGCAGCGACTGCTCCAGGAAGTCCGCGCCCTCGAACAGTGCGTCTGCGATGCCCAGCTCGAAGACCTGCGCGCCCTTGAGCTGCTTGTTCTGGTTGAGCGAGTTCTCGATGATCACCGTGACCGCGCGGTCGGCGCCGATCAGGTTCGGCAGCAGCGTGCAGCCGCCCCAGCCGGGGACGAGACCGAGGAAGACCTCGGGCAGCGAGAAGGCGGGCAGAACCGCTGAGACGGTGCGGTACGAGCAGTGCAGCCCGATCTCGACGCCACCGCCCATCGCGGCGCCGTTGTAGTACGCGAACGTCGGCACCGCGATGCCCGCGAGCCGCTTGAAGACGTCGTGGCCGCCCTTGCCGATGGCCAGCGCGTCCTCGTGCCGCTTCAGCAGCTCGACGCCCTTGAGGTCGGCGCCGACGGCGAAGATGAACGGCTTGCCGGTGACACCGACACCCACGATCCTTCCCTCGGAAGCCTCAGCCTCGACCTGGGTGATCGCCGCGTCCACATTCGCCAGCGACTGCGGGCCGAACGTCGTCGGCTTCGTGTGGTCCAGGCCGTTGTCCAGCGTGATGAGCGCGAACGTGCCGACCTTGCCCGGGAGTTCGAGGTGGCGTACCTGCGCCTGGGTGACGACCTCGTCCGGGAACAGCTCGGCCGCGCCCTTCAGGAGTTCAGCGGTGCTCACTTGTTTCCTCCGTCGAAGTGCGGGTTCTCCCAGACGACCGTCGCGCCCATGCCGAAGCCGACGCACATGGTGGTGATGCCGTAGCGGACCTGCGGCTGCTCCTCGAACTGCCGGGCCAGCTGCGTCATCAGCCGTACGCCGGACGAAGCCAGCGGGTGGCCGTACGCGATGGCGCCGCCGTACTGGTTGACGCGCGGGTCGTCGTCGGCGATGCCGTAGTGGTCGAGGAAGGCCAGCACCTGCACGGCGAAGGCCTCGTTGATCTCGAACAGACCGATGTCACCGATCGACAGACCGGCCTTGGCCAGCGCCTTCTCGGTCGAGGGGATCGGGCCGAAGCCCATCACCTCCGGCTCGACACCCACGTACGCGTAGCTCACGAGGCGCATCTTGACCGGCAGCCCGGCCTCGCGTGCGAACTCCTCGGAAGCGATCAGCGAGGCGGTGGCGCCGTCGTTGAGACCGGCCGCGTTGCCGGCTGTGACACGGCCGTGCGGGCGGAAGGGGGTCTTGAGCCCTGCCAGGGACTCCAGCGTCGTCCCGGGGCGCATGGGCTCGTCCTCGGTGGCCAGGCCCCAGCCCGTCTCGCCGCCCTCGGGGCTGGTGCGGCGCACCGAGACCGGCACGAGGTCCTGCTGGATCTTGCCGTTCGCGTACGCCTTGGCGGCCTTCTCCTGCGACCGCACGGCGTACTCGTCGGCGCGCTGCTTGGTGATGTGCGGGAAGCGGTCGTGCAGGTTCTCCGCGGTCATGCCCATGAAGAGGGCGGACTCGTCGACGAGCTTCTCCGAGACGAACCGCGGGTTCGGGTCGACGCCCTCGCCCATCGGGTGGCGGCCCATGTGCTCGACACCGCCGGCGACGACGATGTCGTACGCGCCGAAGGCGATCGACCCGGCGGTGGTCGTCACGGCGGTCATCGCGCCCGCGCACATGCGGTCGATCGAGTAGCCGGGCACGGACTGCGGAAGCCCGGCGAGGATGCCGGCGGTACGGCCGATGGTCAGGCCCTGGTCGCCGATCTGGGTGGTCGCGGCGATGGCGACCTCGTCGATCTTCGCGGGGTCGAGGTCCGGGTTGCGGCGCAGCAGCTCCCGGATCGCCTTCACGACCAGGTCGTCGGCGCGGGTCTCGTGGTAGATGCCCTTCGGGCCCGCCTTGCCGAACGGGGTGCGGACGCCGTCGACGAAGACGACATCCCTGACGGTACGAGGCACGATGGCTCTCCTCCAGGGTGCGGGGGTGGCTCTGCTGCGGGCACGCTCTGTCGAATCCTATGCTACTTGCGGGTAACCGCACTGCCCAGAGCGACAGGGTGTTCTGCGGGTCACGGTGCGCCGGGGTCGGCCTCAAGCGCCGGCCGGGCTGGGGGTGGTCGCGGCCGGTGTCCGGGTGCCGCTCCGTGGTCATGCCCGGACAGCGTGATTTACGCCGCGGGCAAGGCTCGTTGGACCCAGGGAAACCGGCAGGTCCACACGGCACAAATCTGCCCAGGTGTCCGGACACGCCCTCTGCGCGTCCCCTCCAACCCGCGGACCGGAGCGGGTGGGAACAGCACCACGCGGCGGCGTGAGGGGGCGGGGTCGTAGGAGGGGTGTGTTCGGACACTCAGGCTGATTTGTGGCGCGTGAACAAGAACGTCCCCTCGGGTCCAACGAGCGGTGCACGCGCCGTAAATCACGCCGTCCGGACATACCCCTCCGGAGACCCCGAACCCCGCCCGTCAGCCGACAACCGCAACCCGGCAACCCACCCCGACCCAGCCCGCGCCGGAGGCGCCCCGTCAGCCCGTGGACGCCGTCGCCGTCAGCGCCCGCGTGAGCAGCGGCGCCACCTGCTCCACCTGCCACCGCCGCGCGCCGTGCGCGGCCAGCGCCGCCGACACCGCCTCCACGCTCCGCTCCGCCGGCGGCTCCCAGCAGACCCGCCGCACCGTGTCAGGCGTGATCAGGTTCTCCTGCGGCATGTTCAGCCGCTCCGCCAGCGCCGTCACCGAGGCGCGGGCCGCCGAGAGCCTGGCCGCCGCCTCCGGGTCCTTGTCCGCCCACGAGCGCGGCGGCGGCGGACCGTTCAGCGGCTGTCCGGGCTGCGGCAGCTCCGCGTCGGGCAGCGCCTTCGCCCGGTCGATCGCCGTCTGCCACTGTTCGAGCTGGCGCCGCCCCATCCGGTGCCCGAAGCCGGGCAGCGCGGTGAGGGCGTGCACGCTGAGCGGCAGTGCCAGCGCGGCCTCGATGATCGCCCCGTCGCTGAGGACCTTGCCGGGGGACACGTCGCGTCGCTGCGCGGCCTGGTCGCGGGCGTTCCACAGCTCCCGTACGACGGCCATCTGCCGGCGCCGCCGGACCTTGTGCATACCGGACGTACGGCGCCACGGGTCCTTGCGCGGGGGCGGCGGCGGGGCGGAGGCGATCGCGTCGAACTCCTGCCAGGCCCAGTCCAGCTTGTTCTGCCGGTCCAGCTCCTTCTCCAGCGCGTTGCGCAGATCGACCAGCAGCTCGACGTCGAGCGCGGCGTAGCGCAGCCACGGCTCGGGGAGCGGTCTGGTCGACCAGTCGACGGCGGAGTGGCCCTTCTCCAGGGCGAACCCGAGAACATTCTCGACCATCGCGCCGAGGCCGACGCGCGGGAAGCCCGCGAGCCGTCCCGCCAGCTCGGTGTCGAACAGCCGCGTGGGGCGCATGCCTATTTCCCTCAGGCACGGCAGGTCCTGCGTCGCGGCGTGCAGGATCCACTCCGTACCGGCGAGGACATCGCCGAGGGCCGAGAGGTCGGGGCAGCCGACGGGATCGATCAGCGCGGTGCCCGCGCCCTCGCGGCGCAGCTGTACGAGGTAGGCGCTCTGCCCGTAGCGGTAGCCGGACGCCCGCTCGGCGTCGACGGCCAGCGGGCCGGTGCCCGCGGCGAAGGAAGCGATCACCTCGGCGAGCGCTTCTTCGGTGGCGACCACCGGCGGAATGCCTTCGCGAGGCTCCAACAAAGGGATCGGCGCCGTTTCGACGTCGGCCGGGGGAGCGCCCCCGGTGGTTCGCAGTGCTGGGTCTGCTGCGGTCTCTTGGGCGTCGGTCACGTGTCAAGGGTATCTGTGAACGGACGCCGCCCGCCGACGGAACGTTCCGTCGGCGGGCGATGCGGCCGGTGGGGAGGGTGAAACCGGTCAGTGAATGATTCCGGTACGGAGGGCCACGGCGACCATTCCCGCCCGGTCGCCCGTGCCGAGCTTGCGCGCGATGCGGGCGAGGTGGCTCTTGACGGTCAGGGCCGACAGGCCCATGGAGACGCCGATCGCCTTGTTCGACTGGCCTTCGGCGACCAGCCTGAGCACCTCGACCTCACGGCCGGAGAGCTCGCGGTAGCCGCCCGGGTGGCTCGGGGAACCCGGGGGGCGGCGGTGCATGCGGGGTCCGGCGCCGATGGGGGCGGCGCCGGGGCGGCCGGGGTGGCCGATGTTCGTGCGCGTACCGGTCACGACGTAGCCCTTGACGCCGCCCGCGAGGGCGTTGCGCACCGCGCCGATGTCGTCGGCTGCGGAGAGGGCGAGGCCGTTGGGCCAGCCTGCTGCCCGGGTCTCGGACAGCAGGGTCAGCCCGGAACCGTCGGGCAGGTGGACGTCGGCAACGCAGATGTCGCGTGGATTGCCGACGCGGGGACGCGCCTCCGCGATGGACGAAGCCTCGATGACGTCGCGTACTCCGAGAGCCCACAGATGGCGGGTGACGGTGGAGCGGACGCGAGGGTCGGCCACGACGACCATGGCCGTCGGCTTGTTCGGGCGGTAGGCGACCAGGCTTGCGGGCTGCTCGAGGAGAACGGACACCAGGCCTCCTGGGAAGGTGCGGGACGGGCCGGCTCTGGGGATGAAGCCGGGGGCGAACCGTGCTTGAAGGGTCATTGACCTCTTCGGCAGCAACCGGTCCCGCCTTTAGAGAATGATCACGAATTGATGAGTAACAATTCGGGCAATTCGGATGCGCGATCGATCATCCTGCGAGTGGGCCCCTCCCCGGAGCGCGGATTTCAGCCACCCCTCAGCGAGCCTGGGGGCCCCGGCGCTGGGGGAGCGAGACCACGCCCGCCCCCGGCTCCGTCGGGCCCGTCGGAGCCGCCGGAGGCAGCCCCGCGAGCTGGCACAGCAGATCGCACCAGGCCGCCAAGTGCGTTGCCGTGTCCGGGACTCCGCCCATGCCCTCGCGCGGCGTCCAGGAGGCCCGGATCTCGATCTGGGTCGCCGGACGGCGCTCGGAGAGCCCGCCGAAGTAGTGCGACCCCGCGCGGGTGACCGTGCCGCTCGGCTCCCCGTACGACAGACCGCGCGCTTCGAGCGCCCCGGTCAGCCACGACCAGCAGACCTCCGGGAGCAGCGGGTCCGCCGCCATCTCCGGCTCCAGCTCCGCCCGCACGAGCGTCACCAGCCGGAACGTGCCCTGCCAGGCGTCGTGTCCGTCCGGGTCGTGGAGCAGGACGAGCCTGCCGTCGGCCAGGTCGTCGTCCCCCTGGACCACCGCCGCCTCCAGCGCGTACGCGTGCGGTGCGAGCCGCTGAGGAGGCTTGGTCGGGTCGATCTCCATCTCGGGGCGCAGCCGCGCCGTCCGCAAAGCTTCGACGGCCAGTCGGAACGCGGACGGGACGGAGTCCCCCTCCGTACCCCCCGTATCGCCGACGCCGTTGGAATGATCAGAAAACTGTCCCTGAGCCGCAGCCATGCGGGGAAGAGTAGGCGGAACGAGCGTCCCGTGCGGTGAAGGACACCCGGCCCGGGGCGGCCGCTTCTGTGTACATGCGAAGATTCTGGGCGTGAGCGCCAACGACCGCCCCTCGGGCCAGCCGACGAAGACCGCGCCGACAGCGGCGACACTCGCCACCCGCGACTCCGCCTTCATGAAGGCGTGCAGGCGGGAGCCCGTGCCGCACACCCCGGTGTGGTTCATGCGGCAGGCGGGCCGGTCGTTGCCCGAGTACCGCAAGCTGCGCGAGGGCACGGCGATGCTGGAGTCGTGTATGCGGCCCGACATGGTCACCGAGATCACGCTCCAGCCGGTACGCAGGCACGGGGTCGACGCCGCGATCTACTTCAGCGACATCGTCGTCCCGCTCAAGGCCATCGGGGTCGACCTCGACATCAAGCCGGGCGTCGGCCCCGTCGTCGCACATCCCATTCGCTCGCGCGCCGACCTCGCGCAGCTGCGGGACCTGACGCCGGACGACGTCCACTACGTCACCGAGGCGATGGGCATGCTCACCGCCGAGCTGGGGTCCACCCCGCTCATCGGCTTCGCGGGCGCCCCGTTCACCCTCGCGAGCTACCTCGTGGAGGGCGGGCCGTCCCGTAACCACGAGAACACCAAGGCCATGATTTACGGCGACCCGGAACTCTGGGCCGAGCTGCTCGACCGGCTCGCGGAGATCACCGGCGCGTTCCTCAAGGTGCAGATCGAGGCGGGCGCCAGCGCCGTACAGCTCTTCGACTCCTGGGTCGGCGCGCTCGCCCCCGCCGACTACCGGCGCTCCGCCATGCCCGCGTCCGCCAAGGTCTTCGACATGATCGCCGGATACGGCGTGCCGCGTATCCACTTCGGTGTCGGTACGGGCGAACTGCTCGGCCTGATGGGAGAGGCGGGCGCGGACGTCGTCGGCGTCGACTGGCGCGTACCGCTGGACGAGGCGGCCCGTCGCGTCGGCCCCGGCAAGGCGCTCCAGGGCAATCTCGACCCGGCGGTCCTCTTCGCCCCCACGCGGGCCGTGGAGACGAAGACCGACGAAGTCCTCGACGCCGCCAAGGGGTTGGAGGGGCACATCTTCAATCTGGGGCACGGGGTGCTCCCGGCCATGGACCCGGACTCGCTGACACGCCTCGTCGAGTACGTCCACACCCGGACCGCACGCTAGATCGCCTCACCAGCCCGCCTTCCTGACGGCGGCCGTCGCCTTGCGGGCCGCCACCAGGACCGGGTCCCAGACCGGTGAGAACGGCGGCGCGTAGCCCAGGTCCAGAGCCGTCATCTGTTCCACCGTCATCCGGGCCGTGAGGGCGACCGCCGCGATGTCCACCCGCTTCGCGGCGCCCTCGGCGCCCACGATCTGCACGCCGAGCAGCCGGCCCGACCGGCGTTCGGCGAGCATCTTCACCGTCATCAGCGGCGCCCCCGGCAGATACCCGGCGGTGCCGGTGGACTCGATGGTCGCCGAGACGTACTGGAGCCCCGCCGCGCGGGCGTCCTTCTCGCGCAGCCCCGTCCGGGCGATCTCCCGGTCGCAGACCTTGCTGACGGCGGTGCCGACGACGCCCGGGAACGTGCCGTAGTCGCCGCCCACGTTGGCGCCGATGATCTGGCCGTGCTTGTTGGCGTGCGTGCCCAGCGCGATATGGCGGGTGGTGCCCGTGACCAGGTCCAGCACCTCCACGCAGTCGCCGCCCGCCCAGATGTTCTCGTGGCCGCGTACCCGCATCGACAGATCGGTGAGGAGCCCGCGGTGCGGGCCGAGCGGCAGACCGGCGGCTTCGGCGAGCGCCGTCTCCGGGCGGACACCGATGCCGAGGACGACGACGTCCGCCGGGTACTCGGCGTCGTCGGTCACGACCGCCCTGACCCGGCCGTCGTCGCCGGTCAGGATCTTGGAGACGGCCGCGCCGCCGACCGTCGTGATGCCGAGGCCGTCCATCGCCTCGTGGACCAGGCGGCCCATGTCCGGGTCCAGCGTGGCCATCGGTTGCTCGTCGCGGTGCAGGACGGTGACCTCGTAACCGCGCTTGAGGAGTGCCTCCGCCATCTCGACGCCGATGTATCCCGCGCCCACGACGACCGCGCGTCCGCCGCCGTCCGCGCGGGCCAGTGTCTCGATCAGCGCCTGTCCGTCGCCGAGGGTCTGCACACCGTGCACGCCGGGGGCGTCGATGCCCGGCAGCGGGGGCCGGATCGGTCGCGCGCCCGTGGCGATCACCAGCTTGTCGTAGCCCGTCCACGACTCGGTCCCGGTGTCCAGATCCCGGGCCAGGACCCGACCGCCCCCGGTGTCGATCCGTACGATCTCGGTGCGCATCCGCAGATCGATCGCGCGCTCCCGGTGCTCCTCGGGGGTGCGGGCGATGAGGTCGTCCAGCCGCTCGACGTCGCCGCCGACCCAGTACGGGATGCCGCACGCCGAGTACGAGGCGAAGTCGCCGCGCTCGAAGGCGACGATCTCCAGCTCCTCGGGCCCCTTGAACCTGCGGGCCTGCGACGCGGCGGACATTCCCGCCGCGTCGCCGCCGATGACCACCAAGCGCTCCGCTGCCATTGCGCGTCCCCTTCGGATGTGTGCGGGGTACCGCGTACCCCGCACACAGACGCTACGCGGAGGCGCCGGTTCAGTCCTGCTTGCCCGCGTCCGGCGACTGCGCCGGCGCCGGTGCGGGGTCCGGGGCGGGAGCCGCCGCGGGCTCCGGTGCCGGTGCCGGGGTCGCGACGGGCGTACGCCGTGCCCCCAGGCCCAGCAGCCGCACGCCGAACAGCCGCCACAGCACGTACAGCACCGCCAGCGCCGCCGCGAACGGCAGGATCGCGGCCAGCACGACCACGGTCCACCGCAGCATCGACACGAACGCGTCCCAGCCGCCGCCGAGCGCGTCGAGGAAGCCCGGGTCGTCGTCCCCCTCCTCCTTCTCCTTCGTCTCCTCGCTCAGGTCGAGCGTGACCGTCGCCATGGTCGTCCGGTCGGCGAGCGACGCCTGCCTGGCCAGCAGGGATTCCAACTCGGCCTGGCGATTGTTCAGTTGGGTCTCCAGGGCCACCACGTCCGTGATGTCCTCGGCCTGGTCCATCAGATCCCGTACGCGGGTCACGCTCGCGCGCTGCGTCGCGATACGGCTCTTCACGTCGACCACCTGCTCGGTGACGTCCTTCGCGTTCGCCGTGCGCGCCAACAGCTTTCCGGTGCCCGCGAGTTCCTTGAGGACGGAGTCGTACTCCGCCTCCGGGACCCGCAGCACGACCTTCGAGGTCACATGAGTGTCATCGATGCGCTCCGTGGTCTCGTCCTCGATCTCGCCGCCCGCCCCGAGCGCGACCGAACGGGCCGTGGCGAGCGCCTTCGTCACGCTCTTCACCTCCACGGAGAGGGAGGCGGTGCGGATCACATGGGTCGTCGCCGAGTCCGCGCCGGCCTCCGTCCCCTTCTCGGCCAGCTGCTCGCTTCCCTTGTCGGCCGCCGCCTCCGGGGCGGCGGCCCCCTGCCCGCCCCTCGCCGGTCCGGCCTGGCTGTCGGCCTTCATGTCTCCGCTGTCCGAACCGCCCGCACTGCACCCCGCCAGGGCCAGTGAAACGGTGAGAAGTGCTGCCGCGAACGCGGGAAGTGCACGCATGTCGGTCCCCCCAAAGAAGCCGAGCGCTGATATCGGGGGTTCGACGGACGGGCGGGGGTGCGGGTTGCGTTTTTCCGGTCGCGAAGCGGTCACGGTCGGGACTCGGTACGGACCGGGCCGTGAAGGCCGGTCCGCAGGTGGTCTGAGAGAGTGGAGGCCATGGTGAGCAGTCCGAATCACGCGCCCACACCCGACGCCACATCTGTGCCGGACGCCGCGCGTACGCCCCATGTCGTCGTCATCGGGGGCGGCATCGCCGGTCTCGCCGCGGCCGACCGGCTGCTGTCCGCCGGGGCCCGTGTGACGCTCCTGGAGGCGACCGACCGCCTCGGCGGCAAACTCCGGGCCGGCGAGATCGAGGGCGCCCCCGTCGACCTCGGCGCCGAGTCCATGCTCGCGCGCCGCCCCGAGGCCGTCGCCCTCGCACGCTCCGTGGGGCTCGGTGAGCGCCTCCAGCGGCCCGCCACGACCTCCGCCTCAGTCTGGTCGCGCGGCGGGCTCCACACCATGCCCAAGGGCCATGTGATGGGCGTGCCGGCCGACGCCTCGGCCCTCGCCGGTCTGCTCTCCGCAGAGGGCGTCGCCAGGATCGACCGCGAGCGGGATCTCCGCCCGGTGGCCGTCGGCGATGACGTGTCCATCGGCGAGTACGTCGCGGAGCGGCTGGGCCACGAGGTGGTGGACCGGCTGGTGGAGCCGCTGCTCGGTGGCGTCTACGCGGGCGACGCCTACCGCATCTCCATGCGCGCCGCCGTCCCCCAGCTCTTCGAGGCGCTCCGCACCCACGGCTCACTGCTCGACGCCGTCCGCGCCGTCCAGGCCAAGGCCGCCGAAAATCCGCGCACCGACGCCGTGTTCGCCGGTATCGACGGCGGCGTCGGCCGACTGCCGGGCGCCGTGGCCGATGCCGTACGGGCGCGTGGAGGAGACATCCGTACGCGGACGCCCGTCCTCGCCCTCACCCGCACCGCCGACGGCTGGGCGGTCCGGACCGAGCGGGAGATCGTCGCCGCCGACGGGGTGATCCTGGCCAACCCCGCCTGGTCCGCCTCCGCCCTTCTCGCGCACGAGTCACCCGCCGCGTCCGCCGGACTCGCGGAGATCGAGTACGCCTCCATGGCGCTGGTGACGATGGCCTTCCGCCGCGCAGCCCTCACGGACCTGCCCGGCCTGCCCGACGGCAGCGGCTTCCTCGTGCCGCCCGTCGACGGCCGCACCATCAAGGCCGCGACGTTCTCCACCCGTAAGTGGGGCTGGGTCGCCGAGTCGGCGCCGGACCTCTTCGTCCTGCGTACGTCCATCGGGCGGTACGGCGAGGAGGAGCGGCTCCAGCACGAGGACGCCGAACTCGTCGGGGCGTCCCTGCGCGACCTCGGCGCGGCCACCGGGCTCGCCGCGCGGCCCGTGGCCACCGAGGTGACCCGGTGGATCGGGGGCCTGCC
Source organism: Streptomyces sp. NPDC051217 (assembly GCF_044455465.1). Lineage (NCBI taxonomy): Bacteria > Bacillati > Actinomycetota > Actinomycetes > Kitasatosporales > Streptomycetaceae > Streptomyces > Streptomyces sp. NPDC051217. The sequence goes on from NZ_JBITEV010000001.1 coordinate 110,636, forward strand.
CCAGTACCCGGTGGGCCACCCCGCCCGCGTCGCACGCATCCGCGAGGCCGTCGCCGAACTCCCCGGACTGCGCGTCTGCGGCGCCCCGTACGACGGTGTCGGCATCCCCGCCTGTATCGCGAGCGCCCGGCGCGCCGCCGACGAGATCATGGCGACGCCGACCCTGGCGCGGGGCACGGATCGGGGCGCGGGAGAATAGCCGTATGACTTCCGCACCAGACAAGACCCCCAACGCGGGCAAGAAGGCCAAGGACCTCAACGACGTGATCCGCTACACGCTGTGGTCCGTCTTCAAGCTGCGCGATCTGCTGCCGGAGGACCGGGCCGGTTACGCCGACGAGGTCCAGGAGCTGTTCGACCAGCTCGCCGCCAAGGACATCACCGTGCGCGGCACGTACGACGTGTCCGGGCTGCGCGCCGACGCCGACCTGATGATCTGGTGGCACGCCGGGACCGCGGACGAGCTCCAGGGCGCGTACAACCTCTTCCGCCGCACGAAGCTCGGGCGGACGCTCGACCCCGTGTGGTCGAACATGGCGCTGCACCGCCCCGCCGAGTTCAACAAGTCGCACGTGCCGGCCTTCCTGGCCGACGAGAAGGCGCGCGACTACGTGAGCGTCTACCCCTTCGTGCGCTCGTACGACTGGTATCTGCTGCCCGACGAGGAGCGGCGTACGATGCTCGCCGACCATGGAAAGATGGCCCGTGGATATCCGGACGTCCGCGCCAACACCGTGTCATCCTTCTCGCTCGGTGACTATGAGTGGATTCTCGCCTTCGAGGCCGACGAACTGGACCGTATCGTCGACCTGATGCGTCATCTGCGGGGTTCGAAGGCACGGCTGTACGTACGGGAAGAGGTGCCGTTCTACACGGGCCGCCGGAAGTCGGTCGCGGACCTGGTCGACGGACTCGCCTGACCACGCTTGATCCACAGGCGCGGACCGTGATCCGCGTAGCGTGATCGCACAACTGCATGACGGCCGGGTCCGCCCTCGGGTGGCCCGGTCGTCCCACCCGGAAGATCAGACGACCGGCGGCAGCCCGCGGCCGGACCTCTCGTCCAGCGACACCGGGTCCGGCTCCGGGTCGCACCGGTCGCCGACCTGCGCAGACGCGGTGAATCACGGGGAAGTTCGGCTTTCTTCCCCGTAGTTGCCCGTGCTTCGCCGATCGCGACCGGTGGGCCCGGAGTTGTGCTTGCACGGGCCCTCCGGGGAGCGCGGGATCGGGATGCACAGAAGTGGAGCGTGCCATGACCACGAGCGGTGACCTGCTCATCGACGCCTTCGACCGGATCCGTGACACCGTCCACGAGGTGGTCGACGGGCTCTCCCCCGAGGCGCTCGCCGTACGCATCGACGAGGGCGCGAACTCGATCGCCTGGCTGGTCTGGCATCTCACCCGGATCCAGGACGATCACGTCGCCGATGCCGCGGGGACGGACGAGGTGTGGATCGCACAGGACTGGACGGGCCGGTTCGAACTTCCCTTCTCGCGGCACGCCACGGGGTACGGGCACTCGCCCAAGGACGTGGCGGCGGTCGGCGGGATCACGGGGGAGGCGCTGGTGGAATACCACGACGCCGTTCACGAGCGGACCGTCACGTACATCGGGACGCTTGAGGACGCCGACTACGCACGCGTCGTGGACCGGAACTGGGTCCCGGCCGTGACCCTCGGCGTGCGCCTGGTCAGCGTCATCTCCGACGATCTCCAGCATGTCGGCCAGGCCGCCTTCATCAAGGGCTGGCTGCAGCGGCCCTAGCGCGTGTCGTCCCCGGTCTCCGGCACGTCGTCCGCCTCCGGGCGCGTCAGGTACGAGAGCAGCTCCCGGGCCGCCGGGCCGGTGCGGCGTTCCTCCGGGACGGCCGCCGAGACCTCCCAGAGGCCGCTCTCCGCCCCGGCCAGCGGCACCGTACTGAGCGCGGCCGCCTGGTCCTTGCGGGCGATCGGGCGGGGCACCACGGCGATGCCGAGGCCGTGCCCGACCAGTTCGATCAGACTGTGCACGTCGTTGACCTCCAGGGCGACCCGCCGCTCGACGTCGACGGCCTCGAAGGCGCGGTCCGTGAGGCCACGGGCTCCCCAGTCCTGGTGGAAGTCCACGAAGACCTCGTCGGCGAGATCGGCCCACCGCGCCTCGGCCGCGCCCGCGAGCCGGTGACCGGGGTGGCAGAGCAGCACCATCGGCTCGCCGGCCAGCCGGACCAGCCGTACGCCCTCGGGTACGGTCCCGGACGCGACGACGAACGCCAGGTCCAGCCGCCCCTCCGCGACGTCGTCCACGAGTGACGCGGAGCCCGCCTGCCTCAGCCGAATCTCGACATCGGGGTGCTCGGACCGGAAACGCGCGAGCAGGCCGGGGACGTGTACGCCGGTGACGCACTGCTCGGTGCCGACCGACAGCGTGCCGCGCATCAGCCCCTGTACGGCGGCGACCGCCTCCTTGCCCGCCCGTACGCTCGCCAGTGCGCGCGAGGCCTCCACGAGCAGCGCGCGCCCGGCGCCGGTCAGCTCCACCCTGCGGGTGGAGCGTACGAAGAGCGGGGCGCCCAGCTCACGTTCGAGCGCGCGCACGGACGCCGAGAGGCCCGACTGGGAGACCAGCAGCCGCTGGGCGGCCCTGGTGAAGTGCCGCTCTTCCGCGACGGCGACGAAGTACTCAAGATGACGGAGTTCCACGGGAGGCAGCCTAGGCGAGAACTTCCGTGTATGCGGCACATTGAGAAGCATGAGCGCTCAATGCGTTCGCTTTCTTCTATTGGACGCCCTGTCGGCGAGGGGGTGAGACTGTCCCAGGCCCGCCGGAACCGGCAGGTCGCAGCTGAGGCAAGGAGTGCGCCACACCATGAAGACTCGTCGTATCGGCACTGTCGATGTCAGCTCGATCGGGCTGGGCGGAATGCCGATGTCGATCGAGGGACGGCCCGACGAGGGCCGTTCCGTCGCCACCATCCACGCGGCGCTGGACGCCGGCGTGACGTTCATCGACACGGCCGACGCCTACCATCTGCTCGCCACCGACGTGGGCCACAACGAGTCCCTGATCGCCAAGGCGCTGGCCTCCCACAGCGCCGGCTCCGAGGTCCTGGTGGCCACGAAGGGCGGCCACCTGCGGCCCGGTGACGGCTCCTGGACGCTGAACGGCTCGCCGGAGTACATCAAGCGTGCCTGCGAGGAGTCGCTCCGCAGGCTCGGGGTGGAGTCGATAGGGCTGTACCAGTTCCACCGCCCGGACCCGAAGGTGCCGTACGAGGAGTCCGTCGGCGCCCTGCGTGACCTTCTCGACGAAGGCAAGATCCAGCAGGCCGGCATATCCAACGCCACCCCGGAGCGGATCCGCGCGGCCAACGAGATTCTGGGCGGCCGGCTCGTCTCCGTACAGAACCAGTTCTCGCCGGCGTTCCGTTCCAGCGAGCCGGAGCTCGACCTCTGTACGGAGCTGGGGATCGCCTTCCTGCCGTGGAGCCCGTTCGGCGGCATCAAGAACGCGGCCGGACTCGGTTCCTCCTACGCCGCGTTCAACCGCGTCGCCGAGGCCCACGGAGTGAGCCCGCAGCGCGTCTGCCTGGCCTGGATGCTGGCGAAGTCGCCCGTCGTGGTGCCGATCCCGGGCTCCAGCCGTCCCGAGACCATCATCGACTCGGTCGGCGCGGCGGACCTCGCACTCAGCCCCGCCGAGGTGGCGGAGCTGGACGCGGCCTGACCTCTGGCTCACAACAGGCCCAGCCCTCTTGGCTGTTGGGCGCGGACGATGAGATTCTTCGCCGGCGACCGACCCGAGTCGACTGCCCGGACAAGAGGAGTCCGCCGTGGCATTCGGTCGTCGGCGGCGCGCTGCTTCAGGGTGCGGCGGGCCTAAGGGCTGTCCCGTAATCCCCGGCGGGCGCACGACGACAGCCACGGCACCTCGCCGTGTTGTCGGATCGCCCGAATACGCCCGGTATGAGGACGACCCTCCGCCTTGCGATGTACCGCATCTGACGCCGCGCGCTGATCCACCGGGGATTACGGGACAGCCCTTAGTGGGCGGGGCGCCGGCGCGACCACGATGCCCAGTGGTGTCTTGCTGAACGCGTCGCCGGCACCGGTCCGGCCCGTTGCCGGCGAGGCGGACGACATGGAACGGGTCCATCACCGGGACCGCGTCAGGGAGCCCTTCGGCGGCGGCGGTCTTGAACCCGGTGAACCCGTGTCGCAGGCGTGGGGCCTGGGCCCACTTGGATGTACCGAGGTAACGATCACTCCGCTGATCCGGGGTTTTTGCGCTGGTTGGCATTGAAGCGCGCTTTCTTCTGACGATTCCCGCACGTGTTCATGTCGCACCATTTGCGGGTGCGACTTTGGCTGGTGTCGAAGAAGGCGGCTCGGCAGGTTGGCGATGCGCACAAGGCCAATTTTCCGTCTCGTTCGCCTGAGATGACGCTGATCGCGTCGGCGGCGATCACGCTGAGGGCATCTTCCACGGAGGAAGTCGAGCTGAGCCGCCATCGCCGTTTTCCCTCGGGCGTCAGGATGGCCGCGGCCCGCCCCTGAGCGCTGCGGTCATTGATGACCTGGACAGCAGACGCAGGGAGAGCGTCCTGGATGGCGGCCGCTGTCGCGGCGGCGTGAATCGACTCCCTCAGTTCCCGAGCGAGGTCGAGCTGGGCGGTGGTGCAGGAGTCCACGGCGAGGCCGTTCACTGCCAGCCAGTCGACAAGTCGGTGCGGCGTGGGAATGCGCTCCACAGCGGCGCCATGACGCTCCGACAGAGTCCCCGTGAAGCTGGTCGCCAGCACATTGCCGAGGCGGAAGTCAGGGAACTCGGCACGCATGGAACCACCTTAGCGGGTTGCACACAGGCATGGAGGCCTGCTAGAACCGTCTAAGCTGGTTCGCGATGGATTTCAGCCGGTTCCGCGAAGGCCAGGAGGTCTCATGCCCCGTCCAACCAGCGACGTGCAAGCATTTGAAGCCCACGCGGCTGACGCCGACCTCGACGATCTGCGCGCGCGACTGGCCGCGGCGCGGCTGCCGGAGGCTGAGACGGTCTACCGCCCCGCGCCCGACCCTCACCGATGGGAACAGGGTGTTCCTCTCGCCGACCTCGTCGGTGTCGTGAACTACTGGCGCACCGGGTACAACTGGCGGTCGTTCGAAGCGAGCCTTAACCGGGTCGGCCAGTTCCGCACGACCATCGATGATCTGGGAATCCACTTCCTGCACCGCCGATCCGCGCGCGCAGATGCCACTCCTCTGATCTTGACGCACGGCTGGCCGGGCAGCATCGCTGAGTTCGTCGATGTAGTGGACGAGCTGGCAGATCCGAAAGACGCGGACGCGCCGGCGTTCCACGTCGTGGTCCCGTCGCTGCCAGGTTTTGGTTACAGCGACAAGCCGGCCACCACCGGGTGGGGAACCGAAAAGATCGCGGCCGCATGGGTGGAACTGATGGGAAGGCTCGGCTACAGCAAGTTCGCGGCCCACGGCGGCGACTGGGGAGGTGTGATCACCACGGTCCTCGGCGGCAGGTTCCCGGCTCACGTTCTCGGCATCCACACAACGTTCGCGCAGGCACCACCCGGGTTGACGACGGACGGGCTGACGGCGGTCGAGCGCGAGTGGACCGAGGAAACCCGCGATTTCTGGCGCCACCGCGCGGCGTACGCGAAGCAGCAGGCGACCCGACCGCAGACCATCGGCTACTCGCTCGTCGACTCACCGGTCGGGCTTCTTGCCTGGATCCTTGACAAGTTCGCCGAGTGGTCAGACACCGAAGACAGCCCGTTCGAGACGATTTCCAGAGACAGGGTTCTTGACGACGTCACCCTGTATTGGCTGACGCGGACCGGCGCATCGTCGGCCCGCATTTACTACGAGAGCCACAACTCGCTCGATCCCGGACTTCGGGTCGACGTCCCGTCAGCGATCAGTATGTATCCCCGCGACATCGAGAAGTGTCCGCGCGCCTGGGCACAGGAGCGGTACCGACAGATCGTCCGATGGAGGTCGCCCGAAACCGGAGGGCATTTCCCGTCCCTGGAGGTTCCCGAGTATTTCGTCAAAGATCTGCAAGAGGGCCTCGCGGCAGTGCTGGCCGCTCATCGGTGAACGCGGCTGGGTGCCGGCACACCCTCAACTGCGAAGAGCCGCATACGTACCGCACTCGGCGCCGACGGAAGAGGAAAGGCGGGTGCCAGGCCCTGCCACCCGGCAGGGCCTGGCCCCGGGTCAGAGGTGGATGCCCGGGTTCAGCCGCCGTCGCAGCTCGGAACGGGTCTCGTCAGCGTCCAGCGACACCGGGTTGGGCTCCGCGTGCGGTTTGCACTCCGCGCGATGCGCGGGCGCCTTTCCGGCCAGCAGATACGCCTCGACGTGGTCGTTGACGCACGCGTTGAGTCCGCCCGCGATGCCGTGCGTGCCCGCGTCGCGCTCGGTCACCAGCACGGCACCGGACAGGCGCCGTTGCAGCTCCAGCGCCCCCGGATACGGCGTCGCCGCGTCCCGCTCGGCGGCCAGGATCAGGGTCGGCGGCAGCTCACCGGGAGCGGTGCGGATGTCGGCGGCCCGCTGGCGCGGCGCCGGCCAGAAGGCGCACGGCAGATTCATCCACGCGTTGTCCCAGGTCTCGAACGGGGCCTGCCGGGCGAGTTGGGTGTTGTCGCGGTCCCACACCTTCCAGTCGGTCGGCCACGGCGCGTCGTTGCACTCCACAGCGGTGTAGACGGCGTTGCCGTTCTCGTTGTCCATGGCCGCGGCCGGCTGCGGTGTGGCCTGGTCGACCAGGGGCTTCGTATTGCCCTTCAGGAACTCCGAGAGCGCCGTCGCGCGCATCGCCCAGTAGTCGTCGTAGTAACCCGCCCCGAGCATCGCCGCGTGCAACTGGCCGGGACCGACCTTGCCGCCCGCCGGCTTGTGCGCGACCGCCGCCCGTACGCGCTCGTAACTGCGCTGCACTTCCTGGGGCGTGGCACCGAGGCGGTATGTCGCGTCGTGCTTGGCCACCCAGGCCCGGAAGTCCGCCCAGCGCTGCTCGAAGGCGAAGGACTGGTCGAGGTTGTTGCGGTACCAGATCTGGTCCGGGTCCGGGTTGACGGCCGAGTCGAAGACCATCCGGCGTACGTGGAAGGGGAAGAGCGAGGCGTAGAGCGCGCCGAAGTACGTTCCGTAGGAGGCGCCCATGAAGGACAGCTTCTTCTCGCCGAGGGCGGCCCGCAGGACGTCGAGGTCGCGGGCGTTGTTCAGGGACGTGTAGTGGCGCAGGGTGTGTCCCGCGTTGCGGGCGCAGCCCTGTGCGTACGCCTTGGCGCGGGAGATCCGCTCCCTCTTGTACGACTCCGAGGGGTACGTCGGCGCGAGGGTGGGGGCCTTCGCGAAGTCCGCGGCGTTCTGGCAGGACAGCGGCGCGGAGCGGCCGACGCCGCGCGGGGCGTAGCCGACGACGTCGTACGCCGCCGCGATCCGCTTCCACTCGGGCAGGCCGGCCGCCAGCGGGAAGGCCATGCTGGAGGCACCGGGGCCGCCGGGGTTGTAGACCAGGGCGCCCTGGCGCGCGACGGTCTCCACGGCCTTGCCGTCGCCGCCCGCGGCGCCTGTCTTGCCGGACGCCTTCACGCGGCTGACGGTGAGCCGGATCCGCTCGCCGTTGGGCCGGGCGTAGTCGAGGGGGACCTCGACCGTGCCGCAGGCGAGGGGAGCGGGCAGCATCTCGGCCTTGGGGCACGTACGGAACGTGATTCCGGCGGCGGCGGCGCGCTTGGCGGCGACCACCGTGCCGCGCTCCTCGGACGAGGCGCCGGCGAAGTCCGCGCCGCCCGCCGGGGGGGCGGAGAGGGTGGACAGGACCAAGGAGCCGAGGGTGGCCAGGGCCCCGTACTTCGCAACTGCTCTCATCGCTTTCCCTTCAGGCGTGCCGCGGTGGGGGAAGGCGATCATCTCCGGCGCGGTGGGCATGTAAAGGATCTGTGAGCGGTGTCGGGGCGTGTGACCCCGATGCGTCATACCGTCACTCAATAGGCCCGTTCGGGGTGCGGGATCGGGCGGAGCGTGCTCCCCGCGCGGGCGGGCGGCGTGCGCGGGTGTCTTCGGGTGCGGGGCGGGAGCCGGGGGCCGGTCAGCCGCCTCCTCCCCCTCCACAGCCTCCGCCACCCCCGCAGCCGCCACCACCACCGCCCCCGCCGCAGCCCGACCCTCCGGAGCTGCCACAACCGCCGCCTCCCGAGGCCCCGCAGCCGCCGGATCCCTCCGAACTGCCGTCCGCGAAGCCCGCGCTCGCGCACCACTCCACCGTCACGGCGGCCAGATGCGGCGCCGGCTCGAAGTCACGCCCCGGCCGCATGCGCGTCGCGACCGTGAGCTGCTCCCGCACCAGCGTGTCCGGCAGCGCCGTCGGCCCGTCCAGGGCGACCAGATGGGCCGGCGTGGTGATGTGCGTGTACGTCGTACGGAACCCCGCACGGGCCTTCACCCCGGCGGCGGTGAGCCGCCGCCTGGCCAGGATGGCGCAGAGGATCCCGGAGAAGACCCCGATGAACGCGAGAGGCAGGGTCGGGATGACCGCCAGTGAGCCGGAGCTCACGAGCATGACGATGGTCAGCGGTATGAGGAGCAGGCACAGGATCGCCTGGGTCAGCCCCCAGTACACCCACACGCGGGCCTTCCTGGCCGGGATCAGCAGGCCCCGCACGGCCAGGGAGTCGCCGACGTCCTGTACGGCGCGGCTGCGCATCACCGCGAGGCGCAGCGAGTGCAGGGCGCCGTGCGGCGCGCGGGCGTGCTCCTGGAGGACGGCGCGTTCGACCGGATCGCGCGCGACATCGCTGTACACGGCGACGATGCCGGGTCCGCCGATGCCCAGCCGCCCGTCCGAGTGCATCGCGACGATGGCGGTCTCGGCGACCCGGCCAGGGCCGCCGCCGAGGAAGGCGGCGTCCATGAGGGTGTGGATCTCCGGGCTACCGCCGCGTGAGCGCAGGCTGATCACTCCGACGATCAGCGAGACGAAGGACAGACCGACGGCGGTCTGAAGCAGGGCCGCGAGCAGGTCCATGGCCGGTCACCGCCCCACGAGCACGGCACGGGCCACCCGCGCGATACGCGTCGCCCGACCCGGTGGCCGCGCCCCGGACCGGTCCCGCCACCACCGCGTCAGCTCCCGCCGAGCCGCCGCGTCCTCGGGCAGGTCGGCGATGAGCAGGTGCTCGGCGAAGTCGAGCGCGTCGCGCCGGTAACCGGCACGCATGGGCCGGGACTTGGCGTACGCGAGGAACGCGCCGCGGTAGCCCCCACCGAGAATCCCCGGCAACTCGGGCGCCACCTTGGCGACAACCTCGGCCCGCTTCCCGGCAAGCGCCCGACTCTGCACCCCCAGCCGCCGCGAGTCGAACCCCTCGGGCGCGGGGGTCCCCGCGACGAGGGCGGAGAGGAGAGCGGCCTGCGCGAGCGCCAGCCGCTCACGGGCGCGATCGGTGGGCTGTGTTTCCGGCTGCGCGGACCCCGAAGGGCGCGGCGCCGCCGAGGAGTTGAGCGCCGCCGGGACCGCGCCGCCGGTGGCGTGCGGGCCGGCGGGTTCGGCGCCTGCGGCGGCGCGCTCGGCGTTCGCCGGTCCATCGGCCGGGACGGGCCCGTCCTGCGGATTGAGCGTCTTGGGGACCGGGTGGCTGGTCGCGTGAGGACCGGCCGTCCCGGGCTTTCCTTCCGGCTGCGCGGACCCTGTGGCGGCGCGCTCGGCGTTCGCCGGTCCGGCCTCGGCCGGGCCGGGTGTCTCCGGTGCGGGGGCCGCGCAGCCGGGACCGGCGGTCCCCGCCGCAACTCCCTTACCCCGCACCGCAGTCGGCCCCGGCCCCCGCAGCGTCGTGCGGATCGTGACCAGTTCCGCGGCCAGTTCCGCCGGCGGCGGGAAGTTGTCGTCACGTTCCAGCAGGACTCCCGGCGGGGAGATCCGTGAGCGCAGTTCCGCCAGGACGGCGAGCACCGGGGCGCTCACCGGGTGGGCGTGCGTGTCGTGCCAGACGCCGTCGCGTTCGACGCCGCCCGCGACGTGCACGTACGCGATCGCCTCCACCGGCAGTTCGTCGAGCGCCGTCGCCGGGTCCTCGCCGCGGTTCACATGGTTGGTGTGCAGGTTCGCGACGTCGATCAGCAGGCGGACGCCCGTGCGTTCGACCAGCTCCGCCAGGAACTGGCCCTCCGTCATCTCCTCGTCCGGCCAGTTGATCAGCGCGGCGATGTTCTCCACCGCGAGCGGCACGGGCAGGGAGTCCTGGGCGACCCGTACGTTCTCGCACAGCACCCGCAGCGCGTCCTTGGTGCGGGGGACCGGCAGCAGGTGGCCCGCTTGCAGTGTGGGGGAGGCGGTGAGCGGGCCACCGGCCCGTACGAAAGCGATGTGTTCGGTGATCAGCGGCGAGCCCAGCGCATCGGCCCGCTCCGCCAGATCCGCGAGACGCCGGGCGTCGGGCCGCTCGGCGCCCCCCAGTCCGAGCGAGACGCCGTGCGGGACAACCGTGACGCCGCGTGCGCGGAGCCGGACGAGCGAGTCCGGGAGGTGGTCGGCACAGACGTTCTCGGCGACGGCCTCGACCCAGTCGATGCCGGGCAGCGCCTCCACAGCCTCCGCGATCTCCGGCCGCCAGCCGATGCCGATCCCCAGATTTCCCGGATCACCCGGATTCCGCAGATTCCGCAGATTCCCCACGCTCATGACTCCCCCTCCTCCGTGCCCCGGCGAGTGCCGGTTCAGGAGTAATGGCCCCACCGGATGACGGTGAATCCGAAGGAGGGGACGTTCAGAGCATCATTTGAGGTTCCCCCGAAAGCGGGCGACCGTCATGATTCCCGGCATCCGCCGGTTCACGGCGTCGCCTTGATGCTCGGCGGCGGACGGTTGGTGTTGACGGCCGTGGGCGCGCCCGGCTGGGTGGAGGGCCGGGAGGTGAAGGAGCTGTCTCCGGTCGGTGAGGCGGCCGGGGGCGACGGCGGGAGGTTGCCGTTCGGCGGCGGCGGGCCCGTGGGGCTGGCGGTCTTGGTGCCCGCGGCCTCCCGCGCGATGCTGTCGAAGTCGACGAGCCCCGTGGCTTCCAGCATGGTGATGTGGTCGAGCACCGTCTGGTTGGCGTCGGTCGCGAGCTGCCGTATCAGGGTGTTCCGTGTCGTATGTCTGACCTCGGCCACCAGCGAGAAGACCTTGCCGTGCGCATTGCGCAGAAGGTTGGCGAACTTGCGGTCGTACTCCGCGCCGGTGGCCGCCGACAGTTCCCTGAGCCAGCCCTGCTGCTGCTCGTTGGGCTGGTTCGGCAGCGCGACACCGAGCTTCGCCGCCACGTCGCGCGCACGGGCGTCGAGGTCGGAGTGGCCGACGACAAGGTGGTCACCCGCGTCCTTGATGGCCTGGCTCGGGGCACGTTCGATCGCCTGCTGCCCGGCGGGCAGCTCCCACAGACCCGCGAGCCGCACCTTCACGAGGAAGTCGCGGTCCGTCGCCGAGAGCGGACCCCACTGGGTCGACACGCTCGACGCCGCGAGATTCGCCTCCCCCGTGCCGGACCGGTCGGCGTACGACCAGACAGGAAAGGCGAGCGCCCCGACCGTCGCGACGAGTGCCGCGATGATGAGTGCCGTGCCGTTGATACGTCGCAACAAAGTGTTCTCCCGGGACGATGTACTACCACCGCGTACCACCGCAGAACCAACCGTTAGCCGGCCGGTCGTTCAACCTACTTAGCGGTATTGAGAGATACGAAATCCGGGACCGGAGTGTTCAACGCCGCAGCGCGGGATGATCGGCGACCACCGTGCTCGACCCCGGCGCGATCTCCGTGAAACCGGCATCCCGGACCAACGGCAGCCCGCTGATGGTCAGTTGGCGCCAGCGCGCGGCGTCCGGAGTGCGTACGGAGAGCGGGAAACCCGCCTCCTGCCAAGTCTTGCGGTCCGTCTCCGAGAGTTCCCACCACGCGAGCTGCGCGCCGTGCCCCGCCTGGGCCATCGCCTTGCCCGCCGACATGCCGATGTCCGGGCTGAGCCAGAGCACGGGGGCGGAGAGGTCGGCGGCCGGCGGGTCCTCGGGGTCGGCCAGGTCGGTGCCGGAGACCTGGAGCTTCGCCAGCTCCTTGGGCCAGCCGTCCAGCGGGACCGGTGGGAAGACCCGTACCTCCGCGTACGGGGCGAAGGCGGCGCCCTCGGCCGGTTCGGCGGGGTCCTCGGGGCTGGTCACCGTGATTCCCGGCAGCTGTGACGCCTTCCGCCACTCCGCGCCGCGCGCCCGCCGCACCACCTTGCGGATCCGGGCGTCCTGCCACTCCCGCATCGCCCGCGCCCACTCGCCGTCACCCGTCGACCGCTCGTCGGCGAGCATGACGAGTACGGCGCGGGCGGCGGCCTCCAGCGCGTCGGTACGGGTCGGAGGCGCCGCCTTCTCGATCCGCACCACCAGCGGCAGGACGAACTGCGGGGCCTCGTCGCGCGCGGTCCGCTCATGCTGGAACGGGCTGTCGGCGCGGCTCTCCGTGCCGTCCTGCTCGCCGTCGTGGCCGTCCGGGCTGCCCGCCGCGGTGCCGGAGGTTCTGTCGATGCTCACGTGGCAAGTGTGCCAGCCGCGACTCGCCGTTCCGCCCGCCGTTCTGTTGGCAGAACCGTCGCCTCCGGGTGACCATGCTCGACATGAAAAGCGATCTTTTTGCCAGCGAGAACATGGCGCAGCAGGCCACTACGCCCGGGATGAGCCTCCAGAACGCCAAATCCGTCAAGTACGCCGTCAACGGCGAGATGCACGCGCGCCAGGGGTCGATGATCGCCTTCCGCGGCAATCTCCAGTTCGAACGGAAGGGGCAGGGCATCGGCGGAATGCTCAAGCGCGCCGTCACCGGCGAGGGGCTGCCGCTGATGGCCGTCAAGGGCCAGGGCGAGGCGTGGTTCGCGCACGAGGCGGCCAACTGCTTCATCGTCGACATCGAGCAGGGCGACTCGCTCACGGTCAACGGCCGCAACGTCCTGTGCTTCGACGCCACCCTCTCCTACGAGATCAAGACGGTGAAGGGCGCCGGAATGACCGGCGGCGGCCTCTTCAACAGCCTCTTCAGCGGCTACGGGAAGCTCGCCATCATCTGCGAGGGCAACCCCATCGTCATCCCCGTCTCCACGCAGGCGCCGGTGTACGTCGACACCGACGCCGTCGTCGGCTGGAGCGCCCAGCTGAGCACCTCGCTGCACCGCTCGCAGTCCGTCGGTTCGATGATCCGCGGCGGTTCCGGCGAGGCCGTCCAACTCATGCTCCAGGGCGAGGGTTTCGTCATCGTCCGGCCGAGCGAGCTGACGCCGACGAAGCCGTCCGGAAGCTGACCGACGCGTAAAACTGCGAGGAGTGGGCCGCCGCTACGGTGTCGGCGGCCCCTGGGTGCTGCGCGCTGCTCGCCGCGCGCCCGCCCTGGCACATCCGAGAGGTACGCGCGCCGGCTCCGGTCGAACGGAACGCGTCGAGCACGTCGAGCACGACGGGGCACGCCACTTCATGACCGCACTGTTCCGCTACCACGCCGCCATGCTGCTGCGCTCGCAGCGCTGGCTCCCGCCGGTCCTGCTCTACGGGATCTTCCTCGCCGTCGGCGTCCAGGGCGGCGAGCCGGTGCTCGACTCCCTCGGTGTCGCCGCCGCGCTGCTGCCGGTCACCGCCTGGCTGGTCCGGATCTGCACCACACAGGAACCGGACGCGGCGCGGGCCGTCACGGCGGCCGCTTCCGGCATGCCCGCGCACATCTCGCCGCACTGCTCGCCGCGGCGGCCTGCGCGGGCGCGCTCGGCGTCGTCGGCACGGTGATCGTCACGGCCGTCAGTGACCCGAAGAGCGCGGACGGCCTCGTGGAGGTGGCGCCGCTGCCCGCCGGGACGGCGGGCCTGCTCGCGGCCCTGGTCTGTCTCCTGATCGGCGCCACGGTCGGCGCACTGTGCTCCCGCCCGCTCCTGCGCGGCCGGGGCTGGTCGCTCGCGCTGACCGCGCTCTTCGCGCTGCCGGCACTGGTGACCACCGGCTCCCCGGCGAAGGCCGCCGTCAGCGGTCTGGTGACCGGCTCCCGTACGGGTGTGATCCACACCCCCGGCCTGTCCCTGGCCGCCGCCGCGCTGGTGGCGGCCGTGGCCGCCGGGGCGGTCTGCGTCCTGGGTGTCCGGCGCGGCTGACCCCGGCGGCGTGGTTCAGTACGCTCGACGCCATGGGAGACGACGTCACCGCTGCTGCCGAGTCCGTCGTGTACGCGGACTGTGTGCACTGCGGCGAGCCGACCGAGTACCCGGAATCGACCAAGGGCAGCACGCTGTGCCCGGTCTGCGAATGGCACGAGGCCCAGCGGAATGCCTGCTCGGGGTAGTGCTGTGCACCGGATCGAGCCGCAGTTCGCCCTTGCCCCTCCACTCCGCGTCGCCGGGCCTGACCGGCGATCCGCGGGGGTCACCGCTCACCCCTTCATCAGCTCCGACACCTTGACGAAGCGGTAGCCGCGCTCGCGCAGCGCCGGCACGATCATCCGGACCGCCTCGTCCGTCACCGGTGCCGCGCTCGTCGTGCAGTGCATGACCACCAGCGAGCCGGGCCGTACCTCCGCGAGTACCTGCTCCGCCACCTCCTCCGGGTCCGTGGCGAAGGCGTCGCCGCTCACTACGTCCCACTGGACCGCCGTCAGGCCCGCCGGGGCCAGGGCCCGTAGCGTCGACCGGTCGTAACAGCCGCCGGGGAAGCGGAAGTACGGCACCACCTGGCGTACCCCGGCCCTGCGGAACGCGCCGAAGGCCCGCTCCACGTCGGCGGCCATGTCCTTCTCGGGGAGTACCGGCAGCCCGTGGCAGTCGGCCGTGAAGGAGTGGTGGCTGTACGAGTGGTTCGCGACCTCGAACAGGGGGTCGGAGCCGATCTCTCTCGCCTGGAACGGGTACTCCTCCGCCCACCGGCCCGTCATGAAGATCGTCGAGGGGACTTCGAGGCGGCGCAGCGAGGAGATCAGGGTCGGGTTGTCGAAGCGTTCGCCGCGGGCGGCGCGGGCTCCCTGGTCGGACGTCATGTCGGCGTCGAACGTGAGCGCGACGGTCTTGGCGGCCGTTCCGGTACGGACCTTGCCCGGGGGGTCCGCGGCGCGGAGGAAGACCGGGGTGGTCGCCGGGCGTTCCGGCCCGGCCGGCTGGTGCGTCGCGGGTCTGGTCGAGGGGGCGGGGGCCAGGCGCGTGTCGCTGTCGCCGGCGCATCCCACGAGGACGGTTCCCAGCAGGGCGAGGGGCAGCAGTCGTGGTGCGTATGTAGGCATACAGGGAAAATATATGACTAAATGTTCATCCTGCTGTTTCGGCGCTCGAAGATTGCCGGAACCCGGCACTGCTCCGCCCTGACGGACCGTGAGAAAATTTTCCTCCCATTCAAGGGTTCAAGGGGGACCGGCGAGAGCCGGGGGAGGGGCGACCCATGGATGTGTTTCTCGGTCTCGGTATCGCGGGTGTTGTCCTGCTCGCCGTGGCGCTGATTTTCGACGGAATCTTCGAGGGCCTGTTCGGCGGAGTGCTCGACGGCCTGTTCGCGGGCCTGCTGTCGCTTCCCGTCGTCGCGGGATTCGTCGCGATGCTGGGGTTCGGCGGCGCGATCGTGCTCGGTACGACCGACCTCGGGGCCGGCCCCGCCATCGCCGCGGGCGCTCTCGCCGGTGCCGTCACCGGCTGGCTGGCCTGGAAACTCAGCCGGGTGCTGATGCGCGACCAGACGGACGCCACGCCACGGGGAGCGGATCTCCTCGGCACATCGGGGTCCGTGGTCACGGCCATTCCCGTCGACGGCTACGGCGAGGTGATGCTCCGGGTGGCGGGCCAGCCCGTGAAGTTCGCCGCGAAGAGCACGGTGCCCCTGGCGCGGGGCGCCGAGATCTGGGTGGAGTCGACCCTGTCGTCCACCTCGGTCGGCGTCCGTCCCGTCGAGCGCTGATTTCCGGCACCGAGTCACCGAGCCGCCGAACCACCGCTCAGCGACCGGCGTCCCACAAGTGCGGCGCCGACAGCTCGTACGTCAACAGGGGGCAACCATATGAGTCCAGTGATCATCGCGGTGGCGGGAGTCGTCGTACTTCTCGTCCTCCTCGGTCTCGTCGTCATCACCCGCTACAAGGTCGCGGGCCCCAGCGAGGCCTTCATCATCACCGGCCGCCGGGGCAAGTCGTCCACGGACCCGGTCACCGGCCGGGTCAGTACCGACAACAGCGGCCAGAAGGTCGTGGTGGGCGGCGGCGTCTTCGTCGTCCCCTTCGTCCAGCAGAAGTTCACGCTCGACCTGTCCAGCCGGCACATCCCGGTCGCGGTCCGGGGCGCGGTGACGCTGCGCGGCGTCAAGGCGCATCTGGAAGGCGTCGCCATCGTCAAGGTCGGCGGCAACGAGGACGCCATCCGCGCCGCCGCCCAGCGCTTCCTGCGGCAGCAGAAGGGCATCGTCGGCTTCACCCAGGAAGTACTCTCCGGTGCGCTGCGCGCCATCGTCGGCCGGATGGCCGTCGAGGACATCATCCGCGACCGCGCCGCCTTCGCCGGTCAGGTCGCCGAGGAGGCCGAGGCGAGCCTCTCCGGGCAGGGCCTGATCCTGGACGCCTTCCAGATCCAGGACATCACCACCGAGGGCTCGTACCTGGAGGACCTGGGCCGGCCCGAGGCCGCCCGCGCCCGGCAGGAGGCGGACATCGCCGAGGCGATCGCCAAGCGGGCCTCCGAGCAGGCCAGGCTCAAGGCCGCCGAGGAGATCGCGGTGGCCGAGCGGACCTTCTTTCTGAAGCAGGCCGAGATCAAGGTCGAGACCGAGGCGGCCAAGGCCAGGGCCAACGCGGCGGGACCGCTCGCCGAGGCCGCGCGCCAGCAGGAAGTCCTCGGCGAGCAGGAGAAGGTGGCGCAGCGTCAGGCGGCGCTGACGGATCGTCAGCTCGACACCCAGGTACGTAAGCCGGCCGACGCCGCCCGCTACCAGGCCGAGCAGGAGGCGGAGGCCCGCAGGATCGCGCAGGTCAAGGAGGCCGAGGCGGACGCCGAGCGGTCGCGGCTCACCGGTGAGGGCGAGAAGCTGCGCCGTGCGGCGCTCGCCGAGGCGGTACGGATCGAGGGTGTGGCGGAGGCCGACGCCATCGCGGCGCGCGGTACCGCCGAGGCCGGGGCGATGCAGAAGAAGGCCGACGCGTTCGCGCAGTACGGCGACGCGGCCGTGCTCCAGATGCTCGTCGAGGTGCTGCCCGCCGTCGTCGGCAAGGCGGCGGAGCCGCTGAGCGCCATCGACAAGCTCACCGTCATCTCCACGGACGGCGCGAGCCGGCTCTCGCGGACGGTCACCGACAACGTCGCGCAGGGCATGGAACTGCTCACGTCGACCACCGGCGTCGACATCGCGGAGGTGCTCAAGAGCCTGTCGGCGCGTACGGGTTCGGGGGAGCCGGCCAGGGCCGGGGCCGCGCCCGGGACCAAGGTGGCCAAGTCGTCGGAGAGCGACAAGAAGATGGAGATAAGCGGCTGACGGATCGTCAGCGCGCTGTACCCGAGGGGCCGGCCGGACCGCTGTCCGGCCGACCCCTCGCATGTCTTCTGTCGCGCCCGCTGAACACAACTCCCGTACCGCCCGTATCAAGGGGTCGGACTCCGTAATCCCCCACAGGAGGCGACGAGTTGAGTCACAGGCGAATATCCAAGAGCAAGGCGGTACTCGCGGGAGCCGGGGCGGTGGGTGTCGCGGCAGCGGCCATCCTGCTGCCGAACGCCAACGCGTCACAGTCCGGCACGGACGACGGTGCGGGCGGCGGCGCCGGGCGGAACGCGAAGACGGTCAGCGCCGCTTCGGCGCCGGAGCTCGTCGCGCGGCTGTCCTCACAGCTCGGCGACGACTACGCGGGGGCGTACTACGACACGCAGAAGAAGCAGGTCGTGGTGAATGTCGCGGACGGCGGCGACAGCGACGGCGACGCGACCGAGCGGGTGCGCGACGCCGGTGCCGTGGCGAGAAGCGTTGAGCACAGCATGGGTGAACTCCGGTCCGCCACAGGCACGTTGAGCCGGGACGCCACCATCCCCGGCACCGCGTGGGCCGTCGACCCCCGGACCAACCAGATCCTCGTCACCGCCGACACCACGGTCACCGGTGAGCGCTGGGACACCCTGGAGTCGACCGTGGCCTCGCTGGGCGACGGCATGGCCCGTATCCAGAAGTCGGCGGGCGAGTTCAAACCGTTCCTGGAGGGCGGCGACGCCATCTTCGGCGGCGGAGCCCGCTGCTCGCTCGGCTTCAACGTCACCACGCAGGACGGCACACCCGGATTCCTCACCGCCGGGCACTGCGGTGTCGCGGCCGAGCAGTGGTCCGAGGAGCAGAACGGCGCGCCCGTCGGTACGGTCCAGGCCGCGACGTTCCCCGGCGACGGAGACTTCGCGCTCGTGACGTACGACGACCCGGCCACCGCGGCGCCCAGCGAGGTGGACCTCGGTGACGGGCAGACCCTGCCGATCGGGCAGGCGGGCGAGGCGGCCGTGGGTCTGGAGGTCGTCCGGATGGGCAGCACCACCGGGCTCGCGGACGGTTCGGTCACCGGGCTGGGCGCCACCGTGAACTACGCGGAGGGCTCCGTCAGCGGCCTCATCCAGACCAACGTCTGCGCGGAGCCGGGCGACAGCGGCGGCCCGCTGTTCACGGCGGACGGTACGGCGATCGGCCTGACGTCGGGCGGCAGCGGTGACTGCACGTCGGGCGGCGAGACGTTCTTCCAGCCGGTCTCGACGGCGCTGGCCGCGGTGGGCGCGGAGATCGGCGCGGGCGGCGCGGGCGAGGCGGGCGGCGCGGATGATGCCGGCGGTGCCGCCGACGACGGCGGTGCCGGGGCTGCCGACGACGGCAGTGGCAACGACAACGGGCTCGGCAACGGCGTCGGCGTCGGCGACGACGGCGTGGAGGCCGGGCGCGACCACTGACCGGACTCGGCCTCGGTCGCCGGACGGGCGCGATGCCCCCGTCCGGCGACCGGGGATCAACCGGTCATCGCGTCAGCTCCGGAGCCAAGGCCCCGTGACCGCGAACGTCGTACCCGGCGTGTAGCAGTTCACATACATCGTCTCGCCGTCCGGCGCGAACGTGACCCCCGCGAACTCACCCCACTCCGGCTCCTCGGGCGTCCCGATGTTCTGCGCCCCGCGCGCCATCTCGTACAGCTCGCCGTCCCGCGTCAGCCCGTACACATGCTGCGCGCCACCGCCGTCCTCACACACCATCAGACCGCCGCTGGGCGCGAGGCAGATGTTGTCGGGGGACTCGCCGGGCATCTGGATGTCGGTGTCCGGGCCGAAGGCGATCACCAGTGTGAGCCGACGCCGACGCGGTTCGTACTTCCACACCTGTCCGTAGTGGTCGGCCGCCGAGCCCTCCGCGCTCTTCGCGAAGCTCGACACGAAGTAGACGGACCCGTCGCCCCAGTAGCAGCCCTCCAGCTTCTGGGCATGCGTGATGCCCTTCTTGTCGAAGTCCTGGAGCCGGATGGGCGTCTCCTTCGCCTGCGTGTCCGGGACCGGCACCCACTCGATACGGTCGAAGCTCGCGCCCGGCTCCTGGACGGCCGACAGGTCGGGTACGCCGGGGACACGCATGGCCTCCAGCGTGCCGCCCGCGCGCAGCGAGCCGAGGCCGCCGCGCGGCTTCTCGGGCAGGAAGCGGTAGAAGAGCCCGAAGGGCTTCTCGAACGCGTCCTCCGTCTCGTACACGACGCCTTCACGCGGGTCGATCGCGATCGCCTCGTGCTGGAAGCGGCCCATCGCCTTCAGCGGTACGGCTCCGCTGCGGTGCGGATCCGCGCCGTCGACCTCGAAGATGAAGCCGTGGTCCTTGGTGTAGCCGTTGGTGCCGGCCTTGTCCTCGGTCTCCTCGCAGGTGAGCCAGGTGCCCCAAGGCGTGGGCCCGCCCGCGCAGTTGACAGCGGTGCCGGCGATGGCGACGCGTTCGCCGATCACGTGATTTCGCCCGTCGAGTTCGAGCGCCGTACAGCCGCCCTTGCCCATCGGGTCGTAGGTCAGGCCGTCGACGGTCGGTACGCCGATCTTGCCGTCGGCCCGGTTCTCGTGGTTACGGACGAGGTGGACGCGCCCGCGCCGGCCGGCGAAGGCGGCCATACCGTCGGGATTGCTGGGGACTTCGCCCTCTCCCGAACGGAGTGCGTCGCCCGTTCTGGACAGGACGCGGTAACGGAAACCCTTCGGCAGATCCAGCAGACCGTCGGGGTCGGGTACGAGCGGGCCGTAGCCGCTGCGTCCCATTTCCTGTGCGACAGCGGTGCCGGCGAACAGCTCCGACACCGCTCCGGTGAATGCGATTCCGGCCACCGATGCTCCGGTGGCCAGAACCTGACGTCGTGTTGCGGACATAAAAGGCAACTCCCTGTTGGCGGACAGAGACGTGACCCGCACGGTGTATCACGGGTGTAGTGCACACGTGAACTGTGCGGGCCACTGGGCCTTATGCGTCCTGAGGGATCAGCGGATCAGAGGAGATCAGCGGACCGGCGGAACAGGGGGAGACCTCTGATCAGGCCAGCGTGGCGGTGAGCGTGATGCTCGTGCCCGCGAGCGCCTGGCTGACCGGGCAGTTGGCCTTCGCGTCCTCGGCGGCCTTGACGAAGTCCGCCTCGTCGATCCCCGCGACCTCACCCTGCACCGTGATGTGGACGCCGGTGATGCCGGTGCCGGGCACCAGCGTGACGTCGGCCTGGGTGTTCAGCCTGGTCGGCGGGGTGCCGGCCTTGGCGAGACCGTTGGACAGGGCCATCGAGAAGCAGCTGGAGTGAGCGGCGGCGATCAGCTCCTCCGGGCTGGTCTTGCCGTTCGCCTGCTCGGCGCGGGAGGCCCAGGAAACCGGCTGGTCGGCGATGCCGGAGGAGTCGAAGGTGACGACGCCACCGCCCTTGAGGAGGTCGCCTTCCCAGACGGTGTGTGCCTGGCGCGTGGTAGCCATGGTGATGGGAACCCTTCTGTATCGGGCACGCGGGAGCTGATCGAACGCACCTCACGCACCGCACATCGTTACGGCACCGAACTTACTCGGCGATCACGCTCTTCGCGTCGCGTGCCAGGGCGGTGAGACGGGAGATCGCACGGAAGTACTTCTTCCGGTAGCCGCCGTTCAGCATCTCTTCGCCGAAAAGCCGGTCGAAGGGCAGCCCGGAGGCGAGAACCGGTATCGCCCGGTCGTAGAGCCGGTCGGCCAGGACGACGAGGCGCAGCGCCGTCGACTGGTCGGGCACCGGGCCCACGTCCGTGAAGCAGGCCACCCGCAGACCTTCCGTCAGCGCACCGTAGCGGCTGGGGTGGACGGTGGCGAGGTGGGCGAGGAGAGCGGGGAAGTCGTCCAGGCTGGCGGCTCCGGCCCCGGCCCCGGTCGCCCGCGCGGTCGCGTGCGCGGCGCGTGTCACCTGCTCGGTGGTGAGCGGGGCGGGGGCCTCGGGCAGTCCCCGGTGCCGGTAGTCCTCGCCGTCGATACGCAGGGGGCGGAAGCGCGCGGAGAGTCCCTGGATCTCCCGCATGAAGTCCGCGGCGGCGAAGCGGCCCTCGCCGAGCTTGCCGGGCAGGGTGTTGGAGGTCGCGGCGAGCGCCACGCCCGCCTCCACGAGCCGGCTCAGCAGGCTCGATACGAGGACGGTGTCGCCCGGGTCGTCCAGCTCGAACTCGTCGATGCAGAGCAGCCGGTGGCCGCCGAGGGTCCGTACGGTCTGCTGGAAACCGAGCGCGCCGACGAGATTCGTCAGCTCCACGAAGGTGCCGAACGCCTTCTCTTCGGGGGCGGCCGGGGTGGCGTGCCAGAGGGAGGCGAGGAGATGGGTCTTGCCGACGCCGTAACCGCCGTCGAGGTAGACGCCGCGGGGGGCGGTGCCGGCCGCCTCGGGCTTCCTGCCGAACCAGCGCCGCTTGCCCTGTCCGGTGCCGGGCGCGGCGCCGAGTCCGGCGGCGAACGTGCTCAGTACGGTGACGGCCTCGGCCTGACCGGGCCGGCCCGGGTCGGGGACGTACGTGGCGAAACGCGCCGAGTCGAAGCGCGGCGGCGGGACCATCTCGGCGACCAGCCGCCCTGCGTCGACCCGCGGCTCCCGCGCGCACAGCGAGACCGGTCCGACCGCGGGAGCGGGAGCTGGAGCGGCGGAGGCGGAGGCGGAGGCGCCGGAGGTGGACGCCGGTTCGGCGGGGGAGGCTGACACGTTGTCCCACTGTAGAGCGTGTGCCGACCACCCGTCCCGCGCCGGTGGCCGTTGCCGCGGGCAGGGTTTCCGGACGCGGGCACCCCGTGGGGGCCGTTCGCACAGGTTCGCGCCGCACACCCCGCCCGGACCGGCGCGCGGGCCACACGGCGCCCGACGGCGTGCGACCGCGCGTGTCAGACTGCTGCGCATGCGACGCCTCTTCCCCGTGACCGATCCGACCGCGACCGGCGGCCGCCCCGAGGACCTCGTGGACCGTGAGTGGACGCTGGACGAGCTGGCCGAGGCGTACGCGTACCCCACCGTGAACCCCGGCGCTCCGCGTACCGCCCCGCACTGGCTGCGCGCCAACATGGTCTCCACGCTCGACGGCGCCGCCCAGCACGACGGGCGCTCGCAGGGGATCTCCTCCGATGCCGACATGCGGATCTTCGGCACCTTGCGAGGGCTCGCCGATGTCGTCCTCGTCGGTGCGGAAACGGTTCGCCTGGAGGGCTACCGACCCGCCCGCGCACGCGACGCTTTCGCCGGGCGCCGCGCCGCCGCCGGGCAGCCGGCCGCACCCGCGATCGCCGTCGTCACCGCGAGCCTGAATCTGGACTTCTCGCTCCCCCTCTTCACCTCGCCCGTCGTACAGACCCTGGTCCTGACCGGCGCCGCCGCGTCCCCCGACCGCGTCCGCGACGCGGAGAAGGCGGGTGCGCGGGTGCTGATCGCCGGGGACGGGCCGGGCGTCGACCCGGACCGGGCGGTCGGGGCCCTGGCGGAAATGGGTCTCGTACGGCAGCTTGCCGAGGGAGGACCCCGGCTGCTCGGCCAGTTCGTGGCCTCCGGCGTACTGGACGAACTCTGCCTGACGGTCGCGCCCCTGCTCACGGTCGGCGACGCTCAGCGCATCACCGGCGGACCGGGGCTGCCGGACCCCGAGCGCTTCGGCCTGGCGGCGGTGATGGAGGAGGCGGGGTTCCTTTTCACTCGGTACCGTCGGATCCGACATTGAGCGGAATTCGCCGTTCCGGTTAGCTTCCGCTGGGCACACTTACTCACGCAGACCCCGTGCGGACACGGGGAAGGATGGTTTCCGCAGCGGGCCGTAGAGGCCCCTGAACGACGAAGGGCGCCTGTCGTGTTCACAAGCGTATTGATGATCGAGAAGCCCTTGTCGTCCATGGACGTCGAATTTGTCACCACGCTCCACGGCGACGAGGACGTCCGCTTCATCGTGCTCATGCAGCCCCGCGGCGACCAGGCCGACGCGCTGCTGCGAGCCATCGACGACGTCGCGTTCGGCGAGCTGAGAGAGGCCGGCCGCGAGGGCGACGAGCCCGAGGGCGCCGAGGCCCGCGGTCCCGCCGAGATGGCGCTGGCGCACTCGCTGGGCGCACTGAGAGCCGCGGGCCGCACGGCCAACGGCGTGGTGGTCGAGAAGCACCCGCTCGACCACCTCAAGTCGGTGGTGGAGGAGGCGGCCGCCGACGAGGTGATCGTGCTCACCGAGCCCCACTACGTGGAGGAGTTCTTCCACCGCGACTGGGCATCGCGCGCACGTCACAAGGTCGGTGTGCCCGTGCTCAAACTCTTCGCGCACAGCGCCGACGACGACACCGCGGGGCGCGCACAGAACGGCGACAGCGCCCGTGGCAGGACCGAGGGGGAGACCAAGGGGGCGGGCCGGAGCGAATAGGCTGGGGGACCGCCGGCGGCACTCGGCCGTCGGCCCGCGAAAACGCGCACCCTCACCGCACCACCTGGGAGAACACCTATGGCACCCGGTATCCCCACCGCCATGGAACGGCCGCACTTCATCGGCATCGGCGGCGCCGGAATGTCGGGTATCGCCAAGATCCTCACCCAGCGCGGTGCGAAGGTCGCGGGCAGTGACTCGAAGGAGTCCGGCACCGCCGAGGCCCTGCGAGCCCTCGGCGCCACGGTCCACATCGGCCACGCGGCGGAGCACCTCGCCGACGACGCGTCGTGCGTGGTCGTCTCCAGCGCGATCCGGGCGGACAACCCGGAGCTGGTACGGGCCGCCGAGCTGTCCGTCCCGGTCGTACACCGCTCCGACGCGCTCGCCGCCCTGATGGGCGGCGGCCTGCGGTCCATCGCCGTCGCCGGTACGCACGGCAAGACGACGACGACCTCCATGCTGGCCGTCGCCCTCACGGAGCTGGGCCTCGACCCGTCGTACGCCATCGGCGGCGACCTGGAGGGGCCCGGCACCAACGCCCGTCACGGCGAGGGGGACATCTTCGTCGCCGAGGCGGACGAAAGCGACCGGAGCTTCCAGAAGTACGACCCCGAGGTCGCGATCGTCCTCAACGTCGAGCTGGACCATCACGCCAACTACGCCTCCATGGACGAGATCTACGAGTCCTTCGAGACGTTCGTCGGCAAGATCGTCCCCGGCGGCACACTGGTCGTCGCCGCCGACCAGCCCGGCGCGGTCGAGCTGACCGCGAAGGTGCGCGACCTCTCCACGATCAAGGTCGTGACGTACGGCGAGGCGGCGGACGCCGACGTACGCGTCCACAAGGTCACCCCACGAGGTCTGACCAGCGAGGTCACCGTCGTCCTGGCCGGCCGCTTCCTCACCTTCACCGTCTCGGTCCCCGGCCGCCACTACGCCCACAACGCGGTGGCCGCCCTCGCGGCGGGCGTCGCGCTCGGCGTCCCCGCGCACAACCTCGCCTCCGCGCTCGGCAAGTACACCGGAGTCAAGCGCCGCCTCCAGCTCAAGGGCGAGGCGAACGGCGTGCAGGTCATCGACTCGTACGCGCACCACCCCACCGAGATGACCGCCGACCTGGAGGCGATGCGCGCCGCCGCCGAGCCCGGCTCCCGGCTGCTCGTCGTCTTCCAGCCGCATCTCTTCTCGCGCACGCAGGAGCTGGGTACGGAGATGGGCCAGGCCCTCGCCCTGGCCGACGCGTCGGTGGTGCTGGACATCTACCCGGCCCGCGAGGACCCGATCCCCGGCATCACCAGCGCACTGATCATCGAGGCGGCGGTGCTGGCGGGCGCGGACGTCCACGCCGTGTCCGACAAGAGCGCGGTGCCCGAGGCGGTGGCGGGAATGGCGAGGCCCGGGGATCTCGTTCTCACCATGGGGGCGGGTGACGTCACGGACCTCGGTCCGGAGATCCTGGCCCGTCTGTCCCACTGAGGAGCGAGAGAGGAAGTCATGGCGTACGACATCGACAAGCCCGACGAGCAGTGGCGCGAGGAACTGTCCCCGGCCGAGTACCGGGTGCTGCGCCAGGCGGGCACCGAGCCCGCCTTCGTCGGTGAGTACACGGACACCAAGACGGAGGGCGTCTACTCCTGTCGGGCGTGCGGCGCGGAGCTGTTCCGCTCGGACACGAAGTTCGAGTCGCACTGCGGCTGGCCGTCCTTCTACGACCCGAAGGACAGCGACGCGGTCGAGCTGATCGAGGACCGCACGATGGGCATGGTCCGCGTGGAGGTCCGCTGCTCCCGCTGTGGGTCGCACCTGGGCCACGTTTTCGAGGGCGAGGGCTACCCGACACCGACGGACCAGCGCTACTGCATCAACTCGATCTCACTGAAGCTGACCCCCGACGAGGCCTGAGCCCTCCGGAGGCTCGGGCAGGTCCAGGGCGCGCGAGAGCGCGGCGGCGACAGGGGTGGCGTGGTGGCCCGGCAGGTGCCGGGTCGCCCACGTCGTGGCCGACACGAGGAAGTCAGCGAGGTCGCGCTCGACGTCCGCGAGCAGGCGGCGCAGTTCGGCGACGGGAAGTTCGATCACCGGGCTGTCATCGAGTTCGGCGTCGACGGTCAACCGGACGGTGTCGCCCAGGCGTTCGCCGAGCGGGGACGGGTCGTGACCGAAGCCCGCCGACCTGTCTCCCTCTCCGTCCACCAGCGACAGCCAGTCGCGCCACTCCTCAAGCCCCGCGCAGCACCCCGGCAGCAGGACGGTGCCGGAGGCAGTGTCAGTGAATCTCAGGCCGCCTGGGGCGCAGAGATCGTCCATGGTGAGCAGCCCGTGCAGGAAGCCCGCGAGCGGGTCGGCCGGCCTGGGTGGGCGGTCGTCGTCCTCCGGGTCGATGTCGTTGTACTGGGCGATGCGCATGACCGCCGTGCCGATCTCGGCGGGTCTGAGCGCACCGGTGAGGGGCATGAAGCCGTACGTCTCCGAGTCGCTGACTGCCCAGAGCACGAAGTCGTCGGAGCCGTAGATCTCCAGAACAGGTTCCGCGACCGCGGCTCTTGGGCGGGTCTTGCGTCTTCCCATCGGTGGACGACGCCCGTCAGGCTTCGGCCGCCGCGTAGGTGACGAAGCTGGTCCAGGCGCCGGGGGCGAGGGCGAGTTGGGGGCCCTCGGTGACCTTGGAGTCGCGGACGTGGATGGTGGTGGGGCAGGCGGCGACCTCGACGCAGGAGTCGCCATCGCCGCTGCTGTAGGTGGACTTGTGCCAGGAGAGGGCTACTTCGACACAGTCGTCTCCGGAGCTTCCGCTGTAGCTGCTCTTGAACCAGGTCAGGTCTGTGGTGCTCATACCGCTCCTCGCATCTGCCGCAGCAGGCTCAGGGAGTCCACGAGGGAGAGAGCCTGTGAACGCATCCTGGCATATCGCATCTGGAGCATGCTGACCACTTTCGCGTCAGTGATGAGCTGTCCGCTTTCCTGTCCTTCGCAGTAGGCAAGCCAGCGGTTGTCCGGGTCTCCAGCAGCCGCATCGGGCCGTCCATGCCTGCGTGGTCAGCACAGACGAGCGGCATGATCTGGATCTCGATGTTCCGCAGTTCCGCGAGGGCGAGAGTGTTGTCGATCAGCTCGCGTGTAGCCTCCGGCCCGCCTGTACCGCGATGAAACAGGTGCTCTTCGAGGATGAAGCTGTACGAGGTGTTCGGCCGGTCCCGCAGCAGCGCCTGCCGTTCCTGTCGAGCCAGCAGGCGGGTCTCGATCTGATCGTCCCTCAAGGGAGGGAGCCGATTGACGAACAACTTCCGCGCATACGCCTCCGTCTGCAAAGCCCCGGAATCAACCGGCATTCGTACGTGTAGAGGCTCAGCGCCTCCGCCTCCAGCTTCGCCCACTGGCGGAACCACCGTGCCAGCCCCGGCTGCCGGGCCAGATGTCTCGCCGCACCCCGCAACGCGCCGAACGCGTCGAGGACTTCCTCCGCCCGCTCCACGAACTCCGGCGTCGGGAACCGGCGGCCCTGTTCGATGGAGGCCACCGTCGGTACCGAATACCGCACCCGAGGGGCGAACTCCTCCTGGGTCAGCCTCGCCCGTTTCCGAAACGCCTTGACCACCGCGCCGAACGCCTTAAGGCTGTCCGAGGTCTCCGGTTCCTCGCCACCCGTCACTCCTCCGCCCGTACCGCCCACACCGTCAGTCATACGGCTGCCTCCCGTGCGCACCTGTCCCTGGCCGGTCACCCACAACGCAGCAATGCTCACGGACAGTGACCCGCACTGTCTACCCTCCGTACTCGTACGCTGACCTGTTGTACGGGTTCGTGAGCTGGCTCAATCACCCCGCTGACCTCGACGTTGGTGCCATGAACGCACCCGTCACCCCCCAACAACTGGGCACCGTACGTCTGTTCACGCAGCGTTTCAGTTCCACGCCCCTCGGCGCCCGGCTCGCCCGCCACCTCGCTGTCCATCAACTGCACGCCTGGAACATCCCGTACGGCTCCGAGGTCTCGGAGGCCGCCGCGCTCGTCGTCGCCGAGCTGGCGGCCAACGCCGCGACCCATGGCCGAGTGCCCGGCCGGGACTTCGAGTTGGGGCTCCGGCTCGCGACGGCGCCGGACATCCTGCGGATCGAGGTGTCCGACACGCGTGGTGAGCGCCGGCCGCCGGGTCCGGGGCAGCTGCCGCCCGCCCCGCCGCTCGACGCGCGTACCGGGCGTGGGCTGCTGATCGTGGAGGCGCTGGCCAGTCGGTGGGAGGTGGTGGACCGGTGCGGGTGGGCAAGACCGTACGCGCGGAACTGGACCTTCCGCACTGAACGGACGTTCGGTCGCGGGGGCCTTGTGCGGTGTTGGCCTGTCCATGACGATGAAGCGCCGGTTCATCGTTTCGGAAGGGATTTTCCATGCCCGAGAAGTCCGCTGGAATGCCGCGTAGAAGAACCGTTCTCGCCTCGGCCGCCGTGACGGCCGCCGGGGTACCCCTGATCGCCTCCGCCGGACAGGCCGCCGCCGCGCCCGGCGGAAGCGGTCCGGGGCACGGCGGGGGCGCCGTCACCGCCCAGGCGCCCGACAGGGAATTGCGCAAGCTGCTCAAGGAGATCGACGCGGACCGTATCGAGGCGACCGTACGGCGGCTCGCCGCCTTCGGGACCCGGCACACACTGTCGGTCCAGGACGACCCCGAGCGCGGGATCGGCGCCGCGCGTGACTGGATCCTGGCCGAGATGAAGAAGTACGCGGCGGTGTCCGGCGGCCGGATGACCGCCGAACTCCAGTCGTACATCCAGGAGCCCGCGTCCCGCATCCCGGTGGCGACGCGCATCACCAACGTCGTCGCCACGCTTCGTGGTTCGGTCGATCCCGACCGCGTGTACGTCGTCGCCGGGCACTACGACTCGCGGGTCACCGACGTCATGGACGCGACCAGCGACTCGCCCGGCGCCGATGACGACGCGTCAGGTGTGGCGCTCGTGATGGAGCTGGCGCGGGTGATGGCGAAGCGGCGCCCGGCGGCGACGATCGTCTTCGCCGCAGTCGCCGGTGAGGAGCAGGGCCTCTACGGATCGGGGTACTCGGCCAAGCAGTTCAAGGCGGCGGGCGCCGATATCCAGGGCATGTTCACCAACGACATCATCGGCAGCTCGCGCGCCGACGACGGCACCAAAGACCCGTACACGGTGCGCCTTTTCACCGAGGGGGTGCCGTCGTCCGAGACCCCGCAACAGGCCAGCACCCGCCGCTCGGTGGGCGGCGAGAACGACTCGGCGACCCGGCAGCTCGCCCGCTTCGTCAGCGACGTGGGATCCAACGACGCGACGGGCATGAACGTCCGCGTGGTCTACCGGCGTGACCGTTATCTGCGCGGCGGCGACCACATCCCGTTCCTCGAACAGGGCTATCCGGCGGCCCGGTTCACCGAACCCGCCGAGGACTTCGCGCACCAGCACCAGGACGTACGCGTGGAGGGGGGCAAGCAGTACGGCGACCTGCCCGAGTTCTGCGACTTCGACTACATCGCTCGTGTGACGCGGGTGAACGGCGCGGTGCTGTGGACCCTGGCGCAGGCGCCGGGCACACCGCGCGAGGCGCGGATCGTCACGAGCAACCTCACCAACGACACCGAGCTGAAATGGGCGTTGGGCACGGAGCCGGACCTGGCGGGCTACGAGGTGGTGTGGCGCGAGACGACGGACTCCGAGTGGACCCATGTGATCAAGGTCGGCCTCACGACCACGCACACGGTGGACCTGTCCAAGGACAATGTCTTCTTCGGCGTACGGGCCGTCAACCGCGACGGTAAGCGCAGCCCGGTCGCCTTCCCGCTGCCGGGGAACTGAACCGACGGAACTGAACCGACCCAGTTCCTGTCCGGCGGATCTTCGCGGGCCCGGGACGTCTGGCACGGCGCCTCGCTTCGTTGCCGGACTCGGAGGCATCCGACGTAGTCCAGTACGAGAACGGGCCTCCACCTTGCGACGCACCGCACCAGACGCCCCAGGCAGATCCACGAAGATCCACGAAGATCCGCCGGACAGCCCTTGGCTCAGAGTCGTGCCGTTGACCGGATGCCCGGGAAGTCCGGTCGGAGCGGAGCCGAGCCCCGAGGCGCCAGATCTCCGCACGGAGTCCCCCCCCCACAGCCTCGGGCACCCCGCTCCTTCAATCAATCAAGGAATTCCGCCAGCGCAGAGAGGATCTCTTGCGGTCGTTCCTCGGCCAGGAAGTGGCCGCCGCCGGAGACTTCCACTGCCCGGAGGTCCGTCGTCCTGCTCTCGATCATGGGGATGATCAGCGGGGCGCTCTTTCCGGCAAGAAACAGCACGGGCATGGTCAATTTGGAGTACTGCTTGTCATCCACCATGTCCTGATGCCATGCCTGGTACCAGGCATTCCCTGCTCGGATGGCATCAGGGGTGTCGTATGCCGCGGCATAGGTGGCCCGGTCCAGCTCCGTGTAAGCATCGGGATCCCCGCCCGCGTAGTGATCGATGATCCAGTCGGATACTGCCCGGAAACGGCCGGACAGGATCTTCTCGGGCAGCTCCTTGATCATGTTCAAGGAGAGCCAGAATTGCACGAACTCCTCGCCGGCTCTTGGCAGCATGGGTATCTCATAGAGTCCCTCATTGGGACTGATGGTCTCCCACAAGGCCAACTTGTCTGTGGCCTCCGGGTGGTTCGCCGCGTAGCTGAAGGCCACCATGCCGCCGATGTCCTCACCGCACACATAGGCCTTCTCATAGCCAAGAGAACGTACCAGTTGGTAGATATCCTCAGCCATGTTCTTCTTGTCGTAGCCAGTCTGAGGTTTGTCGGACTGGCCCATGCCACGCAGGTCGACAGCCACAACGCGATAGCGTTCCGCGAGGTCGGGCATGAGCTTACGGAACTGCCACCAGGTACGAGGCCAGCCAGGCAGCAGCACGACCAGTTTCCCCTCCCCACCCGAGACATAGTGGAGTCGGGTGCCATTCACTTCTGCGTAGAAGTCCTCAAATCCATTGAGCATGACTCATCTTTCGTTGTGTGAGGTTATCGGAAATCCAGGCCGGAGCTGCCGTGCGCGGGGCCGAATTTATTGGTCCTCCGGCAACATGGTCACCTGGTACTGACGAACGGCCTCTTCGAGCTCGGCGTACTTCTCTGGTCCCCACTCTGCGGGTTCGCGACCGACCTGGGCCTCGTCCTGATAGTCCAGGAAGAATTGTTCATGCCCTCCAGGAGTAAACATGACAAGCATCTTCGCCGCATGGACCGAAATGTTCTTGAACCGGTGACGGGTGCCGCGAGGGATAAAAATGAAGTCGCCAGGCGTACCGATGAAGGTCTCCTCGCCGTTGAGGAATTCCAGCTCTCCGGAGAGTATGTAGAAAGCCTCATCCTCTGTGCCGTGCGCATGTGCCGTGGGGCCGCCACCCGACGGGACGGTTGCTTCGATAAGGCCGAGCCCGCCGTTCGTCTCGGCCGCTGTAGCCTTGATCGTATAGACGTCCCCGGAGGCTGTTCTGTGCGTTCCCTGGCCGCGCCTCACGAAAAGACCCGCACTGCGGGTCCATTGAGGATCATTGCGGTCAGGAACGGGTATCGAGAAACTCACAGTGATCACGGTCCTTGTCTCGACGCGGCGAATGCGTACTCACCGCTTCCGGTTGATCGGCGGAGTCGACAGCCGACGACGATGTCTCCCGGTGCGACCTCCACGTCGCCGAAGCGCACCGGACGGCCCGCACTGAGCCGAGCTTGCTTTCGCATCGCTCGCGGACCGCTGAACGCATACCGGACAGGGAATCCGTACTTTTGGATCTCGTCGGTGTCACGGATCGCGCCGTCAGTCACGAAACCCGCGAGGCCCCGACCGGCGGCCGTCGAGGCGCCAACCCCTCCGAACACGGTGAGCGGTTGTGCGATTATCGTGTCTCTCATCCACAGCCGGGACGGGTGCGAGCCCGCCCCAGGAAACAACCAGGGCGCTGGAAAGCACGAGACGATCCTCTTATTCGGGAAGCATCGTCAGGTTCTGTTGCTCGAACCACTCGTTCAGACCCTCCAGGGGCAGCGAGCCGAACGCATCGTCTCGGCTGGGGTCGAATGGCGGCGGCACCGGAACGCCTGGCTGTGGCTCCTCTCCGATCTCGATGAAACCGGTCTCGTGCCCGGCAGGCGTCAGGATGACCAGCATTGAGGCGTGGTGTAGGCCTATGTTGCGGTACCGGTGACGGGTGTTGCGGGGGATGAATACGAAGTCGCCGGGTCCGATCAGGGAAGTTTCGTCGCCGTTGAGGATTTCCAGTTCACCGGACTGCACGAAGAACGCCTCGTCTTCGTCGCCGTGCGCGTGGGCGATCGGGCCGCTGCCCGGCGGCACTGTCGCCTGTACGAACCCCAGGCTGCCGTTGCTCTGTTCCTTGGTGAGCTTCACAGTGAAGGTGTCACCCTGCATCCACTTCGTGACGCCTTCGTTCCGTCTCACGATGATGCCGCCGCGCCTGGTCCACCGGGGATCGTCGCCATCAGGCACCGGGATATCCATGTCGTGCTCACTCCTTCTCATAAACCTGTTGGGCGAGGGCACTTGACAGCCACCCGCACAACGGCCGCCAACGTGACCGGCCGGGGGGCCGGCAAGACATCAAGTCATGCCTGTTCGGCTGGGCATGCGAGTGCGAGCCTCGGCGGCAAGTCCCCGGCAGCGGCTCGACGTTGGCACCGAAGCTGAGCGGGCGTCCGCAGTCGTTCTTGGGTCCATGTTGTACGGGCCGCAGTTACCCAGCAAGTGCGTCATTAGTTACTTACTTCTTGTAAGTAGAAGAGTGCGCGGGCCCGCTGAATGGCCGCCAACTGCCTCTCGATCCCGGCCGGGACAACTGCCGAGGCTCCCAACCCCCCCATCGAACAGGCCGGTCGCTGTGGGAGCCGGAGTTCCTGACTGCGAGGAGCGCCGCGTCTCACCGGACTTGACCGAGGGTCGGGCGAGCGATTGCCCCATGGGCAAGCGACCCAGGCCGGTGTCCAGCCCGCAGGGTGAAGCGTTCACGAGAGGGGGCCTATGTCTTCCACGGCACCGTCACCGTCGCGGCGACAGGAGTACCGGGCGGGCGGTGGGGGTTCAGGTCGTCGTCGGCCGGAGCAGGTCCCACCGGTTGCCGTACAGGTCCTCGAAGACCGCCACCGTGCCGTACGGCTCGTGCCGGGGCTCCTCCAGGAAGCGCACACCCGCCGCCATCATCCGGGCGTGGTCCCGCGCGAAGTCGTCCGTGTGGAGGAAGAAGCCGACCCGGCCGCCGGTCTGCGCGCCGATGCTCGCCCGCTGGGCGTCGTCCGCCGCGCGGGCCAGCAGGAGCGCGCCGGCGCCGCCGTGCGGGCGTACGACGACCCAGCGGGAGCCGTCGCCCCGGTCGGTGTCCTCGATCAGCTCGAAGCCGAGGGATCCGGTGTAGAAGGCGATCACCTCGTCATAGTCGCGGACGACGAGGGTGACCAGGGCGATATGAGGCATGGCGGGAAAGTTATACGTATGACTGGCGGCCGGGCAAGCGGGCGGAACGGCCCGCGGGCCGGCGCCCGCCCGGATGGAACAATGCCGCCATGGACGCGCGGCAGCTCGACGCACTCACCAGCCGCTCCCGGCAGCTCGCCGCCACCGGCCGACGCCGGATCCTGGGCATCGCGGGCGCGCCGGGCGCGGGGAAGTCGACCCTCGCGGCGGACCTCGTCGCGGCACTCGGCGGGAGCGCCGTGCTCGTCCCCATGGACGGCTTCCACCTCGCCCAGGCCGAGCTGCACCGGCTCGGCCGCGCCGACCGCAAGGGCGCGCCCGACACCTTCGACGCCGTCGGCTACGCCGCGCTGCTCGCCCGGCTGCGGGCGCCCGCGCCGGGCGTCGTCGTGTACGCGCCCGCGTTCGACCGGGCGCTGGAGGAGGCCGTGGCGGGCAGCATCCCGGTCGGCCCGGACGTCCCGCTGGTCATCACCGAGGGCAACTACCTGCTGCACGACGACGGCGGGTGGGCGGCGGTGCGCGCGTTCATCGACGAGGCGTGGTTCCTGGAGCTCGACCCCACCGTGCGCGTACGGCGTCTGGTCGACCGGCATGTGCGCTTCGGCAAGGAGCGCGCCTACGCCGAGCGCTGGGTCAGGGACTCCGACGAGGCCAACGCGCGACTGGTCGCGCGGGGCAGGCACCGCGCGGACCTGGTGGTTCCGGTCACGGTCGGACCCGTCTGAGCCGTACCGGATGCCCCCGAACGGACATCGGCGGGCGTCGAGGGCCTACCATCGAACGTTCGACGCACTTGACGATCACAGGGGCAACGGGGACCGGGGCGCGAAGCCGAGCGCGATCATGGGGAGGCGGACGACGTGGGGTTGTTCAAGCGTGGGCCGAAACGAGACGGGCGCGAAATGCCTCGCGACCCGGAATTCACCTTCTTCTCGACCGACGAGGCCGCACTTTTCCGCAGCCAGGTGCGTGAGGCGTTCGCCGAGCGTGGCCTGGAGGTCACCGTCTACTCGGACCTGGTGACCGACAGCGCGGGGCGCCAGTTCGGGCTCTCCAACCTCGCCGCCGTGTGTCACAACGACGACCGCGGCGCCCGCGTCTGGGGCGAACTCGTCCGGCAGCACGCCGGAATGGTGCTGCGGACGATGGACGGCCCCTCGGCCCTCGACACCCTGTCGCCCACGCAGATCCGGGCCCAGCTCTACCCACGGGTGATCAGCGGCGACAGCCTCGACGCGCAGGCCTTCGCGTACGCGCGCTCCGTCGCGCCCGGACTGTACGAGATCCTCGCGCTGGACCTCCCGGAGAGCGTCATGATGCTCACCGACGAGGCGCTGGAACCGCTGGGCCCGCTGCACGAGTTGCGGGCCCAGGCCCTCGGCAATCTGCGCCAACTGCCCGTCGAGGGGCGGGAGACGGTCAAGGACCCGGGGGGAATGCGGTTCGAGGTCGTCATGGGCGACTCGTTCTACACCGCGAGCCGCGTCCTGGCGCTGGACAGCCTCGTACGCCAGGTCACCGGGCAGCAACTCGGCCCGGACGGTGCGCTGGTGGCGTTCCCGTTCCGCCACCAGCTCGCGTTCCACGTCATACGTGACTCCAGCCTCATCCCGTCGCTGAACGCGATGGCGTCGTTCGCCGCGTCCGGATTCGAGGACACGCCGGGCGCGATCAGCCCGTACGTCTACTGGTGGCGCGAGGGCACACTGACCCAGCTCAGCGACAAGGACGAGGGGAACACCGAGGCGGGCGGGCTGCGCATAGTGGTCGGCGACGACTTCCAGGAGCTGCTGGAGCGACTGGTCTCACCGTCGGGGCCGGACCAGCCGGACGTTACGTAGGGTCTGGAGCATGAACACCGAGCAGACGGAGCGGACGGCCACCGCCTGGCAGCGGTTGACCGAATGGCTCCGTGTGCACGCCCCCACCTCGCACGCGTCAATTCTCCCCCGGCCACCGAGGCCGGAATCGAGGAGGCGGAAGGCCACCTCCGGCGTAGCCGCGGGTACGGCTTCCCGCCCGAGCTGACCGCCCTGTGGGCGATGGCGGGCGGGGTGCGGCAGGTCGACATCGACGAGTACGACGAAGAGGGCGAGGTGGCCACCGGGCGGTTCCTGCCGCACGGGCTCCTGCTCACCCCTTCCCAGTCGATCCGGCCGCGGCCGGCCGGGCTCGACCCCCGGGGCAAGGACTACTGGGAAGGCGCGCGGTGGGCCGCCCCCTTCGGCAACTACCGCGAAGCGGCCGGCACCGGCTTGTACCTGTCGGCCGCCGGGCTCGGTAAGTGGAGAAGCTACGAGGGCGTGTTCATGGAGGAGCCCCTGTATCCGTCGATCGCCGCCTACCTGGAAGCCGTCAACGGAACGCTCGCCGATGGCCCGGCCGACCGGATGGGACCCGAGACGCCCGGCATCGTGCACGGCTGCCTCAGCCGGCAGGACCCGCGGGACCCCGGGCTGGACGAGACGTTCGCCGACTCGCGGCCCGTGCACTAGGCCCTGTCCGGCGGAAGGTACCGGCGCCCGAAGGTCCCCCGTACCAAAAGAGGTTGGGCCCCTCCCCGGCACGGGAAGGGGCCCAACCGTCCTTCACCGCGGCCGGTTCACGGCTTCGTCATCGTGCGGACCAGCTCGGCCTTCGAGGTGTCGCATGCCCTGAACCAGGCGTTGCCCGGATCCAGGAAAGAAGCCTCGCTGTCCAGGAGCCGCATCTTGTTCGCGAAATCACCGAACGGCCGCATCGATCCCTCCTCGACCTGGCTCGGAGCCCTCAGCTGAAGTGCGACAGCACGTTGTACGGATACGGCAGCGGGCGCGCGCTCGCCTCGTCCAGACGGGCCGTCTGACTGGCCGTCAACTCCCAGCCCACGGCGCCCAGATTGTCCTTGAGCTGGTCCAGGGTCCGCGCCCCGATGATCGGTGCCGTGACGCCCGGCCGGTCCAGCAGCCAGCGCAGTGCCACCTGGGAGGGCGTGCGTTCCGTCTCGGTGGCGACCGCCTGGACGGTCTCCACGACCCGCCAGGTCTCCTCGTTGTCCCGCGCCCGCCAACTCTCGCCGTCGCCGTGGGACTCGCGGCTGCCGGCCGGGACCGACGTCATGCCGCGCTGGTACTTGCCCGTGAGCCAGCCGCCCTGGAGCGGGCTGTACGGAATGACGCCCACTCCCGCCGCCTCGCTCTGCGGCAGCAGCTCCCACTCCACCTCGCGCGCGAGGAGGTTGTAGATCGGCTGGAGGCAGACGTACCGCTCCCAGCCCCGCCGGTCGGCGACATCGAGCGCCCGCTGGAGCTGGCCGGGCGAGACGTTGCTCGCGCCCAGGTAACGGACCTTGCCCGACTTGACGAGGGTGTCGAGCGTGCCGAGGGTCTCCTCGATCGGTGTCCCGACGTCCCAGACATGCGTCTGGTAGAGATCGATGTAGTCGGTGCCGAGACGCCGCAGGCTCGCCTCCACCGACGCGATGATGTGCTTGCGGCCCAGGCCCCACTCGTTGGGCCCCTCGCCCATCGGGAGGGCCACCTTCGTCGCGATGACGAGCCCGTCGCGGTCGCGTCCCTTCAGCCAGCCGCCGAGTACTTCCTCCGAGACGCCCCGGCCGTACGCGTCGGCCGTGTCCAGGAAGGTGCCGCCGGCCTCCGTGAAGGTGTCCAGTATGCGGTGCGCGCCGGCCTCGTCGTCCTTCACGAAGGTCATGGTGCCGAGACAGAGTTCGCTGACGCGGAGCCCTGTCCTACCGAGAGTTCGCTGCTTCATGGTGGAGACGCTAAGCGTTCGAGCGCACACGCGTACGCCTGGTTTCACTCACCGCTGATTCCGCGACTCGCTGATTCCGCCGATTTCCCTTCCTCCGGCGGCTGTTCAGCCGCCCGCGAGCACCGCGCACGATTCGGGCGGCAGCCGCAGCACCCCGTCGGCGCCGGGCGTCTCCACCGGCTCCCACGCCGTCAGCACCTGGCCGCTCCGGCCACCCAGCGGGATCTCGGCAGGGCTCGCGGACAGGTTCAGGGCCACTCGTACATCGCCGCGCCGGTACGCGAGCCAGCGCGCGCCCTCGTCGTACGCCACCTTCACGGTCGCCAGATCAGGGTCCGAAAGGTCCGGATGGCTGTGGCGCAGGGCGATCAGGTCGCGGTGCCAGGCCAGCAGGCGCGCGTGCGGCTCGCGGGCCGCCTCCGTCCTGTCCAGGCACGAGCGGTCGCGCGTCGCCGGGTCCTGCGGGTCGGGAATGGACTCGGCCGCCCAGCCGTGCGCCGCGAACTCCCGCCGCCTGCCATTGCGTACCGCCTCCGCCAGCTCCGGGTCCTGGTGGTCGGTGAAGAACTGCCAGGGCGTACGGGCACCCCATTCCTCGCCCATGAAGAGCATCGGCGTGAACGGGCCGGTGAGTACGAGCGCGGCGGCGCACGCCAGCAGACCGGGGGAGAGGGCCGCCGACAGCCGGTCGCCGAGCGCGCGGTTGCCGATCTGGTCGTGGGTCTGGGCGTAGCCGAGGAAGCGGTACGAGGAGGTCCTGGCGGGATCGAGAGGGCGGCCGTGCGTGCGGCCCCGGAAACTCGAATACGTACCGTCGTGGAAGAAGGCACGCGTCAGGGTCTTGGCCACCGCGGCGAGCGGCTCGGCCGCGAAGTCCGCGTAGTAGCCCTGCGATTCGCCGGTGAGTGCGGCGTGCAGGGCGTGATGGAAGTCGTCGTTCCACTGGGCGTGCAGCCCGATACCGCCCTGCGGGCGCGGAGTTGTCGTACGAGGATCCCCCAGATCGGACTCGGCGATCAGGAACAGCGGCCGGGCCAGCTCCGCCGAGAGCCCGTCGACGGCGGTGGACAGCTCCTCCAGGAACGTCAGCGCGCGCGTGTCGGCGAGCGCGTGCACCGCGTCGAGACGCAGTCCGTCGAAGCGGTAGTCCCGAAGCCAGGCGAGCGCGCTCCGAAGCAGATACGCGCGGACCTCGTCCGAGCCGGGGGCGTCGAGGTTGACCGCCGACCCCCAGGGGGTGTGGTGGGTGTCGGTGAAGTAAGGGCCGTACTGGGGCAGGTAGTTGCCGGACGGGCCGAGGTGGTTGTGCACGACGTCGAGCACGACGCCCAGACCCAGCTCGTGCGCCGTGTCGACAAAACGCTTCAGCGCCTCGGGCCCGCCGTACGGCTCGTGCACCGCCCACAGCGACACACCCTCGTACCCCCAGCCGTGCGTCCCCGGGAAGGGGCACACGGGCATCAGCTCGATGTGCGTGATGCCGAGCGCGGCCAGCGGGGCGAGCTGGGCCGCCGCGGCGTCCAGGGTGCCCTCGTCGGTGAAGGTGCCGACGTGCAGCTCGTAGAGGACGGCGCCCGGGAGCGGACGGCCGTGCCACGGCGTGGACCATTCGTACGAGGCATGGTCGACGACCGCGCTGAGCCCGTCGGGTCCGTCCGGCTGGCGGCGGGAGCGGGGATCGGGCAGCACGGGGCCACCGTCCAGCGCGAAGCCGTAGCGCGTGCCGTCGGCCGCGGGGGCGTCGGCGGTCCACCAGCCGTCGCGCAGCGGGTCGCGGGCCATGGCGTGATCGGCGGTGGCACCGTCGCCTGTGGCCCGGCCGGCCGGCTCGCCGATCCGGAGCGTGACATGGTCCTGCGCTTGCGGTGCCCAGACCTCGAACTGCACAGTCGTCCCCCTCTGTCGTCGGCACTCTTCACCCACATGGTGACAAGAGGGCAGGCGGGAGGCCTGGTGATCGCGTCGATTCGGTGAACGCGTCACCCCGGGGGGTTGCGGTCAGGTCCCGGTCACACGAGATTGACGCGCTCCTGGACGACCGGGTAGCCGGCGCGCGCGAAATGCGCGGCCATCGGGAAGTTCCCCTGGTCCGTCGCGGCGGCGATGAACGCCGCCCCGGCCTCTGCCAGCACGTGCGTGCACTCGACCAGCAGGTCGTACGCGTACCCGTGCCCGCGCTGCTCCGGTACGACCCCGATGAACGCGACGCACGGCCCGGACGGGTTGTGCGCGGGCACCTGGAGGCCGACAAGCTCACCGGCCGCGTCGTACGCCAGCTGCCACCACTCGCGGGGCGACGGGCACCAGCGGAAGAAGTCCAGCTCCTCCTGGGCGGCCCGGTCCAGACCCGACTCGTCCGCCGTGCGCCGCGCGTGCGCGTCGAGAGTGACCGAGTGGACGCGGCGCAGCACGTCGAAGATCACGTCGTCGTCGGGCTCGGGGCGGAACTCCAGCCGCCCCGGCCGCTCCGGCAGCCCGAGACCGGGCGTCCACCGGTACTGGAAGCGCTCGACCAGCGGCTTCATCCCGGCGGCCCGCGCTGTCTCCGTCCGGGACGTGACGGCCGCGTGGGCCGGCGGGTCCTCGCGCCAGCCGGCGGGCGCGATGAGTTCGTACTCGACGTTCCACGGCGCGCGGCGCAGCAGTTCGGCGCCGGCCTCCTCCTCGCCCTCGGCGATGTCGAGCCAGTTGAGCAACAGCGGCTCCGGGTCCTCGGGCCCGCCCCACCAGGCGGCGCGGGCGACCACGACGCCGTCGCGCAGCGCCACCCAACTCCACTCGGGCCGGTAGTCGCCGCCCTCGGCGACGGTGCGGTACTCGACTCCGCTCAGCGCACGCCCCACGAGCCCCGGGTCGGGCAGCGAACGGAACAACGCGGCTTCGGAGTCGGTGAGTTGACGGAAGACCGGATCGGTCATGAGATGTGCCTCCAGGAAGGGGCGCCCACCGTAAAGGACCGGCCGGGGAACGGGCGAATCAATTTCGCCACCGCTTCTCGGCCTGAACAGGCCCCTTCTGGACACGCCAAGGACTCGGCCCGACAATCAGTCGTGTGACGTCCTCGTTCGAGTTCCACACGTATCCCGCGCGGCTCTCCGACGCCGAGCGCGACCGTGTGCTCGCCGTCCTCAGAGATGGGATGGCGCAGGGCAGGCTGTCGCACGACACCTTCATACGCCGGATGGATCTGGCGCTGGCCGCGCGCAGGTCCGACGAGCTGGAAGTGCTCACGGCCGACCTGGACACAGACGGCCGCTGGGCGCGCCGGCTGTTCGGCGCGGTGGGGCGGGCGTCCGCGTTCTCCGCGCGGCTGCGCAGGGCCTGGCAGGTCGAGCGGCTGCCGAAGCTGCTGATGCCCGACCCGGGCCCCACCCCACTGCGTATCGGCCGCGATCCGATGAACGGGCTGCGGCTCAGCGACGACACCGTCTCCCGGCTCCACGCGGAGCTGGGTATGCAGGGCGGGCGGTGGATCCTTCGGGATCTCGGGTCGACCAACGGCACGACGGTCAACGGGCGCCGGGTGACGGGGACCGTGGTGGTGCGCGACGGGGACATGGTGAGCTTCGGCGCGCTGAGCTTCCGACTCGCGGCGCACTGAACGGCGGCCGGGGCGGAGACCTTCCCTCAACTCTGGTGCGGTCCGCGCCCGGCCAGCGTCAGGAACGTCTCGCCGACCGCTTCCGACAGCGTGGGGTGGGCGTGGATGTGCCGGGCCACTCGCGGACCGCGCCTGGGTCCGGTGTGCGATGGAACCGCTGGTCGAGGGCCGCGAGTTCCTGGACTGGGCGTGCGGCGCGGCCGGTTTCGTGCCGCGTACGGCCGTCCGTACGGAGCACACGACGACGGCGGTCCGCATGGCGGCGGCGGGCGTGGGCCTGGTGACGGCGCCGTCCATGTGGTGCGGGGCGCGGTGGGCGAGGACTGTGTGATCGTCCGGGTGGACGACACGAGGCGCCGCCCGCTGACGGTCTTCTCGCGGGCGCCGTTGGTGGGGGCGGCGTCGGCGTTCGTGGAGCTGCTGAGGGCCGGGCGGACGGCGCGGGGCCAGGGCGTGTGGTGAAAGTGGCGTCGTCCCCCCCACGGGGCGGGGCTCACGGGGGCTGGTGCGTGCGATCGCGAGGGGGAGGATCGGCGTGGTGGATGGACCGGGCGTACTCGGGCGACTGAAGACAACGCGGCGGGCGCGCGTGCCGGGCGCCGTGAGCCGGACGGGACTTCCACCACACGCCCTGGGGGCAACTTACGCCGGGGGGCCGGTGGTCTGACGCGGGAGGGATCGCGAACAAGGGGGAGCCGACGGGGCGACGACTCCCTCGCCCTGCGCGCGCTCGGGACACTGCTGGAGGACGTCGGGGCGATGGGGCTGATCGCCCGGTTCCGGGAGTTCGGGCTGGCGTCGTCGGACGTCGACGTGCGGGAGCTGATCATCGAGGACTACCCGGAGGACGAGTTCCCCTCTCCCACGCCGCCGACGCGTAGGGGTCGCCCGGCGGCGCTACTCGCGGCGCGACAGGAGCGCCACCGGGCCGGCCGACAGCAGTTCCGTCAGGGAGATCGGCCCGCCGGGGAACTCCCGGTCCGGGGACAGCGCGTCCGTCCAGCGCCCCGCCGGGAGTTCCAGCACCGTGCCCGACCAGCCGCCCGACGCCGCCAGGCGCAGGGACAGCCTCGTCACCACCGAGATGACCTCGCCGGAGCGGGAGAACGCCGTGCAGTGGTCCGCCGCCGGACCCGTCGCACTCAAGGGCGTGTACGTGGACGACTCCGCGAAGGCGTGGGGGCGTTCGCGGCGCAGCCGCAGAGCCGCCACCGTGAGCACCGTCTTCTCGTCGGGCGGGCCGGTACGGAAACGCTCGCGGTTGTCCGGGTCGACCAGGGCCAGATACTCCCGCTCGGTCCGCTGGTAG
The DNA here is from genome assembly GCF_044455465.1 of Streptomyces sp. NPDC051217. Classification (NCBI taxonomy): domain Bacteria; kingdom Bacillati; phylum Actinomycetota; class Actinomycetes; order Kitasatosporales; family Streptomycetaceae; genus Streptomyces; species Streptomyces sp. NPDC051217. The sequence goes on from NZ_JBITEV010000001.1 coordinate 152,669, forward strand.
ATGTCGGGCACGCCCGGCATCGTGAGATGGACCAGCGCCGCCCCGAGCGTGTTCGCCCTCGCGTGCGGGGCGAGTTCACGGGCGAGGCGGGCCACCGCCTCGCGCGGCCGGCCGGCCGGGCCCGCCGCCACGAAGTCCCGTACCGCCTGTTCGTACACCGGATCCGGCTCGGTCCAGCTGGTGTGCAGCCCCGCCTCCCGTACGGACTTGAGCAGCGCGGGCTCCATCCGGGCGCCGTCCGGGGGCGCCTCCGACGGGGTGAAGCCGATGGCCGTCTGCCAGGCCTGCCAGGCCAGTTGGGCGTCCGGCGCGGGAACCCCCGCCAACTGCCGCAGCAGCGCGTCCCACCGTTCGGGGCACTCCGACAGGACGGCGATCCTGGCCCTTACGTCCGCGCTGCGCTTGGTGTCGTGCGTGGTCAGTACGGTGCCGGTGGCCGGCCAGTCGCGGGCGAGGCGCGCGCAGTAGCCGTGGAAGCGCTCCGGGCTCACCGCGGGCCGCCCCGGATCGCCGCCGACCTCGTTGGCGGAGAGCAGCGGCACATGGCGGTAGAACGCCGTGTCCTCCACGGCCTTGGCGCGCAGCGCGGACGAGGTCTGGGCGAAACGCGCGCAGAAGGCCGCCCGGTCCGGGCCCCCGCCGAGCCTGCCGAGCGCCAGCTCCCGTACGACGTCGACGGCCGCCGCCTCCTCCGGCACGGCGAACGCCGCCTTCGCCTGCCGCGCCGCCTCCTGGGAAACCGCCGCCTCGTCGGACTCCCGGCAGGGCCCGCCCGCGACCGTGTAGGGCCGGTAGACGGGCACCCGTACCAGCAGCTCCCGGATCGCCGTCCGCAGCGCCCATGGCGCGTGGTCGCGCAACGCGACGTCCCTCGCGCAGATCCGCTCCGCGATCCGGGCCAGCGCCGAGGTCTCGGCGGCCAGTTCGTCGATGACGACCTTGTACATCGCGCGCCGCACGGTCGCTTCCCAGTAGCCGCCCCGGTCACCCGCGGGCCCGGTGAAGTCCCGGAAACGGTGCGCCAGTTCGTCGGCGCCGACCGGGTCGGTGAACAGACCGTCGATGTGGTGCAGGGCGTCGTATCCCGTCGTCCCGGCCACCGGCCAGTTCGCGGGCAGCTGCTCGTCACCGGTGAGGATCTTCTCCACCACCGTCCAACAGGCGCCTCCCGTGGCCTCGTTGAGCCGCCGCAGATACTCCTCCGGGTCGGCGAGACCGTCCGGATGGTCGACACGCAGACCGTCGACGACCCCGTCCCGTACGAGTTCGAGGATCTTGGCGTGGGTCGCGGCGAAGACCTCCGGGTCCTCCACCCGTACCCCGATCAGCTCGGAAATGGTGAAGAAGCGGCGGTAGTTGAGCTCGGTGCGGCCCAGCCGCCACCACGCGGGCCGGTAGTGCTGGGCGTCCAGGAGCGCGGGCAGCGGCAGCTCCTCCGTACCGGCGGCGAGCGGGAAACGCAGGTCGCCGTGGTGCAACATGCCGTCCGCGACGCGCAGTTCGCCGAGTTCACCGCCCACCGGCCCCGGCAGCACGGGCAGCAGCAGCTTCCCGTCGCCCGCCTCCCAGTCGATGTCGAACCACCGGGCGTACGGGGACGCCGGGCCCTCCCGCAGCACCTCCCACAGGGCCTTGTTCTCCGACGGCGCGGTCGCCATGTGGTTGGGCACGATGTCGAGAACGATCCCGAGCCCGTACTCGTGTGCCCGGTGGGCCAGCTGCCGCAGCCCCTCCTCGCCTCCCAGCTCGGCGCGCACGCGCGAGTGGTCGACGACGTCGTATCCGTGTGTCGAGCCCGGCACGGCCTCAAGCACCGGCGAAAGATGCAGATGCGAGACCCCGAGCGCGGCCACGTACGGCACCGCCTTGGCGGCGGTCGCGAAGGGGAAGTCCGGCTGGAGCTGAAGCCGGTAGGTGGCAGAGGGCGTCATGCGAACGTACGTACCCCGCTCAGCGGCTTCTGTGTCATCCGGTCATGCATTCGGCAGCCGACGGGCCACGGGAGCGGCCACGACACGTGCGACATCGTGCCAGACCGGACCGGGCGGGGCGGGACCGGGGCACGGAAGGACCGGTACGTGTGCCCGTACCCCGCCCCGGTCCCGCCGCACCCGCCCCGGTCCATCCGTGCCGCGCCCCTCCTACACAGACCGCATCAGCACCGTCATGCTGCGGCCGATCATGGTGATCCGCTCGCCCGCGTCCACCTTCGGGCCGTCGCCCGGCGGCACACCCTCCGGGCGCGACGTGTCCACGACGATCCGCCACTGGCTGCCGTGATCCACGGGCACGGCGAATTCCAGCGTCTCCGCGCTCGCGTTGAACATCAGCAGGAACGAGTCGTCGGAGATCCGCTCGCCGCGCGGCCCCGGCTCCGAGATGGCCTGTCCGTTCAGGAAGACCGACATGGCCTTCGCGTCGGTCGCCTGCCAGTCGCCCTGGATCATCTCTTCACCCTCAGGGGTGAACCAGGAGATGTCCGACAGCTCGTCGTGCGTCCCCTCCACCGGCCGGCCGTGGAAGAACCGCCGCCGCCGGAACACCGGGTGGTCGCGCCGCAGCCAGACCATCGTCTGGGTGAAGGCGAGCAGGCCCTTGTTCGTCTCGTCGCCCTTCTCGGGCCAGTGCACCCAGGCGACCTCGTTGTCCTGGCAGTACGCGTTGTTGTTGCCGCCCTGCGTACGGCCGAACTCGTCGCCGTGGCTGAGCATCGGCACGCCCTGGGACAGCATCAGCGTCGCGATGAAGTTGCGTACCTGACGGTCGCGCAGCTCCCGCACCTCCGGGTCGTCGGTCTCTCCCTCCACCCCGCAGTTCCAGGAGCGGTTGTGGCTCTCGCCGTCCCTGTTGCCCTCGCCGTTCGCCTCGTTGTGCTTGTCGTTGTAGGCGACCAGGTCGTGCAGGGTGAAGCCGTCGTGGCAGGTGGTGAAGTTGATGGAGGCCAGCGGGCGCCGCCCGTCGTCCTGGTACAGGTCGGAGGAGCCCGTGAGCCGGGACGCGAACTCCGCCAGGGTGCGCGGCTCGCCCCGCCACAGGTCGCGGACCGTGTCGCGGTACTTGCCGTTCCACTCGGTCCACAGCGGCGGGAAGTTCCCCACCTGGTAGCCGCCCTCGCCCACGTCCCACGGCTCGGCGATCAGCTTCACCTGACTGACCACCGGGTCCTGCTGGACCAGGTCGAAGAACGACGACAGCCGGTCCACCTCGTGGAACTGGCGGGCCAGCGTGGCGGCGAGGTCGAAGCGGAAGCCGTCGACATGCATCTCCTCCACCCAGTACCGCAGCGAGTCCATGATCAGCTGGAGCACGTGCGGACTGCGCATCAGGAGCGAGTTCCCGGTGCCGGTGGTGTCCGTGTAGTAGCGGGGGTTGTCGGCGCCCAGGCGGTAGTAGGAGGCGTTGTCGAGGCCCCTGAAGGAGAGCGTCGGGCCCAGATGGTTGCCCTCGGCCGTGTGGTTGTAGACGACATCGAGGATGACTTCGATGCCCGCCTCGTGCAGCGCCTTCACCGCCTGCTTGAACTCCAGCACCTGCTCGCCCCGGTCTCCCCAGGAGGCGTAGGTGTTGTGCGGGGCGAAGAAGCCGATGGTGTTGTAGCCCCAGTAGTTGTTGAGGCCGGCGTCCACCAGCCGGTGGTCGTTGACGAACTGATGCACCGGCATCAGTTCGAGCGCGGTGACTCCGAGCTCGGTGAGGTGTTCGATCACCGCCGGATGGGCGAGCCCCGCGTACGTACCGCGCAGCTCATCGGGCAGCTCCGGGTGCAGCATCGTCAGGCCCTTCACATGGGCCTCGTAGATGACGGTGCGGTGGTAGTCGGTGCGCGGGCGGCGGTCGTCGCCCCAGTCGAAGTACGGGTTGACCACGACGGCCGTCATCGTGTGCGGCGCCGAGTCCATGTCGTTGCGCGAGTCCGGCTTGCCGAAGTGGTAGCCGTACACCGACTCGTTCCAGTCGATGCTCCCGCTGATCGCGCGGGCGTACGGGTCCAGGAGCAGCTTCGCCGAGTTGCAGCGCTGCCCGTTCTCGGGCGCGTACGGCCCGTGGACCCGGAAGCCGTACCGCTGGCCGGGCATGATCCCCGGCAAGTAGGCATGCCGGACGAAGGCGTCTGTCTCGCGGAGCTCCACCGCCGTTTCTGAACCGTCGTCGTGCAGGAGGCACAACTCGATCCGGTGCGCGGCCTCTGAGTAGACCGCGAAGTTGGTTCCGGCGCCGTCGTACGTGGCGCCGAGGGGATACGTCTGTCCCGGCCAGACCTGCATAGATATGACTCTTCCACTTCTGATCCGGGTGCTGGGGCTTTCTTCGATCAGATACTCCCCGAAAGAGGCTCAACCTCCTAGGAGGCCCGTTCGGAAGCCGGGCCGGAAGCAGTCGAACGAACCGGTGGGTCAACTTCGGGTTCCATGGGCACCACCCCGTTGCCGGACCGTGTCCTGGCGTGGCATATGGCCGGATTCAGACCATACGCCGTCCCTCGTCCGACCCCCTGTCACCAGGCCCAATCCCTATGAATCATCCCACTCCGGCCGAGATCGGCACACAGAACGCCCGGTCGCGCCATGGGAGTTGAGAAACGAGCCTGCGCATCCGGCTGCACCTCCTCCCCTTTGCGCAGTACCCTTCCTTGATCGTTGAAAGGGGAGGGAAGGCGGTGCGCGGGTGAGCTCGGGAGGGCTGGAGCTACCCCCAGGTGACCCAGGTCACGAGGGGGTTTCCGGCGACATCCCGCCCGGAGCGGTCTCCCTCGCACGGCCGATGGAGATCGGGGCGGAACTGGACTGGGGCCCGGAGGCCTGGACCGAGGTGCGTACGCGCGCCCAGCGGGCCGGCCGGGCCTATATCTGGCTGAATCTGGTCGAACAGCGGCTGCGTGCCGTCGTCTCGGCGATCCTCAAGCCCATCTACGAGCCGGTGCACGGCGACGACTGGGTGGTCGCCGCCGCCGGACCGGCGGGCCAGGAGTGGGTCCAGCGCGCCGTCGCCGTCCGCGAGGTCTCCCGCCGCAAGGGCTATCTGCTCGACCCGGCCGACGACAACGTCCTCAGCTTCCTCACACTCCCGCAGCTGCGCGAGCTGATGGTGCAGCACTGGCCGGGCTTCCAGCCGTACTTCGACGACCGCCGCGACGTGGAGCTGGCCCTGGACGAGCTGGAGGTCGCCCGTAACGTCGTCTCCCGCAACCGGGCCCTGTCCGAGGCCGTGCTCGCGCAGGCCGAGCGGGCGTCGGCGCGGCTGCTGGAGATCCTGGGCAGCGGGACGGCCGTGCCGTCCGCCGAACGGCTCAGGGTGGACGCCGTGGAGGACCTGGTCGGCGACCGGTACGCGGACGTGGTCTCCGTCCACCCCGACCGGGTCCGCCTCCAGCGGCAGATCCCCGCCGAAGACCTCTTCGGCGGCGCCCGGCGCCTCGACGCGGTCGGGATAGGCCTGAACCTCCTCGTCCAGAACTTCTCCGGCCGGCGCCTCGTCCGGCTCGCCGAGTCCGGCTGCCGGATACGGCTGCTCTTCCTCAACCCGGCCAGCAGCTCGGTCAAGCGCCGCGAGCGCGAACTGGGCCTCAAGAAGGGCGAGCTGAGCCGCTCCGTGGAGATGAACATCCTTCATATGCGCCGGGTGCGCTCCCGGCTCAGGGACCCGGACGCCTTCGAGATCCATGTCTTCGACGAGACCCCCCGCTTCACCGCGTACCTGGTCGACGGGGACGGCCCGGACGGGCTCGCGGTCGTGCAGTCGTACCTGAGACGGGCGCGCGGCATGGAGGCGCCGGTGCTCGTGCTGCGGGGCGCCGGGCGTGATGTGGTGCGGGTCGGCCAGGACGCGGAGCACGGGCTGTTCCAGACGTACCGCGAGGAGTTCGAGTCGGTGTGGGCCGACTCGCGCCCGGTCTCCTGACGCCGCTCGCACGCGGCTGACGTGCTGAAGCCGCGTCACGGCTCCGCCCGGCGTTGTCAGTGCCGCGTGCGAAGGTGAATGTCGAACGGGGAGAAGCGTGAGGGAGGACCGGGATGGGCTGGCACGGGGAGCCGTTGGTCGGATTCGATCTGGAGACGACCGGTACGGAGCCGCTGGAGGCGCGCATCGTGACCGCGGCGGTGATCGCGGTACGGGACGGAGTGGTGGAGGAGCGGCGGGACTGGCTCGCCGATCCGGGCATCCGTATCCCGGAGCAGGCGTCCGCGATCCACGGGGTCACCAGCGAGCGGGCCTCGGCGGAGGGGCGGCCCGCGCGTGAGGTGGCGGACGAGATCGCGGCGGCGCTGACGGGGTACTGGACACGGGGCGTGCCGGTCGTGGCGTACAACGCGTCGTTCGATCTGACCCTGCTCGCGGCGGAGTTGGCGCGGCACGGGCTGCCGTCGCTGAACGACCGGGTGGGCGGCGGACCGATCGGCCCGGTGATCGATCCGTACACGATCGACCGCGCCGTCGACAAGTACCGCCGGGGCAAGCGGAATCTGGAGGCGGTCTGCACCGAGTACGGGGTGGTGCTGGACAGCGCGCACAACGCGGGCGCGGACGCGCTGGCCGCGGTGCGGGTGGCGACGGCGATAGCGGGCCGCCACCGCCAGGTCGCGTCCCTGACGGCGGCGGCGCTGCACGAGCAGCAGATCGCCTGGTACGCGGAGTGGGCGGCCGACTTCCAGAGCTTCCTGCGCCGCAAGGGCAACGCGGACGCGGTGGTGGACGCGGACTGGCCGCTGCGCGAACTGGTGCCGGCGGCGGGCTGAGCGCCGAAGCAGCCCGCCCGGCGTTTGAGGGCACGGCCGGAGGCCGTACGGGATCCGGGCGGAGCCCCGGTTGTGGGAAGGGGCGGGCCGGGGAACAGGCCCGCGCAGCCGCCCGCACCCCGCACCCACGCCCCTCCCGCCGGAGCGCCGACCACTCGTCAGAAGGTCAGAAGGGGTACCAGCGGACCTCGGGGTCGCCGTCGCGCAGGGAGTTCACGCGGCGGCGGAATTCGGCGAGCGCCTTCGGGTTCGTCGGGGCGTGCTGGGCGACCCACGCGCAGCTCGCCGTCTCGCGGGCGCCGCGCAGCACGGCGCAGCCGGACCAGTCGCGTACGTCCCAGCCGTAGGCGGCCGTGAAGGTGTCGTACGCCTCCGGGGGCATGCCGTACCGGTCGCGGGAGAGCGCCATCACCACCAGGTCGTGCTCGCGCAGATCGGTGGAGAAGGTCTCCAGATCGACCAGGACCGGTCCGTCCGGGCCGACATGGACGTTGCGGGGGAGCGCGTCGCCATGGATCGGGCCGGGTGCGAGGTGCGGGGAGAGCGCCGCCGCGGCGGCGGCGAAGCCGTCCCTGCGCTCGCGCAGATAGCGGGCGTCGGCCGGGTCGATCGCCTCGCCGGCGATCCGCAGCCACCGCTCCACGCCGCCGAGCAGTTCCCTGCGGGGCAGTTCGAAGGGGGGTGCGGGCAGGGCGTGGACGAGCCGGAGCAGTTCCGCCAGGTCGGCGGAGCCCGCGGGCCGTACGGCATCGGGCAGTCGCCGCCAGAGCGTTACCGGGTGGCCGTCCACGGTACGGGCCTTGGGCTCCGCCGACCGGACCGCCGGGACGCCGCTCTCCGCGAGCCACTCGGCGACGGCCAGTTCACGCTGGGCGCGCGCCAGCAGCTCCGGGGCCTCGGCCAGGCTCCTGCCGACCTTGACGACGAGCTCGCCGACGCCGAACACGGCGTTCTCGCCCAGCGCCAGCAGCTCGGCGTCGGGCGCCGGCCGGTCCGCCCGCGCGTGCCGGGACTCGTGCGGCAGCTCCGTGGCGTCCAGTACGGCGCGCGCCCGTGCCTCGTCCATCGGAACTCTCCCGTCACTCTGCCGGACCCTCCGGGCTCCCCGGCGAGATCGGCCCCCAGTCTCGCATTCACGCAGGTTGGCTTGACGAACCCCTCGCTCGTCAGCACGATGACGGGGGCCGCCGGGGCGGCCATCCCCTACGAAAGCCGCCCGAAGGAGCCGAATTCGTGACACTGGCGACCGCGAAGGCGCGGTCAGACAAGTCCACGCCGGGGGAGGGGCGGCCACGGGAGAGAGTGGTCGACCGGGGCGCCTGGTTCCTGGTGCTGCCGGCCCTGATACCCATCCTGGTGCTCAGCGTCGGGCCCCTGCTCTACGGCATCACCCTCGCCTTCACCGACGCGCAGTCCGGCCGCACCGAGCCCACCGAGTGGATCGGGACGCTGAACTTCCAGGACCTGTACCACGACACGCTCTTCTGGGAGTCGTTCCGGATCGGTCTGGTGTGGGCGGTCGGCGTGAGCGTCCCGCAGTTCGTGCTCGCGCTCGGCCTCGCCCTGCTGCTGAACCAGCGGCTCCGGTTCCGCTGGCTCGCACGGGCCCTGGCGATCATCCCCTGGGCCATGCCCGAGGTGGTCGTCGGCATCATGTGGCGTCTCGTCTACAACGCCGACGCCGGAATCCTCAACGAGACGATCCGCGACTTCGGCCTCGGTGACGGCCGCGACTGGCTCACCGGCCTTGCCACCGCCCTGCCCGCCGTGATCGTCGTGGGGATCTGGGCGGGCATGCCGCAGACCACCGTCGCGCTCCTCGCCGGGCTCCAGAACACCCCGGACGAGCTGCACGAGGCGGCGGCGCTCGACGGCGCCGGCGCCTGGCGCCGGTTCCGTACCGTCACCTGGCCCGCGCTCAAGCCCGTCGCCCTCGCCATCACGGCGCTCAACTTCATCTGGAACTTCAACTCCTTCGCCCTGGTCTACGTCCTGACCAACGGCGGCCCCGGGGGCCGTACCCGACTGCCCATGCTCTTCGCGTACGAAGAAGCCTTCCGTTACGGCCAGTTCGGTTACGCCGCCGCCATGGGCTGCGTCATGGTCGCCGTGATCTCGGTCCTTCTCGCCTTCTATCTGGTCGGACGGATCAAGGCAGGGGAGGAGAAATGAGTCCGCGCACCAGCAGGCCCGCCCGCGCGGGGCAGTACCTGGCGCTCCTGTGTTACCTGGTCTTTCTCGGCTTCCCGTTCCTGTGGCTGATCTCCACCGCCTTCAAACCGGCGCGTGAGCTGGGCAGTCTGCACCCCACCTGGATCCCCGAGGGCCCGACTCTGGAGAACTTCCGCCAGGCGTTCGACGAGCAGCCGCTGCTCAGGGCCGCAGGCAACAGCCTCACCGTCGCGTTCTCCGCCGCGCTGATCGCGGTGGTCATCGCGACGCCGATGGCCTATGTGATGGCCCGGCAGCGCGGCAGGCTCGCCACGGCGGCGACCGGGTGGGTGGTGGTCAGCCAGGCGTTCCCGTTCGTCCTGGTGATCATCCCGCTCTTCCTGGTGCTCAAGAACCTCCATCTGATCAACTCCCTCTTCGGATTGATCATGGTGTACGTGGTGTGGTCCCTGCCGTTCGCGCTCTGGATGCTGGTCGGGTACGTACGGGCGGTACCGGCCGAGTTGGAGGAGGCGGCGGCCGTCGACGGCGCGGGCCGGCTCCGTACGCTCGTCTCGGTCACGGCCCCGCTGCTCGCGCCGGGCATCGTCGCCACCGCGATGTTCGCGTTCATCACGGCGTGGAACGAGTTCTTCTTCGCGCTCGTCCTGCTCAAGACCCCGGAGAAGCAGACACTGCCGGTGATCCTCACCCACTTCCTCGGCGCCGAGGGCGTCGCCGACCTGGGGCCGCTCGCGGCGGCGGCGTTCCTCGCGACGATCCCCTCACTCGTCATCTTCGCGATCATCCAACGACGGATCACGGGCGGCATGCTCGCCGGGGCGGTGAAGACCTGATGCGTACGAGGACCCCGATGCGTACGAGAATACGGCTGGTGGCGGCCTCCGCCGCCCTCGGCCTGCTGCTCACCGGCTGCTCCGGCTCCGGCGACGGCGATTCGGCCGGCGGCCGGATCACCCTGCGCTTCCAGTCGCTCGCCTGGCAGGACGAGTCCGTCGCCGTCAACAAGGAGCTGGTGAAGGAGTGGAACGCCGCCCACCCAGACGTGAACGTCGAGTATGTACAGGGCAGTTGGGACAGTGTCCACGACCAGCTGCTCACCTCCTTCGAGGGCGGCGAGGCGCCCGACATCATCCATGACGCCTCCGACGACCTCGCCGACTTCGCGTACGGCGGCTATCTCGCCGATCTCGACGGGCTGTTGCCCGACCGGCTGAAGCGGGACATCCCGGAGCGCAGCTGGGAGACCACGGCCTTCGGGGACGGGCTGTACGGCGTGCCGTTCCTCCAGGAGCCGCGCGTGCTGATCGCGAACAAGAAGATCCTCGAAGCCTCCGACGTCCGGATCCCGACCGTCGAGAAGCCCTGGACCTGGGCGGAGTTCAGGTCGGCCGCCAGGGAACTGACAGCCGGCGAGGGGCGGAAACCGGCGGCGGGGCAGGCGGAGTACGGGGTGGCCTGGCCGCTCAAGGACCCGGTCTCCGCGACGCTCAACCTCAGTCGGTCCACGGGTGGGCAGCTCTTCCACCGGGGCATGGACGACAAGGTGACGATCACGTACACGGATGCCGACGCCGAGGTTCCCGCCGTCATCCACGACCAGGTCAACAAGGACGGCAGTGCCTCGGGCGCCACGCTCGGCATGGGCGGTTCGGACACGCTGCCGGGGTTCTTCGGGGAGAAGTACGCGATGGTGCCGCTCGGGTTCTCCTACCGGCAGCAGATCATCCAGCAGGCGCCGGAGGGCTTCGAGTGGACGGTGCTGCCGTCGCCCGCCGGGGCCGACGGCGCGACGCAGGGGGTCAGCCCGCAGACTCTGTCGGTCTCCGAGGACACACCGCACAAGGAAGAGGCCGTCGCCTTCATCGACTTCCTGCTTCAGCCTCAGAACATGGTCCGCCTCGCGCGGGGCGACTGGATGCTCCCCACGGGTACGGCGGCGCTCGCCGACCCGTCCCTGCACACGGAGAAGGACGGCTGGTCGACCGGTGCGGCGCTCGCGCGTGAGCTGCTGCCGGCGCCCGCGCAGTCGGTGCGCGGCTATCCGGAGTGGAAGGACAAGGTCGCGACCCCGGCGCTCCAGGAGTACTACAGCGGCGCGATCGACCGCGCCGAGCTGGAGAAACGGCTGGTGAAGGACGGCAATCTGGTGCTGGCCCGCTATCAGCGCTGAGGCGCGTCGGTGTTCCTCTCCAGGCGGGCCGCGCGGTCCTGGAGGTAGCGCTGCTCGGGGAGGCTGGTGGTGAGCCGCGCCTCCTGCACCGCGTCCTCGGCGGCCTCGAAGTCGTCGTGACGGCGTACGAGCGCGGCGAGGACGCGCGGTGCCAGCCGGCGCAGCAGATCCTCGACGCGCTCGCCGTCGTGCCTGTACCCGCCGCTCGTCACATCTCCTGGCCGGAGGTGTCCATGATCGGGCGTACCTCGACGGCGGCGAACCGCGCGTCCGGGAAGCGTGCCGCGATCTCGGTGGCCCGCTCCCGGCTGTCGCAGTCGACCACGAAATACCCGGCCAGCTGCTCCTTGGCCTCGATGTAGGGCCCGTCGGTGACGGCGGGGAGACCGTCACGTACGCGTACGGACTTCGTGTTCACCGGGTCGGCCAGCGCCGTGCCGCTGACCAGTTCGCCGGACGCGGTGATCTCCCGCCACAGCGCGTCCGCCTGCCCGCTCGTCTCGGCCCGCTCCTCGTCCGACATCGCGAGGGCTTCGCGGGTACGGAGGAAGGCCGGGTGACCCCAGCTCTTCGGGTTGCTGTAGATCATGATCAGGTACTTCATCTCGACTCCCTGCACTCCGGAGGTACGGTACGGCGCCGCTCGCGGACCGCCGTTCAGGCCGTACCGGCGAGCCCGACGACATTGCCCTCCGGGTCGGCGAAGTGCCCGACCACGAGGGCGCCGGGGGCGGGGCGCTCCGGCTCGGGGCCCATCAGGCGGGTTCCACCGAGGCTTTCGGCCTTCCGGAGGGCGGCTTCCACGTCGGGTACGCCGATGTAGAAGAGGACACGCGGCTGAAAGCCCGCACCGCCGGCGACCCCGCCATTGATGCCGGGCACGCCGTCGCTCGCGCTCTCGCCCACGCCGTCGCCCGGCACGGGATTCGCGCCGCCGACCACGAAGCCGTACTCGCCGGGCCGCGACACCGCCGGGGTGCTCGCGTCCCCCAGGTCGAAGTCCCACCCGAACAGCTCTCCGTAGAAGGCGCGCAGTTTGGCGGGGTCGGCGCCGACGATCTCGAAGTGCACCACTGGCAGTCCCATGACCGCTCCTCTCCTCGTACCGCGTACGTCCCTGGTGGACGTCTCACAGCGAGGTCGGAACCGGCGGACGGATCTCTCCATGTCTCCGCGTCCCGCCGGGAGGAAATCCCCGGCCACCGTTCAATGTGGACGAGACGTCTCGTCTCGCTCCATGCTACGGTGAGGTCATGACCTCACGACAGCAGCGTGCCCATATCGCCATGTTCTCCATCGCCGCCCACGGACACGTGAACCCGAGCCTCGAAGTCATCAGGGAACTCGTCGCCCGCGGGCACCGCGTCAGTTACGCGATTCCGGCCTCGTTCGCGGAGAAGGTCGCCGAGACCGGGGCGGAGCCGGTGATCTACGCCTCCACCCTGCCGACCGAGGACGACCCGGACGGCTGGGGCACCGAACTGGTCGACAATCTGGAGCCGTTCCTCGCCGACGGAACGCAGGCGCTGCCCCAACTGGCCGAGGCGTTCGAGAACGACCGGCCCGACCTCGTCATCAGCGACATCACGTCCTACCCCGCGCCGATCCTGGCGCACCGGTGGGGCGTCCCGTATCTCCAGCTCTCGCCGAATCTGGTCGCCTGGGACGGTTACGACGAGGAGGTCGCCGCCGCCCAGAACGCCCAGCTCGCCGGGTCGGAGCGCGGCCGGGCCTATCGCGCCCGCTTCCAGGCGTGGCTGGACGAGAACGGGATGGGCATCGACCAGGACCGGTTCGTCGCGCATCCCGAGCGTGCGATCGTGCTGATCCCCAAGGCACTTCAGCTCTTCGCCGACCGGGTGGACGAGTCCGTCTACACCTTCGTCGGCGCGTGCCAGGGGGAGCGGGCCGGCCAGGGGGAGTGGGAGCGGCCGGGCGGGGCCGAGAAGGTGCTGCTGGTCTCGCTCGGTTCGGCGAACACCAAGCAGCCCGCCTTCTACCGCGCCTGCGCCGAGGCGTTCGGCGCCTTGCCCGGCTGGCACGTCGTGCTCCAGATCGGCAAGTTCGTCGACCCGTCCGAGCTGGGTGAGATCCCCGAGAACATCGAGGTGCACTCCTGGGTGCCGCAACTCGCCGTCCTGAAGAAGGCCGACGCGTTCATCACCCACGCGGGCGCCGGCGGCAGCCAGGAGGGGCTCGCCACCGGCACTCCGATGGTCGCCGTACCACTCGCCGTCGACCAGTTCGGCAATGCCGACATGCTGGTCCAACTCGGCGTCGCCCGGCGGCTTTCCATGGAGGAGGCGACGGCCGAGGCGCTGCGGGAGGCGGTCACCGCGCTCGTCGCCGATCCCGAAGTCGCCCGCAGGGGTGAGGAGATCAGGCAGGACATGGCGAAGGAGGGCGGCACTCGACAGGCGGCCGACATCATCGAGGACGCGCTGCCGGTGCGTACCGCCTGACGCGTCCGGGGACGCGCGGCACGACGCCGTACGACGCCGTACGCCCGGACGGTGACCGCCGTCCACCGGTGCCGCGCGCTCCAGCCTCCGGCGCGCGCCGCGATCCCGCGCGGGGCGCCGTTCCCGCCCCCCGCTCCGGCGGTCTGACGTGATCGCGTCGGCGTGGTCGTCTCTCTGTCGTACCCGTCGCCGATCCGTCCCCTCGGGCCCGAGAGCGGCCCTGCGCCGCTTCCCCTCTTCGGACCCAGGGTCGGATTCCGGCCTTCTCCTCCTGCCTCCCGGCGAGCCCGAGTGCGCCCTCCCTCCTCCTCATGGGGAGGGCACATCTCTGACAAGGAGGATCGAAGCCCTTTACAACTAACCCGGCGCGGACGGGAGTGGAGGGCGCGGTCCGAGTTGGGTGAGGTTGGCCGATTTCGTGTGAAGAGAAGTTGTCCTCCACGTCACAGCGGTCTGAGGGTCTTGATCTGAGCGCGACAATCGGCCAGGGTTTCGAATCAGCTCGCCGGAAGTTCTTCGTCCGGCGAGCTTTCCCCCCACAAAAGTTCACGAGGAGAAACCTCTTCATGGCAACTCATAAGCGCGCCAACCGGATGAGACTCACCGCGGCGATAACCGCGGTGGCAGCAGTGGCCGGTATCACCGCCTTCACCTCCCCCACGGCAGGGGCGGCGGTCACCCCCCTCGGCACGGTGTACGGGGCCGACGCCAAGGGCGCGGTCGCGGGCAGCTACATCGTGATGCTCGACCAGAAGGCGGACAAGAAGGACCTCGCCGCCGAGTACGGCGGGAAGCTCAACCGGACCTACGCGGCCGCCATCAACGGCTTCTCGGCCAGCGGCCTTTCGGCCACCGAGGCCAAGCGCCTCGCCGCCGACCCGGCCGTCTTCAAGGTCGTGCGGAACAAGGCGTTCTCCATCAACGCCACCCAGGACAACCCGCCGTCCTGGGGCCTCGACCGGATCGACCAGACCGCCGCCGCCGGTGACAACGCCTACACCTACCCGGACGCGGGGGGCGAGGGTGTCACGGCGTACATCATCGACACCGGAGTCCGCGTCAGCCACGCCGACTTCGAGGGCCGCGCCTCGTCCGGCTTCGACGCGGTCGACAACGACGACAACGCCGACGACGGCAACGGCCACGGCACCCACGTCGCCGGCACCGTCGCGGGCGTCGCCCACGGAGTCGCCAAGAAGGCGAAGATCGTCGCCGTCCGCGTCCTCGACGACTCGGGCAACGGCACCACCGAGCAGGTCGTCGCCGGCATCGACTGGGTCACCGCGAACCACACCGGCCCGTCCGTCGCCAACATGAGCCTCGGCGGCGGCGCCGACCCCGCCCTCGACGAGGCCGTCCGCCAGGCCATCGCCTCGGGCGTCACCTTCGGCGTCGCGGCGGGCAACGACACCAGCGACGCGGGCCAGACCTCCCCGGCCCGGGTGGAGGAAGCCATCACCGTCGCCTCCTCCACCGTGGACGACCAGCAGTCGGTCTTCTCCAACTACGGCCCGGTCGTGGACATCTACGCCCCGGGCTCCGACATCACGTCCACGTGGAACGGCAGCGACACCGACACGAACACCATCTCCGGTACGTCGATGGCGACCCCCCACGTCGTCGGCGCCGCGGCGCTCTACCTCGCCGGACACCCGGACGCCGCGCCGGCCGACGTCGCCACCGCTCTGACGGACGGTGCCACCCCCGACGCCATCACCAACCCCGACCCGGGCACCCCGAACAAACTGCTGAAGGTCGTCGAGTGACCTGAGGTCCGTCTTCCGGATCGGGCCCGCGAGCCCGGCGGGATCCGAAGGACAGGCCCCGGGACCGCTGACGGCCCTTCACAGCGGACCGGCGGTCGCCGCGCCCTCCCCCACGGGGCGCGGCGACCGTCTTCCGCATGCCGGAGCCGTCCCGGCCGCCGGCCGACCTATCGTGGGCGCATGACGACGACCAGATACGGCGCACTGCTGCGCGGAATCAATGTCGGCGGGAGCCGGAAGGTCCCGATGGCGGCACTGCGTGAGGTGCTCACCGGCCTCGGCCACAGCGACGTCGTCACCTACCTCCAGAGCGGCAACGCGGTCTTCACCGACAGCACCGGCGCCGACGAGTCCACGCTCGCCGCCGCGCTCGGCGACGCCATCCACGACAGATTCGGCTTCGCCGTCGACTGTCTGGTGCGCGACGCCGCCTATCTGAAGGCCGTCGCCGACGCCTGCCCCTTCCCGGCCGCCTCCCTCCAGGCCAAGCAGCTCCATGTCACCTACCTCTCCGAGGCGGGGGACCCCGGACGCTTCGCCGCGATCGACCAGGAGTCGTACCGTCCGGAGGAGTTCCGGCTCGGCGACAGGGTGCTGTATCTCTACACCCCCGACGGCCTCGGCCGCTCGAAACTGGCCGCGGCGCTGTCCAGGCCCGGCCTCTACAAGGGGACCGTCGCCACCAGCCGTAACTGGAACACCGTCACGAAGCTGGTGGAGCTGACCCATGGCTGAGTCGCCCGCGGTCGTCGCCGCCATCGAGACCGAACTGCACCTCCTCGACCCGGCTGTCCGCTCGTCGGCCGAGCTGATCGGGGAACTGCTCCACCCCGAGTTCACGGCGTTCGGCTCGTCGGGCCGTCGCTGGGACCGGCGGTCGCTCACCGCGCACCTCACCGCGCACGACGCGCCCGCGGCCCGGCCCGTCACGACGACCGGGATGCGGGGCGTCGAACTCGCCCCGCACCTGGTGCTGCTGACGTTCGACACCGAGCACAAGGGGGTCTGGGCCCACCGCAGTTCCCTGTGGACGCTGACCGGTCGACGCTGGCTCCTCTACTTCCACCAGGGCACCGTCTTCACGCCGGAGCGCTCCTGATCGCGCCGGGCGCCGACCATTCGAGTGGGATCCGTCCCGCCTCGCCCGGTATGCGGCTCCTGCGCCGCTATAAAGGGGCCCGTCACGTTGCTCGACTGATGGGTACTCACCATGCTGAAGGCCGCCCTGCGGGTCCTCGCCGCCGCCTCTCTCGCCACCGCCGCGCTCGCCCCGACCGCCGCGTCGGCGTCGACCGCGGCCCCGATCCCGGCGCCGCACGCCCCCGCGCTCACCCCGGTCCTCGCCCCCGAACTCGATACCGCGCCCTGCGGTCCGGTCGTCCAGTACCGGGCCTGGGACTGGTGGCGTACGACGACCAACCCGCTCATCGCCGACACCGTCAGGCAGACGGCGGCGTCCGAGCGCTGGCAGTGGCGCGACGACACCAACACGCTGTGGCGCGGCGACACCCGCGAGAACGTGCGGGACTTGTTCGACAAGGGCTTCACCCCGCGCGGCGAGGCGATGGTGCCGCTGGCCGAGTACATCGTCAAGGGCGGCGGACAGGACAGCGCGCACGTCAGCACCAGCTGTGAGAAGTGGGTGGCCCAGAAGTTCGCCACCTACGGCGCCGCGAAGACCGGCTGGGTGTACGAGATCGACGCCCCCGGCGGCATCGACGTGAACGCCACGGCCGCGCTGAACCGCTACGAGTCGCCGTACCTGTGGAACAAGGAGATCGACTTCCCGGGCGGGATCAACGGCCGCTACATCAAGCAGGCGTGCAAGTACCACCTGACCAAGACCGACCCGAAGACCAAGGTCAACACGTACGAGAACCTGGGCTGCGAGACCAACCAGAACTTCCGTCCGCTGACGGAGGGCCTGGAGATCCCCGCAGCGCGCTGACGTTCGGGCCCTTAGCCCCCGATCGCCGGACGGACTTCCGTCCGGCGATCGGGGGCGGCATTGTCGTGGACGGTGGTGCGGAGTTACCGTTCACGGAGCGGAGAGAAGAGGGAGGTGACGGCAGTGCGAGGAACGTCCACGACGCCCGCGGCCGGCACTCCCCGCAACCGGCTCGGCGTCGACGGCATGTACTGCCGCCGCCACATCGACCTGCTGCGCGTCGCCGGCGCGCTGTGTCCGGCGTACGGCGACGCCGCATCGCGGCACACGGCCCCACCGCGCACCGCTCTCTGACGCACCGCCCCCGATGTTCGTGTCCGGGGGTGACGACTGTCCGGCGCGCGTGTCCATTCCGCCGAGTTCCCGTACTCCCGGACAGCAGGAAGCGGTACTTCCCATGCCCCTGTCCCCTCCGCCCCTCCATCTCGCCGTCGCTCTCGACGGCGCGGGCTGGCATCCCGTCGCCTGGCGGGAGCCCGCCGCCCGCCCCGCGGAACTGTTCACCGCCCGCTACTGGACCGATCTGGTGACCGAGGCCGAACGCGGCCTGCTCGACTTCGTCACCTTCGAGGACTCGCTCAGCCTTCAGTCGTCCCGCCCCGACGGACCGGACGGCCGTACCGACCGGATACGGGGCCGGCTCGACGCCGTGCTGATCGCCGCCCGCGTGGCCCCGCAGACCCGGCACATCGGGCTCGTCCCGACCGCGCTCGTCACCCACACCGAGCCGTTCCACCTGTCGAAGGCGATCGCCACGCTCGACCATGTGAGCCTGGGACGGGCCGGAGTACGGGTCAAGGTCTCCGGGCGCGCCGACGAGTTCGCGCACGTCGGACGCCGTACCGCGCCCGCCCGGCCCATCACGGCCGCCGCGGTCCGGGAACTGTTCACCGAGGCGGGCGACTACGTCGAGGTGCTGAACAGGCTCTGGGACAGCTGGGAGGACGGCGCGGAGATCCGTGACGTCGCCTCCGGCCGCTTCATCGACCGGGCCAGACTCCACTACATCGACTTCGAGGGCGCCGAGTTCAGCGTCAAGGGCCCCTCCATCACCCCGCGCCCGCCGCAGGGCCGGCCGCCCGTCGCCGCGCTGGCGCACGACACCGTGCCGTACGAACTTCTCGCCGGCCGCGCCGAGATCGGGTTCGTCACACCGCGCGACGCCGACGACGCCCGCGCGATCGTCGCCCGGATCCGCGACGCCCAGGGGGCGGCGGGCCGCGCCGAGGAGACGGTGCACATCTTCGGTGACCTGCTCGTGTACCTGGACGACGCCCCCGGCGCCGCCGCCGAACGCCGCGCCCGCCTGGACGAGCGGGCGGGCGACGCGTACACGAGTGACGCCCCCGTCTTCACCGGCACCCCCGCCGAGTTGGCCGACGTTCTCCAGGAGGGCCAGGAGGCCGGCCTCACCGGCTTCCGGCTGCGGCCCGCCGCCCTGCCGCACGACCTGGAGCGGATCACCCGCGGGCTGGCGCCCGAACTCGCGCGGCGGGGCGTCTTCCGTACGCGGTACGGGGCCGACACCCTGCGCGGGCTGCTGGGCCTGCCCCGCCCGGCCAACCGCTACGCCCCGGCCTGACCACGCCGGGCGGCGCCCGCCACCGGACCTCATGACCCGCGACCGCCGAAGGATGCCTCTCCCATGAGCAAGCCCGCCAAGCAGCTCCACCTCGCCGCCCACTTCCCCGGCGTCAACAACGCCACCGTATGGAGCGACCCGGCGGCGGGCAGTCAGATCGAATTCAGCTCCTTCACCCACTTCGCCAGGACCGCCGAACGCGCCAAGTTCGATTTTCTTTTCCTCGCCGAGGGGCTGCGGCTGCGCGAGCAGAACGGCGAGATATACGACCTGGACGTCGTCGGGCGGCCCGACACCTTCACCGTCCTGAGCGCGCTGGCCGCCGTCACCGACAAGCTGGGGCTCGCGGGCACGGTCAACTCCACCTTCAACGAACCGTACGAGGTGGCACGGCAGTTCGCCTCGCTCGACCATCTCTCGGCCGGGCGGGCCGCGT
This sequence comes from Streptomyces sp. NPDC051217, assembly GCF_044455465.1. Lineage (NCBI taxonomy): Bacteria > Bacillati > Actinomycetota > Actinomycetes > Kitasatosporales > Streptomycetaceae > Streptomyces > Streptomyces sp. NPDC051217. Next base: position 171,942 of record NZ_JBITEV010000001.1, read on the forward strand.
GGAACGTCGTCACCTCGTGGGACGAGTTCACCGGCCAGAACTTCCGGCGCGGCGGATACCTCGAACAGGAGGACCGCTACGAGCGCGCCAAGCAGTTCCTCGCGGCGGCCTGGGAGCTGTTCGACTCCTGGCACGGGGACGAGATCGTCGCCGACAAGGAGTCGGGCCTGTTCCTGGCCCACCCGGATCCCGGCGGGTTCGACCACCACGTGGGGCAGTTCGACATCAGCGGTCACTTCAACGTGCCGCGCGGACCGCAGGGCCGGCCGGTCATCTTCCAGGCGGGCGACTCCGACGAGGGAAGGGAGTTCGCGGCGTCGGCGGCCGACGCGATCTTCACCCGGCACGGCACCTTCGAGTCCGGCAAGGCTTTCTACGCCGACGTCAAGGGCCGCCTCGCCCGGTACGGCCGTTCCCCCGACGAGCTGAAGATCCTGCCCGGCGTCACCTTCGCGCTCGGCGACACCGACGCCGACGCGCGGGAGAAGGCGGCCGTGATCCGCCGGCAGCAGGTGAGCGGACAGACCGCGATCCGGCTCCTCGAACAGCTGTGGAACCGCGATCTCAGCTCCTACGACCCCGACGGACCGCTGCCCGACCTCGATCCGGTTCCCGGCGAGAACACCGTCGCGCGGGGGCGGGCGAGCGTACGGATGCACCGCGACCCGCTCGCCACCGCCGCGCGCTGGCGCGCCCTGGCCGAGGAGAAGAACCTCTCGATCCGGGACCTCGTCATCGAGGTGACGGGCCGTCAGACCTTCATCGGCTCCCCGGCGACGGTGGCCGCCGCGCTCAACGACTTCGTACAGGCCGACGCGAGCGACGGGTTCATCCTGACGCCCCATCTGACACCGGGCGGGCTCGACGAGTTCGCCGACACGGTCGTACCGCTGCTCCAGGAGCGGGGCGTGTTCCGGACCGAGTACGAGGGTGACACCCTGCGCGACCATCTCGGGCTCCGTACGCCCGTGCCCGCCGCCCACTGACAAGGAGCAAACCGTGGCCACCACCGCCCGTACCCCGCTCGCCGTCCTGGACCTCGTACCGGTCTCGTCCGGATCGACCCCCGGCCAGGCCCTGCGCAACAGCATCGACCTCGCCCAGCAGGCCGAACGGCTCGGCTACACGCGTCACTGGTTCGCCGAGCACCACCTCAACCCCGGAGTCGCGGGCACCTCTCCGGCCGTCGTGCTCGCCCTCACCGCCGCCGCCACCTCCACGATCCGGCTCGGCTCCGGAGCCGTACAACTCGGCCACCGCACCGCCCTGTCCACCGTGGAGGAGTTCGGGCTGCTCGACGCGCTGCATCCCGGCCGGTTCGACCTCGGACTCGGCCGGTCCGGCGGGCGGGCGGAAGCGGCGACTCCCGCGCCGGTGCCGGAGCGTGTGACGCCCGTCGTCGACGGCCGGACCCCGAACGGGCTGCGCATCCCGGCCCGGTTCTCGGTCGCGAGTCTGCTGAGCTCCCCGCGCTTCGCCCTGCACCGGAAGCTGCTCCAGCAGCCGCACGCCGAATCGCAGCCGTACGACGAGCAGATAGCCGACGTTCTCGCGCTGCTGGCCGGCACCTACACCACCGCCGACGGCATCGAGGCGCATGTGGTGCCGGGGGAGGGGGCCGACCTCCAGGTGTGGATCCTCGGCAGCAGCGCGGGCATCAGCGCACAGGTGGCGGGGGCGGGCGGCCTCCGGTTCGCGGCCAATTATCACGTCAGTCCGGCGACCGTGCTGGAGGCCGCCGAGGGATACCGGGCCGCGTTCAAGCCGTCCGCCGAGCTGGACCGGCCCTACGTCAGCGTCTCGGCGGACGTCGTCGTCGCCGAGGACGAGGCCCGCGCACGCGAGTTGGCCACCGGCTACGGCCTGTGGGTACGCGGCATCCGCAGCGGCGAGGGGGCGATCCCGTTCCCCACGCCCGACGAGGCCCGCGCGCACCGCTGGAGCGAGGCCGACCGGGAACTGGTCGCCGACCGGACCGAAACGCAGTTCGTCGGCTCACCCGGGAGCGTCGCGGACCAACTGGAGGTCCTGCGCGACGCCACGGGGGCCGACGAACTTCTCATCACCACGATCACCCACGGCCACGCGGACCGGGTCCACAGCTACGAACTGCTGGCCGAGGAGTGGGCGCGGCGATAACCGGGCGACCGGGCGGGGCGGCCCGGTCGTCCGGGACCGTCACGCGGCGTTCTCCTCCTGCGCCGTGGGGTCCACCCCCAGCTCCTCCAGCAGCCGCTCACGCAGCGCGGCGTACGCGGCGCTGCCGTGGGCGCGAGGCGCGGGCAGCTCCACCGGGATGTCGGCGCCGATGCGCCCCTCGGCGAGAACCACCACGCGGTCCGCGAGCACGATCGCCTCGTCCACGTCGTGCGTCACGAGCAGGACCGCCGGACGGTGCCTGGCGCACAGCCGCCGCAGCAGTACATGCATCCGGATGCGGGTCAGCGCGTCCAGCGCGCCGAACGGCTCGTCCGCGAGCAGCAGTCCCGGTTCGCGCACGAGCGAACGGGCCAGCGACACGCGCTGCTGCTCACCGCCCGACAGCTCGACGGGCCAGGCCTTCTCCCGTCCCGCCAGCCCGACTTCGGCGAGCGCGGCCCGGCCGCGTGCCACCGGGTCGGGTCCGGCGAGACCGAGGACCACATTGTCCAGCACCCGCTTCCAGGGCAGCAGCCTGGCGTCCTGGAAGACGACGGCGACCGGGTCCGGGGCGCCCAGCTCGCCGGTGCCCGTCACGTCGTGGTCGAGACCGGCGAGCGCGCGCAGGAGCGTGCTCTTGCCGGAGCCGCTGCGGCCGAGCAGCGCGACGAACTCCCCGGCGCCCAGGTCGAGATCGAGACCGTCGAGGACGTTCCGGTCGCCGAACGAGCGGACCAGACTCCGGATCCGTACGGTCGCGGCCGGGTGGTCGGCGGTCAGCCCGCCAGCGTGCGTCGCCATGACAGTGTCCTCCGTTCGACGAGACGTACCAGCGCGTCCGAGAGGAGCCCGAGAAGCCCGTACACGACCAGGCCGACGATGATGATGTCGGTCTGCCCGTAGGTCCGGGCCAGCTCCATCATGTAACCGATCCCGCTGGTCGCGTTGACCTGCTCGACAACCACCAGCGCCAGCCAGGCACCGGTCACCGCGAACCGCATGCCCAGCAGGAAACCGGGCAGCGCGCCGGGCAGCACGACATGCCGCAGGAAGGCCGTACGGCTCAGCCCCACCGTCTCGGCCAGCTCCACATAGCGGTTGTCGATGGTGCGCAGCCCGTTGTGGGTGTGGATGTAGACGGGTACGAAGACGCCCAGGGCGATCGTGATGACCTTCATCGATTCGCCGATGCCGAACCAGAGGATCAGCAGCGGGATCAGGGCGAGCGACGGGATGGCCCGCTTGATCTGCACCGGGCCGTCGATCACGCCTTCGGCGATCCTGCTGAGGCCCGAGACGAGCGCCAGGATCAGGCCCGCCAGCACGCCGAACAGCAGGCCCAGCGCGGCGCGTTGGGCCGAGGTGGCGAGGTTCGACTGGAGCCGGCCGTTCTCGATCAGATCACCCGTCGTCGTCACCACGGTCCAGGGGGCCGAGAGATTACGGGCGTCGATGAGGCCGGTGGCCGATCCCGCCGCCCAGACGGCGAGCAGCAGCAGGGGGCCGAGCGCCCAGCCGTACGGGACGGGGCGCCCCAGGCCGAGCCGGCGGCGCGGCCCGAGCCGGCGGGTGGTGCGGGAGTCGCGGGCGGGCGGGGAGGCGTCGGAGGGGCCGGGTGCGCCGGCCGGGCCGGAGTCCGGGCCGGTGTCGGTCGCCAACTCTGCTTTGGTCAGGGTGACTTCTTCGGCTGCTTCGGTACTCATGATCCGGCTCCCGTCCCGGCCTCGGCGTCGGCGCCGGTGCCCGCGATCGCCTCGGCCCCGACCTTCTCGTAGCGCCGGTCGAAGAGGATCCCCGCGTCGAACGACTCCTTGCCGGTCTCCTTCGCCAGCAGGTCGATCGTCTTCTGCTGGTCGGCGATGGCGTCCGTCCAGTCGCCCGGAATGGCCGGGTGCCCGCCTGCCTCGACGAGATACTCGCCGTCCTCGCGCGAGAGCCCCTGGTCCTTCACGTAGTAGCCCTCGATCCACTCCTCGGGGTGCGTGTCGATCCAGACCTCCGCCTTGGCCCAGTACGTGACGAACTCCCTTGTCGCGGCGGCCTTCTGAGGGTCGCTCACCGAGGCCGTGGGCACCCAGAGATGGCTGGGGTCGTCCCGCAGGCCGTGCGGGATCGTCTTGCCGCCGTCCTTGCCGTACTTCGCCGGATAACGCTTGATGTTGACCCCGCCGAGCGGCGCCGCGTCGACCTGTCCGCCGCCGAGCGCGGTGGGATAGACATCCCCGGTGCTCGGCAGCTCGACCAGCTTCACATCGTCCTTGGTGAGCCCGGCCTTGGCCAGGATGCGCAGCACGAGCGCGCCCTGGGCCTGTCCCGGGCTGTACGCGATCCGCTTGCCACGCAGGTCGGCGAGGCTGTCGATATCGGCGCCCGGCGCGATGCCGAGCTCGTATATCGGGTTCTTGACCGGGTCCGTACGGAACGCCGCGGCGACCAGTTTGGTGTCGAGCCCGGTCCAGTGGGCGTGGATCGACGGGATCTCGGCCGCCGCGCACACGTCCAGTGAGTTGGCCCGGAACGCCTCGGAGCACTGCGGACCGCCGCTGAGGTTCGCCCACTTGACCTTGAAGGGGAGCTTGTCGATCTGGCCGGAGAGCTTGAGCGCCACCTCGATCTCCGGACTTCCGATGGTGATCTCGGTGTCCGGATCCACCGTCTTCGGAATCTCGACGGCGGAGAGATCCTTCGAGGAGGCCGTGGTGGTGGCGGAGTTGTCGGCGCAGCCGGTGAGCAGGACCGGGCCGATCAGTACGGAGGCGAGCAGGGCAGCACGGAGTGCTCTGGGCATGTCTGTTCCCGGGTTCTCTGAATCGCTGGGGCCATCACGGAACGGAAGTGGTGAGGTCAGCTACAGAGGGCGGTCGCGACGCGCATGAAATCGACGGCGCGCCGTCTGCTCAGCCGCTGGGATCTGGACATGCTCGCGAAGCTAGCCGCGGTACGAAGCCATGGGCAAGGGGCCCGGTCCGGATGTGCGATACGGCAACAATGGCTTCGTACCCCCGCTATACGCCTGACACAGAAGGTGTCACCCAACAGGACAAATCGATCCTTTAGTTCACGGTGACCGGGACCCTGACCATCGCGTCGAAGAGGTAGCCCTGCGTGTTCGGCACCGAGAGCTCGGGCTGGGTGTTCCCCGCCATGTCGGTGGCGCGCGCCAGGAGGTGCGTCTGCCCCGTGGCGTACGGGCGCCAAGGGGCGGACCAGCGCACCCAGTTGTTGCGCAGCGGGGCGTCCCGGAGCTGGGCCGGCTGCCAGCGGGTCCCGCCGTCGGTGCTGAACTCGACGTGGCTCACCGGCGCGTGGGCCGACCACGCGCGGCCGGTCAGCCGGTGGGTGCGTCCGGCGGCCAGCACCGTGTCCGGCGCGAGTTCGATGCCGGACTTGATGGTCTGCCGGGTCAGCGGGGCGCTGCCCCCGGGCGGGTAGGACGGGCCGAACAGCCTGTAGAAGTCGGTGTTCCAGGGCGAGTTCAGCGGCTCGGCGCTCACCTCGATGTCGCCGACCCACTTGATGGAGGCGATCCCCACCCAGGACGGCACGACGACCCGGACCGGATAGCCGTGGTCGTACGGCAGCGGCTCGCCGTTCATCTCGTACGCGAGGATCACGTCGTCCAGCGCCTTCGCCACCGGCAGCGGGCGGCGCACCCGGCCCAGGTTCACGCCCTCGGTGACGTAGTCGGCGTCGAGTCCGCTGGGCATCACGTCGACCGCGTGCGCGCCGATCCCGGCGTGCCGCAGCACGTCGGAGAGCCGGACTCCGCGCCAGCGGGCGACGCCGATCGCGCCGAGCGTCCAGGCCGTGCCGGTGGCGGCGTCGCCCTGTTGGGAGGTGTAGAAGCTGCGGCCGTTGCCCGCGCACTCGACGGCCACGTCGCGGGTGACGGAGGGGAGCCGGCGCAGCTGGTCGTACGTGAACCGGGCCGGGCCGCCGCGCAGGCCGCTGCCCCAGACCGTCAGACTCCAGGAGCTCTTGTCCAGCACGGGGGTCGCCGTGTGGTTGCGGACGAAGAAGCGCTCCACGGGTGTGTGGCGGCCGGTGTCGCGCAGGGCGGCGAAGTTGGCCTCGGCGTTGGTGCCGCGAACGGTGAACAGCTCGGGCGGCAGCGGCTTGACGATGCCGGGCACGCTCGGCCCGGCGCTCGGAACACGTGGGACGGCCGTGGCCGGCGTGGCGGCGGCGATCTGCGCGGCCACCGGGGCGACGGGGACGGCCGCGAGCAGTTTCAGCAGGGAACGGCGAGCAGGGGTCATCACATGGCTCCTCGAAGGAGGGGAGGACCTGGGAGGTCCTGGAGAACGGGAAGGTCCTGGAAACCAGCGGAACCGGGGAGAGGCAGGCGTCAGCGACAACAACAGCGGCGCGGCGAAAGGCGCGACAGGACAGCCATGCCGGAATCCTAGACGCGCCCCTCCGGGCCGGTCAGCTCTTTCCCGTACCAGCTCAGTGCCCCCGGCTTCCGGCGCGGCCCCGCGCCGGATCTATGCTCGGCACGAATCGGACGCGTGGTGACACGGAACGGAGTCGGGATGCGCTACATCATCATCGGGGCGGGCGCCGTCGGCGGCAGCATCGGCGGCCGGCTCGCCGAGTCCGGTCACGACGTCGTCCTCGTGGCGCGCGGCGCGCACCACGCGGCGCTGCGCGACGACGGTCTTCGGTTCACCACGCCCGACGGGACGCGCGTGCACCGTCTGCCCGTGGTCGAGCGGCCCGACGAGCTCGAACTCCGCCCGGACGACGTCCTGTTGCTGTCGGTGAAGACACAGGACAGCACCGCCGCCCTGGACGCCTGGTCCGTGCGGCCGGTCGACGGCGGCGGGACCGCCGGCGAGCGGCTTCCGCTGGTCTGCGCCCAGAACGGGGTGGAGGGTGAACGGCTCGCCCTCCGCCGCTTCCGCCGCGTGTACGCCATGTGCGTCTGGCTGCCCGCCACCCATGTCGAGCCGGGCGTGGTCTCCGCCGGAGGCACCCCGTACACCGGGACCCTGCACATCGGCCGCTACCCGTCGGGCACCGACGAGACCGCGGTACGGATAGCCGCCGACCTGGAGAAGTCCCGGATACTGGCCCCGGTCGTACCGGACGCGATGCGCTGGAAGTACGGCAAGCTGATCGCCAACCTCGCCAACGCGGTGGAGGCGGTCTCCGGCCGTCTCCTCACCGACGAGGCCCGTGACCTCGCCGCCCGGACGCAGGCCGAGGGCCGCGCGGTGCTCGCCGCCGCCGGTGTCGAGGCGGTGAGCGGGGCCGAGCAGGACGAGGTGCGGGCGAGGATGACCTTCGACCCGTACGCCGTCCCGGAGGGCGGCGGCGGGTCGTCCTGGCAGAGCCTGAGCCGGGGCACCGGCACGATCGAGTCGGACTACCTGAACGGCGAGATCGCCCTGCTGGGGCGGTTGCACGGGGTACCGACACCGGTCAACGAGGCCCTTCAGCGGGTCGCCAACTCCTTCGCCCGCGAGCACCGACCGGCGGGTTCCCTGCCGGTCGGCGAACTGCTGAGGATCATCGGCGCCGGTGCGTGAGATGGCTCGTGGTGCCGCCGCTGTGCGGGCCCGCGCGCACGCCGCAACCGGCTTCCGCCCTGCGCCCCCTCGCCCGGCCTGTCGCGTTTCTTCAAGACCGGTGCCCGGCGCCTTCCCTACGGTGAGCCGCATGAACAGCGACACGAAGACCGCCACCAGCACCGTCCACCCGGCGATGCGGGAGTGCGCCGCCGACCCCGTACCGGTCCCCGGGACGGCGGGCACCTTCGACCGGGCGCTCGCGGCGAGCGGCCGCGACGCGCTGTGGGCGGCCTGACACGGACGACCTCAGGTGGGCCCACCCGATCCGCCGCCCTCCTGACGCACCGCGGGGGCCGCGGGGCCCTTCAGGCGGTGAGTACGGCGACCTGCCCGGCGGCCCTCGCCGCCTCGTAGCGCCGCACGATCAGCCGCGCCAACTCCGGTGCCGGACCAAGTACATCGGCCAGTACGTCCGCCCCCGACTCGTGCGCGCCCCGGGCGATCCGGTCCGGCAGCCGGCCCGGCGCGATCACGTACGGGGCCACGGCCACCCGCCGTACCCCCTCCGCCCGCAGCTCGCGCACCGCGTCCTGGGTGCGGGGCAGGGAGGCGGAGGCGAACGCGGGCCGCACGGCGCACCAACCGGTACGCCGCCACTCCCGCGCGACATGAGCGATCACCGCGATCGCCTCCGGGTCACTGGAGCCCGCCGAGGCCAGTACGACCCCGGTCGAGCCCTTGTCGCCCGGCGTGAGCCCGGCCTCGTACAGCCGCCGCTCCAGGGCCTCGGTCAGCAGTGCCGACGGGCCGAGGACATCGGCCTGCCGTACGGCGAGCCTGGGCAGCCGCACCCGCGCCTCGTGCAGTACGGCCGGGATGTCGGACTTGGCGTGGAAGGCGCGCGTCAGCAGCAGCGGGAGGGCCACCACGTCCCGTACGCCCTCCGAGTCCAGCCGCTCCAGCACGCGCGGCACCGCGGGGGTGTTGAAGTCCAGGAAGCCCGCCTCCACCCGCAGGCCCGGACGCAGCGCCCGCACCCGGCGAAGGAGCGCGTGCACGGTGGCCGCGTGCCGCGGGTCGCGGCTGCCGTGCGCGACGATCACGAGCACCGGGCGGTCCGCCGTACGGGGCATGGGATCAGCTCCTGACCAGGAGACCGCGGCTGCGCAGGACGCGCCGCTCCAGGGGAGAGAAGAACAGCAGGTCGATGCCGATGCCGACGATCAGGATGAGGATGATCGTGGCCAGCACACCGGACATGTCGCTGTAGGTGCGGAAGTTCTCCATGAGCTGGCCGAGTCCCGTACCGAGGTCCGGGGAGCTGGCGATCAGCTCGGCGGCCATCAGCGAGCGCCAGGAGAACGCCCAGCCCTGCTTCAAGCCTGCCAGATAGCCGGGCAGCGCGGCGGGCAGCAGGACGTGCCGGATGCCGTTGACGCCGGTGGCGCCGATGGTCCGGCCCGCCCGCAGATACAGCGGCGGGATCTGGTCGACGCCGGCGACCAGGCCGTTGGCGATGGACGGTACGGCGCCCAGCAGCACCACCGCGTAGATCGTGGCGTCCGTCAGACCGAACCAGATGATCGCCGCGGGCACCCACGCCACCGACGGCAGCGACTGGAGCCCGGAGAGGATGGGCCCGATCGCGGCCCGTACCACCTTCACCCGCGCGACCAGGAGCCCGAGCGGCGTTCCGATGGCGACGGAGACGATGAAGCCCAGCGCGCCCCGCGAGACGCTGGTCCAGATGTAGCCGATGAGCGTGCCTTCCAGCCACATCCGCTCGATGGAGTGCCAGACGTCGAGCGGACCCGGGAGTACGTAGTCGGGCTTGATGCCGGAGACGGCGGCGAACTGCCAGCCCGTGATCACCAGGACGACCGCCACGAGCGGCGGAACGAGCTTGGAGAGCAGCACGCTGCCGAGCGACACCCGCTCCTCGGCCCTGGTCTCCAGCGCGTCCAGGCCGGCCTCCAGACCCGCCAGGTGGTCGTCCTTCGACACCTTCGTATCGGTCGACAGGTTGCCGCCCGAAGCGCCCGAAGCGCCCGAAGCCCCGGGAACGCCCGTCTCAGTGCTGGCCATGTCGGCGAATCTCCCCACGCAGCTCTTCGGTGATCTCCACGGACAGGTCGGCCACCGCGGCGTCCTCGATCCGGCGCGGCTGCGGGATGTCGATGCGCCACTCCCGCGCGATCCGCCCCGGACGTGACGACATCAGCACCACGCGCTCCGCGAGCCTGACGGCCTCGCGGACGTTGTGCGTGACGAAGAGGACCGACACGTTCGTCTCGGCCCAGATCCGGGTCAGCTCCTCGTGCAGCACATCGCGCGTGATGGCGTCGAGCGCCGCGAACGGCTCGTCCATCAACAGCAGTTGGCTGTCCTGCGCCAGCGCGCGGGCCAGCGCGACCCGCTGGCGCATACCGCCGGACAGCTCGTGCACCCGCTTGCCGTACGCGCCCTTCAGCCGGACGAGTTCGAGCAGCCGCTCGGCCTCGCCGCGCCGCTCGGCCTTCGGCATGCCCCGCATCTTCAGGGCGAGTTCGATGTTCTTGCCCGAGGTGAGCCACGGGAACAGCGCGTGCTCCTGGAACATCAGGGCCGGCCTGCCGCCGGGAACGTCGATCGCCCCCGCCGACGGCAGGTCGAGCCCGGCGACCAGATTGAGCAGGGTCGACTTCCCGCAGCCGGACGCCCCGAGCAGGGTCACGAACTCACCGGGCGCCACGTCGAGACTGACGTCGTCCAGCACGAGCTGGCCGGAGCCGGGGCGGCCGAACGACTTGGACACATGGTCGAGACGGGTGGCGTACGGCTCTGTGCCGACCGTTGTGGCCTGCTTGACGAGTGTGGTGGTCATGAGTCACACCTCCTGGGTCCTGGGGCGGTCCGGTTGCGGGCGGGTCGGGTGACCGCCTCGGCTACTTCACGCCGAGACCGGCGTCGTCGATCGCGGGCCTGCCGTCCGCCTTCAGCACCTTGTTGAGCAGGGACAGGTCGTAGATGCCGTCGAGCAGCGGGTCTTCGAGGAGCCCCGCCTTCACCGCGTGCTCGGACGACACGCCGAGCGTCGAGGCGAGGGGGTCGTCGGTGATGTCGACGTTCTTCCACGCGGGGTCGAGCACCTCGGGCGGCAGCGCCGCCCCCGAGTCCGCCTTGAGCTTGGCGTTGGCCGCGGCCTTGGCCTCGTCGGGGTTGGAGTTGATCCAGGCGTTCGTCTTCACCGAGCCGCGCAGCACCGCCTCGACGACGTCCGGGTGTTCCTTGAGGAACTTCTGGGAGACGATCACGTTCGTGATGACGAACTTGCCGTCCTTCCACAGCTTCTTCTCGTCCAGCAGCACCGAACCGCCGCCCGCGACCAGCTTCGAGGCGGTCGGCTCGGGCACCCACGCGCCGTCCAGCGAACCGGACTCGAAGGACGCCGGTATCTGCTTGTTGTCCTGGCGGATGACGGTGACGTCGCCCTTGCCGGTGTTGGTGTCGACCTTCAGGCCCTTTTCCGACAGGTAGTTGAGCAGCGCCACGTCCTGCGTGTTGCCGAGCTGCGGCGTCGCGATGCGCTTGCCCTTGAGATCGTCCAGGGACTTGATCTTCTTGGGGTTGACGACGAGCGAGACACCGCCGGACGCCGAGCCCGAGATGATCCGCAGGTTCTGGCCCTTCGACTTGGTGAAGCCGTTGATCGAGGGGGAGGGGCCGATCCAGCCGATGTCGATCGCGCCCGCGTTGAGCGCCTCGATCTCCGAGGGGCCCGCGTTGAAGACCTGCGGCTTGATCTTGGTGCCGCCCAACTCCTTCTGGATCAGACCTTCCTGGAGGCCGACCAGCGCGGTGGCATGCGTGATGTTGGCGAAGTAGCCGATCTTCACCTCGCCGAGACCGCCGACTTTCTCGCCCTCGGCGGCGGGGGCGACCTTCTCGTCCTTGTCGTTCTCGGAGCCGTAACCGCAGGCGCCGAGCGCCACGGCGAGCAGGGGCAGGGCCGCGACTGCGGCGAGTGCGCGTCGGCGGTACGGGGCGGTACGGGTGGCTGGCACGGGAGGGCTTCCTCTCGTCGGCCCGTACTCACGTCCCTCGGTGACGAGGCGGCGTGGCCGGGCGGTCGGCGGGTCTTCGGCGGAACGGGTACGGCGGGTACGGCACCGGGGTGCCGGGGGTTCGCTGGGCGCGCGTGCGGTGCGCGTACGTCAGCACGCACATCGCGACACCCCGCCGGTCCCCGCGCCGAGGGCGCCGCTGCCGACCCGGCCGCCCTCCTTCGCGAACGTCGCGAACACATCCACCGTGCCGGGGCCCATCAGAAGTCCCAGCCCTTGTCCTCGGCCGCGGCGTCCGCCGCCGGGACGGGCGGCGGCTCGGCGGCGAACGACTCGCCCGCCATGCCGGCCGTCAGAGTCGTGCCGTCCGCCGGGTCGATCAGCAGGAACGAGCCGGTACGGCGCGAGTCGCGGTACGCGTCGAGTGCCAGCGGCTCGGCCGTACGGATCACCACCCGGCCGATGTCGTTGGCGACGAGCTGCCCCGGAGCGGGGTGCTGCGACAGGTCGTCCAGGGTGAGCCGGGACGGGATGTCCTTCACGATCGCCTTCACCGTGCGGGTCGTGTGCTTCAGCAGCACCCGCTGGCCCACCGTCAGTGGCCGGTCGGCGACATGGCAGACGGTCGCCTCGACGTCCCGCGTGCTCGCGGGGAGACCGGAGCTGGGCGCGATCAGATCGCCGCGCGAGATGTCCACGTCGTCGCTGAGCCTGATCGTCACCGACTGCGGTGCCCACGCGATGCCGACGCTCTCGCCGAGCGCGTCGATGCCCTCGATCGTGCTCGTACGGCCCGAGGGCAGTACGGTCACCGCCTCGCCGACGCGCAGCACGCCCGAGGCGATCTGGCCCGCGTAGCCGCGGTAGTCGGGGTGCTCGGCGCTCTGCGGCCGGATCACGTACTGGACGGGGAAGCGGGCCGGGCAGCCGGACAGGTCGTGGCTGACGGCGACGGTCTCCAGATGTTCCAGGACGGTCGGACCGCCGTACCAGTCCATGTTCGCCGACGGCTCCACCACGTTGTCCCCGGCCAGCGCGGAGATCGGGATCGCGGTCACCTCGGGGACGCCGAGCGTGGCGGCGTAGCCGGTGAACTCCTCGGCGATCGCGGCGAACACGGGCTCCGCGTACTCCACCAGGTCCATCTTGTTGACGGCCAGCACCACGTGCGGCACCCGGAGCAGGGCCGCGACCGCCGCGTGCCGGCGGGTCTGCTCGACGACCCCGTTGCGCGCGTCGACCAGCACGACGGCCAGCTCCGCGGTGGAGGCGCCGGTGACCATGTTCCGGGTGTACTGCACATGCCCCGGGGTGTCGGCGAGGATGAACCGGCGCCGGGGCGTGGCGAAGTAGCGGTAGGCGACATCGATGGTGATGCCCTGCTCCCGCTCGGCGCGCAGCCCGTCCGTCAGCAGTGCCAGGTCGGGCGTGTCCTGCCCGCGGCCCAGCGAGGCGCGCTCGACGGCCTCCAACTGGTCGGTGAGCACGGACTTCGAGTCGTGCAGGAGCCGCCCCACCAGCGTGGACTTGCCGTCGTCCACGGATCCGGCGGTGGCGAAGCGCAGCAGGGTGGTGGCCGACAGCTGCTCGGCCAGCTGCTCGGTACTCGTGTGCCCGGTGGTCGTCATGGTGAGGGCCTCTCTTTTGGATCAGGCCGGATCAGGGAGTGCCCGCCGCGGCAGCGGCTGATGTCACGTGGTGCGTGCGATCGCGAGGCGGAGGAGGGAGACAACGCGGAGGGGGCACCTCCCGTGCCCGAAGGGCTACGGGGGAGCTGGCGACTGACGACAACGCGGCGAGCGTGCGTGCCAGGGCCCGCGAGCCCGGCAGGATCCGAAAGAGAGGCACTTAGAAGTACCCTTCGCGCTTGCGGTCTTCCATGGCGGCCTCGGACATCTTGTCGTCGGCGCGGGAAGCGCCCCGCTCGGTGAGGCGGGACGCGGTGATCTCCGTGATGACCGCGTCCAGCGTGGTGGCCTCGGAGTCGACGGCGCCCGTGCAGGACATGTCGCCGACGGTGCGGTAGCGCACCAGACGGGTCTCGGTGGGCTCGCCGTCCTTGGGGCCGCCCCAGTCACCGGCGGTCAGCCACATGCCGTGGCGGTTGAAGACCTCACGCTCGTGCGCGAAGTAGATCGCGGGCAGCTCGATGCCCTCGCGTGCGATGTACTGCCACACGTCCAGCTCGGTCCAGTTGGAGAGCGGGAAGACCCGCACGTGCTCGCCCGGCGCGTGCCGGCCGTTGTAGAGCTGCCACAGCTCGGGGCGCTGCCGGCGCGGGTCCCACTGCGAGAACTCGTCGCGGAGCGAGAACACCCGCTCCTTGGCGCGCGCCTTCTCCTCGTCGCGGCGCCCACCGCCGAAGACCGCGTCGAACCGCTCGGCCTGGATCTTCTCCGTCAGCGGAAGGGTCTGGAGCGGGTTACGGGTGCCGTCGGGGCGCTCGCGCAACGTGCCCGCGTCGATGTACTCCTGCACCGACGCCACATGCAGACGCAGCCCGTGCTCGGCCACCGTACGGTCGCGATAGGCAAGCACCTCGGGGAAGTTGTGACCGGTGTCGACGTGCAGCAGCGTGAAGGGCACCGGCGCCGGCGCGAACGCCTTCAGCGCCAGGTGCAGCATGACGATGGAGTCCTTGCCGCCGGAGAAGAGGATCACCGGCCGCTCGAACTCGCCCGCCACCTCGCGGAAGATGTGCACGCCCTCCGACTCCAGGGCGTCCAGATGACTCAGGGCGTACGGCGCCTCGCTGCCGCCGGTGCCTTCGCCCTCGCCGCCCTCGCTGCCATCGGTCCCGTCGGTGACGGATGCGACGCTGGTCGCCATCAGGCCAGACCCCTCTCGGTGAGCAGCGCGTGGAGCGCCGCCGCGGACTCCTGCACGGACTGCGTGTGCGACTCGATCCGCAGATCGGGCTCCTCGGGCGCCTCGTAGGGGTCGTCGACGCCGGTGAGACCGCTGATCTCACCGGCCGCCTGCTTCGCGTACAGGCCCTTCACGTCCCTGACGGAGCACACCTCGACCGGAGTCGCGACATGCACCTCCAGATAGGCGGTGCCCTCGCTCTGGTGGCGCCCCCGGACCGCCTCGCGGCTGTCGGTGTACGGCGCGATCACCGGCACCAGCGCCTTGACGCCGTTCGACGCGAGCAGTTCGGCGACGAAGCCGATGCGCTGCACGTTGGTGTGCCGGTCCTCGCGGCTGAATCCGAGGCCCGCGGAGAGGAACTCGCGGATCTCGTCGCCGTCCAGGACCTCCACCCGGTGGCCCTCGGAGCGCAGCCGGTCCGCCAGTTCGACGGCGATGGTGGTCTTGCCCGCGCTGGGCAGCCCGGTGAGCCAGATCGTGGCGCCCTGTCCGGCCCGGCCCATCAGTGCAGCCCGCATTCGGTCTTGGAGTTGCCCGCCCAGCGGCCGGCGCGGGCGTCCTCGCCCGCCAGCACCCGGCGGGTGCAGGGCTCGCAGCCCACGGAGGCGTAACCGTCCTGGAGCAGCGGGTTGGTGAGCACGCCGTGCTCGGCGACGTACGCCTCCACGTCGTCCTGCGTCCAGCGGGCGATCGGCGAGACCTTGACCTTGCCGCGCCTGGCGTCCCAGCCGACGACGGCGGTGTTGGCGCGGGTCGGCGACTCGTCGCGGCGCAGCCCCGTCGCCCAGGCGTCGTACGCCGTCAGGCCCTCTTCGAGGGGCTTGACCTTGCGCAGGGCGCAGCACAGGTCGGGGTCGCGGTCGTGCAGCTTCGGGCCGTGCTCGGCGTCCTGTTCGGCCACCGTCCGGCGGGGGGTGAGCGTGATGACGTTCACGTCCATCACGGCGGCGACGGCGTCGCGGGTGCCGATCGTCTCGGGGAAGTGGTAGCCGGTGTCGAGGAAGACCACGTCGACGCCGGGCAGCGCGCGCGAGGCGAGATGGGCGACCACCGCGTCCTCCATGGAGGAGGTGACGCAGAAGCGGGCGCCGAAGGTGGTGGTGGCCCAGGTCAGGATCTCCAGGGCGGAGGCGTCTTCGAGTTCGCGGCCCGCGCGTTCGGCGAGTGCCTCGAGTTCGGCGGCCTTCCGGTCGTCGGTCTCGGTGAGAGAGCTCATATCCGTTCCCCTCCGTCGTCCGTCGTCAGCCCACGGGTCAGCAGCCCGAGGAACTTCAGTTGGAAAGCCCGGTTGCAGGCCCCGCATTCCCAGGCGCCGTGGCCCTGTTCGTTCGGGCGCAGGTCCTCGTCGCCGCAGTAGGGGCAGTAGAACGGGGCGGCGCGCTCACTCACGACAGCGCCTCCTCGGAGGCACGCGCCGCCCAGGTGGCGAAGCGCTCGTCGCTCTCGCGCTCCTTCCGGAAGCGCGTCAGCACCCGCTCGACGTAGTCCGGGAGTTCGGCGGCGGTGACCTTCAGACCGCGGACCTTGCGGCCGAACGAGGGGTCCAGACCGAGCGCGCCACCCAGGTGGACCTGGTAGCCCTCGACCTGATTGCCGTCCCCGTCCAGCATCAGCTGGCCCTTGAGGCCGATGTCCGCGACCTGGATGCGGGCGCAGGCGTTGGGGCAGCCGTTGACGTTGATGGTGATCGGCTGGTCGAAGTCGGGGATACGGGCTTCGAGTTCGTCGATCAGGGAGGCGCCGCGCGCCTTGGTCTCGACGATCGCGAGCTTGCAGAACTCGATGCCGGTGCAGGCCATCGTGCCGCGCCGGAAAGGCGACGGCTTGACCCTCAGGTCGAGCGATTCCAGGCCCGCCACGAGCGAGTCGACCCGGTCCTCGGCGACGTCCAGGACGATCATCTTCTGCTCGACGGTGGTCCGTACCCGGCCCGAGCCGTGCTCCTCGGCGAGGTCGGCGATCTTCTTCAGGGTCGGGCCGTCGACCCGGCCGACGCGGGGCGCGAAGCCGACGTAGAGGCGGCCGTCCTTCTGACGGTGCACACCGACGTGGTCGCGCCACTCCTCCACCGGCCGCTCGGGGGCGGGGCCGTCGACGAGCGCGCGCTTCAGATACTCGTCCTCAAGGATGCGGCGGAACTTCTCGGCGCCCCAGTCGGCGAGGAGGAACTTCAGCCGGGCGCGGGTACGCAGCCGGCGGTAGCCGTAGTCCCGGAAGATCCCGATGACGCCGGCCCATACGTCGGCGACCTCGTCCAGTGGGACCCAGGCACCGAGCCGCTGGCCGATCTTGGGGTTGGTCGACAGCCCGCCGCCGACCCACAGGTCGAAGCCGGGGCCGTGCTCGGGGTGCTCGACACCGACGAAGGCGATGTCGTTGATCTCGTGCGCGACATCGAGCAGCGGCGATCCTGAGATGGCCGTCTTGAATTTGCGCGGGAGGTTCGAGAACTCCTTGGTGCCGATGAACCGGGCGTTGATCTCGTCGATGGCCGGGGTGCCGTCGATGATCTCGTTCGCGGCCACTCCGGCGACCGGGGAGCCGAGGATCACCCGGGGGGTGTCGCCGCAGGCCTCGGTGGTCGACAGGCCGACGTCCTCAAGACGCCGCCAGATCTCCGGGACGTCCTCGATCCGGATCCAGTGCAGTTGGATGTTCTGCCGGTCGGTGATGTCGGCGGTGTCCCGGCCGAACTCGTGCGAGATCTGGCCGATGACGCGCAGCTGCTCGGTGGTCAGCCGGCCGCCGTCGATCCGGACCCGCAGCATGAAGTAGCGGTCGTCCAGCTCCTCCGGCTCCAGGATCGCGGTCTTGCCGCCGTCGATCCCGGGCTTGCGCTGGGTGTACAGCCCCCACCAGCGCATGCGACCGCGCAGGTCGGCCGGGTCGATCGAGTCGAATCCGGCCTTCGAGTAGATCGTCTCAATGCGTGTCCGTACATTGAGACCGTCGTCGTCCTTCTTGGCCTGCTCGTTGGCGTTGAGTGGAGTGAAGTGCCCCACGGCCCACTGGCCCTCGCCGCGGTGACGGCTCACCTTGCGGCGGGGCGTGGCTGCGGCGGGTTTCTCAGGGGTGGCGGCCATGGCGGCATACGTCCTTCGGGACTACGGAGACGGCTCTGACCTGCACACGTGGCTACGGGTGCAGCGGTGCGCAGTGGGATTCGAGCGAAGGGGGGGAGCGGGTGGGGCGTGGCGGGGGCCCTGCTGGTCAGCTCGCCCGACAGATGGCGCTGGACATGCGGCCGAGATCGACGTGCCGCCGACTCACCAAGGCAATACCAGCTGTAGACATGAGGGAAGCCTGGCACGCGGATCTGAGGCCAGTCCACCACGATCCACGATGTGGACGAGACTGTCCCGCTATGCGAGACGGGGTGTGGGATGGGCACCGGCCCACGGGCCCGGCGCCACCACATCGGGCTCCTCGGCCACCTTCGTGTCGAAGAGGGTGAAGCCACGCCGCAGATAGTTGTCCATCGCGTACTGCCCGTCCTTGGAACAGGTGTGCAGCCAGACGCGCTTCGTCGGGGTCCGCCCCGGCAGGCGCTCCGCCATGTCCCAGCAGCGGGCCACCACGTACGACAGCAGATGCCCGCCGATCCGGCGGCCCCGGAAGGCGGGGACGAGCCCGAAGTACACGATCTCGACCGTGCCGTCCTCCTGCGCCTGAAGTTCCACGTACCCGGCCGGGGTGCCCTTCTCGTACGCCACCCAGGTCTCGACACCCGGCCGGGAGACGGCCTCGTGCCACTCCTCGTACGACAGGGCGAGCCGGTCGGTCCAGCGGATGTCCCCGCCGACGGCCGTGTAGAGGAACCGGCTGAACTCCGCCGAGGGGATCTCCGACCGGATGATCCGCACATCGCCCCCGGGCTCCGCGGCCGGCCGCAGATCGGCGGGGGAGGTCTGCTCCAGGGACCACGTGGTCACAGTGATGCTCATGGTCGCCAGGGAATCACGCGGCCCCGCACCGGCCAAACCGTGCCCCCGGCCGGGTGACACCGGCGTACGCACCCCGCCCGCCCGCCCGTCGCCTACCCCTGGCCCTTCCCCTGATCCTGTTGCTGATCCTGTCCCTCGTCCTGTGCCGGGCCCTGCTCCTGGTCCCGCCCGGACAGGCGCCCGCCCGCCACCGCGGGCGCCGTCGAGTGCGGCAGCAGATCCGCCGGGTGCTCCGGCCGTACGACCTCCACCTCGACCTCCTCGCTGAAGCGGTACGGCCGGTGGGCCAGCACCCCCGCCAGATGACGGCGCACCCGCGACATCTCGGCCCGCACCGTCACCGTGCGCGTCGGGTCCCCGAAGACGTCTGCCGCCAGCTCCGCCGCGCTCCGGCCGTCCCGGTGCACCGCCAGGACGTAGAGCAGCTCCGCGTGGCGCGGCGTCAGCTCCTGCGCCCAGCTGCCCGCCGCCCCCGAGACCGTCAGGGACCAGCGCCGGGGCCGGCTCAGATCCAGCACCACCTTGCTCGGCGCGTCCGGCGGCGGCTCCTCCTCCACCGTCAGCAGCCAGCCGCCCGGCAGCGGTTCGACGGTGCACATGCCCAGTGACGGCAGCCAGAGCCGCCCCGGCCGCACCGACTTGGGCAGCGGCAGCCGGTCCACCGGCGCCATCCCCCTCACGGCCGCCGTCCAGCCGTGCGTGTCGACGGCCACGGCCCGCCCGCCCACCCGGCACAGGATCGGCGCCGCCACCGAGCGCAGCCGCTCCACGGCCCGCTGATGCCGCTCCCGCAGCTCGCTCTCGGCGAGCTTGGCGACAGAGGTGACCAGCGCCAGCGTCGTCGGGTGGAAACCCGTCGCCGGGCCGCTCACGTCGATGGCGCCCAGCAGCCGCCCGTCGCGCGGGTCGTGCACGGGCGCCGCCGCGCAGGTCCAGTGCGTCAGGGTATGCACGAAGTGCTCGGCCGAGTGGACCTGGACCGGGGCCCTCGCGGCCAGCGCCGTACCGATGGCGTTGGTCCCCGTGGCCTGCTCCGACCAGGCCGCGCCCTCCGCGAGACTGATGATGTCGGCCTGCCGGCTCACCTTCGTGTTCCCCTCGCGCCACAGGACCCGGCCCTGGTCGTCCGAGACCACCAGGATCTGGAGCGTCGCGTCGACGACGTCGGTCAGCCCGCCGGTAACGCTGCGCATCACCTCCGCGAGTGCCGATGTACGACGCCGGTGTTCGAGCTCCGCCGTCGCCAGCATCACCCGCCCGGTCTGCCGGTCGGGGTCCACACCCAGCCGCCGCATCCGCTGCCACGACGCCCCGATGACGGGCCGGGGTGCCAACGGCGGCCGGTCACCGGCCAGCGAGGCCTCCCGGATCCGCTGGAGCAGCCGCGTCGCCTGCCCGCCGTCCATCGTCGCGAGACGTGACAGGTCGAGCGGTGTGTCCTTCATCGGGGCCCCCCGCCGCGTACGGCGCGTCTGTCGATTCCGCGATGTCCGGGCGGACAAACACCGGGACCCGGGCCTGGAACCTTGCCGTCCGGTGCTGTCCGCCCCTCCCACCATCGTGCCGTTCCGGCCCTTACCGGGCGCGAAACGGTTCGGATTTTCTGCAACCACTTGCAACTCTGGCGTACATCCGCCACATACGTGAAGGTGACATCAAGTCGTGGGTGGTGCCGTGTCGGCGCAGCACCACCCTCGGCCCCAACGGGTGCCCGCGCCCGGTCGGTTCCCGGCCGCCGACGGCAGGTCAGACCGCCCGCGCCCGCGTCACCACCGACTCCAGGTCCAGACTGTGCGGCAGCGTACCGAAGGCCGTACCCCAGTCCCCGCCGAGCCGTGACGCGCAGAACGCGTCCGCGACCGCCGACGGCGCCCACCGCACCAGCAGCGAGCCCTGGAGCACCAGCGCCATCCGCTCCACCAGCCGCCGGGCACGGGCCTCGACGCCGTTCAGATCGGCGAGTTCGGTCAGCAGGTCCTTGATCGCCCCGTCCAGCCGGTGGTCAGCTCCGCGCGCCTTGCCGACCTCCTGGAGGAACGCGTTGAGCGCCTCAGGCTCGCGCTGGAGCGCGCGCAGCACGTCGAGTGCCTGGACATTCCCCGAGCCCTCCCAGATCGAGTTGAGCGGCGACTCACGCAGCAGCCGGGGCATCCCGGACTCCTCCACATAGCCGTTGCCGCCCAGACATTCGAGGGCTTCGGCGGCCACCGGCGTACAGCGTTTCGTCACCCAGTACTTGGCCGTCGGCACCGCGAGCCGCAGAAACGCCCGCTCCGCCTCCGAACCGGTGCTCTGCACGGCGTCCTGAGCCGCCGCCAGCCGCAGCGCCAGCGTCGTCGCCGCCTCCGACTCCAGTGCCAGATCGGCCAGTACGTTGCGCATCAGCGGCTTGTCGATCAGCTCACCGCCGAACGCGCTGCGGTGCGCGGCGTGATGGACCGCCTGCGCGACCGACTGGCGCATCAGCGCCGCCGAGCCGAGCACGCAGTCCACCCGCGTCGCCGCCACCATCTCGATGATGGTGCGCACCCCGCGCCCCTCCTCGCCGACCCGACGGGCCCACGTGCCGTCGAACTCGACCTCGCTCGACGCGTTCGACCGGTTGCCGAGCTTGTCCTTCAGCCGCTGGATCAGGAACACGTTGCGCGTCCCGTCCGGCAGCACCCGCGGTACGAGGAGACACGTCAGCCCGGCCGGCGCCTGGGCCAGCACCAGGAACCCGTCGCACATCGGCGCGGAACAGAACCACTTGTGCCCCGTCAGCAGATACTCGCCCGCCGCGTCCAGCGGCTTCGCGGCCGTGGTGTTGGCCCGTACGTCGCTGCCGCCCTGCTTCTCCGTCATGCCCATCCCGAACAGCGCGCCGGCCTTCCGCGCGGCGGGCCGCAGACCTGGCTCGTAGCGGTGCGAGGTGAGCCGGGGCTCCCACTCGGCGGCCAGTTCCGGCTCCGTCCGCAGCGCGGGCACCGCCGCGTGCGTCATGGACAGCGGGCAGCCGTTCCCGGCCTCCGCCTGGGTCCAGACGTAGAACCCGGCGGCCCGGCGCAGATGGCCGTCGGGGCGGCCCCAGGCGTCCGTCAGCCCTGCCGACACGGCGGCGTCCAGGAGTTGGTGCCAGGCCGGATGGAACTCGACCTCGTCGATCCGGTTGCCGTACCGGTCGTGCGTACGCAGCTTCGGCGGGTTCTCGTTGGCCCGCGTCCCCCACTCCTGCGCCCGCGCGGAACCGGCCAGCAGACCGAGCGCGGACAGCTCCGACCGTGCCTCGTCGAGGACTTCGGGCGTGGCGTGCCGCTCCAGGCCTTCCGCGAGGGCCCGGTCGCCGCTGAAGACGTCGTATCCCACCAGGGGCGGAACCTGGTTGGTCACTGTGTGGGTGGTGGCAGTCATGCCGCTACGGTAAGGAGGTGCAGGCAGCAAACGAAACACCCGAGCGGCCATCGGGCCGACTCCGCCGACTCCGCCGGGCCCGAGCCCTCTACCGCAACGTCTCGAAGCGGAAGATGGCCTGGCTGCTGCTGAAAGACACGGTCAACTCGTGCATCGAGTACAGAATCCTCGGTCTCGCGGCGGAGGCGGCCTTCTTCACGCTGCTCTCGCTGCCGCCGTTGATGCTCGGTCTTCTCGGCCTGCTCGGGTACATAGACGACTGGACCAACACCACCACCGTCGCCTCGATCGAGGAGAACATCCTCACCGCGGTCGGCACGGTCCTCTCGGACCGCGGAGTCGACCAGATCGCGAAACCCCTGCTTTCGGACGTCACGCACGGCGGACGCCCCGACCTCATCTCCATCGGTTTCGCGATCGCGCTCTGGTCGGGCTCGCGGGCGGTGAACGTCTTCATCGACACGATCACCGTGATGTACGGACTCGACGGCCGACGCGGCATCGTCGCCACCCGGCTGCTCGCCTTCCTCCTGTACATCGTGGCGCTGCTCATCGGCGCCGTCGTGCTGCCGCTCGCGGTGGTGGGGCCGGACAGGGTCGTCGACATCATCCCGTGGGGCACGGAGGTCGCCAGCGTCCTGTACTGGCCGGTGGTGATCCTGCTCTCCATCGCCTTCCTGACCACGCTCTACCACGTGTCCGTGCCCGCGCGGTCACCATGGATAGAGGACGTGCCGGGCGCGCTCGTCGCCCTCGGCATGTGGGTCTTCGGGAGCTTCCTGCTGCGGATCTATCTCACGAGTACGGTCGAGGGCCCCACCATCTACGGGTCGCTCGCCGCCCCGATCGCGGTGCTTCTGTGGATCGGGATCTCGGCGTTCGCCGTCCTGGTCGGCGCGGCCGTCAACGCCGCCATCGACCGGGTCTGGCCGTCCGTCTCCACGGCGGCGGCCCGCGCGGCCAACGACCGGCTCCGGGCCGCGCAGGCGGCGGAGCTGGTGGCGCGCGTGGAGGCGCTGTCGGGGGAGATGGACGAGGGGGAGTACGGCCCCGACCCGGACATGCCCTCGGAATTCCCGGAGAGATGGTCCCGCTTCCTGCCGCCGGACGACCTGAAGTCCCGGTTCCACTCGGGCCGGGACCGGGAGCAGAAGCCGTAGCCTGGACGTGTGTACAGGGAACGGGCGTCGCACGTCGAGGGCGTCGTCGTGTGGACGCGGACAGCGCCGGTACGGGCCGGCGGCCCCGTCTATCCGGTCCTGCCGGACGGCTGCATGGACCTGCTCTGGATCGGCGGCCGGCTGGGTGTGGCCGGACCCGACACCCACGCGTACCAGCCGGATC
Organism: Streptomyces sp. NPDC051217; assembly: GCF_044455465.1. Lineage (NCBI taxonomy): Bacteria > Bacillati > Actinomycetota > Actinomycetes > Kitasatosporales > Streptomycetaceae > Streptomyces > Streptomyces sp. NPDC051217. Next base: position 195,189 of record NZ_JBITEV010000001.1, read on the forward strand.
TCCAGGGCGACACCGTCGGCGGCGGTGGCGAGTGTGTCGGGGTCCGCTTCGCGCCCGGCATCGCGCCCGCGCTCCTGGGCGTACCGGCGTACGAACTGCGTGACCGGCGCGTGGACCTCGCCGACCTGTGGCCGGGCCCCGAAGCACGCGAGATCGCCGAGCGCCTCGCCGCCGCCACCGACCCGGCCGCCGCCCTCGAATCGGTGGCGCTCCGGCGGATGGCTCTCGCCGGGCCGCCCGACCCGCTGCTGCGCGCCGTCGTCGACGGGCTCGACGCGGGCCACACGGTGGCTTCCGTCGCCGACCTGGTCGGCCTCGGCACCCGCCGGCTGCACCGCCGCTCCCTCGACGCCTTCGGTTACGGTCCCAAGACCCTGGCCCGCGTCCTGAGGCTCCAGCGCGCGCTCGCGCTCGTACGATCCGGGGCGCCGTACGCGGAGGCCGCCGTCGCCGCCGGCTGCGCCGACCAGGCGCATCTCGCCAGGGAGACGCGCGATCTGGCCGGCCTCACGCTCGGTGCCTACGAGGCGTTGGCGAACAGTGAGACACCGCAGCCGTCCGGGTCGAGCACGACCGCGTAACGCTGTCCCCAGGTCGCGTCCCACGGCTTCAGGTGCCCGCGGTACCCGGCGCCGATCAGCTCCTCGTAGACGGAGTCGACCTCCGCCGGGTCCTCGCAGAGGAAGTTCAGGCCGACCCGGTCACCGTTCGACGGCGGGGTCCAGCCGGGGTCGAAGGACCGCACGACCTCCTCGGTGTCCCACGCGATACGCGGTCCGCCGGGCAGGGCGGCCTCCACATGGGGAGCGGAGTCCGCGTCGGCGGGGATGTCCAGGCCGAGCCTGCGGTAGAAGGCGAGAGAGGCCGCCATGTCGGAGACGACGATGCCGATCAGATCAAATCGTGGAGTCATGCGTCCAACGTAGGCGGGGACCGGCGGGCCGGTCTTGAACGAATCGGACGCGAACGAATCGGACGCGAGGGGCCGTCGCGCCACGCGCGGTGAAGGCCCAGGCCGGCGCGATCCGGCCAAGTTGGCGGTAGGCGACCGGACGGAGGCGGCGATCGCCGGTTCGTGTGTGACGAGAACCCCCGGGCATGCGACGGCGGGCCGCGCCAGGAGCGCGGCCCGCCGGGGACATGGGTCCCCGCGTCCTTCAGAGCTTCGGAGGATCGTCACCCTCGAAGTTCCCGGACGCCTCGGAGACTGATTTCAGAGGCCTCAGATGATCGACACGCCGTAGACGCCGAGGGCCTCGGTGACCGGCTGGTAGAACGTGGTGCCGCCGGAGGAGCAGTTGCCGCTGCCGCCGGAGGTCAGGCCGTGCGCCGTGGTGCCGGAGAAGAGCGCGCCGCCGCTGTCGCCGGGCTCGGCGCAGACGTTGGTCTGGATGAGGCCGGAGACGATGCCGTCGGCGCCGTAGTTCACGCTCGCGTTGAGGCCCGTGACCGTGCCGCTGTGCACACCGGTCGTGCTGCCGCTACGGGTGACGCCCTGGCCGACGGAGGGGTCGGCCGCGCCGTTGATCTCCTGGTAGCTGCCGTTGTACAGGTAGACCCTGCCGTCGGCCGCCGCCGGGTTGGAGTGCTGGATGATCCCGTAGTCGTTGCCCGGGAAGCTGGAACCGGCGGTCGAGCCGATGGACCAGCTGCTGCCGATGTTGGTGCAGTGACCGGCGGTCAGCGCGTAGTTGGTGCCGCCGTTGGTGACGTTGAAGCCGAGCGAGCAGCGGGCGCCGCCGGTGGTGATGGCCTCGCCGCTGGCGATCAGCTTGCTGAACGTGCCGGGGGTGCGCTTGATCGTCACGCCGGCGCCGGTGTCCGCGAGAGCCGACTTGACCTCGGTCAGTTCGGCGGCCGAGACGGAGGTGTCGGCGGTCACGACGATCTTGCCGCTGGCCTGGTCGGTGTACCAGGCGGTACCCGCCACGTCCGCGCCGCGGACGGCCGAACTGGCGTCGGCGAGCTCGGCGGCCGTCACCTTGGCCTCGGGGGCCGGGGCGGCGACCGCGGACGGTGCCGCGAGCGCGACGGCGGTCACCAGACCGGACGTCACGGCGAGCAGGCGAGCGCGTCTGGACACGCCGTTGAGGGGGGAGAAACGCTTGAAGGTCACGAAATCCTCCATCGGTGGGGGGAAAGCACGGCCCCGTGGGGTGTGGGCCGTTGTTCGTGCGCCGGTCCGTGGCCGGTCGTTTCCGGCCGTGGACCTGTCGATCCTTACGAATGGAATCGTTGACGGGGTCAGCTTCGGACACAAGGCCGACTTCCGGACCCCGGCCGTCCGCACCCTGGGAGCCCGCATCCGCTCCCTCCGCCGAGCCGTCGTCAGGGCTTCCCGCTCACCGGTGCGGCGCTTTGCTGCAAAGTGGCGGACGCGGGAGCGCGGCGTGCGATCGGGGCCGAAAATGCCTGCGGGGCAACGGGTTTGAGCCTGTATACCGAGATGCTGCGGCGGGTCACGTCGCGAACACACACGGTTTGCGCGGCGGTTCGGCACCCGGTATGAGCGCGTATACCGCCGTGCCCGCGGTGTGGCCGGAGGCGACGGGCCGGGCGTCGCCGCTGTTGCCGGTGCGGCGTTATGAGGCGTACGAGCGAAATCCGCGCCCCCGCTCGATGGCCGAATTTGTTCGTACGGAGGCGAGTTGGGCTCGTCGTGTCCGTCCACATCCGGCCAGCCCTCAGCTCTTGCGGAGCGGCCCGGCATGTGCTTGGCCGTCAGAAACCGCCCGTGGGGCTCGTACCAGGACCGTGATGCCTGCCCGGCGGGATCACCAGCGGCGTACCGCCCACCGTGAGGCCGAGCGTCGCCGCGGCACCCTGCGCCGTACGAGCGCGCTCCTGCTGGCCACCCGGTCAAACGAAGGCAAGGCTGACCGACGTAGTTTCTGGTGGTGGGGATCAGGCATGGCCACGGCTCCCGGGGAAACCCGGAGGGCATGACGACTGACATGAGCAGAGCAGGCGAGGGCGGGCCCGGCGGGCGTGACGAATCGTCGGAGGAGCGCGCCGACCGGCGGTGGGCGGAACTGCTCCAGGAGCTACGTGTGGCACAGACCGGCGTGCAGATCCTTTTCGGGTTCCTGCTCACCGTCGTCTTCCAGCCGCGCTTCACCGAACTGTCGGACACCGACACCAACATCTATGTCGCGACGGTGGTACTCGGCGCCGTCGCCACGGGCGCGCTCATCGCGCCGGTGTCCTTCCACCGGATGGTCACCGGGCGGCGGTTGAAGCCCGAGGCGGTCGAATGGGCGTCCCGGCTCACCGTCCTGGGGCTGGTCTTCCTCCTGTGCACCATGGCGTCGGCGCTGCTGCTGATTCTGCGCGTGGCGCTGCACAACGCCGTGGCGCTGTGGATCGTCGCGGGACTCGTCGTGGGGTTCGTGCTCTGCTGGTTCGTCCTGCCGGCCTGGGCCCTGCACAGCGACACCAAGCGCTGACGAGGGACACGCCGAAGCGCGGCGGATCATTCCTCGGTGAAGAGTCCGCGTGCCCGGCGGGTGATCTCCTCCGGGGTCAGGTCCTCCAGGTGCGTGAGGAAGACCCAGACGTGTCCGAAGGGGTCCCGCAGCATCGCGGTGCGGTCGCCGTGGAACTGGTCGGCGGGGGGCGACAGCAGCTCCGCCCCGGCCGCGACGGCCCGCCGCGTCAGCGCGTCGACATCGGCGACGAAGACATGCAGCCCCACGGTGGTGCCGCCGAGCACGGTCGGCGCGCCGAACAACGGCCCCTGCGCGTCGCCCAGCATGAAGACGGATCCCTCGATGCCGACCTCGGCATGCACGACGCGTCCCTCCGGGCCGTCGACGCGGAACAGCTCTTCGGCGCCGAACGCTCTGCTGTAGAAGTCGATCGCGGCGTGGGCGCCGTCGACCATGACATGGGCGATCACGGAGTAGCGGTAGTGCTCGGGAACGTTGGTCGTGCTCGTGCTCGTGGTCATGGGAACCGCCTCCTCGTTCGGCTGCTGCCGGTGACCACGAACGTAGAAGTTGAACCAGGCTTTAAGTCAAGCCTGTCCGCCGGATCAGGCCGGGCGGTCCTGGAGTACGGAGAGTGTGTTGCCCGCCGGGTCGGTGAACCACGCGATGTACGGGCCGCCGAGCCGGAAGATGCCCCGGTCGTCGGTCTCCATGCCGGGGTAGCGCTCGAAGCTCACGCCCCGCCGGACCAGGTCGTCCACGGCCTGCTCGATGTCCTCGACGGGGAAGTTGAGGATCGTGTACGTGGCGGGGACATGGTCCGGTTTCGGGTAGACGAGTACCTCCGCCCCGCCCCCGAGACGCAACTGCAGCATGCCGTTCGCCTCCGTGACGCCCAGGCCCAGCGTCTCCTCGTAGAAGACACGGGCCCTCGGGATGTCGTCCACGGCGAAACCACTGAACGCCTTGCTTCTGCCGAGCATGGGCATGGCTGCTTCCTCTCGTCCGGGCCGGGTCCTGGCACTCTTCCCGACCGTACAAGGACGGCCCGGCCCCGGCAGCCCGGCGATGCCGGGCGGAGGCCCGCCGTCCGGGCCGCCGCACCCGGTGCGTAATACTCTCGCCATGATCTCGTGTGTTACCGCAACCGGTCCTGCCGGCGATCCCGCGGTGGGCCGGCCGGCGGCCCGCACCGCCCCCGGCGTCGCCGTCCGGCGGGCCACCGCGCGCGACGCCAAGCGGCTGACCCGGCTCGTCCGGGCGTCCCGCGCCTACGAGGGCCCGTACGCGCCCATGATCGCCGGCTACCGCATGGGGCCCGACTACATCGAGACACACCGGGTCTTCCTCGCCGCCGGTCCGGACGACCGCCTGCTCGGCTTCTACGCCCTGCTGCTCGTCCCGCCCGAGCTGGACCTGATGTTCGTCGCCGACGCCGCGCAGGGCCTCGGTGTCGGGCGGCGGCTGGTCGAGCACATGAAGGGGGAGGCGCGCGCCGCCGGAGTCGCCGCCGTACGCGTGGTGTCGCACCCGCCCGCCGAGGGCTTCTACCGCGGCGTGGGCGCCGAACGCGTCGGAACGGTGGCGGCGAACCCGCCCGCGGTGATGTGGGACCGCCCGGAGCTGGTCATCAGGGTCGGCCCCGCCGAGACCGCCGCGCCCCGACCACGCGCCGGCCACGGGTGACCGGAAAAACCACCCACACGGGTAGTTGGCTTCCGGGGGACCTCCGGTCCGCGGCCGGATGTGGTCGGATGGGATGCGGTCCGCACCATTGACCGAGCCCCACGAGAGACGCAACGCTGTCACACATGGCTGAACGCCGGACATTCATCTGAATGAGCGTTCGGTGGTCCGCAGTGTCACCGAGAAGTCAATCCTGAATCACTCCTGACCCCCACATCTCAGGAAGGCAGGCAACGGCTCATGAAGGACTCACAGGAAACGGCGCAGGAACCGACGGACGGCACGATCAACACCATCAACTGGCAGACACCCGAGTTCATGGTCGTCGAGACCGCGCTCGAAGTCACCGCCTACGCCCTGACCGACCGGTAGACCCCACCGCCATGCTGCTGCAGGTGCTCGGCACCGCGGCGGGCGGCGGGCTGCCCCAGTGGAACTGCGCGTGTCCCGGCTGCGCCGGGGCACGCGCCCACCCGCACCGGCGCCGCCGTCACGCCTCACTCGCCCTGCGCGCCGACGAGGACCGCTGGTACCTCGTCAACGCGACCCCCGACATCGGCGACCAGATCGAGGACTGCCCCGCACTCCACCCGGGGCCCGGGCGGCGCGACACTCCCGTGGCCGGAGTGATCCTCACCGACGCCGAACTCGACCACACCCTCGGCATCGCCCGGCTGCGCGAGGCCGACGGCTTCGACGTCCTCGCCACCCGGCCCGTCCACGGCGCACTGACCGGGCTCATGAGGCTGGACGACATCATCGCCCCCTACACCCGGGTCGAATGGCGGGAGTTGGGCGGCGAGCCGGTGCCGCTCACCAAGAGCGGGAGCGTCGAGATCGACGCCGTACCCGTCTCGCCCAAACGCCCGCGTTACGCCGTTGCCGCCGCCGCTCACGGAGCCGACGGTACCGACGACGACCACACCTGGGTGGTCGCCCTGCGCCTGCGCGACACCGCCACCGGCCGGAGCCTCGTCTACGCGCCCGCCCTCGCCCGCTGGACCGACGCCTTCCAGGACGCCGTCGAGGCCGCGGACTGCGTGATCGTCGACGGCACCTTCTGGGACGACGACGAACCCGTACGGACCGGCATCTCCGCCAAGACCGCCACCGGCATGGGGCATCTGCCGATCGCCGGACCGGGCGGCACCGCACGCCGGCTCTCCGGGCTGCGCGCCCGCTGCCTCTACACCCACCTCAACAACACCAACCCCCTCGGCGACCCGGACGCCCCGCAGCACACGCTGCTGGGGGAGTGGGGCCTGGCGGTCGCCGCCGACCGAATGGTGATCGAGCTGTGAGCACAGCCGCCCCGACAGCGACCCGCACCGGCGGGCTCTGGAGCCCCGAGGAGTTCACGGACCGGCTGCGCGCCGTACCGGCCGAGCGCTACCACGACCGCCACCCGTTCAACGTACGCATGCACGAAGGCACCCTGGAACCGGCCGAGTTGCGCCGCTGGATCGTCAACCGCTTCCACTACCAGCGGCACATTCCCGTCAAGGACGCCCTGATCCTGGCCAAGTTCGACGACTCCTCCCTGCGCCGTTCCTGGCTCCGCCGCATCCAGGACCACGACGGTCTGACAGAGGGCGAGGGCGGCATCGAGCGCTGGCTCCGGCTCGGCGAGGCCGCCGGGATCGGCCGGGCGCGGCTGCGCTCGGGCGCCGAAGTCCTGCCGGGCGTACGGCTCGCGGTCGACGGATACGTCAACTTCTGCCGGCTGGGCTCTCCGCTCGAAGCCGTCGCCGCCTCCCTCACCGAACTGGCCGCGCCCGGCATCATGCGCACCCGGATCGCGGCGTTCGAACGCCACTACCGCTGGATCGAGGCCGACGGGCTGACCTACTTCCGCGACCGCATCGGACAGGGCGGGCGGGACAGCCAGGAAGCCCTCGCCCTGGTCCTCGAATGGGCAGTGACCCGGCGGGAGCAGGAGTCGGCCGTCGCCGCGCTCCGGTTCAAGTGCGACGTGCTCTGGGCCCTGCTCGACGCCGTCGACCACGGCGCTGAGGAGCCCCGATGACAGGACCGGCACCGGACCCCGGCCCCCGCTGGAAGCCGGTGCTCTCACGGTCCGCGGTGTTCCGGCACGACCGCGTCCGTGACACGGACCTGCTCGTCCTGCCCGAGCGCGTCGTCGTGCTCCAGGGCAACGCCGGCTCGATCCTGCGCTTGTGCGACGGCGCCACCGACGTGGGCACGATCGTCGCCACCCTCGCCGCACAGCACCCCGGCGCACCCGTCGCCGCCGAAGTCCCCGTCTTCCTGGGGCGGTTACGCGCGGAAGGCTGGCTCAAGTGACCGAACCCACCAGGCCCGCCCCGCCGTGGGCGCTGCTCGCCGAGCTGAGCCACGGCTGCCCGCTGCACTGCTCGTACTGCTCCAACCCCCTCGAACTCGTCAGCAGGGCAAGTGAACTGACGACCGATCAGTGGACCGACGTGTTCCGGCAGGCCGCAGGCCTCGGAGTCGTACAGACCCATCTCTCCGGCGGCGAACCGCTGCTCCGCCGCGACCTGACCGAGATCGTCGCCGCCGCCGACGGGGCCGGGATCCACACCCAGCTCGTCACCAGCGGTGTCGGACTGCACGAGAAGCGGCTCACCGCGCTGATGGACGCCGGACTGCGCAGCGTGCAGCTCTCGGTGCAGCACGCGGACCCCGCCGCCTCCGAACTCATAGCCGGGGCACGCTCGTTCGCCGCGAAGGAGCGCGCGGCCCGGCTCGTACGCGAGGCGGACCTGCCGCTCGGCCTCAACGTCGTCCTGCACCGCGCCAACCTCGACGCGCTCGACGACCTCGTCACACTCGCCCTCGTCTGGGGCGCGGAGCGCATCGAACTGGCCAACACCCAGTTCTACGGCTGGGCGTTGCGCAACCGCGACGCGCTCCTGCCCGACCGCGCCCAGATCTCCCGGGCCCGGGAGTCCGTCGAGCGCTGGCGGAAACGGCTGGCCGGGCGGCTGGAGCTGGTGTGGGTCGTGCCGGACTACGTGGAAGGAAGGGCCAAGCCCTGTATGGGCGGCTGGGGCGCGCTCTCGCTGACGGTCGCGCCCGACGGCACCGTCTATCCCTGCCCGGCCGCCGCCGCACTGCCGGGACTGGACGCGCCCAATGTCAGGGACCACTCCCTGGAGTGGATCTGGCACGAGTCGAACGCCTTCAACCTCTACCGGGGCGAGGAGTGGATGAGCGACCCGTGCCGCGGCTGCGAGCTCCGCACCAAGGACTTCGGCGGCTGCCGATGCCAGGCCCACGCGCTCACCGGCGACGCGTCGCGGACGGACCCCGCCTGCCGTCTGTCGCCCGACCACGCGCTCGTACGTGACCTGGTGGACGCCCCGAGAGGGCCCGGACCCCTGACAGCGGGTGCCCTCGGCGGGGCGCCCCCGTACATCTACCGGGATCACCCCAAGGACCACGGGGCCGCCCCCGGTCACCCTTAGAACTTCCTTTCCCGCGGCCCCCCATGGCCGCACCACACGCACCTCCCGACCCCCCACTCCATCCGGAGGAATCCATGCACGGAAGCAACCCGACGAAGACCCTCGCCAGGACGGCGGCGGCCACGGTCGCCGCGGCGGCGCTCGTCGCCGGACTCGTCCAGACGGCGAGCGCGAACGAGCCCCGCGCCGCCGCGGCCGGCGAGCCGACCGACATCACCACCATCTCCACCGGCTACTCCATCCCCTGGGGCATCCACTGGCTGCCCGACAACTCCTCGGCGCTGGTCACCGAGCGCGACACCTTCAAGGTCTTCAAGGTGACACCGGACGGGCAGCGGACCGAGGTCGGCTCCGTCCCCGAGTCCCAGACCACCGGCGGTGAGGGCGGCCTGATGGGTGTCGCCGTCGACCCGGACTGGGCGACCAATCACTTCGTGTACTTCATGCACACCTCGTCCGAGGGCAACCGCGTCGCCCGGATGACCTACGACGGCACCCGGCTCACCGGCTACAGGGCCCTGTTGAAGGGCATCACGAAGAACAGGTACCACAACGGCGGCCGGCTCGCCTTCGGCCCCGACGGCCATCTCTACGCCTCGACCGGCGACGCGCAGAACACCGCTCTCGCCCAGGACAAGAACTCGCTCAACGGCAAGATCCTGCGGATGACGACGGCCGGGGAGCCGGCGCCCGGCAACCCCTTCGGCAACCACGTCTTCAGCCTGGGCCACCGCAACCCGCAGGGCATCGCCTTCGACCCGCAGGGCCGCCTGTGGGAGGCGGAACTCGGCGAGAACGCCAGGGACGAACTCAACCTCGTCAAGGCCGGCGACAACTACGGCTGGCCCCTCTGCGAAGGCAACTGCTCCCAGGCCGGGATGACCAACCCGAAGGCCACCTGGACCACCGCCGAGGCGTCGCCCAGCGGGATCGCCATCGTCGACAGCGCCGTCTACATGGCGTCCCTGCGCGGCGAGCGGCTCTGGCAGATCCCGATCAACGCCGGCAACGAGGACGTCGGCACACCCCGGGCGCACTACGTCGGTACGTACGGACGGCTGCGCGGTGTCACCAAGGTGCCCGGCGCCGACGCGCTGTGGCTCTCCACGACGAACGCTGACGGCAACGGCGGTGAGCCTGCCGGGTCGGACAAGATCTTCCGCGTGACGATCGGCTGACCCGGCGCGCGCGCCCCGCTCACGAGCGAGGCGCGCACCAACCCCGGTACGGCCGCTGCCCCGCGCGGAACTCCCCTTCCGCGCGGGGCAGTCGGCCCGCTCGTACGCCCCCGGCGCACCAAGACTCCCGCTCCAGGACCGTCCCGGTCGGCGAGATCACGTCCGGGCAGAACGGGTCGTCGGGATCCTCCCGTCCGGGGATCTCCGACCCCGGGTGTCGCCCCCTGCCCCGCGCGGCGTACCACGGCTGTCCCCCTACCGGGCACTTCTGGAGGCGGTGGCCCTCGTAGGGGGGATTCCCGAGGGACCTTCGCGCGAATGCGGTGCGAACACGGCCGGTGACGGTGTGTACTGTGCGGGTCGCCTCACTGCTCCTTCTGGACCCGCCCGTCCCCCGATCCTCCCGAGGTCCGTCCGATGATCGAGATAACGGTTCTGGCCGCGGTCGGCCTGTCCGCCGGGACTCTGCTGGCTCTCGTCCTGGGAGGGTTCCTGTTCCTCTCACGCCGTGACCGGTCCGGCCTTCGCGACGAGATCGCATGCCTGCGGGAACGGCTCGACGACGCACGGGCGAAGGCCGAGCGCGCTTCCGGCGACTTCATCGCCGAGATCGCCCATCTGACCGAGAAGCGCATCCCCGCGGCGGCGACCCGGGCCGCGCACCCGCACGCCCAGGTACCCGGACCGCTCAGCTCCGACTTCGCCCGCACCCGGCCCGGCGCCGGTCTGGAAGGAGTGCTCGACGGCCTGCTGGGAGTCATGACGAAGGAGCGCAAGCGGGTCGACGCCGCCGCCCGTGCGGGCATGCGCGGCACCACCCGGGAGATCCAGGCGGGGCTCTACCGGCTCCAGGATGTGCTCCGAGGACTGCAACAGCAGTACGACGAACCCGAGTTGGCGCAGACCCTGTTCGAACTCGACCACGAGAACGAGCAGTCGCTGCGGCGCGCACAGGTCGCCGCCGTCGTGTGCGGCGCCTGGGTGGGTCTGGCCCGTGAGGAGTCGCACCTGGTGGACGCGGTGACCGGCGGCCAGTCCCGGCTCGTCGGATACCACCGCGTTCGCGTCAACAACCATCTGGAGTCCGGCACCGCACTCGTCTCGCACGCCGTCGAGCCGGTCGCGATCATCGTCGCCGAACTCCTCGACAACGCGCTGCGGCACTCCTCGCGGGACTCCGACGTCACGGTGAACCTGGAACGCGCGCACCACGGGGTCGCCGTCACCATCGACGACGCGGGAGTCGGCATGTCCGCCGACGAACGCGCGTACGCACAGCGCATGGTGGCGAGCAGCGAACCGATCCTGCTGTCCGACCTCGGCGACCCGCCCCGGATGGGACTGGCCGCGATCGGTCAGCTCACCCGGCAGTTCGACCTGTCCGTCGACCTGTCGACCCCGTCGCCGTACGGCGGTGTACGCGCGGTGCTGCTGGTCGACAACCATCTGCTCAGCCATGTCGACCCGGTCATCAGACCGCCGGCCGCCGCCGCACCGCGCTCCACCCGTGAGGCCGGGGCGCCGGAACCGCCGGCCAGGCCGGAGACGAGGGGGAAGCTGCCCGTCAGGACCGGCGGGTCCTCGCGGACCGGCAGGGCGAGCGGGTCCCCGACGCTCACCGCCCCCGACATCCTCACGCGAACCCACTTCTCCCGCACCGAGGACACCCGCACCGAGACCACCCCCGACCCCGGCACCGAGCCCGCCGACGACGACGACCTGCCGCAGCGCAGGAGCCGCCGTGGCCGGCCCGGCGCCGAAGCGGCGGTCCCGGCCGCCCGGTCCTTTCCCGAGCAGGCCCAGCCGCCCGCCCGTACCCCCGAAGACTCCGCCGCGGCGCTCGGCGCGCTCCAGACCGGCACCGCAGCGGCACGATCCACCGCCGACCCCGAAGGGAACGACCCGCGATGAAAAGCCGCGACGCCGGCGAAACGGCGTGGGTGCTCGATCCGATCCTGGAAATCCCGCATGTGCGGGCAGCCGTCCTCCTGACCAGAGACGGTCTCGTCTCCGGTTACACGGAGGCGCTCAGCCAGGCCACCGCCGAACGTACGGCGGCGATCACCAGCACCGTGCAGGGCGCGTGCCGTACGGCCGCCGCCGCCTTCGCCGACCACGACGACGCGGAGATCCGCCAGATCGTCATCGAATCCGACCACGGCTACATCCTGGTGGCGCCGACCTCGCACGGCACCTGCGTGGCCGCGTACGGAGGGCCCGAGGTACGGCTCGACCTGCTCGCCCACCGCGTGCACTCGCAGGTCGCCAGACTCGGCGAGAAAGCGATGACGGCCGCACCGCGCGCGGGCGAGGGCGGCACTCCGGCATGACCGGCCGCAGGAGCGGCCGTCCACTCGTTCCCGCCTATCTGTCCACCGGCGGGGTGGCTCGGCCGCGCCATACAGAGCTGGAGCGGCTTTCGCTGCTGACCGGCGGGGACGGGCCCGCTCCCGACGGACTGCCCGCCGCGCGGCACGCGCTGTACGACGTGCTCGACGGCGGAACGCTCACCCTGGTGGAAGCCGCGGCCCTGCTGGAACTGCCGGTCTCCGCCGTACGCGTACTCGCCGCCGAGCTGGCGGAGCAGGGGCTGGTGAGCCTGCGCCCGCCGGTACCCCCGGCCGCCCTGCCCGCGTCCGACCTGTTGAAGAGAGTGGCCGATGGCCTACGCGCCCTCAAGCAGTAGCACCAGCGCCGACGGGCTCCACCTGCCCGACACCACCCGCGAGTTGGTGAAGATCCTGGTGGCAGGCCCGTTCGGCGTCGGAAAGACCACGCTGATCGACTCGGTGTCCGAGATCCGTCCGCTGCACACCGAGGAACACCTCACCGAGGCGTCCGTCCACGTGGACGACCTCGCGGGCGTTCGCGACAAGACCACCACGACGGTCGCCATCGATTTCGGGCGGATCAGCCTGGACGCGGGGATCGTGCTCTACCTGTTCGGCACGCCCGGCCAGGAGCGCTTCCGCTCGCTGTGGGCGGACATCGCCCACGGTGCGCTCGGCGCGCTCGTCCTCGTCGACACGCGCCGTATCGACGACTCCTTCGACGTGCTCGGGCTGGTCGAGGAGTCGGGGCTGCCGTACGCCGTCGCGCTCAACACCTTTCCCGACTCGCGCCCGTACACCGAGGAGCAGTTGCGCGGGTCGCTGGATCTGGAGCCCAGCACGCCGATGGTCGTCTGCGACGCGCGTGACACCAACTCCTCCGTCGACGCGCTGCTCGCGCTGGTCCAGCATTTGATAACAGGCCAGGCCGCCGACGGGCCCGCCGAAGCCGAGGCCGTGACTGAAGCCAAGGCCGTGACCGAAGGGGCAGCCGTGACCGAAGCCGAGGCCGTGACCGAAGAGGAAGCTCTCGCCGGCGCCGTCGAGAGCGGCGCCGCGCCCACCCCGGAAACACGGTGACCTGGTGACCTCGTACCCCGCCCCCGCGAAGGCCTTCTCCCTCTCGGCGCCGGTCCGGCTCTGGGACGAGGGCTTCGCCGCCGATCCGCACAGCCGCTACGAGGCCCTCAGGGCACAGGGCCCCGTCGGCTGGGGCGAACTCGCCCCGGGCGAGCCCGCGTACATCGTCACCGACCGCCGGGCCGCCCTCGACATCCTGCACGACCCCGACACCTGGTCGCACGACTCCAGGGAGTGGGAGTCCACCGCCGCCCCGGACTCACCGATCCTCAGCATGCTGAAGTGGCGCCCCAACCCGCTCTTCAACGACGGTGCGGCGCATGCCCGTTACCGCACCGCGCTCATCGACGGTTTCGACCTGGTCGAGCCGCACGACCTGCGCGAGCGCGTGCACCGCGCCGTGGACCTGCTGGTGGGCCGGTTCGGCCCGGCGGGCAGCGCGGACCTCGTGGACGACTTCGCCCGCCCGCTGATGACGCTGATCTTCAACAACCTCTTCGGCCTCCCCGACAGCGAGAGCGTCCGGCTCCACAACTCGATCGGCCGGCTCATGGAGGGCGGTGACGAGGCCGCCGCCGGCGAGGTGGAGTACGGCCGGTACGTCACGGAACTCGTCACGGCCAAGACCCTCAAACGCGGTGACGACCTGACCAGTTGGCTGATCGACCACCCGGCGGACCTCACGTACGAGGAGGTCGTCTGGCAGGTCTTCATCACGATGGCCGCCGGCCACGAGCCCACGGCGAACCTCGTCGCCAACGCGCTCTCCAGGATTCTCGGCAACCCCGTGTACTACTCCACCCTCACCAGCGGCTCCCGCCCCGTGATGGACGCGGTCGTCGAAGTGCTGCGCCACGAGACGCCGCTGGCGAACTACGGCATCCTCTACGCGCGGGAGTCACTGAGCTTCCACGGCGTATGGGTGCGCAAGGCGGTGCCCGTCATCGTCAGTTACGGATCGCTCGGATACTTCTCCGAACAGGACGCCGCCGGAGCGCCGCACCATCCGCACGACGCCTCGCATCTCTCCTGGGGGGCGGGAGCGCACAAGTGCCCGCTCAAGCAGCAGGTGCTGCTCATCGCCACCGAGGCCATCGAGCGCATCACCCAGTGGCTGCCCGACCTGGAGCCCGTCATGCCGCGCGATCAACTCGCCTGGCGGCCGGGCCCGTTCATCCGCTCCCTGAAGTCGCTGCCCGTCCGCTTCACCCCCCGTACGCCGGACACCGCCGTCGCCACCCCGTAACGACGTCCCGGCTCCCAGGCCCTGTCCGGCACCTCCGCGACCCCACCCCGAGAAGTCAGGAGACCGAGCATGACGACCGAGACCACCCGCGTGGCCCTCGATCCCTTCGGCGCGGACATCCCCGCCGAGAGCGCCCGGCTGCGCGCACTGGGCCCCGTGGTGCCCGTAGACCTGCCCGGCTCCATCCCCGCCTGGGCGCCCACCGGCTTCGCCTCGCTGCGCACGCTCATCCTGGACCCGCGCGTCAGCAAGGACCCCCGGCTGCACTGGTCGCTGTGGGAGGAGGTCAACAGGAAGCCCGAGTGGAGCTGGATACTCGGCTGGGTCGGCGTGGTCAACATGCTCAACACGTACGGCCCCGACCACACCCGCCTGCGCAAGCTCGTCTCGCCGAGCTTCACCCACAAGCGCACCGAGGCGATGCGGGGACAGGTCGAGGCGATAACCGCCGACCTTCTCGCCGGCCTCGACGCGTCCGCGGCGGCGGCCCCGGGCCAGGCGGTGGACGTGAAGGCCGGCTACGCCCACCCGCTTCCGATGCGGCTGATCTGCGAACTCTTCGGGATACCCGACGACTCGCGCGACGCCGCCGTCAAGATGATGAACGACGTCTTCGACACCTCCGACGCGTCCCCCGAACACGCCGCGTCCGTGCAGCGGCAGATCGCCACCGTGCTCCCCGCGCTGATCGCGTACAAGAGGGAGAACCCGGGCAACGACCTGGCCACGGAGCTGATCCGGGTGCGCGACGAGGAAGGCGACCGGCTCGCCGACGACGAACTCCTCTACACCCTTCTGCTGGTCATCGGCGCCGGATTCGAGACGACGGTCAACCTCATAGGCAACGCCGTCGTCACCCTCCTGAACCACCCCGACCAGCTCGCCGCCGTCCGGGCCGGCGACGTCGGCTGGGAGAGCGTCATAGAGGAGGTCCTGCGCGTCCACCCCTCGATCGCCAGCCTCCCGCTGCGCTACGCCGTCTCCGACATCACGCTCGACGGAGTCACCATCCCGGCGGGCGACGCCATAGTGACCACGTTCGCCGCCGCGGGCAACGACCCCGACCAGTACGGCCCCGACGCGGCCGAGTTCGACATCCACCGGGGCGCGGACGAGCACCTGTCGTTCGGGATCGGCGTCCATCGCTGTATCGGCGCGCCGCTCGCCCGGATGGAGGCCCTGACGGCCCTGCCGGCGCTCTTCGACCGCTACCCGGACATGCGACTGGCCGTCGGGGCCGACCAGTTGAAGCAGGTGCCGTCGTTCATAGCGTTCGGCTGGCAGGAGATACCGATACTGCTGCACGGCGAGTGACGGAGCGTCATGTCATGACGGTGGGCCGGGGAACGACGTGATCGACGGGCTGAGCCAGGGCCTGGGCGGCGGGGTGATCGCGCTCCTCGCCGCCGTGGTCGCGCTCGCCGCGTTCGTCCAGGGCACGAGCGGCCTCGGCTTCGCCCTCATCGTCGCGCCCGTCGCCGGCATGGTGGATCCCGGTCTGCTGCCCGTGTTCCTGCTCGCCTCGATGATCCCGCTGAATCTGTACGTGGCCTGGCGCGAACGCGCCGACCTCGACCTGCGCGGCGCCCGCTGGATCTCGGCTGCCCGCCTCGCGGCCACCCCCGGGGGACTGGCGCTCCTGTGGGCGGTCCCCGAACGCCACCTCGGCGTGGTCGTCGGCGCCGCGACGGTGCTGGCCGCGCTGGTGAGCCTGCTGGCACCCGCGTTCACCCCCGGCCGGACGGCGTACGTCGGCGCCGGCGCCGTCACGGCCCTCACCGAGACGGCGACCGGCGTCGGCGGCCCGCCGCTGGCGCTGGTCTACCAGCACCGGCCACCGGCCGAGCTGCGCTCGACGGTCGCCGTCTGCTTCCTCGCCGGCGAAGTCGCCTCCCTGGGGCTGCTGTTCGCCACCGGCCAGGGCAGCCCCGGCCAGGCGTCGCCCGCGCTGCTGCTTCTGCCCGCCCTCGCGCTCGGCGTCTGGCTCAGCCGTCTCGTGCACCACCGTGTGGACGCGGCGAAGCTGCGGATCATGGTCCTGGTGTTCGCGGCGGTGTCGGGTGCGGTCCTGATCGCCGGGCTGTAGGGGGTGTCCGGCGCCCCGGTCACCGCAGATACGCCAGACCCGGGTGCGCGTCCACATAGCCGTCCACCAGCCGGCGCGCCACCGTCACCGAGTCGACGAGCGGATGCAGCGCGAACGCCTTCACCGCCGCCGCACGCGAACCGCTCTCCGCCGCCGCCAGCACCTCGCGCTCGACCGCCTTCACCGCGCAGACCAGCCCGGTCGCGTGGTACGGCAGCGGCGCCACGGCGACCGGATGGGCGCCGTTCGCGTCCACGAGGCAGGGGACCTCGATGACGGCTTCGGTGTCCAGCACCGAAAGCGTCGTTCCGTTGCGGACGTTGAGGATGAGCGTCGAGCGGCTGTCGTGGGCGATGGCCCGCATCAGAGCGAGGGCGACCTTCTCGTACCCGCCCGACTCCAGGTCCTCGGTGGCGCGTTCACCGGCGCCCGCCGCCTCGCGGTTGTGCCGCCGGCCCCGACGGTCTCCTGCCCGAGCACCCCCTCGGCGAGCGCCACGCGCTCGTCGGCCGCGCGGCCTTCGAGACCGCCCACCTGGATCGCCGAGAAGACGAAGTCGGTGCCCCGGATCGCCTCGTCCAGATCGGTGGTCACGGTGACCCGCGGCGCGTCGGGCACGCCCGCCGCCTGGTCGGCGAGCACGCGGGCGATCGCGGTGAGCCGGGCGGTGTCGACGTCGTGCAGGACGACATCGGTGACCCGGCCCCCGGCATGGTCGCCGAGCAGCGCGCCGTACACCAGGGGGAGCCGGAAGCCCCCGCCGCCGAGGACCGTGAGCCTCATCCGACAACCACCTTCAGCGCGCGCCGCGGACGTCGTGCGGCGACCGACAGGACGGTCCCGTTATACGTCACCGATGCCGGAGACGTTCTCGGCGTTGGCGCCCCCGCCGACGGGATCGGGCTGCCGCGCGGGCTCGGGCGACACGGCGAGCGTGAAGGAGTGACCGGCCGGGTCGGAGTACGTCCGTGCGTCGCGCGGCCCGCTGTTGTTCTTGGCCTCCACCGGCCTGGCACCGAGCCCGACCGCCTCGCGCTCGGCCTCGTCCATGTCACCCCGGTTCACGAGGATGCGCAGATGCGCCTGCTGGGAGTCGTCGGGCCGGGGCCAACTGGGCGGCGCGTAGCCGTGATCGCGGTGGATCGCCAGATGGACGCCGTTGTTGCCGACGACCTCCACATAGTCGGGGTCGCCCCACGGGCGGATCTCCGCGTCGAGCAGACCGGCGTAGAACTCGGCCAGTTCCATCGGTTCGGCGCAGTCCAGGACAAGGACAGTCGTCTTCTCAACCATGCCCTCGCGTGTACCCGCGGTCATCGGCGGCATACGGCCGGCGGTGGGGGCGCCGGAAAGCGCTGGCGGCGCCGGACGTCGCCCCGGCATGCTGGCCGCATGCTGATCAGGGAAGCCACCCGGGAGGACTGGGCCGCCATCTGGCCGTTCTTCCACCGGATCGTGGCCGAGGGCGACACGTTCACGTATCCGACCGACCTCGGTGAGCGGGACGCGAGCGAGTGGTGGCTGCTGGCGCCGCCGAACCGTACCGTCGTCGCGGTCGACGACGCGGGCACGGTCCTCGGCACCGCCAAGATGAACAACAACCACATGGGCAACGGCTCGCACATCGCGAGCGCCAGCTACATGGTCGACCCGGCGCACACGGGCCGGGGCGTGGGCCGGGCGCTGTGCGAGTACAGCCTGGAGTGGGCGCGTACGGAGGGTTTCCGCGCGATGCAGTTCAACGCCGTCGTGGAGACGAACACGCACGCGGTGAGGCTCTACGAATCACTCGGCTTCACCGTGCTCGGCACGCTCCCGGAGGGCTTCCGCCATCCGGTGCACGGCTATGTCGGCCTCCACATCATGCACCGCGCGCTCTGAGCCGCGTGTAGTCCTGTAGTACCTGGGGTCTGTCGTTTGGATCAGACCCCGCGAGCCCGGCCTGATCCAAACGACAGGCCCTAGCTGTCGGGGCGGCCCTGGAGGCGCGCGGCGCGTTCGCGTACCTGGGGGAGCGCCTCGTACAGCGCGCCGCCCGGACAGCGCGTCGAGTAGCCGTCACGGTGGCCCGAGACCGTACGGAAGATCTGCCGGGTGCCCTTCTTGTACCGGCTGCCGTCGTTGGTGGACACCAGCGTCGTCGTGCCGCGCGGATCCACCCCGTACAGCCCGAGCTTCCACGCGATCAGCCGGGCGAGCGAGTCGACCATGGCCTCGGGCACCGTCGCGCCGTCGCTGAAGTCGCCTATGGCGGCGATGCCGACGGTGCCGACGTTGAACCCCAGGGTGTGCGCGCCGACGACGGGGTTCTCGATGCCGCCCGCGCGGCCCTCGTAGATGACGCCGCCCCGGTCGACCAGGAAGTTGTAGCCGATGTCGTCCCACTGCCGGTTGTCGACGTGGTCGACGGCGAAGGTTCGGATGAGGTTGGGGACCTCGGGGCGTGTGTAGTTGTTGGGGCTGATGGTGTGGTGGATGAACACGGCACTGACCGCGTCGGCCGTACGTTCCGGCTTCCGCCGGGGCGGGGGTTTCTCCTGCCAGAACGTCCGGGGTTCGACGGCGGGCGCGGCGCTGCCCCAGCGCAGCGCCTGCTCCGGGCGTGCCTGCGGGCGCGAGGGAGGGGCGGACCCGTCCTCGCCGGCTCTCCCGGCGGCGTCGGCGGCCAGGGTGAGGCCCGCGCCCGCTGCGGCGGCCCAGCCCATGCCACGAAGCAGCACGCGCCGGTCGATGCTCATGGGGATGAGCGTATGGCGACACGCCGGGATCCGCCTCCCCTCCCAGGTGCCTCTTCCGTATCTTTTCGGAGGCCGTACGGGGTCTCTCCGGGCTCGCGCCGAGGGGGCGGGGCGGCCTCGGCGACGGCGGTGGGGCCGCCGGTCGGCGGCCGGTGACCGAATTCGAACAGTTCGCCCAGACGGAGGTCGTACCGGACCTGGAGGCTCAGTCGTGCGAGGGGCGGCCGTCGAGCTGGTGGTCGGCCAGGCTCAGCGCCTCGTCGATCACGCGCCGCAGATGGCCGTCGCGGAGGCTGTAGACGACCCGGCGGCCCTCCTTGCGGGTGACCACCAGACCGGCGAGCCGGAGCTTGGCGAGGTGCTGGCTGACAGCGGGGCGGGCCGCGCCGCACATCTCGGTCAGCGTCGTCACGTCCGCCTCGCCGCTCGCGAGTCCGTGCAGCAGGACCAGCCGCGTGCGGTCGGCGAGGACGGCGAAGACCTCTGCGGCGAGCGTGAACTGCTCCTCGCCCGGGATGGGCGGGTGCGCATCATGCGCAGGTGATAGTTGCATGCGTGCGTTCATATGCACATAATGGCGAACGGGGTACGCCGCTGTCCACCCCACCGCACCACCCTGCCCGGTCCCACCGCCCGCGCGTCGGAAGGCCACCGCCATGAACGACCCGCACGGAGACGGGCACGGACATGCCCACCCCCACGGAGACGGGCACGGACATGCCCACCCCCGCGGACACGCCCACCCTCGCGGTCGCGGCCACCACCCGGTTGACGCCCACGGGGCAGCGCGTGGCGGGCGCCTCGCCCACTGGCGGCACAAGGCCGGTCACCTCCTCACCCCCCACTCCCACGAGTCGGCCGACAAGATCGACCCCGCCCTCGAATCGTCGGCGAAGGGCATGCGCGCGCTGTGGGTCTCGCTGGCCGTTCTCGGCGTGACCGCGCTCGCGCAGGCGGTGGTCGTCATCCTGTCCGGCTCGGTGGCGCTGCTCGGCGACACCGTCCACAACGCCGCCGACGCGCTCACCGCGCTGCCGCTCGCTGTCGCGTTCGTCCTCGGCCGGCGCGCGGCCACCCGCAGATTCACCTACGGGTACGGGCGGGCCGAGGACGTCGCCGGCATCGTCATCGTGCTGACCATCACCGCCTCGGCCGTGTTCGCCGCGTGGACGGCCGTCGACCGGCTGTTCGACCCGCAGCGCGTCAGCTATCTGCCTGCCGTGGCCGTCGCCGCCGTGGTCGGCTTCGTCGGCAACGAGTGGGTCGCCCGCTACCGCATCCGCGTCGGGCGCGAGATCGGCTCGGCGGCCCTGGTCGCCGACGGGCTGCACGCCCGTACCGACGGCTTCACCTCACTCGCCGTCCTGCTCGGCGCGGGCGGCGCCGCGATCGGCTGGCGGCTCGCCGACCCGATCGTCGGTCTGCTCATCACCGCCGCGATCACGCTGGTCCTGCGCGACGCCGCCCGTGAGGTGTTCCGCCGCGTCATGGACGCCGTCGATCCCGCGCTCGTGGACGCCGCCGAGCTGGCCCTGCTGGACGTCCCCGGCGTACGGGCGGTGGGAGAGCTGAGGCTGCGCTGGATCGGGCACCGGCTGCGCGCCGAGGTCGCGGTCGTGGTGGACGGCGACCTGACCGTACGTCAGGCGCATGACGTCGCGGTCACGGCGGAGCACGCGCTGCTGCACGCGGTACCCAAACTGACCGCCGCCCTGGTCCACGCCGACCCGGCCGCCACCGCCGGCGAGGCCGACCCGCACGCGGCGCTGACCCACCACGCGCCGAGCCGCGGCCGTGGTCACGCCCCTGCCCATGTCGCCTGAAGTGCATGACATGTGACGATGTGCCAGGTCTGTCATGCCCGATGCGGAGATCTCTCCCTCTCTGAGCCCTTGTCGGTTACATGACACCCTCACTAGCGTGTGCCGGGTTCCATCCCCCACACGAGGAGACCGGCATGAAGGACCGAGCGAGACCCAGGTACCGACGTCGGATCACCGCGGCCCTTTCTCTGCTCGCCTGCGTAGGTGTGGCTGTCGCCACACCACCGGCCGGAGCGGCCGACGGCCAGAAATCCACGCGCGTAGCACTCTCGCCGATCTCCTGGTCGGCGGATCTGACACGCATCACCTCCGACGACGTCAACGTCCGTTACACCAAAGGTGCCTTGAGCGTCCGAAGCACCACTTTCCGTCCGGCGTCCGCGGAGGCCGGTGAAGGCTACGGCACCCAGGTGCTCGCCCCCGAGGAACTCGACGGTCCGGTCGACCGGGTCAGCGCCGAACTGGTCGCCGACACGCCCGCGGACGCCGGAGCCGAGGTGGTCGTCGACGTGCGCGGACGCTCCGCGCAGGGCGGCTGGACCGAGTGGATACCGGCGGACCGGGGCCCCGCGGTGCTGCCCCGCGCGGTCACCACCGTCCAGGCCCGGATCACCCTCTGGGACAAGGAGGGCGAGGCACGCGTCCGGAGCCTGCGGCTCTCCGCCGAGAAGGGCACCGCGCCCCGGACCGCCGCGGGCGCGACCGCCGTCACCGCCCGGGTCTTCGCCACCCGCGAGGGTCTCGTGGGCCGTACGACCGCCAACGGGCATGTCATCCAGCCGAACGACCACTTCGTCGCGCTGCCCTCGCGGCGGGGCCTGTCGCCCAACGGCAGCGGCCAGTACTCCGTGCAGGTCTGCGGGCCCGCCCGCTGCGAGACCGCGCCGGTGTGGGACGTGGGGCCCTGGAACACCAAGGACGACTACTGGAACCCGTCGCCGACCCGGGAGATGTTCAAGGACCTGCCCCAGGGCAAGCCCGAGGCGCAGGCCGCCTACGAGGACGGCTACAACGGAGGCCGGGACGGTTCGGGCCGTGTCGTTCTCAACCCGGCCGGTATCGATCTCGCCGACGGCACCTTCTACAACGTCGGCCTGAACGACAACGGCTGGGTGACGGTCACCTACCTCTGGACCGGCGACCAGACGGGCAAGTCGTTCCCCACGTGGGGAACGGACGTCCGCATCCGCCAGCAGGCGACCACCGCCTCGGCCGAGGTGGCGAGGCTGCCCGGCCCGACGACGGTCAACGTCAAGTGCCAGGTCCACGGCCAGCGGATCACCGTGGACGGCATCACCAATGACGGCTGGGC
Source organism: Streptomyces sp. NPDC051217 (assembly GCF_044455465.1). NCBI lineage: Bacteria > Bacillati > Actinomycetota > Actinomycetes > Kitasatosporales > Streptomycetaceae > Streptomyces > Streptomyces sp. NPDC051217. The sequence continues at coordinate 217,545 of NZ_JBITEV010000001.1, forward strand.
CTACCTGCCCGCCTTCGGTGGCTACATCTCCAACATCTTCATCGACGTGGTGGAGTCCTGGCTGCCCGGCGTACCGAACTGCTGAACCGGGCGGGGGTACTCGGGGCCGTTCATCAGCGGCCCCGAGTACCCCCGCGCACCGGGCGCGTCACCCTGGGGCCTGTCCGCCGGACAGGGCCCAGGGCGTGTGGTGGAAGTAGCGTCGTCCGCCCGCAGGGCGGGGCTCACGACGCCCTAGCCGACCACGGCCAGGCCCCGCTCCGTCGTGTTGAGCCGCCGGCCGCCCGCTTCGGTGACCGTCACGATGTCCTCGATCCGGACGCCGAAGCGGCCCGGCAGATAGATACCGGGCTCCACGGAGAAGCACATACCGGGTACGAGAGGCAGTTCCTCGCCCTCGACCATGTAGGGCGGCTCATGGGTGGTGACGCCGATGCCGTGGCCGGTGCGATGGATGAAGTACGCGCCGTATCCCGCGTCGTCGATCACCGCGCGGGCCACCCGGTCCACCTCCTGGCAGGCGATGCCCGGCCGTACCGCGTCGCAGGCGGCCTGCTGCGCCGCGCGCACCACGTCGTGTACGCGGCGCTCCTCCTCGGTGGGCTCGCCGACATGGACGGTACGGGAGGTGTCGGAGCCGTAACCCTGGCAGAGCCCGCCGAAGTCGAGCACGACCATGTCGCCGTTCTCGATGACCCGTTCACCGGCCTCGTGGTGCGGGTTGGCGCCGTTGGGGCCGGAGCCGACGACGGTGAAGTCGACCTGGGAGTGGCCGAATCCGCGCAGCAGACCGGCGAGATCGGACGCGACCTCGGTCTCCCGGCGGCCCGCGAAGGGCACCTTTTTGATCTCCTCGTACGCGGAGTCGGCCGCCGCTCCCGCCGCCGCGAGCCGCTCCACCTCCCGCGCGTCCTTGACCGCGCGCAGCATCGGAAGCGCGTTCGTCAACGGCGTGTACGAGGAGCCGGGCAGGGTCTCCTGGAGGCCGATGAGATGCAGGGCCCAGGTGTTGTCGCTGATGCCGTAGCGGCCGGTGGCGCTCAGCGCGGGCGCGGTCACGGCGTACGGGTCGACGCCGTCGGCCCAGTCCCGCAGGGTCAGCGCGGGCGCGCCGACGGCCTTCGCGGCGTCGGGCGCCTCCAGCTTGGGCACGACGAGGACAGGGGCGGTGTCCGGGGTGAGGACGAGCAGGGTGAGCCGCTCGGTGTCGGCGGGCGGCCGATAGCCGGTGAGCCAGACCATGTCGGGCCCCGGCGCCACGAGGACGCCGGCCAGCCCGGCGGCCGTGGCGTCCCGCACCGCGCGCTCCATCCGGGTGCGGTAGTCGTCGGCGGTGAAGGGGGCCGGGGCCGCCGGAGCTCCGGCGGCCGGTTGTGCGGTGGATGCGTCGCTGCCTGTCATACGGCCATCCTGCCGCCGCCCCGACCCGCCCCGCGACCCCCGACCCGCAGTCGACCCGGGACCGCTCGATCGACAGCCGGCGCCTGACGGCCGGAGGTACGGGGGCGTTGTGCCGGCTCAGTGGACAGGACACGGTCACCCACCGATCACCCGCGTCAACAACCCTCAGGGCCAATACACCTAGAACTTCGGCTGGGTGAAGCGGATGTTGTTGCCGAACGGGTCGCGGAGGCCGCAGTCGATGCCGTACGGGCGGTCGGTGGGCTCCTCGGTGAACTCGACGCCGCGGCCCTTCAGCGTCTCGTACGTCCCACGGCAGTCGTCCGTGGTGAAGATGAGCGAGCCGCCCGTCGCGCCCTTGGTCACCAGCTCACGGACCTGCTGCGCGGTCTCCTCGGACATCGCCGGAGGGCCCGGCTTCTCCAGCAGGATCTGGCGGTCGGGGTGGCCGGGGACGTTGACGGTCAGCCAGCGCATGAAGCCCAGGTCGGCGTCGGTGTTGACCTCCAGGCCGAGCGTGCCGACGTAGAAGTCGAGTGCCTCGTCCTGGTCGAGGACGTAGATCTGCGAGTGCGTGATTGCGTTGAACATGGTCATCACGCTACGGCCCGGACCGGACGAAAACTTGTCCAGAACTGCTCAGTATTGGGAGACGGTCAGGTGCTCGGCCGCGTCCACGCCTTCGTGAAGCACGTCGGTACGTATCCGGTGGCCGCCACCGCCTCCTTGCGGTACGTCCTCGGCGGCCGGCCCACGATGTCGTGGAAGGTGCGGCTGAAGGTCGCGGGACTGGAGAAGCCGACCTCGTAGCAGATGTCCGTCACGCTGCGGTCCGTCTCCCGCAGCAGGAACATCGCGCGCTCGACCCGTCGGCGCTGAAGGTAACGGTGCGGGGTCTCGCCGAACGTGGCGCGGAAGGTCCGCGTGAAGTGCGCCTGCGACACATGGGCGATGCGGGCCAGGGCGGGTACGTCCAACGGCTGCGCGTAGTCACGGTCCATCGCGTCGCGTACGCGCAGCATGCGGCGATTGGTCTCTTCCACGGCGCGGCTCACCACGCCATCACACCACGGTCACCCCATCGCTCCCGCGCCGCTGCCCGGACTGGCCCTACGCGCTCGCGGCACCGTTGTCCGCGTTCGTCGCCGCGATGCCGCGCCTCTCCGCGAGCACCGCGATGCGGCGGCTGACCACGACGGTCGCCGCGGCCGCGCTCAGCGCGAAGGCGACCATCAGGGTGCCCGGCCGGTCCAGTGTGTGTCCGGTGAAGTGGTCGAGCGAATAGCGCCCCGGCCCGGTGATACCGAGAGCGGCGGCGACAAGGCCGACGAGAGCGGGGTGCTCGAAGCCGCCGGAGTGGGAGAAGAATCCGGCGGGAGCGTGCACCGAAACGGCCCCCGACATGGCACCGGCCGCGGCGGCACCCGCCGCCGGGGTCGCCAGTCCGAGGACGAGGAGGGTGCCGCTGGCCGTCTCGCCGACCCCCGCGGCGATCGCGCTCTCCCGCGGCGGGGTGAAGCCGATCTGATCCATCGCCTCGGTCGTGCCCCGGATACCGCCCCCGCCGAACCAGCCGAAGAGCTTCTGCGAACCGTTGGCGATCAGGACACTGCCGACTCCGAGTCGGAGGGCGAGCAGCCCGATGTCCCTGCGCTGGGTGAAGGACATGAGGTCCGGCCTTTCCGTGGGCGAGAGAAGCGAGGTCTGCTTCCCAGCTTCAGGCGGCACCACGCGACGCGCACGCGCTGCGCCGCCGCCGGAGGCACGCTCCAGGGCGTGTGGTGAAAGTCCCGTCCGGCTCACCGGCCCGGCACGCGCGCTCGTGGAGTTGTCTTCAGTCGCCCGAGTACGCCCGGTCCGTCCACCACGCCGATCCTCCGCCTCGCGATCGCACGCACCAGCCGCCGTCAGCCCCGCCCTGCGGGTGGACGACGCCACTTTCACCACACGCCCTAGGGGTGGTCTACGGCGTGGTCCGCCGCGTGGGTGTGCAGCCGGGCCCAGAACGTGGTCGAGTTTCCCCCCTCGTACCCGTGGGCCTGGGCGAGCGCGGCGACGATGGACAGCCCCCGGCCGCTCTCCCCGGCGTGTCCCAGGTCCTGCTCGGGACCCGTCGGGTAAGGGATGTGGCCATGGTCGCTGACACTGATCGTCAGGGCGCCACGGCCCAGGTGGAGCCCCCGGTGGAGCGCGACGTGCACCGGACTTCGACCGTGGCGGAGCGCGTTGGTCACCAACTCGCACACCACGAGGACGGCGTCGTCGACGGTGGCCCGCGGCAGCCGCCACCGCCGCAGCACGCCGGCGGCCCTCCGGCGGGCATCGGCGGCGTGCGTGAGATCGGCGTCCGGGAGACACCAGACGTGCCGGTCCGTGGTGGGGGGCGGGCTGAGGGTGGCGCGCTGAGCGGCCAGAATCTCCATGATCCTCTCCTGGGAACGAAAATCTCCAGCTCCCACACAAACGCCTGCCGCCACTTCGGGGAAGGGCGTGAGGGTGACCGGACACCCCGGTGTCCGGTCTCTCAGCGCGCCGCCACGGCCACGGAGAGGCACCATGGAACGGGCGTATCGGCACCGACGCCGCCGGTGGCCCGCGCCCGGAGGTGGCGAGATGGGGAAAGCGGAGCTGCCCCCTCAGTCGGACATGCAGAAGATCATGCGTACGTGGCGGGCGCGCCGGAATCTGGAAGACGTTCCCGGAATGAAGGATCTGTCCCGGCACCGGCACCGCCGCGGCCGGCTCACACAGTCGATCATGGCCGACCTGCTCGGAGTGGACGAGCGGCACTACCGGCGCCTCGAACACGGCGAGGGGCGGATCAGCAAGGACCTGGTCAGGGACTGCGCCCGGATTCTGGACCTGAACCCGGCCGAGGCGTCCGCCCTGTACGTGTGGTCCGGTCACCAGCCCCCGAGGACGGTCGTCCCGGAACACCCCGACGTCCCGGACGACCTGCTCGACCTGCTGCACCGCATCGGCCACGGCGCCTACTGGAGCGACGACACCTACACCGTTCTCGCCTACAACTGCCGCGCGGCCTGGCACTGGCCCTGGATGCAGCGCCCCGGCGCCAACGTCATGGAGGAGCTGCTCGCCCCCTTCTCCCAGGGACGGGAACAGTGCCGGCAGTGGGAGACTCACTGGGCGCCCTACATGGTCGCCGAGCTGCGCCGCAGCTCCGTCGTGGACTCCGAGCACGACCCGATCCAGCGCGTGGTGCGCCGTGTCCGGCGCTCGGCCGAGGTGCGCCGGCTCTGGGACGGCGACGAACGCGCGGAGATGAGCCTGCACCCCTACGGCACGGTGCGCCCGATGGTCCTGCCGCTCACCGGCCGGGTCCATGTCTCGGTCCAGGCACTGGCCCCACTGGCCCACCCGGGCCTGCGGATGATCGTGGGCATCCCGGTCGACCTCACGGAACCGGACCTCCCGGTGGGCCCGCCGCCCCCGCCACGGCCGACCTACGCGGAGCCGCGCTGAGCCGCCGGGCGCGGAGCCGCGTTAAATGGGTGGCGGGCCCGCTGGGGGAGGCGCTAAGTTCCCACGTGTTCCGAGGGGCCGGTGCGGTCCCGTTGGCCGTGTGTGTGACCGGGAGGTGTGTACCGATGGCTGTCTCCGTGACGGGCCTTGCCCGCGATCAGCGACTCGTTCATCTCACCTCCGTGGTCTCCGGCTGACCTTCCTCTCTTCTCGCGCCTGATCGGCGCCTGCGCCGGGGCCACCCTTGTGAAGGGTTTCCCCTTGTCTTTCTCCCTTGCCTCTTCCGAGGCTTCCTCCGCCGCTCACCCGCTCGCCCCGTACGGCTGGGACGAGGGCTGGGAGGCGGAGTTCACCCCGTACGCCGCGCAAGGCCTGCTGCCCGGTCGGGTCCTGCGGGTCGACCGGGGCCAGTGCGATGTCGTCACTCCCGGCGGCACCGTGCGGGCCGACACCGAGTTCGTCGTGCCGCGCGACCCGCTGAAGGTCGTGTGCACCGGGGACTGGGTCGCGGTCGACCCGGGCGGTGATCCGCGGTACGTGCGGACGCTGCTGCCGCGTCGTACCGCCTTCGTACGGTCCACCTCGTCCCAGCGGTCCGAGGGCCAGATCCTCGCGGCCAACGTCGAACACGCGATCATCGCCGTATCGCTCGCCGTCGAGCTGGACCTGGGGCGGATCGAGCGCTTCCTGGCCCTGGCCTGGGAGAGCGGTGCGCAGCCGCTCGTCGTGCTCACCAAGGCCGACCTCGTGCCGGATCCGACGGGGCTGTCGTATCTCGTCGACGACGTCGAGACAACGGCGCCCGGTGTGCGGGTCCTCGCTCTCAGCGCGAACACGGGAGAGGGCGTCGACGTGCTGTCCGCCGTCGTCTCAGGGAGTACGAGCGTGCTGCTCGGTGTCTCCGGCGCCGGGAAGTCGACCCTCGCCAACGCCCTGCTCGGCGAGGACGTCATGGAGGTGCGGGCCACCCGTGACGTCGACGGGAAGGGCCGGCACACGACGACCACCCGCAATCTCCTCGTGCTGCCCGGCGGTGGCGTCCTCATCGACACCCCTGGTCTGCGGGGCGTCGGGCTGTGGGACGCCGGGCAGGGCGTGGGGCAGGTGTTCGCGGAGATCGAGGAGCTGGCCGAGGGGTGCAGGTTCCACGACTGCGCCCACGGCAGCGAGCCGGGCTGCGCCGTGCTCGCCGCGCTGGCCGACGGTTCGCTGCCCGAGCGGCGGCTGGAGAGCTACCGCAAGCTGCTGCGGGAGAACCAGCGCATCGTCGCCAAGACCGACGCCCGGCTGCGGGCCGAGATCCGGCGCGACTGGCGGCTCAAGGGCGCGGAGGGCCGCGCGGCCATGGAGGCCAAGCGCGGGCGTATCCGGTAGCCGTACCGGGTGACCGGGGCGGGGCCGGACCCTTCGAACGGAGGATCGGGCCCCGCACCGGCGCCCCCGACCACCGCGTCCGAATACCGCGAGTGTGCGTCGCCGGGCGCGACGCACACTGGATGGTGTGATGGACGAAGAGACCAGGTACGAGGCGGTGGCCAGCCGCGACGCCCGATTCGACGGCGCGTTCTTCTTCGCCGTCGAGACCACCGGCATCTACTGCCGGCCCAGCTGTCCGGCGGTCACCCCCAAGCGGAAGAACGTTCGCTTCTACCCCACCGCCGCCGCTGCCCAGCGCAGCGGCTTCCGCGCCTGCCGCCGGTGCAGGCCCGACGCCGTGCCCGGGTCGGCGGAGTGGAACGTACGCGCCGACGTCGTCGGCCGCGCCATGCGGATGATCGGCGACGGGGTCGTGGACCGCGAGGGCGTGCCCGGCCTGGCCGGGCGGCTCGGCTACAGCGCCCGGCAGGTCCAGCGCCAGCTCACCGCCGAACTCGGCGCCGGGCCTGTCGCCCTCGCCCGTGCGCAACGCGCGCACACCGCCAGGACGCTGCTCCAGACCACCGCCCTGCCGGTCACGGAGATCGCCTTCGCCGCCGGATTCGCGAGCGTGCGGCAGTTCAACGACACGATCCGGCAGATCTACGCCCGTACGCCGAGCGGCCTGCGCGCCGAGTCCGGCAGCGGCATGAGCGGCACGACCCGCACGCGCGCCATGAGCCGCACGGGCGCCACGAATGGACGCCTCCCCGCCGCGCCCTCCCTCGCCGGTATCCCGCTGCGGCTCGCCTACCGCGGCGCCTACGCGGCCCGCGAGATCTTCGACCTGCTCGCCGAGGAGGCCGTCCCCTCCGTCGAGGAGGTCATCGGCGAGCCCGGCGCCCGCACCTACCGGCGTACGCTGCGCCTGCCGCACGGTCCCGGGGTCGTCTCGGTCGACGAATCCCTCCCGCGGGCGGGCTCCGCCGCGGGCGTCCGCTCCGGCTGGCTGGAGGCCCGGATCCACCTCACCGACCTGCGCGACCTCACCACCGCCGTACAACGGCTCCGCCGGCTCCTCGACCTCGACGCCGATCCGTACGCCGTGGACGAACGCCTCGCCGCCGACCCCCTCCTCGCGCCGCTCGTCGCCGCCCGCCCCGGACTGCGGGCGCCGGGCACCGCCGACCCCGAGGAGTACGCGCTGCGCGTGCACGCGGGTCCCGCCGGGGCGCGGCGGCTCGTCGCGGCGTACGGGGAGCGGGTCGAGCGCCCCTGTGGCAGGCTCACCCGGCTCTTCCCCGCGCCCGCCGCCCTGATGGACGACCCGGTGGCCGGCCCGCTCGCCACCGCGCTCGCCGACGGCACCGTACGGCTCGACAGCGGAGCGAGCCGCGACGAGGCCGAGCGGGCGCTGCTCACCGTGCCGGGAGTGACCGCCCGCACGGCGGCGCTCGTCCGGATGCGCGGCCTGGGCGATCCGGACGTGGCACCGTCGGCACCGGACGGCGATCCGGGTCCGGCGCCGTGGCGGCCGTGGCGTTCGTACGCCGCCTGGCACCTGAAGGTCCGGGGCGGTCAGACCGGATCGTCCAGCCCCCAGCTGTGAATCTTCCGCGGGTGGATCCGGATCAGCTCCTCGCTGAAGTGCGGCCCCAACTCGTGCGGTCCCGTGAGCAGTTCGGCCTCACCTCGGATGTCCACGCCGCGCACCTTCCAGGGCTTGAGGCTCACGATGTCGTCGACCACCAGCGCCACCAGGGGGTTGGCCTGGAGGTTCCGCCACTTCTTCGTGGTGCCCAGCGCGTAACCGCCGATCAGGATCGTGCCGTCCGCCTGCGGGAAGAAACCCACCGGGTTGGCCTGCGGCTGGCCCTTCGGGTCGACGGTGGCCAGCCGGCCCAGCCGCTGGGAGGAGAGATACAGGCGCTCGGCCTCGCTGAATTCGGTCATGACTCCAGCCTCACACGTCGGCAACCCCGGCCCCGCTAGAATCCGGGCCTGACCGCACAGGCTTTCCGGGGGAGTCCAAGGTGCTGCGAGTCGATCTCCGTGGACGGCAGCTCAACCGGCTGCGCGTGGCGGACGGAGCGGACGCTCTGTGGGAGGCCGCGCTCAGCCTGCATCTGCTCCAGAACCAGCACGTCCCACCCGCCTTCGCGCCCTGGCGGCGCGAGGTCCGCACCGCCCTGGAACGCGCCGGACTCGCCTCGGCCGTACGGGAGTTGATGCTGCTCTGCCCCTCCGCCGAGTACTTCCCCGACTTCCTCACCCCCGGCCGCGGCGAGCTTGACCTCGACATCGGTGTGGACCGTCTGCTGTCAACTCCCCGCCGCCGCCTGGTCGCTGATCTCGCGCGGCTCTACGCGCGCAGACCTGGGCCGGTCCCGGCCACCGTACGGCGGCTCTCCGAGGGCGATGTGGAGGCGCTGCGCTGGCTCGGCTCCACGCTGCGGCGCTACTACTCCGTCGCCGTGATGCCGTATCTGCCCGCCATCCGTGCCCAGGCCGCGGCCGACCGTTCCCGCCGCGCGGAGGCGGCGCTGGGCGGGGGAGCGGAGGGGCTGCTGGCCAGTTACGAGGAGATGCCCGGCTGGCGCTGCGAGGAGGGGATCCTGCGTACGCCGTACCCGGTCAGCCGCGAACTCCAGCTGTCCGGGCAGATGTTGACCCTGGTGCCGGGATTCTTCTGCGTCGGTACGCCACTGGCCCTGGTGGACGACGAGCTTCCCCCGGTGCTGGTCCACCCGCTCTCCCCGGCGCCCGGTTGGCTGGTGCGCTCCCGGCTGGGTGAGGCGACACCGCCGGTGGCCCAGCTGATCGGCACCTCGCGCGCCCGGCTGCTCGAACTGCTCGACCGGCCGATGACGACGACGGGTCTGGCGGGGGCGCTGCGGATGGCTCCCTCGACGGCGAGCCGCCACGCCTCCGTACTCCGCGAGGCCGGTCTGCTCACCTCGCACCGGCACGGAAACCGGATGATGCACCACCGCACCCAGCTGGGCAAGGCCCTGCTGGACGGCCCTGCGCCCTGAGGGGCGGTGGTGCGTCAACGGTGGTGCGTGAGCGGTGGCGCGTCAAAGGTGGTGCGTCAACAGTGGTCCATGGTGGGTGTTACGTGGTGCGCCGCCCGGTCAGCAGGTGGGCACGCCCGGCAGCCACGAGTCCGAGACATCGATGAAGATGTTCGAGATGTAGCCGCCGTAGTCCGGCAGATAGGACCAGGCGTCGTTGCTGTAGCCCTGGTAGCTGACCAGCTGTCCGCGCTTCTGGCACTGGACCTTGACCGATGTCGGCCCCGCCAGGCTGGCGACCTGCGCCGAGGTGGTCGTCGCCTGCTGACGGATGCTCACGCCGGTGCCCCACGTCGGGAACGAGGTGCCGGGGCCGGGGCCCGGGTCACCGGTGCCGCCGTTGACGAGCGACATGTAGTAGGTCCAGTTCCAGTTCGCCCCGGGGTCGGTGTGGTCGTTGCCCGGTACCTCGCTGTGCCCGACGATCCCGGTGCGGGTGCGCGGGATGCCGTACTTCGCGGTGAGGTGGCGGGTCAGCGCGGCCGACGACCGGTACATCGAGTCGGTGAACCAGGACGGGTCGGCGACGAAGCCCTCGTGCTCGATCCCGATGGAGCTCGCGTTGGCCGAGCGCGCGTGCCAGGCGGTGTTGGCGTCGCGGACCATCTGGGTGACCTGGCCGTCCGAGGAGCGGATCACATAGTGCGCGCTCACCTGCGAGGACGGGTTCTGGAACCAGCTGATGGAGCCGGCGTACGACCCCTGGGTGACGTGGACGACCACCTTGTTGACCGCCGACGTACGGCCGGTCTGGTAGTTCGACGTGCTCGCCGGGACCCAGAGGGCCGCCGGGTAGTCGTCACTCAGCACACCGAGGTCGGAGGCGATGCTCGCGTACTTGCCGCGGTCGGGCGTCACCTTCCGGGCCTTGACGAGAACCTGCTCGTTGCCGGCGGCCTGCGCGCGGAGCCCCTTGTTCAGCAGGTCGTACGCGGTGTCCGCGTACAGCCGCGCCGTCCGGTCGTTCGCCGCGGCGCCGTACTCGGCGGCGACCGGGTACCACTCGGCGAGCGAGTCGCGACCGGTGGCGTCCAGACCCTGCTCGTCGGCGACGGCGCGCAGGACGGCGGCGGCGCCGCGGATGTTGGTGGCAGTGTCCTTCTTCAGCTCGGCCACGGACTCGCCCGTGAGCTTCGCGGCCCGCTCCAGCGTCTTGTGCTCCGGCTGGCTGACCAGGTGCATCACGCCGTAGCCGTTCGCCTGACTGGGTCTGCCGCCGTGACCGTCGAGGTGCGTCTCGCCGTATCCGACGGCGACGAGCAGATCACGGGGTACGTCGTACTCGGCGGCGGCCTTCGAGAACGCCGTGTTCATCACGCCGGTGCCGGTGCCGGTGCCGGTGTCCGGGCCGGCGCCTCCGCCGGGGTACGGGGCGGCGCCCGCCGGCTGGCCGGTGAGGGCAAGCGACGCGGCGACCACGGTGCCGAGGAGTACGGCCCGGCCGCGCTTCCAGCCTGTCATCAATGTCATCGGTCTTCTCTCCGCTCTGTCGTGCGCGGGTCCTGGACCTGCGCGCACTAGTGGGGGCAAGGCGGGTGAGGAACTGTCAACTCCGCAATGGTGGAGTGCCGACTTGTCAGGAGCAAGACATTTCATCTCCGACGAAAGGCGCCGTCCAGTCGTTGTGACCAGAAGCGCCCGTCGCTACTTTTGCCGGGTCTCGCAGCGGTCGTGGCTCGCCGCCCGACCGGCTGCAACCCCCACACCCGGGAGCATTCGTGACCCGTCTCAGACGCCTATCGACCACATTCGCCGGTGCGCTCCTCGTACTTGTCGGGATGCTGACGGTACCCGCTGGAGCGGCCGAAGCGGCCGAAGCAGGCGCCTCCGACACGGCCGCCGCGGCCGCGGGGCCCAACTTCAAGGCCCCCTACCCGTGCGGCCAGCGGTGGACCTACAGCCACCACTCCGCCGAGGTCCGCCGCGCGCTCGACTTCGTACGCGCCGACGGCGGCACCACCAACGGCACCCCGGCCCTCGCGTCGGCCGCCGGTACCGCGACCCGGCACAGCCAGCCGAGCGGCGCCGGCAACTACATCTCCATCGACCACGGCGGCGGCTGGAAGACGTACTACTTCCACCTCGGCTCCTACTCGGTGGCCAGCGGACAGGTCGTCAACCAGGGCCAGCAGATCGGCACCACCGGCTCCAGCGGCAACTCCTCCGGCCCCCACCTGCACTACGAGCAGCTGCTCAACGGCGTCGGCCAGAACATCGTCATCAACGGCGGCGGCCTCCCCTACCCCGGCAGCTACAACCAGCACTACCTCACCAGCGACAACGGCTGCGGCGGAGGCGGCGGCACCCCCTTCATGACCTGGGGCACCGGCGTCAGCGTCCGCGCCGACGCCCGGCTGAACGCGGCCATCGTCACCCGGCTGCCCGGCCCCACCAGCGTCCACGTCCTCTGCCAGAAGCAGGGCGACACCGTGAACGCCGAGGGGTACAGCAACAACTGGTGGAGCAAGCTGCGCGATCAGGGCGGCTTCATCTCCAACATCTACATCGACCACCCGTCGGCCCAACTGCCGGGCGTGCCCATCTGCTGACGGTACGTCAGCGGATCGGCACACAGGCGCACGAGCGGGACCGGCGGCCCAGGAGGGCAGACCCCACCGAGCCGCCGGAGCGTTCGGTTCGACCGGCCGGATACGGAGGGACGGCCGGTCACCGGCCGCGGTGATCAGGGCCGCGTCCCCCTCGCGCAGCGGGATCCGCAGCGCCCCGCCGGCCGCCTCCTCGTACGCGATCGGCCGGCCCCACCGGTCACGCACATCGACCGGGCCCTCGATCCCGTGCTGTACGACGCACGGCGCGCCCGCCTCGCTGGTGATCCTGACCCAGCGGGTACGGCCCTCCTCGCGGACCGCGCTCAGCAGGAAGGCGCCCTGCGTACGGAAGTCGTGCAGCACCAGCTCACGCCACTCGGCGGGCACCGCCGGGAAGACCCGCACCACACCGCCCCACGACTGGCAGAGCATGTCGTGCACCGACTGGGCGGCCGACAGCGGGGTCTCGATGACCGGGCCCGACTCCTTGTACATCGTGTTGGGCTGGATGAAACGGGTCATCAGCTCGCCCAGATGCCCCAGCGCGTCCTCGCCCTTGCCCAGCAGGGCCGACATCGAGGCGGCTCCGGTGAACGTGTAGCCCTGGAGCGCGCCCTCGAAGCTGATCCAGTGCGCGAGTGAGGTCTCGATCAGCGCGCGCTCCTCGGGCGTGCGGCCGGTGATCTCGTAGAGCGGATAGACCGCGAGCAGATGCGAGTAGTGCCGGTGCGACTTGGCGAACGGCACCTGCGCGCCGATCATGAAGCCGTTCCTGTCCGTCGGATACGGCACGAGCCTGGCCAGGACCTCCTGCCAGCGCGGCGCCAACGGGTCGTCGGCGCCCAGCAGTTCGGCGGAGTCGAGCAGCGTCCGGCAGCCCCAGCGCAGCAGCATCAGGTCGTAGGTGCAGTCCGTCGAGTTGACCCCGTACTCGGGCGACGACGTCGCCGGCAGATGCAGCTTGCCGTCCGGTCCGGGGGTCAGGAAGTGCAGGTAGTAGTTGACGGCCCTGCGCAGCAGCGGGAACAGGACGTCGCGCAGGATCGACTCGTCCATGGTGTGCCGGTAGCTGAGCCATACGTTGTGCAGCGCCCAGGTGAGATTGCCGACCTCGGGCGTGGGCGGGTCCTGGCCGGGGATGCCGACGCCGAAGCCCTGATCGGGCGGGGTCGCACCGCCGTTGACCAGACCGGCGTCGGTGGTACGGGGGACGGCGGCCGAATCGCCCCGGTAGGGCGCCGGGACCTCCGCCGTGAGCCGGTCCCGGAACTCGCCCAACGCCCGTGTGACGGCGTCGAGTTCGAGATGGTTGGAGCCGTGGATCAGCCAGTACTCCAACTGCACGTTGAGATTCCACCAGGTGGCCGGCCAGGGCGTGCTCTCCAGCCAGGGCCCGCACGTCGCCATCACCGGCGCGTCCTTGCGGGCGGCGGAGGCGATCTTGTAGAGCTGGATCCAGTAGAAGCTCTGCAGCCGCGCGTCGGGCAGCGAGAGGAAGCTCTTGCGGTAGAAGCGCTGCCACTGCACACGGTGTGGCAGGACGAAGAGGTCGTACGGCGCGAGCGCGGCGCCCCGCACCGTACGCAGCGCCTGGTCGCGAGCCGTCGTGCCCGGGTGGGAGTGGGCCACCGACACGTACAGGGTGCGGCTGCCGTGGCGCTCGCGGTCGCGCCAGGCGGTGACGTGCTGGCCGCCCGCGAGCAACGGCTGGACGGCGGCGGTCAGTTGACCGAGCGCGTCGCCGTGGTCCTCGATCACGGCGGGCGGATTGGCCTCGTACCCCTCGGGGATCGGCTTGTGCGCGGCCCGTGGGCTGATCGACTCCGCAGGGTGGAAGACCCAGCGGAAGCCCCGCTCGCCCCGGCTCGGGATGACCTCGACCGCCAGGACGGACGTCGAGGTGTGGACGAACGCGCGCAGCCGCAGCGTGCCCCTGTCGGTGGTGAGCGTGCCGGTCAGCTCGGCGTCGCGGAGCCGCAGTCGCCAGTCGACACCGGTGATCGTGCCGACGGGCTCCAGGGTGAAGTGCCCGACGGGCAGCCGGGCGAGACCGAAGAGGGAACCGAACTCCGGCCGGTGGTCCTGCACTTCGGAGTGCTGCACATTGAAACGGACCGCGTTCCTGTCCGGCTCGGCGTAGATGCCGGAGCCGAGGAAACCGTTGCCGATGAACGGTCCCTCGAACCAGGTCGTGGGCATCCTCCGCCAGATGGGGTCGGCGTCGTCGAGGACCCGGCGCCAGCTGTCCAGCGCCGCGTGCGGTTCGACGGCGGCGGCCGGTGACGCCGCCCGAGAGTCTTCCGCCTGCGCGGGGACGGCGGCCACGCCCCCGGCGACGAGCGCGCCGCCGATCGCGGTGCCGCCGGCGAGTACGTCCCTTCGGGACGGGGTCGTTGCCATGGCGCCTCCCGGCAGTTTGACGGCTCGGACTCCCTTGATGCATCGATTCATCCGAGCTATTCACTGACGGAAGGTAGAGGTGGGGCGGAGGCGCGTCAATACGGTGGGAGAGATCCGATGTGTACGGGGGTGGGGCGTGCGTTCAGCCCCAGACCGTCGCGCCGAGCCACGTGCCCATCACGAGCAGGCAGCAGAACAGCTCGACCAGTACCGGGTAGCCCGCGTTCCGCATCACCGTGCGCGTCGATGCCCAGCCGTCCCGGTGGCTGCCCAGCCGTGCGCGCTCAACCCCGTAGATCCCGCCGACGAAACCCACCACCGCGCCCACCACCGGCACCACGAAGAACCCCACGATCCCCGCGAGCCCGCCGGCCAGCAGCGTGCGCCGCCGCGTCCCCGTCGCGTGCGTGCGTCTGGAGGGCAGCAGGGGTCTGAGTGCCTGGTTGAGCAGCAGCAGCGCCGTGGATCCGATCAGTACCGTCCAGGCGGTCCCCGAGGTCTCGCTCAGCGCCCACCAGACCACGGCGGCCCAGACGATGGCGGGCCCCGGCACGCCGGGAATCAGCACGCCGACGACGCCCAGCAGCATGACCAGAGCCACCAGCACGAGCTGCCACACGTCCATCTGCCCAGGGTGCAGGATCCCGGGGCGAGCGGCACGCGGGGCGGGACCCGGCCGCTGCGCCGAGCCCGCTCGGGCGAGCCTGGCCCGCGACGCACCGCACCAGCCGCCGCGGGCCCCGCCCGGCGGGCGGACGGCGCTGCTTCGCGGACACGCCTTGGGCCGATCCGCCGGGCCGAGTCCGGTCGAGCCCGCTCAGGCGCGCAGGTCGCGGGCCACCCAGCCCTTCTCGTACGCGTGCCAGCCCAGCTGGAGCCGGGTCGTCACCCCCGCCAGCTCCATCAGGCCCTTCACCCGGCGCTGCACGGTCCGCAGCCCCAGATCCAGCTGCTTGGCGACGCTCGCGTCCGTCATCCCCGCGAGCAGCAGCGAGAGCACCTCCAGATCGGTCTCGTCCGGCCCCGCGACCGCGTCCTCCGTCACCGTCGCACCGTCCCGGCCGGCCCCGCCCACACCCGGGACCAGACGCAGGGGCAGCGCGTCGCGCCAGACCGCCTCGAAGAGCCCCGACAGGGACTCCAGCAGCCCGCTGGCGTGCACGACCAGGGTCGCCGGCTCCGCGGCGCCCGCCGTCAGCGGCACCATCGCCAGGGTCCGGTCGGCGATCATCAGCTTCGTCGGCACCCGGTCGACGACCCGTACCTGTTCGTCACGGCCGAGAGCCGCCGACAGCTCGGTGATCCCGTCGGGCAGCGAGAGCACCTCACGCTCGATCACCACGCGGTAGCGGACGCCGCGCGTCACTGCCCGCTCCTCGGACTCGTTGTCCACCCCCGACACCACCACCGGCCTGCCGGTGACCAGCGCGCGGATCTCCTCCGTCGCCCCCAGCTGGAGCTGGTGGAAACGGTGCGCCACCGCGCTCGCACCCGTCACCACCTCGACCAGATCGTGCACGGCCGGCCCCGCCGACTCGGCCCGGTACTCCTCCGCGAGCAGCACGGCCGCCAGCTCCGCCCGCTCCAGCTCGTGCCGCTGCTGGGTGAGCAGCGCGCCCAGTGCCACGGCGGGCGGCGCGGCCACCCAGCGCCCCGTCCGGGCCGACGACTGCGCGGCCAGCCCCTGCTGCTCCAGCCTGCGCAGCGCGCGCTCGGTGTCCTGCTCGGGTATCGCGAGCCGGTGTGCCAGATCGGCGGCCTCGGCGGCGCCCAGCGCGACCAGCGCGCGATACGCCGACTCCTGTCTCTCGTCGAGACCTATTGCTCCCAGCACCCCTCGAACCCCTCCCCGGACGTACGTTCAAACCCGGCCACCGGTGGCGGATACCGGCCACGGCGTAAACCCGCCGCGCACATCATCCCCGCATCACGCGCCACTCTGCCAATGTGGCGACATTGCCGGATCAACGGACCCCAGGGATATGCCCGGGTACCGGGTGGGTGGGCCGGCCTTCGTATACCGGATAAGCTGACTACCCGGACGTTCCCGTCGAACCCCGACGAGTCGCTACGATTCGAATCGGCGTACGGATCCTCGTACGGTCGTTTCCGGCCCCGAATCCCGGTCGGCGCACCTGGTGCGCTCCGACCTGCCGAACGTCCGCCGGGCGTCCTTCCCGTGGGGGGTGGGGCCGCCCGGCGGACTTGGGCCGCGTGGCCCCGACGTCATCCCGCCCGGCCTCTTATTTTTCGTGCTGTCCCGTTTTCTGACGCCCCGTGCGGTCGACAATAGGAGCATGAGCCAGCAGGGGGACCGGCCCGCCACCGCCGACGACTGGTGGGACCGGCTGTACGACGAGTCCGCACCCGACACCGGTCCCGCCGAGACGCGGGACGACACCATCGACGACCGTTTCGACTCGGCGGCGGACACGCTCGGCGGGCGGTACGGGCAGGCCGTCGACGCGCTCGACGTGGACGACGAAGATCCGGGAGACGAGGACGACGAGGACGCCGGGGCCGTCGGCGACGGTCCCGTCTCGCGGCCCCTGGCCTGGTGGGAGGCGCGCGGCGCCTACCCGGTGATCCAGGCGCCCGAGCCCCCGCCCGCACCGGCGCCCCCGGCCCCGCGGCCCACGATGGCGGACGCCCCGCTCGCGCCCCCGCCTCCGCCCCCGGCATCGAACCCCGTCGCGCCGCCGCCCCGCACGCCCCGCACGCCCCGGCCACGGGCGCCCTGGGAGCCGCCGTCCCCGGCGTTCAACCCCAGCGACGCCCGACCGCTGCCGGGCGCCGTCGGTCCGGCGCCCCCGGCTCCCGCACCCGTACCCGCGCCCGCCGCCCCCGCGCCGAAACCTCCCGCCCCGCCCGCCGACACGGCCCCGCCCCGCGACCCGCGCGCCCCGGCCGCCCACGAGCCCCCGTCCCCGCCCGCGCCCGAGCCGCCGTCCCCGCCGGCTCCCGCCGCCCGCCCCGGCCATGTCGGCGACAGCCCGCCCACCTACGACGCCGAGCCCACCGCGCTGCCCACGAGCCGGGCCGACGCGCTCGGGCAACTCGTCGCCGACACCGTGCTCGACGGCGCCCGGTACGGCACGTACACCCTCCGCGCGGCCTCCACGCGCGGCGATTCGGCGCGCTACCGGGGCGAGCCCCGGAGGGACGCCCTGCTCACCGCCCGTTTCGGCACCGGCCCGAGCGCCCTCGTCCTGGTCGCCGTGGCCACCGGAGCCCGCGCCACCGAGGGCGCGCACCTGGCCGCCGCGGACGCCTGCCGGTGGATCGGCGGCGCCGTCGGCCGCAGCCACAGCCGGCTCGCGGAGGACATAAGAGCGAGCCGCCGGGGTGACCTGAAGTCCGGACTGCACCGGCTCACCGACCGCAGCTACGGCAAACTGCGCGCCCGCGCGGGGGAGTTGGGCCGCGAGCCGGACGAGTACACCGCGAGCCTGCGCTGTCTGCTGCTCTCCGCCGACCCCGACTGCCGCACCCGCGTCTTCTTCGGCGTCGGCGGCGGCGGGCTCTTCCGGCTCAGGAACGGCGCCTGGCAGGACCTGGAGCCGCTGGTCCCCGAGCCCGCCGACATCACGGGCGCACCGGTCCTCGGCTTCGGCTCCGCGCGCGCCGACGCCCTCGCCGAACAGACCTCCGAGGGCGACCGCCTCACGATGGACCTGGAGATCACCAAGCCTCCCGGTCCGCTTGTGGAGGCACCCGTGCCGCCCCCGCCGGAGCCGTTCCGCTTCCGCGCCTCGGTGGCCCGTCCGGGCGACACGCTTCTGCTGACGAGCGTCGGCCTCGCCGAGCCGCTGCGCGGTGAACCGGGCCTGGGCGACGAACTGGCCGCCCGCTGGGCCTCCGGCGAGCCGCCGGGGCTCGCCGCGTACCTGGCGGACGTGGGTGTGCGGGTGAAGGGTTACGCCGACGACCGTACGGCCGTGGCGGTCTGGGAGGCGTAACGGCGCGGGGCATGGGTTGATGGACAGCGGGTACCGGAGGGGCCCCGGGCCGAGACCACACGCCCCGGCCCCGGACAGCAGAAGGGCACGCTTCCATGGCCAAGCAGAATGTGGCGGAGCAGTTCGTCGGCATCCTCGCCCGCGCGGGCGTGCGACGGTTGTACGGAGTCGTCGGCGACAGCCTCAACCCCGTCGTCGACGCCATCCGGCGCAACGCGGCCATCGACTGGGTCCAGGTCAGGCACGAGGAGGCGGCGGCCTTCGCGGCGGGCGCCGAGGCGCAGATCACCGGCAAGCTCGCCGCCTGCGCCGGCTCCTGCGGCCCCGGCAATCTGCACCTGATCAACGGTCTGTACGACGCGCACCGCTCCATGGCCCCGGTCCTCGCGCTCGCCTCGCACATCCCCACCAGCGAGATCGGCCTCGGCTACTTCCAGGAGACCCATCCCGAGCGGCTGTTCGACGAGTGCAGCCACTACAACGAGATGATCACCAACCCGCAGCAGATGCCCCGGCTGGTCCAGACGGCCATCCAGCACGCGGTCGGCCGGGGCGGTGTGAGCGTGGTGACCCTGCCCGGCGACATCGCCTCCCGGCCGGCCCCGACGAAGGCGATCGAGCACGCGCTCGTCACCTCCCGGCCGACCGCGCGGCCCGGCGACCTGGAGATCGACAAACTGGTCGACATGATCGACGACGCGGACCGCGTCACGCTCTTCTGCGGCAGCGGCACGGCGGGGGCGCACGCCGAGGTCATGGAGTTCGCCGAGCGGATCAAGTCCCCGATCGGCCACGCCCTGCGCGGCAAGGAGTGGATCCAGTACGACAACAAGTTCGACGTCGGCATGAGCGGACTGCTCGGTTACGGCGCCGCCTACGAAGCCACCCACGAGTGCGATCTGCTCATCCTGCTCGGCACCGACTTCCCGTACAACGCCTTCCTGCCCGACGGCTCCGACGTCAAGATCGTCCAGGTCGACGTCCGGCCCGAACGCCTCGGCCGCCGGTCGCAGTTGGACCTCGCGGTCTGGGGCGACGTACGCGAGACGCTGCGCTGTCTGACGCCCCGGGTACGGGTGAAGGACGACCGCCGCTTCCTGGACAGGATGCTCAGGAAGCACGCCGAGGCGCTCGAAGGCGTCGTCAAGGCGTACACCCGCAAGGTCGACAAGCACGTCCCGATCCACCCCGAGTACGTCGCGTCCGTGCTCGACGACGTCGCCGACGACGACGCCGTGTTCACCGTCGACACGGGCATGTGCAACGTCTGGGCCGCCCGCTATCTGTCGCCCAACGGCCGCCGCCGCGTGATCGGTTCGTTCAGCCACGGCTCGATGGCCAACGCCATGGTGCAGGCGATCGGCGCGCAGTTCGTGGACCGGGAGCGCCAGGTCGTCTCGATGTCCGGCGACGGCGGCTTCACCATGCTCATGGGCGACTTCCTCACTCTTGTCCAGTACGAACTGCCCGTGAAGATCGTCCTGTTCAACAACTCCTCCCTCGGCATGGTCGAGCTGGAGATGCTGGTGGCCGGTCTGCCCTCGTACGGCACCACGAACCACAACCCCGACTTCGCCGCCATGGCCCGCGCCGCCGGGGCGTTCGGCGTCCGGGTGGAGAAGCCCAAGCAGCTCGCGGGCGCGCTGAAGGACGCCTTCAAGCACAAGGGCCCGGCTCTGGTGGACGTCGTCACCGACCCGAACGCCCTGTCCATTCCGCCGAAGATCAGCGCGGACATGGTGCAGGGCTTCGCGCTCTCCGCCGGAAAGATCGTGCTGGACGGAGGGGTGGGCCGCATGGTGCAGATGGCGCGCTCCAACCTGCGCAACCTGCCGCGGCCCTGAGGGGGTGTCCAAAGACACCCCCGGCCCCTCCCCGGACCCCTTACGCGGGCGTGAACCGCAGCGTGAGGATCTGGAACGGCCGCAGCGCGACCCGCAGACCGCCCGCCCCCGTCCCCGCCTCGTGCAGCGGACGCTCCAACAGGTCCGTGACGTGCGCCTGTACGACGGGGAATCCGGTCCGCAGCATCGCCGACGCCCGGTTCCCGGCCGACTCGTAGAGCCGTACCACCACATCGCCGCTGCGGTCCTCGGCGAGCTTCACCGACTCCACCGTGATCGCCGGGTGATCGACCGAGACCAGCGACGCCGTCGGAGGCGCGACCGCGACCCGCAGCGGCAGATTGAGCGCCAGGCCCTCCCGGACCGCGTCCGTCACCTCGGCACCGGGCACCAGTGCGTAGCTGAACTTGTGCGTGCCCAGATCCGTCTCCGGGTCCGGGCTGTGCGGCGCCCGCAGCAGCGTGAGCCGTACGGTCGTCCCCACCCCCTCGTCGTGCGCGGCCCGCGTCACGTCGTGGCCGTACGTCGAGTCGTTGACCACCGCCACGCCATAGCCGGGCTCCGCGACCCGCAGCCAGCGGTGCGCGCAGATCTCGAACCGGGCCGCGTCCCAGCTGGTGTTGGCGTGCGTGGCGCGGTGCACATGCCCGAACTGGATCTCGGCGGTGGACCGCTCGGCCTGCACGTCCAGCGGGAAGGCCGCCTTGAGCACCTTCTCCGACTCCTGCCAGTCGATCTCGGTGACCACGTCCACGCGCCGGCTGCCGGCCGCGAGCCGGATCTCCTGCACGATCCACGACGAGCCGAACGTACGGACCACGCGGACCGTCGCCCGCAGCGGACCCTGCTCCACCAGTTGCACGGACTCCGCCTTCGTGAGGTCGGTGTGCCGGCGGCGGTAGTGCCGGTCGATGTCCCAGGCGTCCCACTGGTTGGGGTGGTCCGGGTGCAGCTGGAGCAGATTGCCCCGGCTGCCCGGCGCCAGGACCTCACGGTCCGCCGCCAGATCGCGCACGGAGGTGAGCAGGCCGTCTCGGTCGACGGTCACCCGCAGCAGTCCGTTGTCCAGGGTGATCACGTCCGAGCCCGCGGAGCGTGTCGTGACGTCCGTGGTCCCGCTCGCCGGCTCGGCGGCGGCCAGCCCCGTCGCCCCCAGCGCGGGCACCCGCACGGCCACCGCCGACCGCCCGTGGCCGTTCAGCGCCTGCACCGCGCTGCCCTCGGGGATGTCCGCCGTGTCGGCCTCGACGATCTCCGTCCGCTCGTACGGCGAGGTGTTGAGCACCGCGGTACCGCCGCCGCCGAGCGCCGCGACGGCCGCCGCCGTGATCTCCGTCAACTCATCGCGCACCGCCGCGTAGGTGTCCCTGGCCTCCCGGTGCACCCAGGCGATGGACGAGCCCGGCAGGATGTCGTGGAACTGGTGCAGCAGGACCGTCTTCCACAGCCGGTCCAGTTCCTCGTACGGATACGCGTACGACGGGGTCCGCAGCGCGGCGGTCGTCGCCCACAACTCCGCCTCCCGCAGGAGGTGTTCACTGCGGCGGTTGCCCTGCTTGGTCTTCGCCTGCGTCGTGTACGTCGCCCGGTGCAGCTCCAGATAGAGCTCGCCCGACCAGACCGGGGCCTTCTCCCCGTACTCCTGCTCGGCGGCCTCGAAGAACGCGGCGGGCCTCTCGATGTCGACGCGCGGCGAGCCCTCCAGGGACTTCAGCCGGCGCGCCTTTTCCAGCATCTCGCGGGTGGGACCGCCGCCGCCGTCGCCCCAGCCGAACGGGACGAGCGAGCGCGAGGCCCGGCCCTTGTCGGCGAAGTTCCGCTCGGCGTGGGCCAGTTCGGACGCGTGGAACTGCGCGTTGTAGGTGTCGACCGGCGGGAAGTGCGTGAAGACGCGGCTGCCGTCGATGCCCTCCCACCAGAAGGTGTGGTGCGGCATTTTGTTGGTCTGGTTCCACGACAGCTTCTGGGTGAGGAACCACTTCACGCCCGCCAGCTTGGCCAGTTGGGGGAACGCGGCCGTGTAGCCGAATGAGTCCGGCAGCCAGATCTCCTCCGTCTCGACCCCCAGCTCCTCCCGGAAGAAGCGCGTTCCGTGCACGAGCTGCCGGGCCAGCGCCTCCCCGCCCGGCATGTTCGCGTCCGACTCCACCCACATCGAGCCCACCGGGGACCAGTTGCCGTCCGCCACGGCCTTCTTGATCCGCTCCCAGATGTGCGGCTGGTGCTCCTTGACCCACGCGTACTGCTGCGCCTGCGAACAGGCGAAGACCAGCTCCGGGTACTCCTCGGCGAGCGCGGTGACATTGGCGAACGTCCGCGACGCCTTCCGCACGGTCTCGCGCAGCGGCCACAGCCACGCCGAGTCGATGTGCGCGTGTCCGGCGGCGGAGACACGGTGGGCGCTGGGAGAGGCGGGGCGGGACAGGACCTCGGCCAGCTCGGCGCGGGCCGCGACCGCCGTGCCCGCCACGTCGTGCAGGTCGAGGGCGTCCAGCATGTTCTCCAGGGCACGCAGGATCTCGTGCCGCCGCGACCGGTCGGCGGGCAGCTCCGCCATCAGCTCGGACAGCACCTCGATGTCGAGCACCAGATGCCACACGTTCTCGTCCAGCACGGCGATGTCGGCGGCGGCGAACGTGTACAGCGGGCTGTCACCGGCGGTCCGTACGTCCCCGAGCGCCGAGGGCATGAAGTCGCCCGGCATCGACGGGTTCGCCGCCGCTTCGAGGAGCAGATGGACCGCCTCACCGCCCGCGGCCGGGTCGCCGACCGGGACGTGCCGGTTCCGCGGGTGCACCCCCTTGATGGGTACCCCTGCCGCGTCGTACACCATTCCCTCGGCCTGGAAGCCCGGCCCCTCGCCGGTGAATCCCGGGTCGATCACGACCTCCACGCGCCGCCCCGCGTACTCGTCGGGGACGATTCCCTCCAGCCGGAACCAACTCGTTGACCAGGGCGGCCCCCAGGGCGTACCCGTCTCGAACGGCGTGTACATGCCCTGCAGAGCCTGTCCCACGGGCACCGGTTCGCCCGGCACCTCCCAGACGGAGAGGACCAGCGGCGTCCTGGCCGCGTACTGCGCGGGGCGGATGAACTGGCGCAGGGCGCGCTCCAGTCGGCCCTCCACCAGGGTGCGGTCGTCGTGCATCAAGGCTCCTCAGTTCTACGGCTCAGCCTTCCGGAACGGCAGACTCCAGGGGTCCGGCCGATCTCGCAACCCCTCACTTCCCAGGAGGGGCGCCGGGCACTCGCCGTGACACCGTCCCGGATCGTCATGCGTGGCCGGTGGTGAGTGGGGCATGCATCTCGGGGAGGGCGTTCAAGAGAGGAAGCTCGTACAGACGGTAGCGGCATGGGGGGGATGGGGGACATGAAAGGCACGGGGGAGGCGCGACTGCTGCGCAAACAGTTGCTCCGCAGAGTGGAGGGTGCCGATCTCACGGCGGTGCCCGAGGTCAGACACGCGCTGCGCGAGCTGCTGAGCCACTGGCGGGAGCGTGAATCGGCCGAGGTGGCCGAGCTGCTCACGAGCGAACTGGTCACCAACGCGCTGGTGCACACCGACCACGGAGCGGTGGTCAAGGCCATCGTCGCCGATTCGCGGCTACGGGTGGAGGTGCGGGACTTCGTCGACGCACCGCCGACGCCCAACGAGCCGGACGTGGACGACGGGACGCACGGGCGGGGGCTGATCCTGGTGGATGGGCTCGCCGACGCCTGGGGCGTGCGGTCACAGGGGCTGGGCAAGATGGTCTGGTTCGAGCTGGACGGCGAGTCGGCCGCCTGAGACGGCTTGTCCGGCGGTCCGCCCCGCCCCGGGACGACGGACCGGCGCGACGGTTGTCCGTCACGCCGGTCGCGAGTTCACCCACGGTGTCGTCGGTGTTGTCGCTGTCGTTCCTCGGGACGGCGCTCAGCCGAACTGCTGCTCAAGGTCCTTGAGCTTGCGCTCCAGCGAGTCGAGCCGGGGCAGCGCCTGGGTGTCGTCCTCGGCGGTCAGGTCAACGGTGCGGCCCTCGGAACCCTTCACTGCCTGAAGGGAGGGCCGGGAGCGTACGGGCAACTGGTCCGGTTCGCGGAGTTCGGGGCGGAGTTCGGGTATGACGGGCTCCGGCGCGGCCGGACCCACCGCGGGGGTCGAGTTCGCCGGGCTGCCCACGGCCGGTACCGGCGTCGCCCCCGGCAGCTCGACCTGGCGGCCACGGCCGCGCCCCCAGGCCCGGTGCTGCCGGTTGAGCGCCTTGATCCTGGCCCGGCCCAGCTTCTCCTGCTCGCGCCGCCGGTGCCTGTTCTGCTCCTTCTGCCTGCGGTCCTCGCGTACCTCGTCGACCGCCTCGTCCAGTGTGCGTACGCCTTCGAGAAGCATCAGCGACCAGGCGCCGAAGGTCTCACGGGGCGCCCGCAGCCACCGTACGATCCGGATCTGCGGCAACGGACGCGGCACCAGGCCCTGTTCGCGCAGCGCGGCGCGGCGGGTCTGCTTCAGAGCCCGGTCGAAGAGCACGGCGGCGGAGAGCGACATGCCGGCGAAGAACTGCGGCGCGCCCGCGTGTTCCAGACCGCGCGGCGCGTGGACCCAGTTGAACCAGGCCGCCGCTCCTGCGAAGGTCCACACCAGCAGCCGCGAGCCGAGAGCCGCGTCGCCGTGGCTGGCCTCGCGCACGGCGAGTACGGAGCAGAACATCGCCGCCCCGTCGAGGCCGAACGGGACGAGATACTCCCAGCCGCCGGTGAGGTTGAGGTTTTGCCGGCCGAAGCCGACGAGCCCGTGGAAGGAGAGCGCGGCGGCCACCGCGGCGCAGCAGAAGAGCAGTACGTAGGAGGCGGTCCCGTAGACCGCTTCCTTCCGCCTGCGGCGGTCCTCACTGCGTTCCCAGGAGTCCTCGGCCGCGGTCTTGACGCCGGCGCGCTTTCCGCGCGCGATGATTGCCACCGCCGCCAGGACCCCGACGAGCATCACGACGCCCGGAAGCAGCCAGTTGAGCGGTATGTCGGTCAGTCGCATGCGGTGTCCCTTGCATCGCAGTGGGGCGGTTCGGGCGCCATATTGGCCGAACCGCGACCCCGCTCAGAGGGTTTCGGGACAAGAGAACGCCAACGAGGCGCAAGGACACGCGAATAGGTGTGATCTGCTCGAACGGACGCCTGGGGGCGATGAGTTGCGTTCGATTTCGGACCGTCCTCAAGCACCTGGACGGGTGGCATGGTTCCGGCGAACCACGCGGGAGCGTCAGTTGCTGTTTGCGCTCAGTCGGCGGACGCGCTCGGAGTCGCAGGTGCGCGGACAGGTCACGCACGTGTCCTCGGGCCGCAGCGTGTAGAAGAGGCAGCAGCTCGCCCGGTTCCTGGTCGGCAGCGATTCGCCGTCGGTGCCGACCAGTTCACGGAAGCCCGCCGTACCGACGTACGGCTTCGTGGTGCCGGGCAGCAGCAGTTCCAGCTCCGCCATCGCGCGCCGCTCCTCGCCCAGCAGATGCGCGACGTACCAGAGCCCCTCGACGACCTCGTCCGTCGCCATGCCCCACAGGGCGCGGTCGCGCCGCCGCATGCGCGGCCCGAACGCGGCGAGCACCGGGCCGAGATGGTCGGCCACCGCGTCGCGCACCTCGGCGCGCAGCGCCTCCTCGTCCGGTACGACCCTGGCGCCCGGCAGGGCGGCGGCCGGGTCGCCGGGCAGACACGCGAACTCGTCGACACGGACGGCCATCCGGCCCCGTGTCCGCTGGAAGGCGACGTTCTCCACCGGCACCCGCGGCACCCGGCGGCTGACGAACCACGGCACGGTGATCAACAGGCAGGCGGGCCAGGCGTAGCGGTGCAGTCCGAAGGTCGCGACGACGTCGGGGCGGGCCCGCTGCCCGTAGTCGCGGACCACCTGCGCGTCGTCCCAGGCGAGGAAGGCGTCGACGGCGGGGCCGCCCGCCGCGAGATCGGTGGCGCCGACCCAGCCCTCGTCCGCCGTCGGCCGTTCGCCGGCGGTGAGCTCGTCGATGCCCAGGGACGGGAGCACCTCGGTCAGACGCCGGTAGGCGTCGGCGACCGGTGAGAACCGACCGGGCAGCAGAGCGGGCACAGACATCCTGGGAACCACCGAATCGCGCTCGTCTGAAGGTGAGGCTTACCTTACCCGACACGATGGATGTGTGAACTGTCCCCCGTCCGCCTATGGTGCTCCGGAGGCCCCTGATGTGCGAGCCGGGCCGGGGACCACGGGCCCCTGGTCAGCACGCGGGAATCGGTCGGGCCCGCGCGGCACGCGGGATGAGCTGGAAGAACGTGACGGACGGAGGAGGAGGCGCAGTGGAGCGGAGCAGAGCGCGCGACGACGCGGCCACGCCCTCCACCCCCCGGGAGCAGGCGTCGTCGCCCGACGGGACGCAGGTCGGCGGCCCTCCGCGGGTCCCCGAGCAGGCGCGCGGCGAGCACACGCACGGCACGCCCCGCACCGGCCACGCCGACCGCCGACGGCCCGCGTCCGCCGGAGCGGGCGCCCCCGCCGCCGCCCCGCCCCCCGCGCCGGCTCCCTCGGCCGAGCCCGGCGTGCGCCGCACGGTGAGGCGTCACTCCGTACGCGGCCAGATCCTCGACGCCCTGCGTACCGCCCTCGTCAGCGGCGAGCTGGTACCCGGCCAGGTCTACTCCGGTCCCGCACTCGGCGAGCGCTTCGGAGTCTCCGCGACCCCCGTGCGCGAGGCCATGCAGCAGCTCGTGCTCGAAGGCGCCGTGGAGGTCGTGCCCAACCGCGGCTTCCGCGTCGCCGAGCGCACCGCCCGCGACCTCGCCGAGCTGGCCGAGGTACGCGCGCTGATCGAGGTCCCGGTGATGCTGGGGCTGGCCCGTACCGTCGCCGCCGAGCGCTGGGCGGAACTGCGCCCGCTCGCCGAGGCGACCGTCGCGGCGGCGGCGTGCGGCGATCTCGCCGCCTACGGCGAGCACGACCGCGCCTTCCACGGCGCACTCCTCCGCCTCTCCGGCAACCACCAGCTGGTCATGGTCGCCGACGAACTACACCGCCGCGCCCAGTGGCCGCTCGCCGGACCACCGAGGACGATCGGGGCCGCGCTCGTCGCGGACGCCGCCGAGCACTCCGCCCTGCTGGACGCCCTGATCGCCCGGGATCTCCCGGTCGTGCGCTCGCTCGTACGGGAGCACTTCACAGGCGGCGCGGGCTGACCGCCCGCTCCACCAGGGCCCGTCTTCCGGATCTTCCCGCCGTCGCCGGGCCGCGCGTCGCGCCCCCGCTTTGGCGTCGCGCGCGTGTACGGGTAGCGTCACCCAGTCTTCATCTTCCGGCCATCACCCACACCACGGGACGTCATGCGCGCCAGCAGTGCTCGTCAGCCAGCCACCACTGCCGACCGGCAAGGTCTGTCCGGCCGGGACCGGCTGCCGTCCCTCACCGGTCTGCGGTTCTGGGCCGCGTTGATCGTGGTGCTCTACCACCTGTCCCGGCAGGTCGGCGAGATCCCCGGCCTCAGCCAGGCCGCCTGGTACGGGCGCAGCGGCGTCACCTTCTTCTTCGTCCTGTCCGGCTTCGTACTCGCCTGGACCTATGACGGTCAGCGCGTGCCCGCCAGGGTCTTCCTGTGGCGGCGCTTCGCCCGTATCTGGCCCCTGCTCGCGGTGACG
Organism: Streptomyces sp. NPDC051217; assembly: GCF_044455465.1. Taxonomy (NCBI): domain Bacteria; kingdom Bacillati; phylum Actinomycetota; class Actinomycetes; order Kitasatosporales; family Streptomycetaceae; genus Streptomyces; species Streptomyces sp. NPDC051217. The sequence goes on from NZ_JBITEV010000001.1 coordinate 245,240, forward strand.
TCGGCGGCCTCCGTCGCCGTCTGGATCGCGATCGGCAAGGCGGTGTCCGCCAAGGCCGTGCTCGCCACGCTGCTGATGGTGCACGCCTGGTCCCCCGACACGGTCATCCAGAAGGGCGCGAACCCGGCGGCCTGGTCGCTCAGCGACGAGGCCTGGTTCTATCTGATCTTCCCGCTGCTGATGATGCTGCCGCTGCTGAGGACGGGCCGGGGCCGCCTCTGGGTCATGGTGACGATGAGCGTCGCACTCGTGGGCGTCTGGTTGGCCGGCGCGCTGATCGAGACCGGCGCCACCCGCGTGTGGCTGCTCGACTACTTCCCGCCGACGCGCATGCTCCAGTTCGTGATCGGTGTGGCCGCCGGACTGGCCGTCAAGCGGGGCCGGAGCTCACCGGTCGGGCTGCCGACGGCGATCGGCCTGGTCGTGCTCTGGCATCTGGTGCTCGTCCCGTGGCACCACGCCGTCCCCGACAGCCTCTGGTACAGCCCGTACAGCGCCTCCCAGTTGCTCTCCGCGCCGATCTTCGCCCTGCTGGTGTGCGCGGCGGCCCAGGCGGATCTGCGGGGCAGCCGTACGGGGTTGGGCGGGGCGTGGGCGGTACGGCTGGGGCACTGGTCCTTCGCCTGGTACCTGGTGCACGAGATCGTCATCCGCTCCCTGCTCGCCCGCTACGGCCGCACGGAGTCCCTGGCCACCACCGCGGGCTTCTGGCTGCTGGCGATCGTGACCAGCCTGGTGGTCGCGGGGATGGCGTACCAGTGGGTGGAGCACCCGCTGGAGCGGCTGTTGCGCAGGGCGGGCCCGCAGGCGCGCAAGAGCCCGGCGCCGGGCGACCAGGACCCGGCGGGGGTGGGGGGCGGGGGGCCCCCCCCCCCCCCCCCGGGGTGGCAAACAGCCCGGGGGGCCCGGGGTCTCGCCGGACGAGGGCGGCCCGGCGGGGTGGTGGGGGGGGGGGGGCGGGGGGGGGGGGGGGGGGGGGGGGGGGGGGGCCCGGGGGGGGCCCCCCCCGGGGGGGGGGGGCCCCCGGGCCGGGGGGGGGGGGGGGGCCGGCCCCCCCCCCACGACGACGTCGGGTTCGATCACAGCCCGGTGAGCCCGGTGAGTCGCGGTACTCGGGCGGCCGGGCTCGGGCGACGGTGCTCGGGCGGTGTCGCTCAGGCGGCCGTACTCGGCGCGAGCTGCGCCGCCAGCCACGTCGGGACGCCGTCCAGCAGCCGGAACAGCCGCCCCGCCTCCGCGCGCAGGCGCGTGGCCTCCGGCTCCGGTTCGGCGTCGGCCAGCGCGGCGAGCGCCGGAGCCGTACCGACCAGATAGCCGAGCTCCACACGGATCCGCAGCGACTCGCCGAAGCCGTGCCGCGCCTCCGCCAACTCGCCCTCGCGCAGGGCGAGTCCGGCCAGATGTCGCCAGGTGAAGGAGAGCAGCAAGGTCTGCCCGTGCGCGGTGGCGCCCGCGTGGGCGCGCCGGTAGGCGGCGAGGGCCGACTGCGGGGAGTCCGAGAGGTGTTCGGCGATCAGCCCCCGGCGGAAGTCGAGCAGCGGCCGGGCGAGCGCCGTCGGGGCCAGCAGCGCGGCGGCCCGGCCGAGCGCGGCACGTGCCTCGTCGGCGCGGTCGCGCACGCCGAGGATCGTGGCCGCGTACGCGAGATGACCGCGCTCGCTGGCGGCGCCACCCCGTTCGTCGTCCTCACGGGCGGTGGCCTCCGCGAGGCGGAGCGCGTCCTCCGCCTCGGGCCAGCCCTCACCGGTGAACAAACACCGTTCCACCAGCAGTGACGCCCGCTGGAGCGAGGGCGCGGCGCCCGGATGGGGCGCGAGCAGGGCGGCCGCGTCGGTCCAACAGCCGCGCGAGCGCAGCCGCCATACCGCGGTCTGGAGTGGGTCGTCCCCGGTGGTGGATCCGGAACCAGACATGGCGGTATCCGCCACATTGCCCTCCCCGAGCGCGCCATTGTGCTGTTGAGTTCTCCCGCATCTCAGCACGGATCGGCACGCCGGGCCAATAGCTCAGGTGAAAAAATTCACAATGCCTTGGTCAACAAGGGGTCGACAAGGGCCGGTTCGACGCTCCCTCAGAGGGCGGGCGAGCACCCTCCGGGCGGGTCCTCGTCGGCGCGCCCACCCCGGCTGACCAGCGACGGACTCCCGCCGCCGGGCGGCGGGGAGTTCACCGTGCGGACGGCCACGGGCCGGTCCACGTCAAGGAGTTGGATCTCGCCGTGACCGCCACGGGTGACAGCGGTCAACCTGGCACCGGGTGACGCGCTTCGCGGCACGGCTCGGCACTTCGCCGCTTCCAAGCCCGCTCTCGGCCCGCATCCCGGCGCGTCCCCCGAGCCGTCAGCTCATCCGGAGCGCCAGGAAGAAGTCGAGCTTGTCCTCCAGCCGGGACAGATCGCGCCCCGTCAGCTGCTCGATGCGCCCCACCCGGTACCGCAGCGTGTTCACATGCAGATGCAGCCGGGCCGCGCAGCGCGTCCAGGAGCCGTCGCAGTCGAGGAACGCCCCGAGCGTCGGGACCAGTTCGGCGCGGTGGCGGCGGTCGTAGTCCCACAGCGGGTCGAGCAGCCGCGCGGTGAACGCGCGCCGCACGTCGTCCGGGACGAACGGCAGCAGCAGTACGTGCGAGGCCAGTTCGTGGTGACCGGCGGCGCACACCCGGCCGGGACGCGCCGCGGCCACCCGGCGGGCGTGCCGGGCCTCCTCCAGCGCGCCGCGCAGGCCCTCGGCCGAGTGCACGGCCGCGCTGACGCCCAGGGTCAGCCGGCCGTCGTCGGCGAGGCCGGCGGCCAGCGGTTCACGTACGGCTGCCAGCAGCACGTCCGCCCGCAGGCCGCCGTGCGCCGGCTTGGCGCCCCCGCCGCCCTCACCCTCACCCTGGGAGGCCGGGGGCACCGGCGCCGGCATCGGCAGCAGCGCGATCGCCTCGCCGCCCGTGTGCGCGACCGCGATCCGCTCGCCCGACTCCATGCCCGCCGTCGCCGGATCGACCAGGATCTCCTCCAGCAGCGACTGGGCGACTGCCCCCGACCCGGCCGCGCCTCCCGAGCCGTCCGCGGCGCCTGTGCCTTCCCCACCGTCCGCGGCGCCTTCCTCCTGCCAGTCAACGCGCGCCACCACGATCTGCCAGTGCGGGGCCGCCCCCTGGCCGGGCAGCAGCACCGGCGCCGCGACCCTCAGCCGCGCCGCGATCTCGGCGGGCGGGGCGCTCGCCTGGACCAGTTCGAGGATCTCCTGGGCGAGCCTGCGCCGCACCGTACGCGCCGCGTCCCGCCGGTCCCGCTCGACCGCGATCAGCTGGGTGACGCCCTGGAGCAGATCCAGCCGGGGCGCGGCCCACTCACCGGCGTCCGCCTCCACGGCCAGGAGCCAGTCGGACAGGACACCATTCCGTACGTCGGCGCCCACGCCGCCCGCCGCCGTCGCGGCGCCACGGCCCGGCCGGCGTACCGGGAACAGCGAGTACGTCGTCCCGCCCAGGGCCACCCGGTGCGGCGCCCGCCGCCCCGCGCGCACCGCCGCCAGATGCTCCGTCGCCAGCGCCGCGCCCGCCGCGGCCGACAGCGGCTCGCTCGCGCCCGCGATCCGCCGCCCGGTGGGCGAGAGCACCCAGGCCCGCAGGTCGAGGTCGGTCCCGAGAAGATCCAGCACGACGTCCGGCCCGCCGCCGGTGGGGCCCGACGTCATCAGCCTGCGGTGCCGGTCGACGACGGCGGCCAGGTCCCCGGCGCGCTCGCCGGAGACCTGCCGCACCACGTACTCGGTGATCGTCGCGAACGCGACGGACTCGTTCACCGCGAAGAGCGGCAGCCGGTGCCGCCGGCACGCCCCGACCAGGTCGTCCGGGATCGCGCCCAGCTCGGCCTCACCGGCCGCCAGCCCCACGACACCGGCGCCCGCGAGGAGCCGTACGAAGGGCTCGGAGTCCTCGGGCGCACGCCGCCAGGCCAGACCGGTCAGGACCAGCTCACCGCCGGACAGATAGCGGCTCGGGTCCCGCAGGTCGGTGGTCATCACCCCGCGTACGGTCCGGTCGAGCTCGTCCCGGCCGCCGAGCAGCCGCAGGCCCAGCGCATCGGTCTCCAGCAGTGCGCGCAGCCGCATCTCGTCGCCGCCGATCAGTCTCGTCGTGCCGGGGAGGGCAGGGGTGGGCCAGGTGAAGGCGCGGCGTTCGGCGGGCGTTCGCCGCGTCGCCATTTGTTCGAATCTACAAGACCCGGAAGCCGCCCAGGCAACTCCTTCAGTGTTTCGGTGACTGCACCGGACGGGGCACGGCCGGTGTACTTGGGCCACACAGCGTTAACAGCTAGTGAATATCCGCGTGAGACAACCGGACCCAACCGGTCGCGCGGCCCGTCGCGTACAGACCGGACCAGCAGTCGAGACTCCGGCCGTCCCCGGGCTCCGGTGAACGACCGATCACGAATGAAGAGAGCCACTCATGGACTTCCTTCGCCCCGCCGGCTGGGAGGAGGCGCTCGCCGCCAAGGCCGAGCACCCCACCGCCGTCCCCCTCGCGGGTGGCACCGATGTCATGGTCGAGATCAACTTCGACCACCGACGGCCCGAGTACCTGATGGACCTGGGCCGCATCGGCGAACTGCGCGAATGGGCGGTCGGCGAGAAGAACGTCCGGCTGGGCGCCTCCGTCCCGTACACCAGGATCATGGAACACCTGCGGACCGAGCTGCCCGGACTGGCGCTCGCCTCGCACACCGTCGGCTCGCCCCAGATCCGTAACAGGGGATCCGTCGGCGGCAACCTCGGCGCGGCCTCGCCCGCCGGGGACGCGCACCCCGCGCTCCTCTCGGCGGGTGCCGAGGTGGAGGTGGAGTCGGTACGGGGGGTGCGCCGCATTCCCGTCGAGGAGTTCTACACGGGCGTCAAGCGCAACGCCCTGGCCCCCGACGAGCTGATCAAAGCCGTCCTCATCAAGAAGGCGACGGGGCCGCAGCAGTTCTCCAAGGTCGGCACGCGCAACGCGATGGTCATCGCGGTCTGCGCGTTCGGCATCGCGCTGCATCCCGACACCCGCACCGTGAAGACCGGCATCGGCTCCGCCGCGCCCACCCCGCTGCGGGCCCGCGTCGCCGAGGACTTCCTCAACGCGGCGCTGGAGGAGGGCGGTTTCTGGGACAGCGGCAAGGTCATCACTCCGTCGGTCGCCAAGCAGTTCGCCGACCTCGCGTCCGGCGCCTGCAATCCGATCGACGACGTGCGCGGCACCGCGAAGTACCGCCGCCACGCGGTGGGCATCATGGCCCGCCGCACGCTCGGCTGGACCTGGGAGCAGTACCGGGCCACCGGCACCACGCTTGAAGGAGCTGCGTAACGATGCGTGTGAACTTCACGGTCAACGGCCGTCCCCAGGAGGCCGACGACGTCTGGGAGGGCGAGTCCCTGCTCTACGTCCTGCGTGAGCGCATGGGCCTGCCCGGCTCGAAGAACGCCTGCGAACAGGGCGAATGCGGCTCCTGTACGGTCCGCCTCGACGGCGTGCCCGTCTGTGCGTGCCTCGTCGCGGCCGGCCAGGTCGAGGGCCGCGACGTGGTCACCGTCGAGGGTCTGGCCGACTACTCGCGGCACCGCGCCGACGTACACCCGGGCGGCGGCTGCGCCTCAGGAGCCTCGGACGGGTCCGGAGGCTCGTGCGGTACGAGCCTGAAGGAGGCCCGGCAGTGGCAGGCCAAGGGCACCAAGGGCACCGACTCCCAGACCGGCGAGGGCGCCGAGCTCTCGCCCATTCAGGAGGCGTTCATCGACGCGGGCGCCGTGCAGTGCGGCTTCTGCACCCCCGGACTGCTGATCGCCGCCGACGAGATGCTGGAGCGCAACCCCTCGCCGTCCGACGCGGACATCCGCGAGGCGCTCTCCGGCAACCTCTGCCGCTGCACCGGCTACGAGAAGATCCTCGACGCCGTCCGACTCGCGGCGGCCCGTCAGGGGCGCACCGGATCCCAGGAAAGCGCGGTCTGACGATGCCGAAGAATCCCCGCGCCGCGACCGTCCCGGCCGGCACCCCCACCGGCGTCAGCCAGCGCCCCGGCTCCCAGACCAAGGGCGGCATCGGAGAGTCCACGCTCCGCCCCGACGGCACCCTCAAGGTCACCGGCGAGTTCGCGTACTCCTCCGACATGTGGCACGAGGACATGCTCTGGGGCCACACGCTGCGCAGCACCGTGGCGCATGCCGAGATCCGCTCGATCGACACCGCCGAGGCGCTGGCCACCCCCGGCGTCCACGCGGTCCTCACCCACGACGACCTGCCGACGGAGGTCAAGCGGTACGGCCTGGAGTTCCAGGACACCCCCGTCCTCGCCCACGGCAAGGTCCGCCACCACGGCGAGCCCGTCGCGATCGTCGCCGCCGACCACCCCGAGACCGCGCGCCGCGCCGCGGCCAAGATCCGGATCGACTACGCGGACCTGCCGGTCGTCACCGACGAGGCGTCCGCCACCGCCGAGGGCGCGCCGCTGGTCCACGAGCATCGCGACGACCACCACGCGGGCCACGTACCGCACCCGAACATCGTGCACCGCCAGCCCATCGTGCGCGGCGACGCCGACAAGGCCGCCGAGCGCGCCGACGTGATCGTCTCCGGCGAGTACGTCTTCGGCATGCAGGACCAGGCGTTCCTCGGTCCGGAGTCCGGCCTCGCCGTGCCGGGCGAGGACGGCGGCGTCGATCTGTACGTCGCCACGCAGTGGCTGCACTCGGACCTCCGCCAGATCGCGCCCGTCCTCGGCCTGCCCGAGGACAAGGTCCGTATGACGCTCTCGGGCGTCGGCGGCGCGTTCGGCGGCCGTGAGGATCTGTCGATGCAGATCCACGCCTGTCTGCTCGCGCTGCGCACCGGCAAACCCGTCAAGATCGTCTACAACCGCTTCGAGTCCTTCTTCGGGCATGTGCACCGTCACCCGGCGAAGCTCTGGTACGAGCACGGGGCCACCAAGGACGGCAAGCTCACGCATCTGAAGTGCCGGATCGTGCTGGACGGCGGCGCCTACGCCTCCGCGTCCCCCGCCGTCGTCGGCAACGCCTCGTCGCTCTCCGTCGGCCCCTACGTCGTCGAGGACGTCGACATCGAGGCGCTGGCGCTCTACACCAACAACCCGCCCTGCGGCGCGATGCGCGGCTTCGGAGCCGTACAGGCGTGCTTCGCCTACGAGGCGCAGATGGACAAGCTCGCCGCCAGGCTCGACATGGACCCGGTGGAGTTCCGCCGTCTCAACGCCATGGAGCAGGGCACGCTCCTGCCCACCGGCCAGCGCGTCGACTCGCCCGCGCCCGTCGCCGAGTTGCTGCGCCGCGTCAAGGCGCGTCCGATGCCGCCGGAGCGGCAGTGGCTCACGGCGGGCGAGGCGGCCGACGTACGGGCGCTGCCCGGCGGTCTCTCCAACACCACGCACGGCGAGGGCGTCGTACGGGGCGTGGGCTACGCGGTCGGCATCAAGAACGTCGGTTTCTCCGAGGGCTTCGACGACTACTCCACCGCCCGCGTGCGGATGGAGGTCATGGGCGGCGAGCCGGTCGTCACCGTGCACACCGCGATGGCGGAGGTCGGCCAGGGCGGCGTCACCGTCCACGCGCAGATCGCCCGCACCGAGCTGGGCGTCGCACAGGTGACCATCCAGCCGGCCGACACCCGTGTGGGGTCCGCCGGTTCGACCTCCGCGTCCCGTCAGACGTATGTCACGGGCGGCGCGGTCAAGAACACCTGCGCGCACGTACGCGAGCAGGTCCTGGAGATCGGCCGCGCCAAGTTCGGTACGTACCACCCCGCCTGGGCCACGGCCGAGCTGCTGCTCGAAGGCGGCAAGGTCGTCACCGACGGCGGCGAGGTCCTGGCCGATCTGGCGGATGTCCTGGAGGGCGAGTCGGTCGACCTCGAACTTCAGTGGCGGCACCGCCCCACCGAGGCCTTCGACCTGCGTACGGGGCAGGGGAACGGCCATGTCCAGTACTCGTTCGCCGCGCACCGCGCGGTGGTCGAGGTGGACACGGAGCTGGGCCTGGTCAAGGTGATCGAGCTGGCCGTCGCCCAGGACGTCGGCAAGGCGCTCAACCCGCTGTCGGTCCTCGGCCAGATCCAGGGCGGCACCACCCAGGGACTGGGTGTGGCGGTCATGGAAGAGATCATCGTCGACCCGAAGACCGCGAAGGTACGCAACCCGTCCTTCACGGACTATCTGATCCCCACCATCCTCGACACGCCGACGATCCCCGTCGACGTGCTCGAACTGGCCGACGAGCACGCGCCGTACGGGCTGCGTGGCGTCGGCGAGGCCCCGACCCTGTCGTCGACCCCCGCCGTGCTCGCGGCGATCCGCGACGCGACGGGGCTGGAGCTGAACAGGACGCCGGTACGGCCGGAGCACCTCACCGGCACCTGACCGGAGCCCCCGGCCGCCGCACCGCTCGCGGTGGCCGAGCACCACTCAACGCACCACGCGAGGGCACCACCGAAACGAAACACCACCCGCAACACCCAGTCAGAACAACCCAGTTCGCCTCGGGCCGTCCCCCGGGTCGTGCAGCCGGCGCACCATCCCAAATCCCGCATCTCGGTCTTCTCGCGGGTGCCCCTGTGAACCTTGGGAGTAGGCATCATGACCCAGCAGTCCGTGCAGCCCAGGACAACCGCCGACGACGCCGGCCCAGGCTCGCGTCCCCCGGCCGGAAGGTCCTGGCTCGACCGGTATTTCCACGTGTCCCAGCGGGGATCCACCGTCGCGCGTGAAGTGCGCGGCGGCGTCACGACCTTCATGGCCATGGCGTACATCCTGCTGCTCAACCCGCTCATCCTGGGCGGGAAGGACGTCGCGGGCAATGTGCTCAGCCAGCCCGCGCTGATCACCGCCACCGTCGTCGCCGCGGCGGTCACCACCCTGCTGATGGGTATCGTCGGCAAGGTGCCGCTGGCCCTCGCCGCCGGGCTGTCCGTCTCCGGCGTGATCTCCACCCAGGTGGCGCCGAACATGACGTGGCCGCAGGCCATGGGCATGTGCGTGATGTACGGCGTCGTGATCATGCTGCTGGTCGTCACCGGCCTGCGCGAGATGATCATGAACGCCATCCCGCTCGCCCTCAAGCACGCGATCACGATGGGCATCGGCACCTTCGTCGCGCTGATCGGCCTCGTCAAGGCGGGCTTCGTACACGCCTCGCGGGGCGGCGGACCCGTCACCCTGGGCCCGGCCGGCGAGCTGGCAGGCTGGCCCGTCCTGATCTTCGCCGTCACCCTCCTCCTGATCTTCATGCTCCAGGCCCGCGATGTGCCCGGGGCGATCCTGATCGGCATCGTCGTCGGCACGGTCGTGGCCGCCGTACTGAACGCCGCCGGAGTCATCGGTGCCAAGGCATGGGCGAGCGGACCGCCCGAGCTGACCGGCAGTGCCGTCTCCATGCCGGACTTCTCGCTCTTCGGTGACATCGAGTTCGGCGGCTGGGGCGAGGTCGGCGCCATGACGGTCGGCATGATCGTCTTCACGCTCGTACTCGCCGGCTTCTTCGACGCGATGGCCACCATCATCGGCGTCGGTACGGAGGCCGAACTCGCCGACGAGAAGGGCCGTATGCCGGGCCTGTCGAAGGCGCTGTTCATCGACGGCGCGGGCGGTGTGATCGGCGGTGTCGCGGGCGGCTCCGGCCAGACCGTGTTCGTGGAGTCCGCGACCGGTGTCGGCGAGGGTGCCCGTACGGGCTTCGCCTCCGTCGTCACCGGCCTCTTCTTCGCCGCGTGCCTCTTCTTCAGCCCGATCACCCAGATCGTCCCCGGCGAGGTGGCGGCGGCGGCCCTGGTGGTCATCGGCGCGATGATGATGCAGAACGCCAGGCACGTGGACTGGAACGACCGCGCGGTCGCCGTCCCGGTCTTCCTGACCGTGGTGATCATGCCGTTCACCTACCAGATAACCGCCGGGGTCGCCGCCGGAGTCATCTCCTACGTCGCCATCAAGGTCGCCCAGGGCAAGGTCAGGGAGATCGGCGCGTTCATGTGGGGGCTGACCGTGATCTTCCTCGTCTTCTTCGCCCTCCACCCGATCGAGGGCTGGCTCGGCGTGGGCTGACGCGCCGCGACGCTCCGCACATCCGATACTGAGAACAGAGGAGGCCGACATGCTGGACATCGCCGAAGAACTGAACCGGTGGGTCGAGCGGGGACGTGACTTCGCCGTGGCCACCGTGGTGGCCGTCGGCGGCAGCGCGCCCCGGCAGCCGGGCGCCGCCCTCGCCGTGGACGGCGCGGGCACGGCGATCGGCTCGGTCTCCGGCGGATGTGTCGAGGGCGCGGTCTACGAGCTGTGCGGGGACGCCCTGGACAACGGCGAGACCGTCCTTCAGACCTTCGGCTACAGCGACGAGGACGCCTTCGCCGTGGGCCTGACCTGCGGCGGCGTCATCGACATCCTCGTCACGCCCGTACGCGCGGACTCTCCCGGCGGGGACGTGTTCCGGGCCGCGCTCTCCGCCGCCGCCCGAGGGGAGGCGGCGGCGGTCGCACGGGTCACCGACGGGCCCGCCGACCTGCGGGGCCGCGCGCTCCTCGTACGCCCCGGGGGAGCGTACGAGGGGACGCTGGGCGGCCACCCGGAGCTGGACCGCGCCGCCGCGGACCAGGCGCGTGCCCTGCTGGACGCGGGCCGCACCGGCACCGTCACGATCGGCGAGGACGGCTCGCGCTGCGGACGCCCGCTGACGCTGCTTGTCGAGTCGAGCGTGCCCGCCCCGCGCATGATCGTCTTCGGTGCGATCGACTTCGCGTCCGCCCTGGTCAGGGTGGGGAAGTTCCTCGGCTACCACGTCACGGTGTGTGACGCCCGCCCCGTCTTCGCCACCCGTGTCCGCTTCCCGGACGCCGACGAGATCGTCGTGGACTGGCCGCACCGCTATCTGGAGTCGACGGAGACCGACGGCCGTACGGTGCTCTGCGTGCTGACCCACGACGCCAAGTTCGACATCCCCCTGCTGGAACTCGCCCTCAGACTGCCCGTCGCCTACGTCGGCGCCATGGGCTCCCGGCGCACCCACCTCGACCGCGACGAGCGCCTGCGCGGCGTCGGCGTCACCGAACTGGAGCTGGCGAGGCTGCGCAGCCCCATCGGCCTGGACCTCGGCGCGCTCACACCCGAGGAGACCGCGCTGTCGATCGCGGCGGAGATCGTCGCCAACCGGCGCGGCGGCACCGGCGTCCCACTGACCGGCGCCCACACCCCGATCCACCACGAACGGAGCAGGGCGCCCGCGGACCGCATCGGCTCCGTCGCCTGACGGCGACGGGGCGGGGGAGTTCCCAGGGATGGTCGGTCAGCCCGGTGCCGGGACGGAGCGGCGCCCCGGCATGGCGCCTCCTACGAGTGAGCAGCCCACTGAGAACAGCCCATGGCCACGGCCACCTGCCGGAGCCCCAGGGATACGGCCCGGAGGGCACCGTCATCCGCGCCGTCGGCGCCGTCGCCCCGATCCCGCGAGGGCCGGCCCCGCATGGGCGGGGCCCAGTTCGTAACGGGCTATCAGATGCCGCCGGTTGCAGGCGGCCACCAGGACCGTGGCACCGGCGGCCAGTGCCAGCGGACCCGGGTCGGCGAGGTGGGCGAGGAACGCCGAGCAGGCCAGGACGCGGGCGAGAAGGTTCCGCTGGGCGGCGTCCAGGGCGTGCCACGGGCGCAACGCCCCGCGCCGTTCGAGGGACACCCGCAGGGCGCCGATGTCACAGACCAGCGCGGCGCCGAGCAGCAGACCGGTCGCCGCCGCCCTGGCCGGGGTGGTCGCGTGGCCCGAACTCCACGTCAGTACGACGGCGAGGATCCAGCAGGCCTCCACGACGGTGGCCACCAGGAGCGTGGCGCGCACTCCGTGGCGTACGGGCAGCGTGCGCCAGCCGGCCCGCCGGTCGCCCTCGGGGTCGGTCAGCGTCAGCAGCACGTTGTACAGCGTGCCGTGCAGCCCCGCCGCGCAGGCCACCAGCCAGACGGCCGGCGGGGGCCAGGACGGGTGGGCGACCATGGCTCCCCACAGGACGAGGCCGCCCAGTGTCGCCATGCCTTCGACGAGGTCCCCGACCAGGCCGTACGCCTTGAGCCGGTGGTGGTACGCCATGTGCAGGCCGTACGCGACGGCGAGGGCGATGAGGGAACGCCAGTTGTGTGCCAGCCCGCCGATCGCCGCCACGGTGACGCAGAGCGCGGCGGTCGTGCGGGCCCGGCGGGCGGAGAGCGCGCCGGAGGGGATCGGCCGGTGCGGCTTGGCCAGCGCGTCACCGTCGCGGCCGAGATAGTCCCCCAGGTAGGCGCCGCCGATACCGCCCAGCGTGCACAGCGCCCAGACGCTCACCAGGAGGGGAGTGCCCGGCGCGCTGCCCGTGGTGTAGGCGCCGACCAGGCCCAGCAGCCCGTAACTCGCGGATTCGTACACCCGCCAGGTGCGCACATGCGCCAGCACCCGGCGAGGCACTCGCCCGGCGCCGGGAGTGCCCCGGCCATGTCTCTCGGTCATGCTCCACCCCCGTGCGGGAGAACGGCTGCCGGCGCCGGCCGCCGCACCGGCCGAACACGCGGGGCGCGGGCCCGGCTTCACGGTCCCGGATGCCGTACGCCCTGTTCAAGGCGGTCGAGCGGGATTCATCCGAAGGGCTGGAGTGGGGGCACACCGTGCGCCGGCCTCGCCCCGGCGCCGCCGCGCACACGCGTGAAGGGAGCAGGCCACCGGGGTGTCGGTCGGATTTTATTAACAATCGTCCGTTATGTTCTCCGCGACCCGATCCCAGGTGTGCCGCGGAGGTGCCGCCCCATGCGTACATTCCTGTTCCCCTCCCTGTCGCTCGCCCTGGCCGCCGCCGTGGTGCCCGCCGCGTTCGGGCAGGCCACGGTCGGTGGATCGACCGGTCCCGGCCCCGTGCGGGTCAACCAGATCGGCTACGCGACCGGCGCCGACAAGATCGCGACCGTGGTCGCGGCGGCCAGGTCCCCGCTGAGGTGGCAGCTCAAGGACGACAGGGGCCGTACGGTCTCCTCCGGCACCACCCGCGTCGTCGGCGCCGACAAGGCGTCCGGGGACCATGTCCACCAGGCCGACTTCTCCCGGGCCACCGGCCGGGGGGTCCACCGGCTCACGGTCGCGGGCGTCGGGACGAGCGTGCCGTTCACCGTCACGCCTGAGCCGCTCTACCCGGACCTCGGCCGAGAAGCCATGCGGTACTTCTACTTCCACCGCATGGGCACCCCGGTCAAGGCCGAGCACCTCCAGCACGCCGCCCACGCGCACGCCGCACTGCACCCCGGCGACAACTCCGTTCCCTGCTACAAGAACTGGTGCGGCAAGGACTCCAGGAGCGGCAAGGCGCAGCGGCTCGACGTCGCGGGCTCCTGGGCCGACGCGGGCGACTTCGGCGTCTACCCCGTCAACCACGCCATCGCCGCCTGGACCCTGCTGAACCTCTACGAGCGCGAAAACCAGGCGTACGCGGACGGCAGTCTGGCCCTTCCCGAGCGGGCCAACGGCGTGCCCGACATCCTCGACGAGGTCGCCTACGGCTCACGCTTCATGTCCGGCATGCTCCCCGAAGCCGGCCTGGCGTCGCACAAGGTGCACAACCACACCTGGAGCCCGTTCCCCGTCAAGGACATCGCCGCCGAGAACGCCATGCCCCGCTCCGCGATGCCGCCGTCCACCAACGCCACCTATGCCGTCGCCCGTACCAACGCCCAACTCGCCCGCGTACTGCGGAAGTTCGACGCCAAGAAGGCCGACCGCCTCTGGGCGTCCGCACAGGACGCCTGGAAGCGCGCCGAGGCCCGCCCCGACGTCGACTACCCCGAGGCCAACGACGGCACCGACGCCGAGGGCGGCGGCGACTACCCCGACACCCAGAACAGCGACGACCGCTACGCGGCGGCGGCCGAGCTCTACCTCACCGCCGAGAGGCGCGCCGACCGCACCGTCAAGACCTACCGGGGCGCCCTCACCCGCTCCGCGCACTACGGCGAGATCGCCCCCGTCGACTGGGGCCGGGTCGCCGCCGCCGGTACCCTCTCGCTGCTCGCCGTGCCCAACAGCCTCCCCGCCGCCGACCTGGCCACGATGCGTGCGAGTCTGCGTACCGTCGCCGACACGCTCGTCAAGACCCAGCGGGGCGAGGGGTACCCGGCGCTGATCTCCGGGGCCGAGGCCTACCCGTGGGGCTCCAACTCCGCGATCGTGAACCGGATGATGCTGCTCGGCACCGCGTACGACATCGGCCACGACCGGCGCCATCTGAAGGCCATGCACCGGGCCATGGACTATCTGCTCGGCACCAACGCGATGCGGATCTCGTACGTGACGGGCTACGGCGCCCACCCGGAGACCGACCTGCACGACCGGCTCGCCTGGGGGCAGTACCCCGCGACCCCGTACCCGAAGGGCTGGCTCTCCGGCGGCCCGAACAGCACTCTCATCAACGACCCGGTCACCCCCACCGGCCGCCCCGCCGCCAAGTCCTACGCCGGGCCCGGGACGGCGCCGAGCGCCTGGGGCTCGAAGGAGAACACCATCAACTGGAACGCGCCCCTGGTCTGGGTCGCGACCTACCTCAGGTCGACCGCCCCGGACCTGACTTCACGCTGACACCGAACGACGGCCCAGGTTCCCAGGAGGAGCGTTCTCAGGACGAGGTGCGCCGTACCAACTCCGTCGGCAGTACGACGTGCCGGCAGGGCGCGCCGGGGGCGTCGATCCCCTCCAGCAGCACCCGGGCCATCGCCCGCCCCATCTCCTCCACCGGCTGCCGTACGGAGGTGAGCGGAGGATCGGTGTGGGCGGCGATGGGGGAGTCGTCGAAGCCGACGACGGCCACGTCCCCGGGCACCCGGCGCCCCGCCGCCCGCAGCGAGTGCAGCGCGCCCGCCGCCATCACGTCGGACGCGGCGAAGACCGCGTCCAGGTCCGGGTGGCGGGCCAGCAGCTCCGTCATCGCCCGCCGCCCGCTCTCCTCGGTGAAGTCACCGTGCCCGGTCCACGACGGGTCCGCGTCACCCCCGGCGGCCGTCACGGCCTCCTGATACCCGCCGAGCCGGCACTGCGCCACGTACATGTCGAGCGGCCCGGTGATCGTGGCGATCCGCCGCCGCCCGGTCTCCGCGAGGTGCCGCACGGCGGCGCGGGCGCCGCCCACGTTGTCGGAGTCGACGTACGCCACGGACTCGGCGGCCGAACGGCGGCCGCTCAGCACCGTCGGCATGCCCATCTCGGCGAGCAGATCCGGCAGCGGGTCACTGCCGTGCACGGACACCAGCAGTACTCCGTCGACGCGGCCGGCGCGCGCGTACTGGAGGAAGCGCCGGCGCTCCCTCTCGGTGCGTACGAGCGTGAGCAGCAACTGCATCTCGGTGTCGGCGAGGCCGGTGCCCACACCGTGGAGCACGTCGGAGAAGTACGGCTCGGCGAAGAACCGCTTCTCGGTCTCCGGGATCACCAGCGCCACCGCGTCGGTACGGTTCCCGGCGAGGGCGCGGGCCGCCCGGTTGGGTATGTAGCCCAGTTCGGCGATGGCCCGCTCGACGAGCTGCCTGGTGGACTCCCGTACCCGCGGCGAGTTGTTGACGACGCGCGAGACGGTGCCCCGCCCCACGCCCGCGTGCGCCGCCACCTCTTCGAGGGTGGGCTGGCTCCGCCGGCCCGTACGTCCCCTTGCCACCATCCTGCGACCTCCATCGGGGGGGGGCTCCGTCGGGGGACCGTCATCCAACCATTGGGAGCGCTCCCACAATAAGTGGTTGATCATATCGCGGACGGGGGCCAGGTGCCGCACGGCATTACCTTCAAATACATTCAAAGGTGTCTGCCGTGCACGTAAGGGCACTAGCCTTCCGATGCGTCGCACGGGAGGGGGAGGGATTTCAATGGAACGGAGCGGAATGCCGAAAGCACAGGGAGTCGCCGGAGCGCCATGTTGGGTGAGCCTGCTCGCACGCGAACTGCCGGGCGCCCAGGACTTCTACGGCAAGGTCCTCGGCTGGACCTACCGGCGCGCGGGGCTCGGTGACGACTTCTCGGTGGCGCTCATCGACGGCATGCCCGTCGGCGGCATCGGAGCACTCGCGTCCTCTCTCCAGGTGGCCGTCTCCTGGACCCCGTACTTCAACGTCACGAACGTGGACGAGGCGGCGGCCCGGATCAGGGAGCGCGGCGGCACGGTCGGCGTCGGCCCGCTGGCCTTCCACACGGGGCGCGCCGCGCTCGCGGTCGACCCGGACGGCGCCGTCTTCGGGATCTGGGAAGGCTCCGTGCGCACCGACTGGTCGATGGGACGCGGCAGCGGCTCGGCCTCGTTGGAGCTGTGCACCAGGAACGCCGCCGAGGCGGGGCGCTTCTACTCGCTCACGCTCGGCTGGGAGCCGGAGGGCGAGGGGAAGCTGCGCCTGGCGCACGAGGAGGACGGGGCGGTGCTCCTCGACGGCGACGAGCCGCTCGCGCGCATCAGGGGCGGCGCCGTACAGGCGTCACCCGACCCGCAGATCCGGCCGCGCTGGCACGTGCACTTCAACGTGCGGGACGTGGGCGCCGCCGTCGAGGCGGCGCTGGCCTCCGGCGGCTCTCTCGTCGTGCGGTCGGACGCGTCGGCCGAGGTGGAGGAGGCCACGCTCCGGGACCCGGACGGGGCGCTCTTCACGGTCACCGCCGCGGTCTGAGAGGGCGTGGGACGCGGGCCGGGCAGAAGTGGTTCGGGGCGGACAGCCCCGACGAGGCGGCGGGCGGCACGCAGGAGGCCGTCGCCCTGAGCCACCTGCCGCCTTCGGACCCGCCTCCGTCAAGGACGCACAGACCCGGTCCCGGCCTCAGAGTCCGACGTCGCGGCGCCGTTGGTCGTCGAACGTCTCGCGTCGCACCAGCAGGCGCGAGCGCCCGTCGGCGACCGCCACCACCGGCGGGCGTCCGGTCATGTTGTAGCCCGACGCCATCGACACCTGGTACGCCCCCGACGCGGGCACCGCGAGCACGTCGCCGGGCCGTATGTCGTCCGGCAGTTCCACCCCGTCGGCGAGCACGTCCCCCGCCTCGCAGTGCCGGCCGACGACCGTGGCCGCCCGCATCGGCGCAGTCGAGGCGCGCCCGACCCGGCGGACCGTGTAGCGGGCGCCGTACAGCGCGGGGCGCGGGTTGTCGCTCATGCCGCCGTCCACGGCCACGAAGACCCGGCCGCCCGTCCGCTTCACGGCGAGCACCCGGTACAGCGCGATCCCGGCCGGCGCCATGATCGAGCGGCCGGGCTCCAGGGTCAGCCGCGGGACCGGCAGGCCCGCCTCGGCGCAGGCGCCGATCAGCGCCCGCCTGATCCGCCGTCCGTACACGGCGGGTGCCGGAGCCTCGTCGCCCGGCAGATACGCCGCGGCGAAGCCGCCGCCCAGGTCCAGCTCGGGCAGCACGACGCCGAACCGGTCCCGGATGCGTACGAGGAAGGAGACCAGCTCCCGCGCGGCCCGCTCGTACGGCTCGGGCGAGACGATCTGCGAGCCCAAGTGGCAGTGCAACCCGACCAGTTCGAGCTGCGACTGACCCACGATCCGGGCCACGGCGTCCTCCGCGTCCCCGTTCGCGATCGACAGCCCGAACTTCTGGCCCTCGGTCCCCGTACGGATCTTCGGGTGGGCACCGGCCTCGATGCCCGGCAGTACGCGGATCATCACCTGCTGCGAGTGGTGCGCGGGCACCTGTGCGGCGAGCCTGGCGATCTCGCAGTCCGCGTCGATGACGATCCTGCCGACGCCGAGCCGCAGCGCCGTCCCCAGATCGCGCGGCGACTTGGCGTTGCCGTGCAGCACGATCCGCTCGGCGGGGAAGCCCCGCGTGGCCGCGAGCTCCAGCTCGCCCGCCGAGCAGACGTCCAGGCCCAGGCCCTCCTGCTCCATCCAGTCCACGACGGCGCGGCACAGGAACGCCTTCGCCGCGTAGACGATCTCCGCCTCGGGCAGCGCGCGAACCCACGCGCGGGCCCGGGACCGGACCTCGCCCTCGTCGAGTACGTAGGTGGGGGTGCCGTAACGCTCGGCCAGCTCCAGGAGGGAGACGCCCGCGACGAGGAGGTCACCACCGGGCGCGGACACGGCCGACGCGGGCCAGACGGACGGGGTGCTCAGCTCGTTGACGACGAGCAGCGGTTCGGTGGTCACGCGCCCACCGCCAGCGGCACCTCGCCGGTGTGGCGCAGACACGGCCTCACCGTCGTGCGGGTGGGCGCGTGGCCGGGCGCGGGTGTCCGCCGGTCGACCGGCGCGGCGGCGAGCTGCGGGTCGACGGTCACGAGGACGACGCCGAGCGGTTCCGAGAGCGTCCGCAGACATGTTTCCGCAAGCCGGATGTAGGGCTGCCGCGGGCCGAGCGCGGCGATCAGCCCCCGTTCGCTGGTGAAACCGACGGCAGTGCGCGCGCCGAGCGGCGTGCGCATGAAGCGCAGCTGCCTGCCCCCGGCGGAGCCGAGCCGTACGGGTACGTACAGCGGCCCCGCCGGCTTGCGTTCTTCGGGGTCCGCGTCTTCGTGGGTGGTGCTCTCCATGGTGTCCTCCCCAGGGGAGTCGTCGCTGTCTGACACCTGGAAGCTATGCCCGGCCGGAGGCGGGCCGGACATCTCATGACGCGGCGTTGATCGGCCGGGCCGGTTATTTGACGGTTCCCTTACGGCAGCAGCCCCGCCCGGCGCGCCGCCACCACCGCTTCCAGACGTGTGTGGGCGCCCAGCTTCCGCATGGCGGCCCGCAGGTACCCCTTCACCGTCTCCGGCCGCAGCCCCAGCCGCTCGGCCGCCGCCGCGTTCGTCGAGCCCGCCGCCACGCACGCCAGCACGTCCACCTCCCGAGGGGCCAGCGTCACCGCTCGTCGCTCGTGGCTCCCGCGCTGCTGGGGCGCTCCGCCCGCGCCCGCCAGCCGGCCGCAGACGGCGTGCAGTTCGCCGCGCAGCCCGGCGTCGACGATGCGTGGCGCGAGCGCCCGCAATTCGCTGTGCGCCTCCCGGACCTCCTCCCACGCACCGGCCCGCCCGTTCACGGGCTCCCGGGTCAAGGAGAGCAGCCGCTGCACCTCGTCCCGTACGACCAGCGACTGCTCCACGTCCCGGGCGGCCGCGACGGCGGCGTCGAAGACACGCTCGCCCATCGGCACCGGATCGCGCAGCGCGCCGTACAGCACACCGCGGACCTTGCGCCGCACGATCACGGGCACGGCGACCACGGAGCGCAGCCCCTCGGCGGCCACCGCGGCGTCGTACTCGTGGCTGATGTGCCGCGCCTGCCGGTAGTCGGTCACCGCGCACGGGCGCAGCAGGGCGATCGACTTGCCGCCCAGCCCGTTCCCGACGCAGATACCGAGTCCGCGCAGCGCGTTCGTCGCCGTGCCTTGCAGCTCCGCGATGCGCACCTGGCGCGGACTGTGCAGCAGCCCGCCGAACGCGACCGGCAGTCCCGTCGCACGGCGCAGCGTCAGCAGCGCCGTGCGCATCTCGACCGCCTCGACCGCCTCACTCACAGCGCCTTCCTTCTCCCGGTCTCTCGGGTCTCTCCGCCGGTGACGTGGTCGGTTCACCCCCGTCGGGGGGTGGTGAGACGTACATCACTCGTTACACGATGCTAGTGAACGGGCGAGTGATGAGGAGGGCACATGACGACAGTCGATGCGACCGAGCAGTTCCGCGCCGCCAGGGATTTCCTGCTGCGGCACCGGGAGGACTACACCGCGGCGTACGAAGGCTTCGTCTGGCCCCGGCCCGCGCATTTCAACTGGGCGCTCGACTGGTTCGACGTCATCGCCGAGGGCAACGACCGGCCCGCGCTGCACATCGTCGAGGAGGACGGCACCGAGAGCGTCACCTCCTTCGCGACGATGTCCACCCGGTCCGACCAGGTGGCCAACTGGCTGCGCGCACAAGGCGTGGAGGCCGGGGACCGCCTCCTCGTCATGCTCGGCAACCAGACGGAGCTGTGGGAGACGGCGCTGGCCGCGATGAAGCTCCGCGCCGTCGTCATCCCGGCGACCCCGCTGCTCGGCCCCCCGGACCTGCGGGACCGGATCGAGCGGGGGCGGGTACGGCATGTGATCGTCCGCGCCGGTGACACCGGGAAGTTCGCGGACGTGCCGGGGGAGTACACCCGGATCGTGGTCGGCGCCGAAGGCTCCGAAGTTGACGCCGGGGGCCCGGACGGCGGCTCCGACGGCGGCTCGGGCTCCGGCGACGGCGGCTGGCGGTCGTACGAGGAGTCCCGCGAGCGGTCCGTGGACTTCGAGCCCGACGGGGTCACCCACGCCGACGACACTCTGATGCTCTACTTCACCTCCGGCACGACCGCCCACCCCAAGCTCGTCGAGCAGACCCATGTCTCGTACCCGATCGGTCATCTCGCCACGATGTACTGGATCGGGCTCAGGCCCGGCGACGTCCATCTGAACATCTCCTCACCCGGCTGGGCCAAGCACGCCTGGTCCAATCTCTTCGCGCCGTGGAACGCCGAGGCGACCGTCTTCATCCACAACTACACGCGCTTCGACGCCGGCCGGCTGATGGCCGAGATGGACCGCGCGGGCGTGACCAGCTTCTGCGCGCCGCCCACCGTGTGGCGGATGCTCATCCAGGCCGACCTCACCCAGCTGCGCAACCGCCCCCGCGAGGTCGTCGCCGCCGGTGAACCGCTCAACCCCGAGGTCATCGAGACCGTCCGCAGGGAGTGGGGTGCGACGATCAGGGACGGCTTCGGTCAGACCGAGACGGCCGTCCAGGTCGCCAACTCACCGGGACAACTGCTCAAGGCCGGGTCGATGGGCCGGCCGACCCCCGGCTATGTCGTGGAGCTGCTCGACCCGGTCACCGGAGCGCCCGGCGTCGCCGAGGGCGAGATCTCACTGGATCTCGCGCACTCCCCGGTCGGTCTGATGACCGGTTACCACGGCGACCCGGAGCGTACGGCCGAGGCCATGGCTGACGGTTTCTACCGCACCGGTGACATCGGCTCGCGCGACGCCGACGGCTACATCACGTACATCGGCCGCAGCGACGACGTGTTCAAGGCGTCGGACTACAAGATCTCGCCGTTCGAGCTGGAGAGCGCGCTGCTGGAGCACGAGGCCGTGGCCGAGGCCGCCGTCGTGGCGGCGCCGGACCCGGTGCGGCTCAACGTGCCGAAGGCGTACGTCGTCCTGGCGGACGGCTGGGAGCCGGGTCCGGACACGGCGAAGCTGCTCTTCGCGCACTCGCGCGCGGTTCTCTCCCCGTACAAGCGCGTGCGCCGTATCGAGTTCGCCGAGCTGCCCAAGACGGTCTCGGGCAAGATCCGCCGTATCGAACTGCGCGAGCGGACGGCCGAGGGCTCGGCCGCGGAGTACGAGGAGAACGACCTGCGTTGAGAGTGGCGGGGCCCAACTGCGCGGACGGGGCGTGGACTTCCCTGGCCGGGTCTCAACCGGCCGCGGTGGCACGGCGCATGCAGACGCGGGGCCAGTGGTCGAGACCGTGTGCGGCCTCGGCGCGCCTGATCTCCCGCAGCCCGTCGGTGAGTTCGTTCTCCGCGAGGGTGCGGAATCCGAGCCGGGCGTAGTACGGCGCGTTCCACGGCACGTCCGCGAAGGTGGTGAGGGTGAGTCCGGCCAGTCCGGCGGACTGCGCCCGCACGGCGAGATGCTCGATGAGCGCGCGGCCCACGCCGTGCCCCGACGCCGTGGGGTGGACGGAGACCTGCTCGATGTGGGCGGCGCCGTCGACCTCGTCGTAGATCAGATACGCGACCGGGCGGCCCTCGGCGTCCTCGGTCACCCAGGCGTGGCCCGCGCGCAGATAGCGGTCGAGGAGATCGAGGCCCGGGGGGTCGTCGTCGGCGACCGCCGCCATACCGACGGCGCGGAACGGTTCACCGGCGGCCCTCTCGATGTCCTGGAGAAGGGGGAGGTCGGCGGGGACCGCGGGGCGGATTCGCATGGGGAAAGTATGCCCGCGTGACCACGTACGCGGCTGTGGTGGTTCCGGTCAGGCCGGTGAGCGATCCAGGTCGGCGGCGGGGCCGTTGACCGGTCGCGGGGTGCCCGCCGGGTCCAGGACGAAGAGCGGCACCCCGAGGGTGTCGGCGCGCTCGCGCGCCTCTTCCGCGTAACCGGCCAGGGAGAAGAAGGCGCTCACCGCCGACTCGTTCAGCGCGTTGAGCCACAGGCACTCCACGGCGCGCGGATCGGCGGGACGCGCGCCAGAGTCGACCTGGGCCACGAGTCCGGGACCGCGCAGATCGATACCGGCCTCGGGCGGCAGCTGGGCCCGTACGACGTCCTGGAAGCCGATCGCGCGCAGATAGTGCGCGGCGGCGCGCACGGCGTCGTACGTCGTGCCCACCGTCACCGGTCTGACCGGCACCCGCAGTATGGCCCCGCAGTGGCAGCCCAGCTCAGGATGCGGCCACTGGTCCTGCCGTCCGCACCCGAGGCAGCTGACGGTCACCCACTCGTCGTCCCAGGCACGGCGCACGATGCGGGTCGCGGGCGCGCCCGCGACCAGGGGCGCCGAGACGGCCGATCCGCAGGGGCAGGGGTAGGCCGGCGCCGCGAACAGATGGGCGTGTCCGCAGTCGGGACAGCGCACAGGAACGGTCTTTCCCACCTTCGGTACCCCCTTTGCCGCCCATCGTCCATCAACGGACGGCCGTTGGGGAGGGGCTTCCGTCATCCCTTGACGCCGCTGGGAAGGCACTTTAGATTTGATTCCACATAGTAGAACACAGTTTCCGCATTGTGGAAAAGAACGGAAAAGAAGGAATCAACTGGAATCGACGCTCTCAGGTGGCGCGACAGAGCCCGAGTCCACCAGGCCGAAGCAGGAGCACTCCATGCCTCGTATGACCGCTGCCAGAGCGGCAGTTGAGATCCTCAAGCGCGAAGGCGTCACCGACGCGTTCGGTGTGCCGGGCGCGGCGATCAACCCCTTCTACAAGGCCCTCGAACAGGCGGGTGGCATCGACCACACGCTCGCCCGTCATGTGGAGGGCGCCTCGCACATGGCCGAGGGCTACACCCGTACGAAGGCCGGCAACATCGGTGTCTGCGTCGGCACTTCGGGTCCGGCCGGCACCGACATGATCACCGGCCTGTACTCCGCGATCGGTGATTCCATCCCGATCCTGTGCATCACCGGCCAGGCCCCGACCGCGGTGATCCACAAGGAGGACTTCCAGGCCGTCGACATCGCGTCGATCGCCCGGCCGGTCACCAAGGCGGCCACCACCGTCCTGGAGGCCGCACAGGTCCCCGGTGTGTTCCAGCAGGCGTTCCATCTGATGCGCTCGGGCCGTCCCGGCCCGGTCCTCATCGACCTGCCGATCGATGTGCAGCTCACCGAGATCGAGTTCGACATCGAGACGTACGAGCCGCTGCCGGTCTACAAACCGTCCGCGACCCGCGCGCAGATCGCGAAGGCCCTGACGCTGCTCACCGGGTCCGAGCGCCCGCTGATCGTCGCCGGCGGCGGTGTCATCAACGCCGACGCGTCCGACCTGCTGGTGGAGTTCGCCGAGCTGACCGGTACGCCGGTCGTCCCGACCCTGATGGGCTGGGGCACCATCCCCGACGACCACGACCTCAACGCGGGCATGGTCGGCATCCAGACCTCGCACCGCTACGGCAACGAGACCTTCCTCGCCTCGGACTTCGTCCTCGGCATCGGCAACCGCTGGGCCAACCGCCACACCGGCGCGCTCGACGTCTACACGGAGGGCCGTACCTTCGTCCACGTCGACGTCGAGCCCACCCAGATCGGCAAGATCTTCGCGCCGGACTACGGGATCGCCTCGGACGCCAAGGACGCGCTGAAGCTCTTCGTGGAGGTGGCGAAGGAGCTGAAGGCGGAGGGCGGGCTGCCCGACCGTACGGAGTGGATCGCGTCGGTGCTGGAGCGCAAGGGCACCCTGCACCGCAGGACGCACTTCGACAACGTGCCGCTGAAACCGCAGCGCGTGTACGAGGAGATGAACCGGGCCTTCGGTGCGGACACCCGCTACGTCACCACCATCGGGCTCTCGCAGATCGCCGGCGCGCAGATGCTGCACGTCTACCGGCCGCGCCACTGGATCAACTGCGGCCAGGCCGGGCCGCTCGGCTGGACGATCCCGGCCGCGCTCGGAGTCGCGAAGGCCGACCCGGACACGACGGTCGTCGCGCTCTCCGGTGACTACGACTTCCAGTTCATGCTCGAAGAACTGGCCGTCGGCGCGCAGCACAAGATCCCGTACGTCCATGTGCTGGTGAACAACGCCTACTTGGGGCTGATCCGGCAGGCGCAGCGCAATCTCGACATCAACTTCCAGGTCAACCTGGAGTTCGAGAACATCAACTCACCGGAGCTGGGCGTCTACGGGGTCGACCATGTCAAGGTCGTCGAGGGCCTGGGCTGCAAGGCGATCCGGGTCACCGAGCCCGACCAGCTGCTGCCGGCCTTCGAGGAGGCCAAGAAGCTCGCGGCGGAGTACCGGGTGCCGGTGGTGGTCGAGGCGGTCCTGGAGCGGATCACGAACATCTCGATGGGTGTGCGGATCGACAAGGTGAACGAGTGGGAGGAGCTCGCGACCGAGCCCGGCCACGCGCCGACGGAGATCAAGCCGCTTGTCGACAAGGTTGTGTGACGGCCCGTCAGGACCCTCTGCGGCCTCCCGCCCGGAACTCCGGTGCGGGAGGCCGCTGTCGTCCCTGGCCCCTGGACGGCGTGATCAGCCAGGTGGCGTTCCTCTGGACGATCGCCAGGACGACCGCGGCGGCGGTCGGAACGAGGAGTGTGGCGAGAGGCGTCCTCTCAGGGTGCGGACCGGATGAAATGCCACAAGAAGCCCGGCCGATGAATCGGCCGGGCTTCTGTCGCCGGATAAGGGAGTTGGAGACCGTCCGACGGTGCGAGGCTGGCGCGACAGGACATTCGCACCGCCGGACGGCGTTCGACGGAGCCTCGGAGGAGGCTGTGGGACCGCGGCGACGGCGACGGGGAGCGACGGCCGGCCCTCCTCCTGGTCAGGAGGGTGACCGGCGCTCCCCTTGCCACCGCACTGGCTCGCGCGCCGCCGCGGTCCCTGGGAAGTCCCTCCCAGCGACCACCCCTCACGAGGGCCGTTGGGAGGGACGGCTGTTGGCCCCGGGTAACGGTCGGGTTGGTGGTTCCCGGGCTGCGGCGGCGCCTGGGCGCGACAGGACAGGTGTCAGCGCCGCCACAACCCGGAGTTCGGTGGGCCCGGGTCAGACCTGCCGGTCGGAGAGCCGCTCCACCCCGCGCAGGAGCGCCGAGTGGTCGAGACCGCCGTCACCCTGTGCGCGCAGCGACGCGACGAGTTGCGCGACGACCGCGCCGACCGGAAGCGCGGCGCCGACATTGCGGGCGGCGTCGGTGACGATGCCCATGTCCTTGTGGTGCAGATCGATCCGGAAGCCGGGCGCGAATTCGCGGTTGACGAAGTTGTCCTTCTTACGGGTCAGGACGGTCGAGCCGGCCAGACCGCCGTTCAGGACGTCGAGCGCGGCGTTCAGGTCCACGCCCGACTTCTCCAGGAAGACCACGGCCTCGGCGCACGCCTGGATGTTGACGGCGACGATCAGCTGATTGGCCGCCTTCACCGTCTGACCGGCACCGTGCGGACCGCACAGGACGATGGTCCGGCCCAGCGCGTCGAAGACCGGCCTGGCCTGGTCGAAGTCGGCCTGCTCACCGCCGACCATGATCGAGAGAACCGCCTCGACGGCCCCCGCCTCGCCGCCGGACACCGGCGCGTCGAGGACGCGGATGCCCTTCTCCCGGCCGGCCTCGGCCAGATCGATCGACGTCTGCGGGGTGATCGACGACATGTCGATCAGGAGGGCGCCCTGCTTGGCGTTCTCCAGGATGCCCTCCTCACCGTAGGCGATGGCCTCGACCTGGGGAGAGGCGGGCACCATGGTGATGACGACGTCCGCGCCCTTGACGGCCTCGGCGATCGAGGGGGCCACCGTGCCGCCGTTGGCCGCCAGCCGGTCCAGCTTCTCCTGCTCCAGCGTGAAGCCGGTCACGGAGTATCCGGCCTTGATCAGATTCTCGGCCATGGGGGACCCCATGATGCCGAGGCCGATCCATGCCACCTTGGGAAGAGTGCTCATCGGGGGTGCCTCTCTCGCATACGTGTGTGTCTACGTGTGTGCGTCGTGTCCGGGTGTCGTGTCCGGGTACGGGCTCGGGCTAGGGCTCGGGCTCAGCGCGCGGCCCGCGCGTCGGCCGGCAGCCACTCGAAGGACTCGTCGCTCGGGCGGTCGCCGGGCTTGTACTCAAGCCCGACCCAGCCCTCGTAACCGGCCTTGCGCAGCCGGTCGAGCAGGTCCTGGAGCGGCAGCGTGCCGGTGCCGGGCGCACCGCGGCCGGGGTTGTCGGCGATCTGTACGTGACCGGTCCTGTCGGCGTACGTGTCGATGACCGCGGTCAGCGCTTCGGCGTCCAGGCCGTTCATCGACAGGTGGTAGATGTCGAGGAGGAACGCGGCGTTGCCGAGACCTGTCGCGGCGTTGACCCGGTCCACGACGTCGACCGCGGCCTCGGCGCTGACGAGCGGATAGTGCGGGGACTCGGGCCTGTTGAGCGCCTCGACCAGCAGGATCGCCCCGACCCGGTCGGCCGCGCGCGCGGCGAGGACCAGATTCTCCAGGGCGAGTTCGTCCTGCGTACGCGGGTCGACACCCTCGACGCGGTTCCCGTAGAGCGCGTTGAGCGCCTTGCAGCCCACCGAGGCGGCGAAGTCGGCCGCCACGTCGATGTTCGCGCGGAAGCGCTCCGACTCCTCGCCGGGCAGCGAGAGCGCGCCGCGGTCGGGGCCGGGCAGCCGGCCGGCGTAGAAGTTCAGTCCCACGAGCCGGGTGTCCGCGTCGTCGAGAGCCTTCTTCAGGGCGTCCAGCTCGGCCTGCGGCGGAGTGGGGGTCTCGACCCAGGGCCACCACAGCTCCACGGCGGTGAAGCCCGCCGCGGCGGCTGCCGCGGGACGCTCCAGCAGCGGGAGTTCGGTGAAGAGGATCGAGAGGTTCACATTGAAGCGCTGCTCGGAGCCGGGCCTGTTCGTGAAGGGGGCCATGAGGGGTTCTGCGCTCCTTCCGTATTGCGGAAGTTAGTTTCTGCTTAACGGAAGATTGCCTGGGGTTCGGGAGGGCTGTCAAGAGGGCAGGCCCGTTTTCGGCCCTCGCGCAGTAGGTTGTGCGCGTGCGACTGAGAGTGGAATTCACGACCGAGCCGTTCGACCTGGACGAGGCCCCCGGCCATGCCGTGGTGGCCCGCGAGGTGATCCGGACGGCCGACCTGGACGCCGTGGACGTCGGGCCGTTCGGCAACACCGCCGAGGGCCGGGCCGACGCCGTCATCGCGGCCGTCGACACCCTGCTCCGACGCTCCTTGGAGGCCGGTGCAACCCGCGTCTCGCTCCAGGTGAACGTGATCCCGGAGGAGGACGGGAAGTGACCGAGCCGTCAGGTCTCCCCGACCATCCACTTCTCGCGGCGGTGAAGCCGCTCATCGACGCCATGGGTGCGGAGACGGTGCGCCCCGGCCTCGCCCGGCCCGACGACGTCGTACTGAGCTGGGAGGGCGAGGCCGTCGTCGCCGTACGCCTTCCGCAGCTCTCCGAGTCGCTCGACCACATCCTTGTCGCGCTGGAGCGCCGGCACGGCATGCCCCTGTCGGAACTCGACCGCAAGGCCAAGCAGTTGGTGGTGCGCTCACTGGAGGCGCGCGGGGCCTTCTCCGTGCGGCACGGCGTGGAGACCGTCGCCGGTGCGCTCGGGGTCAGCCGGTTCACCGTCTACAACTATCTGAACCGGTCGGAGACGAGCTGATCCCGTCGGAGACAGGCTGATCCGGCGTGGTCCGGGGCGAGGCGGGCCCGGCGGGGCATCCGCCGAAAAATTTCAACAAACTGTTGACGTGATGTTCGTGAAGGCGTTAGCTGTCCCGCAGCCCGACAAGCACAGCCACGGAGGCTCCCGTGACGACCGACCCGCCACCGGGCCTCACCCGGTTCAACACCTCCTCCGACAGCGCGGCTCGCGCCGCACTGCACGAGGTGTGCGCCAGTACGGCATGGGGGAGCGAACTGCTCGCCCACCGCCCGTACGCCACCGCCGACGCCCTCTTCGCCGCCAGTGACACCGCGACGGCCGCACTGACCGCCGGCGATCTGGCGGAGGCGATGGCCGGGCACCCGCCCATCGGCCGTCCCAGGCCGGGCGACCCCACCTCGGCCCGCGAACAGCGGGGCCTGGCCGGGGCGTCCGGCGAACTCAAGGCGGAACTGCTCGAACTGAACCTCGCCTACCAGGAAAGGTTCGGACACGTCTTCCTGATCTGCGCCACGGGCAGGACCGGTGAGCAGATGCGGGACGCGGTCCGCATACGGATCGGCAACACGCCCGAGCAGGAGCGGGCCGTCGTCCGCGCCGAGCTGGGCAAGATCAACCGCATCCGGCTGACCCGCCTCGTACACGCAGGAGAGTGACCCCTTGAGTACCCAGACCACCGCGTCGGTGTCCACGCACATCCTGGACACCAGTGTCGGACGCCCCGCCAGGTCCGTCGCCGTCTCCCTCTCCGCCCGTGGCGGCAGCCGCGAGCGGTGGGTGGTGCTCGGCCGGTCCGCGACCGACGCGGACGGGCGGTGCGCGGACCTGCCGGCGCTGCCGGAAGGAACGACCCACGTACGTCTCGACTTCGAGACCGAGGCGTACTTCCACGGCCACGGCCGCACACAGGGCCCGAGCCACAGCCAGAAGCAAGCCGAGGCACAGCAGGATGCCCCCGCGCCACGGGACAGCGGTGCGTTCTTCCCGGAGGTGGCGATTACCTTCGCCGTCACTGCGGGCGAGCACTTCCACGTACCGCTGCTGCTCAACCCGTTCGGCTACTCCGTATACCGAGGGAGCTAGCAGATGCCGACCATTCTCGGCCAGAACCAGTACGGCAAAGCGGAGAACCGCGTCGTCAAGATCGTGCGCGACGGCGACACCCACCACATCAAGGACCTGAACGTCTCCGTCGCCCTCTCCGGCGACATGGAGGAGGTCCACTACTCAGGCTCCAACGCCAACGTCCTGCCGACCGACACCACCAAGAACACGGTGTACGCGTTCGCCAAGGAGCATGGCATCGAGTCCGCCGAGCAGTTCGGCATCCATCTCGCCCGGCACTTCGTCACCAGCCAGGACCCGATCCACCGGGCGCGTATCCGGATCGAGGAGTACGCCTGGGAGCGCATCACGGTCCCCGGCGCCGACTCCAGGAATGTCGGCTCCCAAGACGCCGGCCCCAGGTCCGCCGGCGCCGACGAGGTCAAGCACTCCTTCGTCCGCAAGGGCCAGGAGACCCGCGTCTCGCAGATCACCTTCGACGGCTCGAAGTGGGAGATCATCTCCGGCCTCAAGGATCTGACGGTGCTGAACTCGACCAACTCCGAGTTCTGGGGCTATGTCAAGGACAAGTACACGACGCTCCGCGAGGCGTACGACCGCATACTCGCCACCGACGTCTCCGCGAGGTGGCGCTATCACTGGACCGACGACGCGGAGCGGATGCCCGACTGGGAGGAGTCCTACGACCAGGCGCGCGAGCATCTGCTCCGGGCCTTCGCGGAGACGTACTCTCTCTCCCTCCAGCAGACCCTCTACCAAATGGGCTCGCGGATCATCGACGCCCGCGACGAGATCGACGAGATCCGTTTCTCACTCCCCAACAATCACCATTTCCTGGTCGACCTCGAACCGTTCGGCCTGAAGAACGACACCCCCGACGGAGCCGTCTACTTCGCCGCCGACCGCCCGTACGGCCTCATCGAGGCGACCGTGCTGCGTGACGGCGTCGAACCGCGGATCCCGCTCGACATGACCAACCTGTAGCTCCACCCCGGATCCGGTCGTCACCCCGCTCGACCCCCGGATACCTCCACCCAACGGGAAGAACGAGGACCCGCCATGGCGGCTTCGCGCATCGTCATCGAGAACTGTGCCATCGCGACCGTGGACGCGAACGACACCGAGTACGCCTCCGGGTACGTCGTCGTCGCGGACAACCTCATCGAATCCGTGGGCGCCGGCAGCGCGCCCGCCGGCCTGGAGAACGTCGTACGGCGTGTCGACGCCACCGGCCATCTCCTGACCCCCGGCCTGGTCAACACCCACCACCACTTCTACCAGTGGATCACCCGGGGCCTGGCCACCGACCACAACCTGTTCAACTGGCTCGTGGCGCTCTACCCGATCTGGGCGCGCATCGACGAGCCGATGGTGCGCGCCGCCGCCCGGGGCTCGCTCGCGATGATGGCGCGCGGCGGAGTCACCACGGCGGTGGACCACCACTACGTGTACCCGCGCGGCTCCGGCGATCTGACCGGCGCCATCATCGGGGCCGCGTCGGAGACCGGCGTACGGTTCACCCTCGCCCGCGGCTCCATGGACCGCGGCCAGTCGGACGGCGGGCTGCCGCCGGACTTCGCCGTCGAGTCGCTGGAGGACGCGCTCGCCGCCACCGAGGCGACCGTCGACGCGTACCACGACGCCTCGTTCGACGCGATGACACAGATCGCCGTCGCCCCCTGCTCGCCGTTCTCCGTCTCCACCGAACTGATGCGACAGGGAGCCGAGTTGGCGCGCCGTAAGGGCGTACGGCTGCATACGCACGGCAGCGAGACGGTCGAGGAGGAGCAGTTCTGCAAGGAGCTGTTCGGGATGGGACCGACCGACTACTTCGAGTCGACGGGCTGGCTCGGGGCCGACGTATGGATGGCCCACTGCGTCCATATGAACGACTCCGACATCGCCGCCTTCGCCCGCACCGGTACGGGCGTCGCCCACTGCCCGTCCTCCAACGCCCGCCTGGCGGCAGGGATCGCGCGCGTCCCCGACATGCTGAAGGCGGGCGTCCCCGTCGGCCTCGGCGTGGACGGCACCGCGTCCAACGAATCGGGCGAACTGCACACCGAGTTGCGCAACGCGCTGCTCATCAACCGCCTCGGCGCCCACCGCGAGTCCGCCCTGAACGCCCGTCAGGCGCTGCGGCTCGGCACGTACGGCGGCGCCCAAGTCCTCGGGCGGGCCGACCGGATCGGCTCGGTCGAGACCGGGAAACTCGCCGACCTGGTGCTGTGGAAGCTGGACACCCTGGCCCACTCCGCCATCGCCGACCCCGTCGTCGCCCTGGTCTTCGGGGCCGCCGCGCCCGTCACGCTCTCCCTCGTGAACGGCAGGACCGTCGTCGAGGACAACCACCTGACCACGGTGGACGAGGACGCCATCGCCCGCTCCACGCGGACCGAGGCGCAGCGCCTCGCGCGGATCGCGGCGGCGGGCTGACGGAGCCCGAGCCGGCCTGGTCCTCCCGGAAGTCCGGTCGAGGGGGACGGCCCTCGACCGGCGGCCACGGGGCCCGAGCGGGGTTCCTGGCAGCCGCGTCCGGGTGGTGGCGCACCGCACGACGGTGCGCCACCACCCGGGACGGTGACTCGTGTACGTGAGCGGTGACCCGGCTGCGCGTACAGAGAGCGGACAGCGACTCGTGTACGTAACACGGGCTCGTTACTTTGCATGTCACCCGCATGATCGCCCCCGTCCCCGCGTCCCCCGTCCCCCCGCACCTCCCTGACACCCGTGTCACCGCCGACGCGTAACCGACCGGAGGAACATCCGTGGCAGCCAGGCCCAGGCTTCGCAAAGACGCACCCGCCCCCGACGAGATACCCGGCCCGGATCGTAAGCATCCGGTCGACGAGACCCTCCCGCCCTTCAAGATGTTCACCAGCGGCCTTCAGCACGTGGCCGCGATGTACGCGGGCGTGGTGGCGCCGCCGATGATCGTCGGGCCCGCCGTTGGCCTGAACGCCCGGGACACCGCGTTCCTCATGGGCGCCAGCCTCTTCACCGCCGGCATAGCCACGCTGCTCCAGACCCTCGGCTTCTGGAAGGTCGGCGCACGGCTGCCGTTCGTCAACGGCGTGTCGTTCGCCGGTGTCACGCCGATGATCGCCATCGGGCGGGAGCGCGGTGCCGAGGGCATCACGGTCATCTTCGGAGCGATCATCGTCGCCGGCGTGCTCGGGTTCGTCCTCACGCCGTACTTCTCGAAGTTGGTGCGGTTCTTCCCACCCGTCGTCACCGGCACCGTCATCACCCTCATAGGCGTCTCACTGCTCCCCGTGGCGTTCAACTGGTCGCAGGGCGGGGATGCGACGGCCGACGGCTACGGCTCCATGAAGAACATCGGAGTGGCCGGGCTCACCCTGCTGATCGTCCTGGTCCTGCGGAAGGTGCTGCGCGGCTTCCTCCAGCAGATCGCGATCCTGCTCGGCCTGGTCGTCGGCACCGTCGTGGCCATCCCGATGAACATGACCGACTTCGACGCGATCAAGGACGCGGGCCTGGTCGGCTTCCCGACGCCGTTCCACTTCGGTGCGCCGCAGTTCGAGATCGCGGCGATCATCTCCATGTGCGTCGTGATGCTCGTCTGTATGACGGAGTCGACCGCCGACATGCTGGCGCTCGGCAAGATCGTGGACCGGCCGGCGGACGAGCGCGTCATCAAGGGCGGGCTGCGGGCCGACACGCTGGGCAGCGCCATCAGCCCGGTCTTCAACGGCTTCATGTGCAGTGCCTTCGCGCAGAACATCGGGCTGGTGGCCATGACCAAGGTCCGCAGCCGCTTCGTCGTCGCGGCGGGTGGCGGCATCCTCGTACTGCTCGGCCTGTGCCCCGTGCTGGCCTCGGTGATCGCGCTCGTCCCGCTGCCGGTCCTCGGCGGCGCGGGCATCGTGCTCTTCGGCTCGGTCGCGGCGAGCGGCATCCAGACGCTGGCGGGCGCCGCGCTGGAGAAGGGCGAGAACGCGCTGATAGTGGCCGCCGCCGTCGGGATCGGGCTGATACCGATAGCGGCGCCGGACTTCTACCACGCGTTCCCGAAGGAC
Organism: Streptomyces sp. NPDC051217; assembly: GCF_044455465.1. NCBI lineage: Bacteria > Bacillati > Actinomycetota > Actinomycetes > Kitasatosporales > Streptomycetaceae > Streptomyces > Streptomyces sp. NPDC051217. The sequence continues at coordinate 278,166 of NZ_JBITEV010000001.1, forward strand.
CTGTTGGTGGTGCTCGACTCCGGGATCAGTACGGGGTGTGTGGTGGCGATCGTCCTGAACCTGGCGTTCAACCACTGGGGTGGGAAGGGGAGTTCGGATGCTCCTGACCCGGAGGACACGTCGGGATCGGCGGAGGCCGGTGCCGTACCGGCGCCCGCGACACTCCACTGACCGCGAGACGGCGCAGGCGGCAGCGTTGCGCTGCCGCCGTTACCGTCACCGCGGCCCGGCGGAGGATCAGCCGATGTGGAAGTCCTCCCCGTACACCTTCCAGTCGAGCGGGGGTCCGATGCGCGGGGAGCGTGGCCACGGGCATACTGCCGCAATGCCCCTGAACCGTCAGTCGGGAGACGCCGACGTATGACTACGCCACCATCGCCACCTGGGACGGAGCGGGCCGACGAGTCAGCCGTCCGGATCGGCGCTCTCGCCCCGCTGACCCGGCCCGGGTGGGTCGGGGCGGGCCAACACCTGCTCGCCGGGCTTGAGTTGGCCGTATCCGACGTCAATGCGGCGGGCGGGATCGCCGGACGACCACTTGCGCTGGTGGTCCGGGACACCGCGGCTGATCCGGAGAGGGCCGCGGCGGCCGTGGATGAACTGGCCCTCCTGGGCGTGGCCGCCGTGGTGGGGGAGTACCACAGCGTCGTCGCCCGAGCCGCCGCTGCCAGGGCCGACGCCCTCGGCGTTCCGTTCCTCTGCTCGTCGGCGGTTCTCGACGCGCTCACCGAACAGCCGACGCGATGGGTCGCGCGCCTCGCCCCCGCGCAGTCCCACGGCTGGCGGATCTACGCGGACTTCCTCCTCGGGGCGGGCCACAGCCGGATCGCCGTGGCGGTCGATCCGAGTGTCTACTGGGCGTCCGGGACCCGCATTCTCCGGGACCACCTCGCTCGACGCGGCGGCAGCGTCATCGAACTCGACACGCGCGCGCTCACCCCCACGGCGCTGTGCGACGAACTCGTCGACAGTGGCGCGACCGCTCTCCTTCTTCTGGTCGGCCACCCGGACCCGGCGGTGTCGATCGTCAAGTCCGTCCGTCACGACCCGCGCCTCGCGGAGATCCTGATCGGGGCTCCGGCCGGGCAGCCGGAGTTCGCCGAATGGGCGGCGTCGCTGGGCGACGACGGCGCCGCGATCCCGTTCCTGCGCTACCTGCCCGAGCGCCTCGGCCCCCTCGGTGTACGAGTCGAGAGTGCCCTTCGTGAGCGGCTGGCCCAAGCGCCCTCGTTCGTCGCCTTCGAGGGCTACGACACGGTCGTCGTCCTCGCCGATGTGCTGCGTTCGCACGGCACGGACCGGGCGCGCGTCGCCGGGTCCTGGCCGGGCGTCGCGGTCGAAGGCACCCGCGGGCGGATCCAGTTCTCCCGCACGCCCGGCATCAGCGTCCGGCAATGGGCGTGGGCGCCGGTCCAGGTCGTGGACAGAGATCCGGCGGAACCCGGCCGTTTCCGGATCCTCCACACCGGCTGATCACCGGTGAGGACAGCCCTTAGGACTCACGCGATCGGAGAATGCAGAACTCGTTTCCCTCGGGGTCGGCGAGGGTGACCCACGTGGGGTTCCCCTGGCCCACGTCGACGTGTCGCGCGCCGGCGGACAGGAACCGCTCAACCTCGGCTGCCTGGTCCGTGGGGCGGAAATCGAGATGGAGCCGGTTCTTCAGGGTCTTCTTCTCCGGCACGGCCACGAACAGCAGTCCCGGCATGCGATCCGGCGCGGGGCGGATCTCGTACTCGTCGTCGTCCTCGTCACTGACGACGACCCACCCGAGGAGCTCGGCCCACCACTGAGCCAGGGCTGCCGGGTCGGCCGCGTCCACCGCTACCTGTTCCCATTCAAGTGCCATACGGCCAGGGTAGTGACGCTCCCGGGCTCCGATCGCGCCACGCGCCCGGCCCGAACGGCCGGTCCGTCGTCCGCCCCGCGTGCCGCCCGCCCCTCAGCCACCGCCGACGCGGTAACTCTCCCCGTACACCTTCCACTTGAGGGGCGGTTCGAGGTCCAGATTGCCCGCGTCGAGGAAGGCGCGCTGCGCGGTGTCGACACGGCTGGTGTCGGAGTGCGCCGGTTCGCGGCGCATCGCGGCGACGCGGGCGTCCAGGAACGCGTTCAGGTACGTGGTCTCGTCCCCGCCCTTCGCCGGTGACTCGGCCTTCTTCAGGGCCTGTTCACGCATCGTGCGGAAGCCGATCAAGCCGCGTGTGTCGCCGGATCCGTGCATCACGTACGCGTCGTAGTAGATGAACTGCCCCAGCGCGCCGAGACCGTCGGCCTTCGCCGTGCCGACGGCGGGGTCGAAGTAGCCCCGGTCGCGCTCCTCGTCCTGTGCCTTCCTGAACGCGGGATCGTCGTCGGCGGCTCGCTGCCAGGCACTGGTGAACGCGGTGCCGAGCCCCTCGTGCGACTCGCCGCCCCGGACCGCGCGGAGCGCCGGGAGGAAGGGCTTCAGCACGTTGCCGTCCGGCCGGGCCTTCACGTAACGCTCGACCACCGTGAGCAGATCGCCGCAGCCGGTGCAGAAGCCGATGATGCCGGCGGTGTAGCCGCGGCCGTCGCCGATGTCTTCTATGTAGCGGTACTGGGCCTTCCAGTCGAGTGAGGAGTTCTCGGCGCTGGAGATCAGCCGCATCGCGATCTCCTTCTTCGCCGGGTCGTCCAGCGCCCTCGGTGTGTCCTCCCGCGCGGCGGCCGTGCACGCCGTGCACAGGGTGGCGAGCGCCAGCAGCAGTGCGAGCAGCGGGCGGCGGAGCGCGTACGGCATGGAGCGGCCTTTCCTCACGGCCCGGGGTCCGGCTTCGGCCGCCCAGGTCACGACCCCAGTCAACAGCCCCGCACCGCCCACGCGTGGGCGGTCCCCATATGGCGCCCGGGTGGGCCGCGTTGTCAGAGGCTCGTGCCAGGATTCACTCCATGGATCTCGTACAGATTTTCGCCGATCTCGACGCGCAGCCCTGGGCGGAACGGGAGCACGCCTACGGAGGCGCCGAGGATGTCCCCGACCAACTGCGGGCGTTGGCGAGCGACGACCCCGAGCAGGCGGAAGAGGCGCTGTACGAGCTCTACGGAAACATCGTCCACCAGGGGTCGGTGTACGAGGCCACGGCCTACGCCGTGCCGTATCTCGCCCGGCTCGCCGCCGCCGGCATCAGACCGGGCGACCTGCTTCCGCTGCTCGGCTGCATCGCCGAGAGCGAGGACGAGCGGAGTGACACGCCCGGCGCGTGCCGGGCGGCCGTGACCGCCCAACTGCCCCTGGTACTCCCGCTGATCGAGTCGCCCGACACGTCCGTACGGCAGGCGGCGGTCTGGACGGCGGCCAGGACGGGCGCGACGGAGCTGGTGCTTCCGGCGCTGCGGCGGTGCTGGGAGGGGGAGCTGGATCCGCTGGTACGGGCGGAGGCGCTGGCCGGGGCGGTGTGGCTTAATCCGGCGGGCGCGGGGGAGTTCGAGCGGTCCGTGCTCGCTGCCGGCACGCGGGGCGGCGGGGACGGTGCCAAAGCGGCTGAAGCCGCGGACGAGATTGACGCCGCGGAGGTCGTTGAGGCGGCGCCGGTGCGGCTGGCCGCGTTGCTGGCGTGTGTGGACGCGGACCTGCCGTGGACCGGCACCCATCACGACGCGTTCGTCGCTCTGCTGCCCGCCGCGCCGCTGGTCGCGGGGCGGTTCGACCAGGAGCAGACCGAGCCGCTGCGGTATGTGGTCGAAGGGCTGCTGGAGCGGGACACTGACGAGGCGCGGGAGGCGGCGTTCACGCTGGTCGACGCCGGACTGCGGCATGAGGACGCCGACGCGCGCGAGGAGGCGGTGGCGGCGGCCGAGCACGCCTGCCAGGCTTCCCGGGCCGCGGCCGCGCGCCTCGCCTTGCCGTTGACCGTGCTGCTCGGCGACCCGTCGACGGCGAGCGGCGCCCTCTCACTGGTCAAGCAGCTCGGCGAGCACGCGGCGCCCGCCGCCCCGGCGCTCAGGGCCATCGCCGTCTCCGGCGCGGAGCCGGCCGACCGCGCCTTGGCGGCACTGGTCGTGACGGCCCCCGAGCAGGCGGCCCCCCTGCTGGCCGCGGACCTGGCGAGCCGACCGAGGGCGCTGGACGAGGCGGCGAAGACGAATGCCGGGGGATGGCAGGGGGCCGCCGGTGAGGGGGACGCGGGCGCGTTCCCGTACGTACCGGAGCTGCTGGACGCGATCCGGACCCGGCTGGCGGACAGCGACATCCCGTGGAACGAGTCGATCCACCTCGGCCTGGTCCTGGCCCGCTGGGGGCAACGCGCGGCACCGGCCGTGCCGGACCTCCTTGCCGCGCTGGACCGGTATCCCTTCGTCGCCCTGCGCGCCCTGCCCGCCATCTGCCCACCGGAGGAACGGGACCGCGTCGCCGCGGCGCTGCGCGCGGCGGACCTCACGGATCAGAGCCCGCTCGAAGTGGGCTCGGCGCTGCGCCGTCTCACCGGGGAGACGGAGACGCTGGTACGGGCCGTCACCGACGCCCTGGTCTCCGGCGGGCGGGACGTGGCCGAGGCGGCGAGACTCGCGGCGGAGCTGGACAGTTCACAGGCACCGGCACTGCTGCCGTATCTGCGGGCCGCGCTGAGCGACGCCGCCCGCAAGCCGTCAGGCTCCGAGTCGGGCTCCGCGTCCCGCGCCTCGGAGCGGAAGCGCGACAACCCCCGCCTCGACGCCGACACGGAGATCGCCCGCGCGCTGTGGCGGCTCACGGGCAGCGCGGACGAAGCCCTGCCGATCATCGCGGGAGTGCTGGAGTCGGCCGACGGCGACTGGACGCGCTGGCAGAACGTCCGCGCGGCGCGAGCCGCGGGCGCGCTCGGCGAGCAGGGCCGCCCGCTCGCCCCGCTCCTGGAACGCAAACTCGCCCACCGCGACCACGCGGCGGCAGCGGCAGTCGCCCTCCTCGCCGTTGACCCGAAGAACCAGGACCTCACCCGGCTCGCGGAGGCGGCCCTGACATCCGCCGAGACCAACTCCGACCCGTACACCGCGCTGGAGGCCCTGCGGGCCGTCGGCGCGGAGAACTTGACGGAGAGTCAGCTCCGCCGACTGACCAGCCTGGCGGAACGGGACGCCCACGTCTTCATACCCGGCTTCTCCCAGGACCCGGGCCGCGCGGACGCCCGCTTCCGACATGAGGCACGGGCGTTGTTGCGTACGGCCGGGGACGCGCCGTAGGACGGCATGGGTGGCGCGCCCCCCGGGCTGCGCCACCCCGATCCGATCTCCGCCCTACTCCCCGGGCTGCCAGTCCGGTCGGCGTCCGCTCAGCCCGATGACCCGGTCGAGCAGCGGCGCGTCGTCCGGCAGGCGGACCGGCGGGCCGAACAGCCCCTCGGGCCCGTCACCCGTCTCGGCGCTCGCCGCCGCCGGTTCGAGGAAGGAGAGCGTCGCCTCCAGGCTCGCCCGGTCGATCTCGTACGCCTGACCGGTGCTGCGCGCCAGGTCCCAGCCGTGCACCACCAACTCGTTCAGCGCGACGATCCCCGCCACCTCGCCCGGCAGATCCACCCCGCCGGCCCGGGTGAAGCCCTGCCAGGCGTCGGGCGAACGCCAGACCTCGACGAGCCCGTCCATCTGCGTGAGCAGCGCACTTCGCCAGCCGTCCTCCAACTGGGGCAGCGCCTCGCTCGGCGACGAGTCGGTCGTCACCCCCAGCTCCTTCTTCCCGGCGTCCCGGAAGGCGAGGGTCAGCCCGACCAGATGCGCGAGCAGCTCACGCACGGTGTACTCGGGGCACGGTGTGGGCGACGCGAGGTGCTTCTCCTCAACGCCGTCGAGCAGCCCGGCGATGCTGCGACAGACGGGTCCGTGGTCAGGAAATCGTGTATCGGTATCGGTGTCCATGCGGGGTAGACCCGACCGCCGACCCAAACTCATCGCCACCCGCCCCGCCCTCTCGAACGCACGTGATGCTTTACGGTGCCGGCGCGGTCGCGAGACGGAGACGGGGGATTCGGGTGCGGGGTGCGCGGTACGACCAGCGGGTGCCGGCCTGGTCGAGGTCAGGGCGTCGTACCACGCCCCAGAAACGTGACGTCCTCCCCGGCGTCCGGCACGGCGATCTCGTAGAACCCCACCCGGTCGTAGAAGGCCCGAGCCCTGGTGTTGGCGGTCAACATCGACAGATGCAGGGCGCCCACCCCCTTGGCACGCAGCGCGTCGAGAAGGGTCAGAACCAGCGCCCTCCCGTGCCCCCGCCCCTGCCATCGCGGCAACAGGTCGATGTGCAAGTGCGCCGGATGACCGGCGAGTTGGGGCAGCACCATCCGCTCGGGATCGTGCAGCAGGGCGGCCATGTTCTCGCTGGGGGTACGGGCCCCAGCACCCATGGGCGCCGGATACCGCCCACCCACGACGGGCAGCCACTCCCGCCGGAACGCCTCCACGAACCGCGGGGTGTCCTCGGCGCCCAGGATGTACCCCCCGGCCCGCCCCTCCCCGTCGTCCAGCACGAAGGCCAGCTCCGGCTCCAACTCCAGATAGGGCGCGGCGAAGATGCTGGGCATCAGCTCACTGTCCGGATACAGATGCCGCGAGTCGCCACCGGCGTCGGCGGTCCGCACACAGATGTCGAACACATCGGCTCGGTCGTCGGGCCGGTAGGAGCGTATGAAGGCCATGCGCCGATTCTGATCGGCCCGGACGACCGTCACAACAGCGACCGCGACCGTGCCGTCCGTCAGTGCCCGCCCAGCCCCGGAACGCAGGCTCCGCCCGCGGCGCCGCCTCCTCCTTCTGCTCTGCGGTGATCGACACCGGCCTGCGGTACGCGTGGTTCTCCGCCACCCGCTCATTCCAGTCGAACGTGACGCACGGAGAGGGAGTCGTCTCTGTGGCATGACCCGAGCATGCCCGCTGCCGGGCCCTCAGTCGCCCCGGACGGTCAGGACGACCCCCGCCCGATCATCCGTCCCCGCGCCGGGAGCGTACGCGGCCGGCGGTCGCGGGCGGCGGCCGTCTGCGGTGGCTCAGCCCCGCAGTTGTTCGTACGCCGGCAGGGTCAGGAAGTCCTCGTACGTCTCGTCCAGGGCCACCGTCAGCAGCAGGTCGTGGGCCTGTTGCCACATGCCCGTGGTGAACGCCGTCTCGCCGATCTCCGCGCGGATCGCGGCCAGTTCCTCCGAGGCGATCTTGCGGGCCAGGTCGGCGGTGGCCGTCTCGCCGTTCTCGAAGACCACTCCGGCGTTGATCCACTGCCAGATCTGGGAGCGGGAGATCTCCGCCGTCGCCGCGTCCTCCATCAGGTTGAAGATGGCGACCGCGCCGAGGCCGCGGAGCCAGGCCTCGATGTAGCGGATGCCGACCTGGACCGCACCGACCAGGCCCTGATAGGTGGGCTTGGCGTCGAGGGAGTCGATCGCGATCAGGTCGGCCGCCGTCACCGAGACGTCCTCGCGCAGGCGGTCCTTCTGGTTCGGGCGCTCGCCCAGGACCGCGTCGAAGGAGGCCATCGCGATCGGGACCAGGTCGGGGTGGGCGACCCAGGAGCCGTCGAAGCCGTCCGCCGCCTCGCGGTCCTTGTCCTCCTTGACCTTGGCGAAGGCGACCTTGTTGACCTCGGGGTCCCGCCGGGAGGGGATGAACGCCGCCATGCCGCCGATGGCGTGGGCGCCGCGCTTGTGGCAGGTACGGACGAGGAGTTCGGTGTACGCGCGCATGAACGGGGCCGTCATCGTTACCGCGTTGCGGTCCGGCAGGACGAACTTGGCCCCGCCGTCGCGGAAGTTCTTGACGATCGAGAAGAGGTAGTCCCAGCGGCCGGCGTTCAACCCGGAGGCGTGGTCGCGGAGTTCGTACAGGATCTCGTCCATCTCGTACGCCGCGGTGATGGTCTCGATCAGTACGGTCGCGCGGACGGTGCCCTGCGGGATCCCCAGGTACTGCTGGGCGTAGACGAACACGTCGTTCCACAGCCGTGCTTCGAGGTGCGACTCGGTCTTCGGGAGGTAGAAGTACGGGCCCTTGCCCAGCTCGACGAGGCGCTTGGCGTTGTGGAAGAAGTAGAGCCCGAAGTCGACCAGCGCGCCAGGGACGGCGCGGTCCCCGAAACGGAGGTGGCGCTCGTCCAGGTGCCACCCGCGCGGGCGGGTGACAACCGTCGCGAGTTCGCCGGCGGCCTTCAGCGCGTACGACTTGCCGGACACCGGGTCGGTGAAGTCGACCTTCCGGGCGTAGGCGTCCATCAGATTGAGCTGGCCGGTGATGACGTTCTCCCAGGTGGGAGCCGAGGCGTCCTCGAAGTCGGCGAGCCAGATCTTCGCGCCGGAGTTGAGCGCGTTGATCGTCATCTTGCGGTCGGTCGGCCCGGTGATCTCCACCCGGCGGTCGTCCAGCGCGGCCGGGGCCGGCGCGACCCGCCAGGAGTCGTCCTCGCGTACGGCCGCGGTCTCCGGCAGGAAGTCCAGCGTCGACGTACGGGCGATCTCCGCGCGCCGCTCGGTCCTGCGGACCAGGAGCTCGTCACGCCGGGGGGTGAACCGCCGGTGCAACTCGGCCACGAAGGCGAGGGCCGCGGGGTCGAGTACCTCGTCCTGCCGGGGCAGGGTGTCGGCATCGACGACGGCCAGCGGGGACGGCGCTGGTGCGGACATGAGTTGTCACTCCTTCGACGGGCGGCCTCCGGGAGAGACCGCCGGGTCACCGTGGGCACTGGGTGCCGGGGCTCCGGCCTGCGGTCACGGGCGCCTTCCGGGGGGTCGGGCGCTTCTGGCCTGTGGATAGTAGTTTTCTCATGGTGGAAGTTCAATGGTTTGTTGATGTCGAGATTCTCCGGGGCGAGAGACCGCGGCGCTCAGTGCCACCGCCCTTACTCAAGGTGCGACAGATCCTCCTCCGTGTCGATGTCGTACGCGTCCGCGACATCCCCGCACTCGACGAGTGCGATGTCCCGCGCACGGGATCTCAGATATCCGCGTGCCCCCTGATCGCCCGTCGCATCCGCCGCGATCCCGGCCCAGTGGTCCGCGCCGAACAGCACCGGATGGCCGCGCTCGCCTCCGTAGGAGGCCGACGCGAGCGTGCCGGGGGAGCGGTAGGCGGCCCGGACCCGCGCCACGGCGGCCGGACCGATCCCCGGCTGGTCGACCAGCATGAGCAGCGCGGCGCGGGACGTGCCGGCTGCCGTCAGCGAGGCCAGCCCGGCCCGGAGTGAGGAGCCCATGCCGCCGGCCCACTCGGGGTTGTCGACCAGGACGCAGCCCGGCAGCCGGGCGTGGGCCCGTACCTCGTCGGCGGCGGCGCCGAGCACCACGTACACCTGCTCACAGCCGCCCTCCCGCAGTGATCGCACGGCGTGCTCCACCAGCGGACGCTCCCGGTACGGCAGCAGCGCCTTCGGCCGGCCGCCCAGCCGCCGCCCCCCGCCCGCCGCGAGCAGCAGCCCCGCGACCGGCGACTCTCCGTGATCGTTCTTTTCCATAGGTTCTCCTTACCTCACCAGCACGTTCGCGCGCTGCCGCGCGCCGCCGTCGTCTTCCGCCGGACGGTGTGTCAGATCGTTGTCAGGCGCTCACCTGGCGATACGTCAGTTGGACAAGTTGAATACTGTCCAGTCGGTGGCGCGGGGCCTCTGGTGTGGCGTTTACTGTGCGGCGTCTCACGGCGCCAGGCGTGTCAACAGGGAGGCGCCGGAGAGGCGAGCACGATGCCGATGGCACATGCACGATGGCGTGCGAGGGGGAGAACTTTGTTGCGGAGCGTGGGGCATACGCGAGTGACAGAGCAGGGCGAGGATCCCAGGCTGACCGGGCTGCGGTTCGCCGTGGCGCGTCTCAGACGAGAACTCGCCGCGTATCCGAGTGAGTTCAGAGACAGGGGAATCGCGGAAGAGGAACTCGCCGCGATGGCCGCGATGGTGGCGGGGGGCGATCCGGAGATTTTGCGGATGCGCCGCTCACTGCTGCTGATCGTCGGCTCGATCGGCTCGGTGAGCGCCTTGGCGCCCACCTTGATGGATGTCAGGAAGGCGGTAGATCTCTTCGGAGAGTTAGGGCACTGAGAACGACCGGTGCCACCAGTACGACCCGCATGACCAGCAGGATCCGTACGACCAGCAGAACCCGTACGACCAGTAGGAAAACCGCCGGGTGACAGTTGACCGGCGAGCGCCGCCGCACGCCCGGTCTTTCAGGTATCGGGTACCGGATCCGAGGCGCCTGAGCGCCGTGCGTCCCAGGGGATTGGGGCGTACGGCGGCTCGGGCCCCGGGGCCGGCGGCAGGCTCAGTGCTGCTGGTGAGCCGCCGCCGTGCTCGCCAGGACCTCGGACAGGTCCCGCGCCACTTCTTGCAGTATCGGCACGATCCTCTCGGTGGCCGTCTCCGTGACGCGACCGGCCGGCCCGGAGATCGAAATCGCCGCCGGGGTGGGGGAGTTGGGCACCGGGACCGCCAGGCAGCGGACCCCCATCTCCTGCTCGTTGTCGTCCACCGCGTAACCGGCCGCGCGCACCAGTTCCAGCGCGTCGAGGAAGCCGTCGGGCGTCGTGATCGTCTTCTCCGTGGCCGCGGGCATGCCCGTACGCGCGAGCAGCGCCCGTACCTCCTCGGCCGACGTGTGTGCGAGCAGCGCCTTGCCCACACCCGTGGAGTGGGGGAGGACCCTCCGGCCGACCTCGGTGAACATCCGCATCGAGTGCTTGGACGGCACCTGCGCGACATAGACGATCTCGTCGCCGTCGAGCAGCGCCATGTTGGCCGTCTCGCCGGTCTCCTCGACCAGCCGCGCCAGATACGGCCGCGCCCAGGTGCCGAGCAGCCGCGACGCCGTCTCGCCCAGCCGGATGAGGCGCGGACCGAGCGCGTACCGGCGGTTCGACTGCTGGCGTACGTAACCGCAGGCCACGAGGGTACGCATCAGCCGGTGGATGGTCGGCAGGGGCAGACCGCTGCTGGCCGACAGCTCGCTCAGGCCGACCTCGCCCCCCGCGTCCGCCATCCGCTCCAGCAGATCGAAGGCGCGCTCCAGGGACTGGACGCCACCGCTCGCGGAGGCGGGCTTGGCAGCGTCGGTGGCGCTGGCGGCGCTGGACGTCGGCACAACAACGGTCCTCTCGGGGCGTCGGGACAGGCGGGGCGAGTCAGAAGTTTACCGGGCGCTCCGGCGGGTTACCGGTGTCCTGATCAGCGGGCCGATCGGTGGATGGGGCCATCGGCCGATCCACGTTTTCGCCGGTCAGCAGGTGTCTGTCAAGGTGTCGCCCGTCACCCGGAGTGATCGGTCCGTACGGTAGAGGGTGGAGCGGTCTTCTGTCTGGCGAAAGTCGGTTTTCACTCTGTGGAAACACTTAAGTGTAGTGCAGCGGGCGCGGTCACGGGCGGAGCGGCCTTGACGGACCCCGGTCCGGCATGAAGACTCCTTCAACAGTTCGTTGAATTCTCTGGATTTCCCGCCTGGACATGACGAAGAAGTGAGGGTGGCCGGTGACCGACCTGGACCGGAACGTGGACCTGGTGATCCGCTCGACGCGCGTCGTCACCCCCGAGGGCACGCGCCCCGCCTCGGTCGCCGTCGCCGCCGGCACGATCGCCGCCGTGCTCCCCCACGAGCGCCCTTACGAGCGGGAGTACGGCTCCGGGCTGCCGCCCGGCGCCCGGCTGGAGGACGTCGGCGACGACGTCGTACTCCCCGGCCTCGTCGACACCCATGTGCATGTGAACGACCCCGGCCGCGCCGAGTGGGAGGGCTTCTGGACCGCCACCCGCGCGGCGGCGTCCGGTGGCATCACCACCCTGATCGACATGCCGCTCAACTCCCTGCCGCCGACCACCACGACGGCCCACCTCCGGATCAAGCGTGAGGTCGCCGCTCGCAAGGCGCACATCGACGTCGGCTTCTGGGGCGGCGCGCTCCCCGACAACGTCAAGGACCTCAAGTCCCTGCACGACGGTGGGGTGTTCGGCTTCAAGGCGTTCCTGTCGCCGTCCGGCGTCGAGGAGTTCCCCGAGCTGGACGCCGCACAGCTCGGCCGGTCGCTCGCCGAGATCGCCGGCTTCGGCGGGCTGCTCATCGTGCACGCCGAGGACCCGCACGAACTGGCCGCCGCCCCGCACCGCACCGGCGCGAAGTACGCCGACTTCCTCGCCTCCCGTCCCCGCGACGCGGAGAACGCCGCGATAGAAGGCCTGATCGCCGCTGCTCGCAGGCTCGACGCCCGCGTCCATGTCCTGCACCTCTCGTCCGCCGACGCGCTGCCGCTGATCGCGGCGGCCAGGCGGGACGGCGTACGGCTGACCGTCGAGACCTGCCCGCACTTCCTCACCCTCACCGCCGAGGAAGTCCCGGACGGCGCGACCGAGTTCAAGTGCTGTCCGCCCATCCGCGAGGCCGCGAACCAGGACGCCCTCTGGCAGGGCCTGGCCGACGGGACGATCGACTGCGTCGTCTCCGACCACTCACCCTCCACCACCGACCTCAAGACCTCCGACTTCGCGACCGCGTGGGGCGGCATCTCCTCCCTCCAGCTCGGCCTGCCCGCGCTCTGGACCGAGGCCCGCCGACGCGGTCACTCGCTCGACGACGTGGCCCGCTGGATGTCGACGGCCCCCGCCGCGCTGGCCGGGCTGGACAGGAAGGGCGCCATCGAGGCGGGGCGTGACGCCGACTTCGCGGTCCTCGCGCCCGACGACTCGTTCACCGTGGACCCCGCCGCTCTCCAGCACCGCAACCGCATCACCGCGTACGCGGGCAGGGCGCTGTACGGCGTCGTCAGGTCGACCTGGCTGCGCGGTCGGCGGATCGTCGCCGACGGAGCCATCGCCGAGCCCTCGGGCCGACTGCTCGAAAGGACCAACTGACCGTGCCCACAAGCCCGTTGCCCGCTTCCTCCGCCCACACTCCGCCCGAGGCCGCCTTCACCGGTGACGCCGCTCCGTACGGCGGCGGCGACCCGTACGCCGACTACCGCTCCGCCGGCCACCCCTTCACCCACCTCGTCGACCTGGCCGACCGCAGGCTCGGCGCCGGTGTCATCGCCGCCAACGACGAGTTCTTCGCCGAGCGCGAGAATCTGCTGAAGCCCGGCCCCGCCGAGTTCGACCCGGAGCGCTTCGGGCACAAGGGCAAGATCATGGACGGCTGGGAGACCCGCCGCAGGCGCGGTGCGTCCGCCGAGCGGCCGCACCCCACCGATGAGGACCACGACTGGGCTCTCGTACGGCTCGGCGCCCCCGGCGTCGTACGCGGCATCGTGGTCGACACCGCGCACTTCCGAGGCAACTACCCGCGGGCCGTGTCCGTCGAGGCGGCGTCGCTGCCCGGCTCGCCGTCCCCGGACGACCTGCTCGCCGACAGCGTGACCTGGACAACTCTCGTGCCCCGTACCGCTGTTGGCGGACACGCGGCCAACAGCTTCGGCGTCCGCGCCGAGCGGCGCTTCACCCATCTGCGGGTGAACCAGCATCCCGACGGCGGCATCGCGCGACTGCGGGTGTACGGCGATGTCGCGCCCGACCCGGTGTGGCTGGCCGCCCTCGGTACGTTCGACCTCCTCGCCCTGGAGAACGGCGGCCGGGTCGAGGACGCCTCCGACCGCTTCTACTCACCCGCCACCAACACCATCCAGCCGGGCCGCTCACGCCGGATGGACGACGGCTGGGAGACGCGCCGGCGCCGCGACAAGGGCAACGACTGGATCCGCTACGAGCTGGCCGAGCGGTCCGAGATCCGCGCCGTCGAGATCGACACGGCGTATCTGAAGGGCAACTCCGCCGGCTGGGCGGCGCTTTCCGCACGCGACGGTGAGCCGGGAGCCGGGACGGACGGGGAGTGGACCGAGATCCTGCCCCGCACCCGCCTCCAGCCCGACACCAACCACCGCTTCGTCCTCGACGGCCCCGTGACGGCCCGTCAGATCCGGATCGACATCTTCCCGGACGGCGGTATCTCCCGGCTGCGCCTCTTCGGCTCACTCACCGAGGAGGGAGCCGCCCGACTGGCCGCCCGCCATCGGGAGTTGGGCGGCTGACCGCGGGCGGTTCACGCCGCGTGCCCGCCGTCCACCGCGAACTCCGCGCCCGTGACGTACGCCGCCTCGTCACTCGCCAGGAACGCCACCACCGACGCCACCTCGTCGGCGGACCCGTACCGGCCGAGCGCCGTCATCGCGCTCTGACCGGCCGCGTACGGGCCGTCGGCCGGGTTCATGTCCGTGTCCGTCGGGCCCGGGTGGACGATGTTCGCGGTGATGCCCCGTTCGCCCAACTCCCGTGCCACCGCCTTGGTCAGCCCGATCAGCGCGGACTTGCTCGTCGCGTAGAGCGTGCCGCCGGGGCCGGGCACCCGCTGGGTCATGCAGCTGCCGATGGTGACGATCCGGCCGCCGCGTACGAGCTTCGTGGCGGCGGCCTGCGTGGTGAGGAAGACGCCCCGCACGTTCACCGCCAGCAGTCGGGCGACATCGGTCACCGAGAAGGTGTCCAGCGGGCCGAGCAGCCCGATCCCGACGTTGCTCACGAGGATGTCCAGCCGCCCGCCGAGACCGTCGACGGCCCGCTCCACCACGCTCACGGCCTGCGCGGGGTCCGCCGAGTCGGCGCGCAGCGCGAGGCCGCGCCGTCCGGTCGCCTCGATCTTCCCCACGACCGCCTGCGCGGCCGTCTCGTCGGCGACGTACGTGATCGCGACGTCCACGCCCTCCTGGGCGAGCCGCAGGGCGATCGCCGCCCCGATGCCCCGGCTGCCGCCGGTGACCAGCGCGGTCCTGCCGGCCGGCGCGGAACTCGATACAGACATAAGTGCGTCCTTCGGTCGGCCGCCCGCGACGGCGGGCGGCGAGTGGGTGCCGCGGATGACCTCGATCAAACCGGCCCGGCGCCCACGGCACCGGCGGGAATCGGACGGCGACAACGGCTCGGACGCACCCGCACGGACCACCCCGGTCTGATCCGCGAAGATCCGCCGGACCGGCCTTAAGTCGATGAACCCGCGACTTTGGTAGCTGCCGCGGCCCACGGGCAGCGCGCCACCCCCACCTGCATAGATTGGTCGTATGACGCGTACGGAATACCCCTGGCTGCTGCCCTCGGCCATGGCGGGACCCCTCGGCCCCGAGCGCGCCGGGACACGGGCCGGGCGCCGGCCCCGGCGCACCGTGCGCGACTGGGTCGTGGACCTGACCGTCTTCCTCTTCGCCGTCTTCATCGGCATGGTCGCGCTGGACGCGTCCGAGCGGGTCGGCAACGGCGAGCTGGTCGTCATGGCCGACCTGCTGATCGGCGTCGCGGCCTGCTGCACACTCTGGCTGCGGCGGCGCCGGCCGCCGGCCCTGGCCATCGGCCTCTCCCTGGTGCAGATCGTGTCGCCGGCGGCGAGCGGCGCGGCTCTGGTGGCGGTCTTCAGCCTGGCCATCCACCGGCCGTTCAAGCCCGTGGCCTACGTCGGGGCTCTGGCCCTCGCGGCTGCGACCGCCCAGACGTACCTGCGGCCCGACCCGACGACCACCCATCTCGTCGCGGTCATTCTCGGAGCGCTCCTCACTCTTCTCGCGATCGCCTGGGGCATGCTCGTGCGGGCGCGGCGGCAGCTCGTGCTGGCGCTGCGCGAGCGCGCCGTACGAGCCGAGAACGAGGCGGCGCTCCGGGCCGAGCAGGCGCAGCGCCTGGCCCGCGAGGCCATCGCCCGCGAGATGCACGACGTACTGGCGCACCGGCTGACGCTGCTCAGCGTCCACGCGGGCGCGCTGGAGTTCCGGCCCGACGCGCCGCCTGCCGAAGTGGCCAGAGCCGCGGGCGTCATCCGCGACAGCGCGCACGAGGCGCTCCAGGACCTGCGCATGATCATCGGTGTGCTGCGCGCGCCCGGCGACGACGGCGAGCGTCCGCAGCCCACCCTCGTCACCCTGGACGCGCTGGTCGCCGAGTCACGCGAGGCCGGGATGAAGGTCACCCTCGACAGCGGCGTCGACGATCCGGCGGCCGTACCCGCCACCACCGGCCGCACCGCCTACCGCATCGCCCAGGAGGGCCTGACCAATGCGCGCAAGCACGCCCCCGGCACCGGCACGACCGTCCTGGTGAGCGGCGGCCCGGGGGACGGAATCACCGTGGAGGTACGCAACGAGGCGCCGCGGGGTCCGGTCCCGGAGGTGCCGGGATCAGGCCAGGGACTGATCGGACTGACGGAACGGGCCACCCTGGCCGGCGGACGGTTCGAGCACGGTCCGACGAATGACGGGGGTTTCGCCGTCCGGGCGTGGCTACCGTGGTCCGCATGACCACCACGACCATCCGGTTGCTCATCGTCGACGACGATCCACTCGTACGCGCGGGACTGACGTTCATGCTCGGGGGCGCGGACGGCATCGAGATCGTGGGAGAGGCGTCCGACGGCGCCGAGGTCGAGGCGCTCGTCCGCGAACTCACCCCCGACGTCGTGCTCATGGACATCCGGATGCCGGCCATGGACGGGATCACCGCCACCGAACTCCTGCGGGCGCGCACCGGCGCGCCCGAAGTCCTCGTCCTGACCACGTTCCACGCGGACGAGCAGGTGCTCCGGGCGCTGCGCGCGGGCGCCGCCGGGTTCGTCCTGAAGGACACGCCACCGGTCGAGATCGTCGCGGCGGTACGGCAGGTGGCGGCCGGCGAGCCGGTGCTCTCCCCGGCCGTCACCCGCCAGTTGATGACCCATGTGGCGGGGACGCCCACCGCCGTGCGCAAGGACACGGCGACCGGCCGGCTGACCCGCCTCGGGGCGCGCGAGCGGCAGGTGGCGCTCGCCGTGGGGCGCGGGAGCTCGAACGCGGAGATCGCGGCGGAGCTGTTCATGAGCCTGCCGACGGTCAAGGCGCACGTGTCCCGCATCCTGGCCAAGCTGGACCTCAACAACCGTGTCCAGATCGCCCTGCTGGTGCACGACGCGGATCTGGTGACGGACGGCGGGGAGAAGGCGTAGGTGTCGTCGGGCCCCTGAGGGAGCGCGCGGGCGGCCACCCGGCCAGGTCGGCGGCGCACGCCGGGGCGACGTAACCTGACGTGATGAGTGTCGTCGATCTGGGCGCGTACGGGCCCGATTTCACCGCCGATCCGTACCCGTACTACGCGAAACTTCGCGAGTCGGGACCGGTCCACCAGATCCGTACGCCCTACGGAGACCGGCTCTGGCTGATCGTCGGGCACCGAGAGGCGCGCGCCGCGCTCGCCGACCCCCGGCTCTCCAAGTCCCCGGCCACGGTGGGCGGCAGCATGCTCGACGAGCGCGTCATCGGCCCGACCCTGCTGGTCGTCGACCCGCCCGACCACACCCGTCTGCGCAAGCTCGTCGCCCGTGAGTTCACCGCCCGCAGAGTGGCCGGGTTACGGGAGCGGATCCAGCGACTCACCGACGAGCTGATCGACGCCATGCTTCCGGCGGGCCAGGGCGACCTGGTCGAGTCGCTGTCGTATCCGCTGCCCATCACCGTCATCTGCGAGCTGCTCGGTGTGCCGGCCGCGGACCGTGCTGTCTTCCGGGCCTGGTCCACGGAGGTCGTGGCCCCCGGTGGCGCTGCCAGCGAGTACACGGCGGTGCATGAACTGGGCGCCTACTTCGACGAGTTGATCGAGGACAAGCGCTGCGCCGGCCCCTCCGACGACCTGCTCTCCGCCCTGCTGCGGACCCGCGCCGAGGACGGCGACCGGCTCTCCGCCGCCGAACTGCGCGCGATGGCCTTCCTGTTGCTGATCGCCGGTCACGAGACGACGGTCAACCTCATCACCAACGGCATGCGGGCCCTGCTCAGCCACCCCGGTCAACTGACCGCCCTGCGCGAGGACTTCGGGCTGCTCGACGGCGCGATCGAGGAGATGCTGCGCTACGACGGGCCGGTCCTGAACGCCACCGCGCGCTTCACCAGCGAGCCTGTGACCGTCGGCGACACGGTCATCCCCGCGTACCAGGCGGTGCTGGTCGGTCTCGGCGCCGCGGGCCGCGACCCCGCGCGCTATCCGGAACCGGACCGTTTCGACATCCGGCGTACGGCGACGGCCACGGCGACCGGCGCCAAGGGCCAGAACCACGGACATCTCGCCTTCGGTCACGGCATCCACCACTGCCTCGGCGCGCCGCTCGCGCGCCTGGAGGCCAGGATCGCGGTCCGTACCCTCCTCGAACGCTGCCCCGACCTGACCCTCGACCCGGACACGGGGCCGCTGGACTGGCTGCCCGGAATGCTGATCCGAGGGGTGCGGGGTCTGCCGGTGCGGTGGTAGGCATGAAGGCGCGGGGTGCCGCGCGGGTACGTTCCGGAGGAGTGACCATGCAGGAGTTCGACATCGTCCTGGCGCGGAAGGTGCTGGAAGGCCAGCCGTTCAGCAGCCTGCTCGGTACCAGGATCATGGTCTTCGGAGACGGCGAGGCGGAGCTGGAGCTGGACATCCGCGAGGACCTTCAGCAGCAGAACGGCTATCTGCACGGTGGAGTCATGGCGTACGCCGCCGACAACGGCATCACGTTCGCGGCGGGCTCGGTGCTCGGCCCCGCCGTGCTGACGGCGGGCTTCTCCATCCAGTACATGCGCCCCGGCACCGGGTCCAAGCTGGTCGCCCGCGCCTCGGTCGTGCACGCGGGGCGCAGGCAGGCCACGGTGCGCTGCGACCTGATCACGGTGGCGGAGGACGGCACGGAGACCCTGTGCGCGGTGGCGCAGGGCACGGTGCTGCCGGTACAGAAACCCGCCTGAGGCAGGAAGGGCCCTCCCGGGGGGATGCCGAGCCGGGCTCTCCTACAGCCCGCCCGGGATCTCCTCCAGCCGCACCGGCCGGTGTTCGAGCCGGGACAGCTCGCACGCCTCGGCGATCCGCAGCGCGTGCAGCGCCTCGTGCCCGTCGCACGGGTTCTCCAGCTCGCCGCCCACGACCCGGACGAAGGCGTCCAGCTCCGCCTCGTACGCCGGTGCGAACCGTTCCAGGAAGCCCGGCCACGGGTTGTCGCAGCGCGGCGGCCCCTTCGGCTCGGTCGAGGTGATCGGCGTACGGTCGTCGAGGCCGACCGCGAACTGGTCCTGTTCGCCCGCCAGTTCCATCCGTACGTCGTATCCCGCGCCGTTGCAGCGGGTGGCCGTCGCGGTGGCGAGCGTCCCGTCGTCCAGGGTGAGCACGGCCGCGGCCGTGTCGATGTCCCCGGCCTCGCGGAACATCGGGGGGCCGGCGTCCGAACCCGTCGCGTACACCTCCACCACCTCGCGCCCGGTGACCCAGCGCATGATGTCGAAGTCGTGGACCAGACAGTCCCGGTAGAGCCCGCCGGACAGCGGCAGATACTCCGGGGCCGGCGGCGCGGGGTCGGAGGTGATGGCCCGCACGGTGTGCAGCCGGCCCAGCGCGCCGGACCGTACGAGATCGCGGGCCGCGCCGTAACCGGCGTCGAAGCGGCGCATGAAGCCCAGTTGCAGGACGGTGCCCGCGGCGTCCACATCCGTCAGGGCACTCAGCGTGCCCTTGAGGTCCAGTGCGATCGGCTTCTCGCAGAAGGCGGGCAGCCCGGCCCGCGCGGCGCGGCTGATCAGGTCCGCGTGGGCGGAGGTGGCGGAGGCGATGACGACGGCGTCCACGCCCCAGGAGAAGACCTCGTCCACCGAGGGGGCGGCCGTGGATCCCGTACGGTCGGCGACCTGTGCGGCGCGGGCCGCGTCCGTGTCGGCGACGACCAGGGAGCCGACCTCGCGATGGCGGCTCAGCACCTCCGCGTGGAAGGTGCCGATACGGCCGGTGCCGATGAGTCCGATGCGCATGGCCCCCAAGGTGGCCTTCGCCCTGTCGTCATGTCAAGCGTTTGTCCTGACATTTAGACCTGATGTTGATCTCTGTTCGGACGGTGAACGTCACTGCTCGTCGACCCGCTTGTCCTGACAACCGAACTACAGGACTTTCCGTCAACATCGCACGGGGCTACGCTCGCCCACGTGTCCAAGCAGCCGGAACCAGAGCAGACGGGCGGATCGGCCCCTCAGGCCGCCGCGCTCCGGCTCGGTGTCGACCGCACCAGCCCGGTCCCGCTCTACTTCCAGTTGTCGCAGCAGCTCGAAGCGGCCATCGAGCAGGGTGGACTCGCGCCGGGCAGCCTCCTCGGCAACGAGATCGAGCTGGCGGGCAGGCTCGGACTCTCCCGGCCCACCGTCCGCCAGGCCATCCAGTCGCTCGTCGACAAAGGGCTGCTGGTACGTCGCCGGGGCGTCGGCACCCAGGTCCTGCACAGCCAGGTCAGGCGCCCCCTGGAGCTCAGCAGCCTCTACGACGACCTGGAGGCGGCCGGCCAGCGCCCCGCCACCCGCGTGCTGCGCAACACGGTCGAACCGGCCGCCGCCGAGGTGGCCGCCGCGCTCGGGGTCGCCGAGGGGACGGACGTGCGGCTCATCGAACGGCTCCGGTACGCCCATGACGAACCGATGGCCCGGCTGCGTAACCATCTCCCCGTCGAACTCCTCGACTGCGACACCGCACAGCTCGAATCCACCGGCCTCTACCGGATGATGCGCGCCGTCGGCATCACGCTGCACAGCGCGCGCCAGTCGGTCGGCGCGCGCGCCGCCGACGCCGAGGAGGCGGGGCTCCTCGGTGAGGCGACGGGTGCACCGCTGCTGGCGATGGAACGCACCACGTTCGACGACACGGGCCGCTCGGTCGAGTTCGGCTCGCACATCTACCGGGCCTCGCGCTACGTCTTCGAGTTCCAGCTCCTCGTCCGCCCCTGAGCCCCGCGCCCCGCTCGGCCCCGGCCACACCCCATTCTTCGTAAGAATGTTCGGACAAACTATTGACGGGGCCGCGCGCCCGCCGCTAGAACTCCCCCCAGCCGCAACGGGGCGGCCGGGAGAGAAGGCGGACCCACATGCGTACCAACCGAAAGGCGGCGGGCCGCACGGCGGCGGCGCTGCTCACCGCATGCGCACTCGCCCTCGTCGCCGGATGCAGCGGCTCCGGCGGCAAGGACGCCGAGGACAAGGCCGACGACAGCGGCGGTGGCGGTACGGCCGCCAAGACCCCGCGCATGAAGATCGCCATGGTCACGCACTCCGGCGAGGGCGACACCTTCTGGGACATCGTCCAGAGCGGCGCGAAGGCCGCGGCGGCCAAGGACAACGTCCAGTTCCTCTACGCGGCCAACAAGGAGGGCAAGGAGCAGGCCCAGCTGATCCAGAGCTACATCGACCAGGACGTCGACGGACTCGTGGTCAGCCTCGCCAAGCCCGAGGCGGTCAAGGCCGTCCTCGCCAAGGCGACGGCCGCCGGTATCCCGGTCGTCACGATCAACTCCGGCGCCGAGTTCTCCGAGCCCTTCGGGGCGCTCGGCCATATCGGCCAGGACGAGGCAGTCGCGGGTGAGGCGGTCGGCGAGGAGCTGAACAAGCGCGGCAAGAAGAAGGCGCTCTGTGTCATCCACGAGCAGGGCAATGTCTCGCTCGAAGGCCGTTGCGCCGGTGTCAAGAAGACCTTCGAGGGCACCGTCGAGAATCTGGGCGTCGAGGGCACCAACATGCCCGCGTCCACGTCGTCGATCGAGGCCAAGCTCCAGAGCGGCGCGGGCCCCGACGGATTCGACACGGTCGTGACGCTCGGGGCGCCGTTCGCCGCCGCCTCCGTCAAGGCGAAGGAGGGCGCCGGCTCCAGCGCCGAGATCAACACCTTCGACCTCAACGCGGACGTGGTCAAGCAGCTCAAGGCCAAGGAGATCGGCTTCGCCGTGGACCAGCAGCCGTACCTCCAGGGCTATCTCGCGGTCGACGAGCTGTGGCTCAACAAGAACAACGGCAACGTGATCGGCGGCGGCAAGCCCGTACTCACCGGACCCGCGTTCGTGACCGAGAAGGACGTCCCGGCGCTGGAGAAGTACACCGCCCGCGGCACCCGCTGACCATGCCCCGTACACCCATGCCTGATACTTGGGCCGCCGGGCGCGGACGTACGACGCCCGGCGGTACCGGGAAGCACAGCAAGAGGGGCACGGCGTCGTGGCTAGGAATCGAACAGGGGTACGCGCTATCGGCGCGGTGCTGGCGGTGCTTCTCGGAGCGGCGTCCCTGGCGGGATGCAGCAGCACCGGCGGCAAACGCGCCGAGGAGCGGGCCGCGGCGGCCGAGGCACAGGCACGGGGGCGGGCCGCGGTGAGCACACCGAAGTGGACCGTCGCCATGGTCACGCACTCGGGAGACGGTGACACCTTCTGGGACATCGTCCAGAAGGGCGCCGGGCAGGCCGCGGTCAAGGACAACATCAACTTCCTGTACGCGCACAGCGACGAGGGCCAGCAGCAGGCGCAGCTCGTCCAGTCGTACATAGACAAGGGCGTCGACGGGCTGATCGTCACGCTCGCCAAGCCCGACGCGATGAAGGCCGTCGTCGCCAAGGCCACCAAGGCCGGCATCCCGGTGATCACCGTCAACTCGGGCTCCGAGCAGTCGAAGCAGTTCGGCGCGCTCACCCATATCGGCCAGGACGAGTCCATCGCCGGCGAGGCGGTCGGCGACGAACTGGACAAGCGCGGCCGGAAAAAGGCCCTGTGCGTCCTGCACGAGCAGGGCAACGTCGGCCATGAGCAGCGCTGCGCCGGGGCGAAGAAGACCTTCGACGGCACCATGCAGAATCTGTATGTCGAGGGCACCAACATGCCCGACGTCCAGGCGTCCATCGAGGCGAAGCTCCAGAGCGACAAGAGCATCGACGCCGTCGTGACCCTCGGCGCGCCGTTCGCGGACACCGCCGTCAAGGCGAAGGAGACGGCCGGCAGCAAGGCCGAGATCGACACGTTCGACCTCAACGAGGCCGTCGCGGGCTCGCTCAAGGCGGGCCGTCTCGGCTTCGCCGTCGACCAGCAGCCGTACCTCCAGGGGTACGAGGCCGTCGATCTGCTCTGGCTCTACCGGTACAACGCCGATGTACTCGGCGGCGGGCGCCCGGTCCTCACCGGACCGCAGATCATCAACAAGCAGGACGCCGCCGAGCTGGAGAAATACGCGGAGCGAGGGACCCGATGACCACAACCGCACCACCCGTGAAGGACCGGCCGGGCGAAGGCGAAGGCGGCAGCGGCGGCCCGGCCGTGGACGAGCGGCTGCTCGGTGCCTCGCCGCTGCGCAAACTGCTCGGCCGGCCCGAACTGGGCGCGGTCGTGGGCGCCGTGGCGGTGTTCCTCTTCTTCTCGGTCGTCGCCGACTCGTTCCTGAAGACGTCCAGCTTCGGCACCGTCCTGTACGCGGCGTCGACGATCGGGATCATGGCGGTGCCCGTGGCGCTGCTGATGATCGGCGGCGAGTTCGACCTGTCGGCCGGCGTGCTGGTGACCAGCTCCGCGCTGATCTCCTCGATGTTCAGCTACCAGATGACGGCCAACATCTGGGTCGGCGTCCTCGTGTCCCTGCTGGTGACCCTCGCCATCGGGGTGTTCAACGGCTTCATGCTGACGCGGACGAAACTGCCGAGCTTCATCATCACCCTCGGCACGTTCCTGATGCTCACCGGTCTCAACCTCGGTCTGACCAAACTGATCAGCCGCACCGTCTCGACCAAGAGCATCGGCGACATGGAGGGCTTCGAGTCGGCGCGCAAGGTCTTCGCCTCCGAACTCAACCTCGGCGGCGTCGAGTTGAAGGTCACCATCCTCTGGTGGGCGGGCCTGGTCGCCCTCGCGACCTGGATCCTGCTCCGTACCCGCTTCGGCAACTGGATCTTCGCGGTCGGGGGCAACGCCGAGGCCGCCCGCGCCGTCGGTGTCCCGGTCCGGCTGACGAAGATCGGCCTCTACATGGGCGTCGGCTTCTGCGCCTGGGTCTCCGGCCAGCACCTGCTCTTCTCGTTCGACGTCGTACAGTCCGGCGAGGGCGTCGGCAACGAGCTGATCTACATCATCGCCGCGGTCATCGGAGGCTGTCTGATCACCGGCGGCTACGGCTCCGCGATCGGCTCCGCGGTCGGTGCCTTCATCTTCGGCATGACCAGCAAGGGCATCGTGTACGCGGAGTGGAACCCGGACTGGTTCAAGTTCTTCCTCGGAGCGATGCTCCTTCTGGCCACCCTGCTCAACGCATGGGTCCGCAAGCGCGCGGAGGCAACCCGATGACCGGCACGACCACGCCCGCGACCGCCACGACCGCCGGCGGAACGGCGACCACGACACCCCTGGTCGAGCTGGACGACGTCAGTAAGTACTACGGCAACATCCGGGCCCTCGAAGGCGTCTCGCTGGAGGTGCACGCCGGTGAGATCACCTGCGTCCTCGGCGACAACGGCGCGGGCAAGTCCACCCTCATCAAGATCATCGCGGGTCTGCACCAGCACGACGCGGGCGAATTCCTCATCGAGGGCAGGAAGACGACGCTCGGCTCGCCGCGCGAGGCGCTCGACCTGGGTATCGCCACCGTCTACCAGGACCTCGCCGTCGTGCCGCTCATGCCCGTCTGGCGGAACTTCTTCCTCGGTTCCGAGCCGACGAAGGGCGCGGGCCCCTTCAAGCACCTCGACGTCGAACGGATGCGCCGCACCACCCGCGAAGAGCTGCTGCGGATGGGCATCGACCTGCGCGACGTCGACCAGCCCATCGGGACCCTGTCCGGCGGTGAGCGGCAGTGCGTGGCGATCGCCCGCGCCGTCCATTTCGGTGCCAAGGTGCTCGTCCTGGACGAGCCGACCGCCGCGCTCGGCGTGAAGCAGTCCGGGGTCGTACTGAAGTACGTCGCCGCCGCGCGCGACGCGGGTCTCGGCGTGGTGCTGATCACCCACAACCCGCACCACGCGTATCTCGTCGGCAATCGGTTCGTCCTGCTCAAGCGCGGTGTCATGGCCGGCAGCCACACCAAGCGGTCGATCACCCTGGACGAGCTGACGCGCCAGATGGCGGGCGGGTCGGAGCTCGAAGAGCTGAGCCACGAGCTGGAGAAGGCTCCCGCGCCTGCCCACCTCGGTGGCCGCCCGGTGGACGACAGGGGGCAACTGGTGAAAGAGGACGAGAACGGCGAGCCGCCGGGCGGCGGCGCCAAGCCCTGACCCACCTCCCCACCTTCCGGATGGCAGAATCGGCGGCGGTGGACAACCCCCCACCGCCGCCGCCCCGGACACCGGGCGCGACGAGCCCCCGATCCGCAGGGACGACACGACACGTGCGAGTACCCAGGCCGCGTTCCGGTAGCAGCGCCGCCCGCCCGGCCGGCGGCCCCAGCTCGGGAAGTCCCCGCCCCACGCCGGCCGCCCGGCCCGCGGTGGCCCCCCGGCACATGAGGGGGCGGCTGGGATGAGCACCTACCGCGACTTCACCCATCGGGGCACCGCGCGCGCCCCCGTGCTGCGGACCGTCGGCACCCGCGAACGCCGCTCGCACGCGTCGGCGCCGCGGGTGCCCACGGTCGGCATCGACATCGGCGGTACGAAGGTGATGGCCGGTGTCGTCGACCCGGACGGCAACATCCTGGAGAAGATCCGCACCGAGACGCCGGACAAGTCCAAGAGCCCGAAGGTCGTCGAGGACACCATCGTCGAGCTGGTGCTGGACCTCTCCGACCGCCACGACGTGCACGCCGTCGGCATCGGCGCCGCCGGCTGGGTGGACGCCGACCGCGCGAAGGTCCTCTTCGCCCCGCACCTCGCCTGGCGCGACGAACCCCTCAGGGACTCGATCTCCTCCCGGCTCGCCGTCCCGGTGATGGTCGACAACGACGCGAACACCGCCGCCTGGGCGGAGTGGCGCTTCGGCGCCGGGCGCGGCGAGGACCACCTCGTCATGATCACGCTGGGTACCGGTATCGGCGGCGCCATACTGGAGGACGGCCGGGTCAAGCGCGGCAAGTACGGCGTGGCCGGCGAGTTCGGACATATGCAGGTCGTGCCCGCGGGCCACCGCTGTCCGTGCGGCAACCGCGGCTGCTGGGAGCAGTACAGCTCCGGCAACGCGCTCGTCAGGGAGGCCAGGGAACTGGCCGCCGCCGACTCCCCGGTGGCGTACAACCTCATCGAACGCGTCAAGGGCCACATCCCCGACATCACCGGCCCCCTGATCACCGAGCTGGCCCGCGAGGGCGACGCCATGTGCGTCGAACTGCTCCAGGAGATCGGCCAGTGGCTCGGCGTCGGCATCGCCAACCTGGCGGCGGCGCTCGACCCGTCCTGCTTCGTCATCGGCGGCGGCGTCAGCGCGGCGGACGATCTGCTGATCGGCCCCGCGAGGGAGGCCTTCCGCCGCCAGCTCACCGGGCGCGGCTACCGGCCGGAGGCCCGTATCGCCAAGGCGCAGCTGGGCCCCGAGGCGGGCATGGTCGGCGCGGCCGACCTCTCCCGGCTCGTGGCGCGCCGCTTCCGCCGGGCCAACCGGCGAAGGCTGGAGCGGTACGAGAAGTACGAGCTGTACGCGGAGGCGATCCGCACCGGCCGGATGCCGCAGGAACTGCGCGAGGAGCAGGAGCTGCGCGAGGCCGAGGAGTCCCGCGCCGCCGCCGTGCGCGAGGCACAGGAGTCCGTCGCGGCGGCGCGGGCGGAAGCAGAGGCGCAGACCGAGCCGAAGCCGGCGTCGGACGAGCACACCTCCGAGCCACCGCGAGCACCGGAAGAGCCCCGGGAACCCCGTACCAGCACCGGCCGAGCCCCCCGCACCAGCCAGGAACCTCCCTCATGACCGTGCCCCACCAGTCGAAGTCTCCGGACGAGTCCCAGAAGCCCCCGGAGAACCACCGCCACATGGTCCGCCGCCGGTGGCTGACGGCGATAGTGATCGTGCTGCTCATCGGCGTCCCCGCCGGTTATCTCGTGGTCTCGGCCGGCCAGAGCAGGCGCAGCGGGCTCGACAAGGAGCTGGAGTCCTCGGCCACCGGCCTCACGGACGACGTGCCGTCCCGGATGAAGCAGCGGGTCTTCGAGGTGCCGATCCCCGCGCGCGCCACGAACGTGCGCTACTACGAGACGAGCAACTGGAAGTCCAGCCGCCTGTATGTGCAGTTCAACGTGACGTCCGGCAGGCTCGACACCTTCCTCACCGAACTGGGCACGCACCGCTCGGCGCTCAAGGAGGGCCATGTCAGCATCGCGTCCCGCGACTCGCGCACCGTCGGCTGGAACTTCATCCCCACCCGCGTGTGGTCGGGCACCACGCACAAGCAGAAGGACCCGCGTCCCACCCAGGACATCACCGTGGACCTGAGCGATCCGGCCATGCCCCGCGTGTACGTCGTCTCCACGACCACCCCGTGACCACCACAGGGTGACCACCACCCCGTGAGGTGTGGCGGTGACCATCTCACTAACCTGACGCGAGTGAGCGATGTGAGCGAAGTGAGTGACACGCCGATGCCTGCCCGGACCCTGACGCTGCAGTACCGCATGGACGGACCGGACGACGCGCCGGTGCTCATCCTGGGTCCCTCGCTCGGTACCACATGGCACAGGTTGTAGAGACCGTCTATGGCGTCCACGTCAGTCCATGACGACTACGTAATAGCAGGTCAAGGCATCGAGGTCCGGAAGAGTCCGCGTAGTTGGTGACAGGCGCGTGACAGCGTCGGTGATAGGGCGAGAGACCTGCCGGGGGACATCCAGGCGGGGCCTCTGCCCGGAGCCGTGAGGCGAAGCCCCACCGGAGCGCTCTGGTGGGGCTTCGCCGTGAGCTCGATTGTGCTTGCACGCAAGACGCGTTCGGCTCCTCACCCAGTTTGGGTTCCTGCTTTGCGCGTGGGGAGGCCGGATTTGAGATCGCAGCCACTATCAACATCGCAGCCGTGAGACGACGGGGTCCCGCGGGGAGGCAGGCCAGGGCTGGCGCCAGGAGGGTTTCGTATCAGGGGCCATAGGGGCTCCAGTGCCCGAGGAACGGCTTCAGGTCGTCGGCTCGTGGTTCGGGGATGTCGGGCATCCGGGGTGGCGTGTTCAGTGGGTCGAGGCGCTCGGCGGTGGCTACTGCCCAGGTGATCCATGCCTGTACGCCAGGGGTTTATACGATCCACCTGAAAGGTGGAGAGAAGTATGTTGGAATGTCGAGAACGAATATTCAGGACCGAGTAACGGCTGCAACCAAGCCGTCTCACGCGGTGGGTACTGCAGGATACTCATGCGCGGATATCTGCAATGTGACCTGGATTCCTCTCCCGGTGGGCGTAAGCTCCGTAACTGCGAGGAGGGTAGAGCAGACAGTTATGGATGGATTGAAAAGTCGGGGGGTCTCTCTCGTTAATCGGCGGGACCCTGAATTTGATTTCAGCGGTCTGGGTGGCAAGCTAAATTGGAGGTAGTGATATGGGGACGTGGGGCTGTGGAGTTCTAGAAAGCGACAGCGCGCAAGACTTTATTGACCAAGCGAGAAGCTTGTCCGTGGAAGGGCGATTGGCCTTCGTGGAGGACATTCTCGTGAAAGTCGCAGCAGACGCTTCCCTCGTTAACCGGGAATTCTTGCCGGAAGAGGTAGTTGTGGCCGCAGCGATCGTGGCCGCAGCTTCCGTTGGTTCGCATGAATATGCATGGATTGATGGCGATAATTTTCTGGACGTGATCCGAGACATTCGCCCTCAGGCCCAACTTCATGCCGTGGCTCTAGGTGCCTTGCGTAAGGTTGCTGAAGGTGATAGTTCCATCCTGCTATCAGGATGGAAGAGTGACAGCGACCGCGCTGCGGTCACTCGGCAGATCGGCGAAATCAAAGCCGTACTGAGCGGTACATAGAGAGTAAGTGCGGTTCGTGGATTGAGAGGACCGTGTCGTGCGTCGTAGGTCGTTGGTGGTTTCTGGGGCGGCGGTTGGACTCGTGGGCGCGGGGGTGGTCGCAGCGCGTCTGGGAGGTGGACCATCGGAGGCCGATGCGCGTTCCGATGCAAGCGCCGAGGCTGGTGAAGCGAGGGTGTTGGGAGCGCAGCAGACGGAGATCTGGGCGGGGTTTGTTGTCCTCAATTGGGGGCGTTCCGGTGGCGGGGCGGGGCGTGCACTAGGGGCGTTGGTCCGGGCCGTGAGGCTCATCGACGAGGACAGAGCCGCCGTTGGATTCGGATTGGGTGCGTCCCTCAGCGGGAAGACCGATGACGCATCCGGCGACGGCGCGAACTCCGGCTGAAGGCCGCCCTCCTCGGACGCTCCAGGGGCGGGCAGACCAGCAAGATCCATGTCGCCGGCGACCGGAAGTGCCGCCCGCTGGCGTTCATCCTGACCGCGGGGCAGGCCGCTGACAGTCCGCGGTTCATCCCGGTACTGAAGAAGATACGGGTCCGCAGGCCCGTCGGCCGTCCTCGCGCCCGGCCCGACGCGGTCGCCGGTGACAAGGCATACGCGTCCCGCGGCAACCGCGCCCACCTGCGCAAACGCCGCATCAAGGCGGTCATCCCGGAGAAGAAGGACCAGGCCGCCAACCGGAAGAACAAGGGCAGCAAGGGCGGCAGGCCCGTCAGCCACGACGCCGACCTCTACAAAGAGCGGAACACCGTCGAGCGTCTGATCAACAAGTTGAAAGCCTGGCGAGGCATCGCCACCCGCTACGACAAGACCCCCGACAGCTACCTCGCCGGCCTCCACCTGCGCGCCTCGATGATCTGGCTCAGAGAACTCACCCGGACCACCTGGTGATCGAACCACATACGCTCCCTGGGCGCCTGTGACGCCGTCGACGGCTTCGCGTATCAGGTCCGCGTGACCGTGGTGACGGGCGTACTCCTCGATCATGTGGATCAGGATCCAGCGCAGGGACACACTGTCCTCGCCGAGGACGGCGGCGTTCTCCTCCGACAGCCTGCCGGGGGCGTCGAGCGGAGCGTCGGCGATCAGCTCACGGCTGCGTTCCACCTCCGTCTGCCAGGTCGCCAGCGCCTCCTCGAGGGTCCGGTCCGGGTCGAGGGTGAATCCGAACCCGCCGTGGTCCCCGAACAGCAGCGCCACGTCCTCGCCGGCGAACACGCGGCTGAACCAGTTCCGCTCGATCTCCGCCAGGTGCTGGACCAGGCCGATCATCGTCATGGACGAGGGCACTACGGCCGTCCTGCGCGCCTGCGTGTCGTCGAGGCCCGCGCACTTCAGCGCCAAAGTGGACCGGTGGAAGTCCAGCCAGGCCGTCAGCATGGTGCGTTCGTCGGCGTGCGCGGGCGGGACCGGGCGTCCGTCGGGTGTGGTCGTTTGGCACACGCCACTGACACCGGTCCCGGGCCACGTGGGTACGGCGTTCCGGTCGCCTCGTATGCTGCGCGGATGAGCGATCAGAGGATGAACGCGCCCGTGGCGGGCGGCGTCGGGGACGCGGCCGGGGCCGGAGTGCCCGCTCCAGGTGGGCAGCGCACGGGAAGGAGCGCCGGGGCGTCCGTACTCGCCACGCTCTGGGTGCTGCTGGTCGCCTGGGGGATCGCCGCCGGCAACACCGGACTCGCCTACGTCACGCTGGGCATGGACTTCATCCCGATCGCGGCGGGCGTGCTCGGCTGCCTGGTCTTCGTGATCGTGCTGCGGCTGCTCCACAGGGCGTGGTGGCTCGCCGTCCTCTCCGTGGTCCCCGCGCTCTTCATTCTCGTCGGGTCCGTCCAGTACGCCCCCGAGGCGGCGCTCGACCGACGTGGCGTCCGCGAGACCGTCACGATCACCGCGGACAGCGCGGCGGGAACGGCGAGCGAGAACCACCGGTTCACACTGGTCGGGCCGGGCGGTGAACTCGACGAGACCCTCGAGTACCGGGGGAGCAACCCCGGTTACCGGGTGGGCGACCGCATCGAGATCCTCCGCGACCCGGAAGGCGCCGTCCCGCTGGAGGACGCCGTGGACGTCGACCCCGAAGGCAGGCTCGGCGGCCTCGTCACGGGAGTCGCCGCATGGACGGGCATGACGCTGCTCGCGGGCTGGCGCGGCCATGTGCGCCGACGGGAGAACCGCCGGGCGTGGAGCGGCACGATCTAGGAAGGCACGGGCGACGGGGGCCCCGTGCGGGACAGGGACTTGGGGCCGGCGCCGTCGCAGCCCACCTCGCCGGGCCTCCACCTGCGCGCCTCGATGATCTGGCTCAGAGAACTCACCCGGACCACCTGGTGATCGCAACCACATACGCTCCCTAATCGCACTCCGACTTCGTAGCCCGCTACCTGCGCACCGGCGACCACCTGACCGGCTGTCCATCCTGCTGGCGGTGTTCGGCACGGCCACCAGGGACGAGGGGAAGACCCAGGCTCGCGACTTCATGGAGGACGCGAGCCCGGCCCAGAAACAGACGTTCCAGAAGACGCATTCGCTGCCGAAGGCGTGGGGTGACGGGGTACGGAGATGGCCGGCGTCTCGGCCGTGATCGCGCTGTTCCGGTTCCAGGTCCGCGCCTCGGACCTCGAACGCCTCCAGGGCGGCATGCCTCCACCGGGCACCTGGCGGATTGGCCCCGATGTACGATCGGAACATTCACGGGTGAATGTCGCATTACCGGAAAGTACTGGCGTGGATGATCGGGACAACAGGGGCGAGCGACTGTTCGCGGGGTTGCTGAGCGTCATCGGCAACACCTCGTTCGACGACCTCCCGGACACGGTGAGCGAGCGGGCCGGGCCCGCGGGCTTCACCGACGTACGTCTCTATCTCGGCGATGTCGAGCGCCGCGCGCTCCATCTGCTCGCCGGAGCGCGCACGGACGCGTCGGCTGAGCGGATTCTGAGGATCCAGGACACCGACGCGGGCCGCGCCTACCAGTACGGCCGGATGCTCCCCGCCACCACACCGTCGGTCGGTGGAGCCGCGTACTGGGTGCCCCTGTTCAACGGCAACGAACGCATCGGAATCATGTTCGTCGCCACCGCGCGGGACGGCGACGCCGTCCGTGACCAGGCCAGGGGGCTGGCGGCCCTGGTGGCGCTGGCCATCTCCACCAAACGCGGGCACAGCGACACCTACGCCCACCTGAACCGCACCCAGCCGATGAACGTGGCCGCCGAGGCGCAGTGGCACCTGATGCCGCCTCGTACCTACACCGACTCACGGGTGGCCATCTGCGCCACGCTGGAGCCGTCGTACTGGATCGGCGGTGACGCCTACGACTACGCGACGGCCGGCCCCCAGGTCCATCTGTCGATCTTCGACGCCATGGGCCACGACACCGCCGCGGGCCAGACGGCCGCCCTGGCGGTCGCCGCCTCCCGCAGCGCCCGCCGCCGCGGGGCCGGGATCGCCGAGACCGGTGACGCCATTGAGAAAGAGCTGAACCGCGTCTACGACGACCGCTACGTCACGGCTCTCCTCATCTCCCTGGACACCCGTTCCGGGCTGCTGCGCTGGGCCAGCTTCGGACACCACCCCCCGCTCGTGCTGCGCGGGGAGAACGCGCTCCGCCTGCAGTGCGAACCCGCGTACCCGCTCGGCACCGGCCTGGGCGGTGGGCAGGCGGCGGTCTGCCGGCACCAGCTGCAGCCGGGAGACCGCGTCGTGCTCTACACCGACGGCATCACGGAGGCACGGCGCGCGCACGGGAGCGAATTCGGGCTCGACCGCTTCATCTCCGTCCTCACCCAGTACCCCGCCGCCAGGCTGAGCCCCCAGGAGACCGTCCGCCGATTCGTCCACACCTTCCTCGACTACCACCACGGGCATCTCCAGGACGACGCGACCGTGCTCCTGTGCGACTGGCTGGGGCCGGGACCGCCCCTGGGAACCGTATCCATCGCGTGCCGCTGATCTCCCGGGTCCTTGTCCGTCGCGGTGGAGGGCCAGGGAGAGTTGCCGAGGGCGACCGCTACCCTGCTGGCCCACCCCGGACACTCACAGGCCAACTCGGACCGTTCATGGGCCAACTTGGAGCGCTGCGTCTCCGCGAGAGGGGCACTCTGCCGGTACCGGGCTCGGCGCGGTAATCGAGCATACGTTCTAATAGGGGGATGGATCCCCGCCTCTTCCCCGACGGCCTCGTTCGCACCCAGCGCGCCTGGACCGCCGCCTACCAGGACCTCGCTGCTTCTTCCCCGGGCGACAACACGGTGCTGCGACGGCGGCTGTTGCGGCTGTCGGTGCGCCTGTGGTGGCACCCGTATCTGGTAGCCCGCCCGGCGGCCCGCTCCGAGTTGCGCGCCAGGGTGAGCAGGGAAACGACGGGGTGACGGACTGGCGGGCGCGCCTGGAGATGCTGCGCTTCCTCGAGCGTGTCCAGCTTCAGCAGCTCGACCAGACGAGACGCTGGATCCCGACTGCTGAGGAATGGGCCTACGCGAAGCCCTACCGCTCAGAGCAGGAACGACGCGACGCCTTCCCGCAATGGCTCCACACCTACAATCACCACCGCGGACACACCGCGCTCGCAGGCAAACCACCCGCCAGCCGCGTCACCAACCTCACAGGGCAATACACCTAGGCCCTGCGGAGTCTGACGAATACCGCAGGGTGTAAAAACGTGACGGGTACCAGCTCTCCGCCTGGACCAGGCACCCACGGACGTGGTCGATTACAGATCGGGCTAGGGCGCTTCGAGCCCGTACACCTATGCGGCACGGGCTCCGCCGCTGGCCACGGGGAGGATCGTCTCGCGGTGAGGAGGGCGTGCGGGAAGGCGTGGGGGGCGTATGGGGCTACCGGGTCTATAGCGCTGGAGCGGGAGTGAGAGTTCGAGCGCAAGACCACAAGGTTGGGGGGTGCGAACTTGGAGCTCTCGGAACGTCCGGCGCACCTAAGGGGCGCTCAGGTCGAGTAGAGCGTCGCGGTGTAATTGTGGAGTTGGTTGAGCATGGGAGGTGCCTCGTAGGTGCCGGTCACCACTTCGACGTAGCATCCGGTGTCGGCGTTCGCCGCGGTGTCCATGGCGTGGTCGAGCTCAGCGATGGTGGTCACGCGCGCCGTGTACCAACCTTCACAGCCCAGCACCTTCGGCAGCTCCGAGTATCGCCATTCGGCGATGTCGTTGTAAGCGACGTCGCCGTCGGCACAGAGTAGGCGCTCGATCAGGTAGCCGTTGTTGTTGATCACAAACACCACCGGGTGCAGGCCGTTTCGCCCGAACTGGCTGATTTCCTGGGCCGTCAGCTGGTGCGAGCCCTCTCCGGTGATCAGCACGACGCGCTGACTGTCCTTGGCCGCGACGGCGGCGCCCACAGCTGCCGGGGTGGCCCAGCCGATCGAGCCCCACAGTGTCTGATTGTGGAAGGTGGCACCCGCGGGCAGCCGGGCGAACGCCATGCCCATGGACGCTGTTCCGGTTTCGGCGATCAGCACGTCGTTCGGCTTGAGGAACCTTTCCCACCGCGGGTAGAGGGTCGCGGCGGTAATGGGGTCGTCACCGCTGCCTCCCGCCGGCGCCATGCGTGTGATCTCGGCCGACGGCTGCGGCCACTGCTTGTGGGGGAGCTTCTCGGCGAGAGCGTTGAGGAGGTCTTTCATCTCCACGCTCTGGTAGGTCATGCCGTCGACCCGCACGTAGTGGTGCCGGATGTCGATCAACCGGCCGGGATCGAGGTTCGCGGTGAACGCCCCGGTGTTGAAGTCATTCATCAGTGTGCCACCGAGGATGACGACGTCACTGTCCTCGACGAAGCGGCGGACGTCTTCGTTCATGAGTTTGCCGTCGTACATGCCGACGAAGGCGGACTGGTCCTCGTTGAGGACTCCCCAAGGGCATTCCGGTGTCGTCGAGGAGTTGTTGGAGGTCCTGCTCCAGGCCGGCACGTGCCAGGAGGACACCGGGCAGGACGCACGAGCTCTTGGCTCTGCCGAGCATGTCACTGATCGCCTGCACGGCGGCATCCACCTGGCGGGGATCGCTGGCCGGAGTGGGATGCGGCTGCGCCTCACCGACGACGGGCATGCTTGCCAGGTCGGAGGGGAAGGCCATGTAGACCGGCCGACGGTGGTAGAGCGCGGCAGCGATGAGGCGCTCGGTCTCGGCGGCGGTGTTCTGGGGGGTCATGATGGCGCTCGCGCAGACCACCGCACCCGACAGCTTTTCGAAGAGGTTGAACTCGCCGTCGCCCAATGTGTGATGCACGACGGAGTGGTGAGCCTGGACCCCCATCTGCGGCATTCCGACGAGATGGAACAGTGGAACGTGCTCCGTGTAGGCGCCGGCGATGCCGCAGATGGCGCTGAGTTCTCCGACACCGTAGGTGGTGCACACCGCGCCCACCCCGTGAACGCGTGCGTAGCCGTCCGCGCAGTAAGCGGCATTGAGTTCGTTGCAGTTGCCGACCCACTCGACGTCTGGATGTTGGGCAATGGCATCGTTGACGGGGAAGGCGTAATCACCGGGTACGCCAAAGACGTGCTTCACGCCAATTTCCCGAAGCCGATTCAGCACGTGCTGGATAACGGTCGTCACGCGAAAGCTCCTTCTTTCGTCGCCGGCCACCGTCGGCGAGCTCAATTCCCCGCACAGGAAGGGTGCGGCCCCAGTTTGTATGCATGTGCGGCGGTGGTGGCCCGTCACGGCGTGCTTTCGGGGGATCCGAGCACAGCGGCAGGGATCACGTTGAGCGGAGGTATGGACCGTGCCGCTATTCAGGCGCGTTGCCTCTGGGTCTGCCCTCGGGGGGCCTGACGTCCGAGTTGGAGTGCTCAACGGCGCCTGCGCAGGAGGGCGGTGGTTTCGGCTCGGTTCACAGGGCGAGCTTCTGCGTGTGGGTCAGACGCGCGGGAAGGCGACCCCGGCCAGACGTTCGGAGACCTCCCACATCCGTGCGGCGAGGGCTTCGTCCCGGGCAGGCTTGTAGGGAGTCTGGCTGGTGGGAGCGCCGGTGAAGTGGCCGAGACCGTCGGGTACGTACAAGCCTCCGCCGCGCGCCTCCGGGCTTGTGGCCGCATAGAGAGCAGGGAGCAATCCCGCGTCGACGTTCTGCACGAACAGACCCCAACCAGCGAGCCGCGTCATGATCGCCTTGTACGCCGAGGGTTTCTGGCGCCCCATGTCGGGGCCGGCGGTGTACAGGTTCGTGAGGGTCGTCCCCGGATGAGCGACATTGCTGACAACTCCCCAGCCGCCTGCCGTGCTCCGCCGGTCAAGCTCCATCCCGAACAGCAGGTTGGCCAGTTTCGAGGCCTGGTAAGATCCGATGGGCGCGTACGAGCGCTCACTCTGAAGGTCGTCCCAGTTGATCTTGCCGGTGCGGGCGGCGCTGCTCGTCATGGTGGTGACCCTTGCCCTGCCCTCCCG
Source organism: Streptomyces sp. NPDC051217 (assembly GCF_044455465.1). Classification (NCBI taxonomy): domain Bacteria; kingdom Bacillati; phylum Actinomycetota; class Actinomycetes; order Kitasatosporales; family Streptomycetaceae; genus Streptomyces; species Streptomyces sp. NPDC051217. The sequence goes on from NZ_JBITEV010000001.1 coordinate 314,183, forward strand.
CAACAGCGGCAGTATGCGTGCCACCAATGCAACATGACCAAGATGATTTGTGCCGAACTGAAGCTCGAATCCGTCGCTCGTGGTGTGCCGGGTGGGCGGCATCATGATGCCCGCGTTGTTGATCAAAATATTGATCGGCCGCCCGACAGCGGTGAGGTGCTCGGCGAGCGCGGCCACAGAGTTCAACGAGGCCAGGTCGAGTGCCAAGGTGGAAACCGCGGCGCCCGCGACGGACGAGCGAATGCGGGCGACGGCCACCTCGCCCTTGGCGGCGTTACGGACCGGCATCAAGACCTCGGCGCCGGCGCGGGCCAGCCGTTCGGCCAGACCGAGCCCGATACCGTCGCTCGCGCCGGTCACCACGGCGAGTTTCCCAGTCAGATGGGGAACGGATATGTCCTTCACAACGACTCCTAGTCAACGGTCATCCGTATGAACCTGAAGCCTTGCAGAAGCTGGACCGGGTCCGGAGCTTTTATCCATGGACAAAGAGTCCATGGATAAAAGCCCTGTCTCCTACCCGGTGTGCACCGAGTTGCGGGACCAATCCTCGGGTTGCGTATGTAACGCCTTGTCGGGAAGACGCCGGAAACAATGGCACATCCGTCCCGCCGGCAGGGCGGAGTGGAGACCTCCGCCCTCCGAGGCAGCAGTCGCGGAGGATCTTTGCCCGAACTCACCGGCCGCAAGTTGGGCTACGACGGTCTGGTGGTCCCCGTGGAAGTGACAGGAAGAGTCAGCCGCGTGTTGTCGTGGTGAATGGTGTGGACGGCCGCATTGAGGCCGGTCCCGGTCGACAGGGGCTCCCCAGTGCCAAGATTTCGGGCGTACTGCGGATGAGCGCCGCCGGAGAGTTGCAGCCTGAGACGGTGCCCCTTCAGCAATCGGTGAGCGCAGGGAGACAGCCGTGCGGTGACGTGCTGGACCTCTCCGGCGTCCGCCGTGGGGTCGAGTCGGACGAGGACATCGGCGATGTTGTGTGAGCGGCCCTTTACATCGACGTCGCAGATACGCACGAAGAGGTCGGCGTGAGGGTTGTCCAAACTCAAGGACACGTCGACGACAGGGAATCCTTCGAATTCGAGATCGGCAGTAAGGGGCTGAGTGGTGAAGGTCCGGACGTCCTGCCGCGCCTCCAAATCCGAGTTGTTCCGCACACCCGCATCGCCTGTCAGTCTCCGCCCACCTACCGAGGGCGTCGGATCGCCGGGGTCATAGCTGAACGCCGACTCGCCTCCCGACGGGACCGTCGCCGTCAACTGACCGGCATTGTTCGGATACCAGACTGTCTCGGTGCAGGTCGGCGGCCATAGCGGGGAGGTATGCCAGGTGTCGCTGCCGGTGACGAACGTGTGGACCGGCTGGGCACGTCGAGCCGGTCCGTCATTACCGAGGTGCATGTCCAGCCAGTCCAGGGCTTCGTTGTCAATGACGCCTGACCCCTTCGTGACGTGACCGGCGTGCGTCCACGGGCCGAGCGTCAAAGCGACATCAACGCCCCTGGACCGCAGGGCTTCGTACTGCTCCACGGTCTGTCCGACGAAAACGTCCTGCCAGCCGCCCACCAGTAGCGTCGGCGTCCGCACATGCTGCACGGCGCCGGTGAAGTTGTACGGGCGCCAGTAAGGGTCGGTCAGGTCCGTGTGGTCCAACCATTCCTGAAACCACGGCGCACGCTTGTCCAGGACGGACTCTGCCGCTCTTGCCAAGGGCAGACCCGCGAACGACGCATCCAACCGGTCCGTGGACTGTTTGTTCCACACGAGCTGCCGGAACAGGCTCGGCCCGTCCTCGAACGAGACACTGTTGACAGCGCTCCAGCCCAGCATGGCCTCCAGCGCAAACGAGCCGTTGTCCCAGATGACCCGACTGAAGTCGTGAGGTCCCGCGATCATCACACTCGCCCGGAGTTCGGGCGGGGGGTCGGCCAGCAGGGCCCATTGGGTGAAGGCCAGGTAGGACATGCCCAAAGTTGCCAACTTTCCGTTGAACCACGGCTGTTCGCGCAACCACACGATTGTGTCCTGGGCGTCCTCGGCTTCCCGCACCATGGGTTCAAAGGTGCCGGTGGAGTCCACCGTCCCGCGGACGCTCTGGAGGATCACGTGATATCCCCGCGCCGCGAAAGTCCGGGCCCAGATCGCATCGACCGGCAACCCTCGGCCGTAGGGTGTGCGGATCAGAATCGTGGCGCTGTCGGAGCCCGAGACCACAGGACTGTAGTGGTCACTCACCAGGACGAAGCCATCGCGAGTCGGCGTCCGCAAGCCACGCTCGACGGCGTACTCGTTGCGTGGGGCGGGGAGCTTTCTGAGCCGCCGGAGGAGGCGATCGACTGCGCGGGCAGTGAGCCCGGGTGTTGCCCTCAAGATGAATACCTCGATGTTCGCGCTGGGCGCAGGCCCATCAGGGGTGATCGGCCTGCTGCAGCGATGCGTGACTCGGAAATGTACGAACTGCCCTGTGTGAACGGGACCGGAAGTCCCTCGGACTGAGTCGACCGCCGATTTGAAGGGCCTGGGGTGGATATCTGATTGACCGTGGTACACGGAAACCGGCCCTGACGGTCTGAGCCCGGCCCGCCGGAGGGCGCCGTTGGTATGGGGCTCAGCGTTGGATGGCCTTGGTCTCCAGGAACTCCTCCAGACCGAAGCGGCCGTATTCGCGTCCGTTGCCGGACTGCTTGTAGCCGCCGAAGGGAGCGAGCGGGTTGAACTGGCCACCGTTGATGTCGACCTGGCCAGTACGCATCCGCTTGGCGATGGCCAGGGCGTGCTCGGTCTCGCCGAACACGGCGCCGTTGAGGCCGTAGATCGTGCTGTTGGCGATCCGTACGGCGTGGTCGTCATCGGTGTAGGGAATGACCGCGAGGACCGGGCCGAAGATCTCCTCCTGGGCGATGACGGAGTCCGGTTCGACGTTGGCAAAGATGGTGGGCTTGACATAGGCACCGGTGGACAGCCCCACGGGTCTGAGGGGACCGCCGACCACAAGGGTGGCGCCGTCGGCGACGCCCCGCTCGATATAGGCGGCCACGCGCGTGCGCTGCGCCTCGGAGGCCAGCGGGCCGAGCCGTGTGTTCTCGTCGGTGGGATCGCCCGTCGTGTACTCGCCAGCCGCTTCGCGGAGCAGGTCGACCACCTGGTCGTGCAGCTCGGCCGGGACGAGCATGCGGGTGTAGGCGCCGCAGACTTGGCCGCTGTTGGTCCAGGCACTGGCAAGCCCTCGGGTGACCGCGTCCTTCAGATCCGCGTCGGGCAGGATGACGGCCGCGGACTTGCCGCCCAGTTCCAGTGCGACCCGCTTGACGGTCCCGGACGCGACAGCGGCGACGCGCTTGCCAGCACTGGTGGAGCCGGTCAAGGACACCATGTCGACGGCCGGGTGACCGGCAAGCGCTTCACCGACGACCGGACCGGTGCCGTGCACCACGTTGAACACCCCGGCGGGCAGACCGGCCTCGGCGGCGACCTCCGCGAAGATCCGTGCGGACAGCGGGGCGAGTTCGGACGGCTTGAGTACCACGGTGTTGCCGGCCAGCAGGGCCGGAACGACCTTGGTGACAACCTGCTGGAGCGGGAAGTTCCACGGAGTGATCGCGGCGACCACACCAATCGGCTCACGGAGGATCAACGAGTTCGCGATCTCCTCGCTCCACGGGAAGTCGCTCTCGACACTGGCGATGGCCTCCGTGGACATGATCGGCATCGCGGCCTGGCCCCAGCGGGCCAGGGAGATCGGGGCTCCCATCTCCGTGCTGATGGCGACGGCGATCTCCTCGCTGCGTGCTTTGAGGCCTGCGGCGATGGACCGCATGACGGCGGCACGCTCGGCCGGGTTGGTGGCGGCCCACGCAGGGAACGCGGCGGTGGCCGCAACCACGGCGCGGTCGACATCGCCGGCCGTGCCTTCGGGGACAGTCGCGATAACGGCGCCGGTGGCCGGGTTGACCACCTCGATCACGGGACCGTCGAAGGGAATCGCCCGGCCGTCGATCCAGTGGGCGGGAGCGGGGAGACTGCGTTCACGGTTGCTGTTCATGGGATCAAGCGTCACAAGAACCAGTGAGCGCAGCCAGGGACAGTAGTCCGGTGATCAAGGTCACTCACGATCACCGCGGTAATAGACGATCCAGGTCGCGTGTTACCGCGTCGGCGGTGCGTCAGCCACGGACAGACGGTCCCTGGCTGAGCCCTTCATCAGCCTTCGCACTCTGTGAAGCTGGTGTACACCTGACCTGAGCGGCGCTTCGCGGGAGGGGAGCCCCGGGGGCTCCTCATCGAGGGATTGCCGCCGCTGCCTGTACGGAGAGGAGAGGGTGCATGGACCGCGCAGAGCTTGCCGATTTCCTGCGCACCCGGCGCGAGGCGTTGCGGCCCGAGGATGTCGGTCTGCCCCGCACCGGCCGTCGGCGTACAGCTGGTTTGCGCCGTGAAGAGATCGCTGCCCTCAGCAGTATGTCGAGCGACTATTACAGCCGCATTGAGCAGCAGCGCGGGCCCCGCCCATCCGAACAGATGCTCGCCGCCATCGCCCACGGGCTCCGCCTGTCCTTGGACGAACGTGATCATCTCTTCCGGCTCGGCGGCTACGCCACGCCCCTGCGCGTCTCCCGCTCCGACCACATCAACCCCGGCATGCTCGCGATTTTCCAGCGTATGGAAGACACCCCGGCGCAGATCATGAACCATCTCGGGGAGACTCTTGCGCAGAACCGGTTCTCCGCTCTCCTGATCGGAGATCAGACCCGGCACACGGGCATGGCCCGTGCCCTGGCCTACCGCTGGTTCACCGATCCCGCCGAACGGCAGCTTTTCCCCGCCGAGGACCACCCCGGCAACGGCCGAACCATCACCGCCCAGCTGCACGGCGCCCACACCCGCGACCCCGCCAACCCCCGCGTCTCCGCCGTCGTCCAGGCACTGCTCGAGAGCAGCGAGGAATTCACCGAGATCTGGAACGAGCACCCCGTCATCGGCCCGTACTGCGCACCCAAGCGCATCAACCATCCCCAGGTCGGTTCCATGGAACTGCACGGGCAGAGCCTTATAGACCCCGACCAGTCCCAGATCCTCACGGTCTTCACAGCCAGCCCCGGCAGCGAAAGCCACAACAAACTCCAGTTCCTCTCCGTTCTCGGCGGCCACCTCGTCTGATCCTGCTTCCCGGAGGAACGCCCTCGGCGCTGGTGCGGTGTACCCCCGACTCGATGGACAGCGGCCCGCGGAGTTGGCTCTCAGCTTTCCCGGCGGGGCCTCCAGGCTGACCTCCGCACCTCACTGACAAGACATAAGGGAGCTCACTCGTGCGCGCATTGGTTCTGCAAGAGTTCGGTACTCCGCTGATCCTGAGCGAGATGGAGAAGCCCACCGCCGACCCGGGGCAGGTGCTGGTCAAAGTCAAAGCCAGCGGCGTCAACCCACTGGACACCAAGATCCGTGCCGGTGCTGCTGCCCACGCCAAGATCACTCTGCCCGCCGTCCTCGGCATGGATCTCGCCGGCGTGGTTGAGGAGCTCGGCGCGGGTGTCACCGGCTTCGCCCCCGGCGACGAGGTCTACGGCATGACCGGTGGCGTCGGTGACCTGCAGGGCTCGCTCGCCGAGTACGCGGCCGTCGACGCCCGCCTGCTCGCCCGCAAACCGACCTCACTCACCATGCGCGAGACCGCGGCCCTGCCCCTGGTCGTCATCACGGCCTGGGAGGGCCTGGTCGACCGGGCGCACGTCCAGGTAGGGCAGAAGGTGCTCGTCCACGGCGGCGCCGGCGGTATCGGCCACGTGGCGGTTCAGATCGCCCGAGCCTTTGGTGCCGAGGTCTTCGCCACCGCGTCGCCCTCGCGACTGGACGTCGTCCAGGGCCTGGGGGCGACGCCGATCGACTACACCACCACCGCCGTTGACGCGTACGTCACCAGGTACACCGCCGGCGAGGGCTTCGACGTCATCTTCGACACCGTCGGCGGACCCGTACTCGACGCGTCCTTCGCAGCGGTACGCACCTACACCGGCCACGTCGTGAGCGCCTTGGGGTGGGGTACCCACAGCATCGCACCCCTCTCCTTCCGCGGAGCCACCTACTCCGGTGTCTTCACCCTGCTGCCCCTCTTGACCGGCCGCGGGCGGGAACACCACGGGGAGATCATGCGCGAGGCAGCCGCCCTCGCCGACAGAGGGGCACTCAAGCCCCTGCTCGATCACCGGAACTTCACCCTCGACACCGTTGCCGACGCCCACGCGGCCGTGGAGAACGGCAGCGCCCACGGCAAAATCGTGATCGACATCGACTGACGCCCACCAGCCGAACGGTCAACCCGATCGTTCAATCGGGGACGGCCCCGGTGCCTCCGGACTGCTCTGTCAGCCTTCGACTGTGAACCCCGCCGTGATCACGGCTCGCGCGAGTGTATGGGCGGCCAGGTTGAATCCCAGGAGAGCCGGTCGTGCCGATTTGTCCAGGTCCAGGGTCCGCACGTCAACGGCGTGTACGGCGATGTAGTAGATGTGCTCGCCACTGCCGGGCGGCGGGGCCGCGCCGAGGTAGCGCGGCATTCCCGCGTCGTTGTGGAGCTGCCACGCCTTGTCGGGTATGCCGGTGCCAGCCGCGTCGCCCGCCCCGGTCGGCAGTTCAGTGACCTCGGCGGAGATGTCGGCGACCGCCCAGTGCCAGAATCCGCTTCCGGTGGGTGCGGTGGGGTCGTACATGGTCACCGCGAAGCTCTTGGTCTCCGCCGGAAAGCCGGACCAGCTCAGCTGCGGGGAGATGTCGGAACCCCCCGCACCGAGGATCCCGCTCGCCTGAGGCAGCGGTATCTTCCCCCCGTCCTGGATGTCGTCGCTGGTCAGGGAGAAGGCGGGTACCTGGGCGATCAGGTCGTAGGGCGTATTCATCGCACTCGTTCCTTCTGTCGGGGTGAGCCCGCACTGCCGCCGGCTCGGGGGATCAGCTGCTCCCGCTGTCCCGCGTCAGGCGTACGGGGCGTGCACCGACGTGGACACGGACTACCTGGTACGGGGGTATGCGGTCGTCGACGTCGTTGTTGAACAGCGGTGTCCTGGGCAGCTGGTTCACGCTCACGTAGAGGTAGCCGTCTGCGGCCAGGGCCAGTGTGTCCGGCCACAGCAGAGCGGGGGCGTGCAGCAGCGTCGACCACGTACCGTCCGGGGCTCGCTTGAGGACGGCGCTGTGTTCGTAGGCTGTCGCGTAGACGTTGCCTGCCGTGTCCGACTCAAGCCCGTCGGAGCAGCCTTTGTCACCCAGGTCCACAACGGCCGCGGCCACCTGCTCGTCGCCGAGCGAGCGGTCGGTCAGGGCACTGGTCGGCACACTGTAGAGACGTCGGCCGGAAAGGGGGCAGTAGTACAGGAGAGAACCGTCCGCGCTGATCGCGATACCGTCGGCGCCGACCGCGTAGTTCTCACGGACCGTACCCTGAACGATCGCACGGAAGCCGTCCGTTGCCCTGGTGGAAGCGTTGCCTCGGAGCCGGCTCCAACTCCGTCCGGATCCGAGGTCGACCACGATCAGCGCGCCCTCGGGCTGAGAGTCGGTGACGTAGGCGTATCCGCCCGTTCCGCGGGAGAGATCGAATCGCACGTCATTGAGGTAGGTCGTCGAGTTCAGTGCTTCGGCGTCGAGGCGCACGATCCGGACGACCTGGTCCTTGGCGGGATCGACCTCGACGAGCTTCGGACCGTTCTCCACCCACGGCGCGAAGGAGTGGCTGCCCGTGTCGAGGAGCCACACATGTCCGGCGGGGTCGGTGATCACGCTCTGCACGGAGACAAGGCTGTCGGGGCTCCCGTTCGGAGCCCATGTGTTGATTTCGGCGTTGGGATAGGCGACAGCCTCGCCGTTCACCACTTCGGCGACCGTGTAGGGGACATCGTCACCCCATCGCGGGAAGGATACGAAGATCCGTCCCTCGTCGGTGACGGTGACGCCCGTCGGCATCAGGTCGCTGAACTTCGCCACCACCTCGTAGTCCGGTGCCACCCAACTTCCCAGAGGAGGGGCTACATGTGACGGAGCAACGGATTGAGTGGACATAGCCAACTCCTTCATCTGTGAGCTTCGCGTGACGCCGTCCGGAGGCCCGGAAGCGGCTTCAGGTGGCCACGGTGTATTTCCTGACGGCCTTCTCGTCCCAGGTGACGCCGATGCCCGGCCGGTTCGACGGGGTGACCGTTCCTTCGACGGGCAGACAGGGGTCCTCAAGTACGGGGTGAGCCCAGTCGACCCACTCCAACCAGTGGGCGGTGGGCGTGACGCGCAGCAGGTGTGCCGCGATCTCCGGGTAGAGATGACTCGACAGCTGAGTGCCGGCCGCGGCGGCAAGACCGGACGCCTGGAGCCATCCGGACACTCCCCCGATGCGCATGAGATCCGCCATCGCGTAGGGAACGGCTCCGCCCCGGAGATAGGTGAAGAGGTCACGCGGGCCGTAGAAGTTCTCGCCCCACTGCAGGGGAGTCCTCACCTTGCCCGCCAGGCGGGCGTAGCCCTCCACATTGTCGTACGCGATGGGTTCCTCGAACCAGTAGAGACCCCGCTCGTCCAGTTCGTGACACCGCCGTACAGCGTCCCCGTATCCCAGTGCCTGGTTGAAGTCGACCATCACGTTGACGTCCGTGCCCACACCGTCCCGCACCGCCTCCACAGCTGCCAGGTCTTTTCGCAAGTCGGGATCGCCCAGCCGGAGTTTCATCGCGCCGAAGCCGCCCTCGTCGCGCAGTTCGCGCGCCTCGGCGGCCAACGTATCGACCTTGTGCCGCCACAGCCCATTGCTGTTGTAGGTCGCCAGCGGCCCGATCGTCCCACCGAGCAGGCTCACCAGGGGCAGACCCGCGGACTTCGCCAGAGCGTCCCAGAGCGCCATGTCCAGCGCCGACCTGGTGATCATCGAGAGGCCGGCGATTCCCACCACATTGAGGTCCTTGCCGAACTCGGCGAAAGCGTCGGCGGGCGCGAGCGGCCGGCCCGCCCAGACATCGCTGAGATCACGGAGCTCGGCCACGATCGCGGGCATGGCCGCCGCACGGTAGGGGGCGATGTAACTGCTTCCGACAACACCGTCACTGGTTTCCACATCCACCAGGACCAGGGGCCATCGGTCGAATTCGCCTATTCCCGCCACGATGGGCCGGCGCAGGGGCACCACTACGGCTCTGCTACGCACTGCTCGCAGCACGATCGGATCTGACTCCGTGAGAACGCCCCTTTCCTTCTCCCGCCCGAGCGCGCCCTCCGCTGAGTTGGTATCCGAATCCATGATCGTACAGGCCTTTCATTCGATGACTGTCCGGCGCTCTTTCTTCCTCTTTCGCTCTTGGGTGCCGGCGAGGGCATACGTCTACGTTTCAAGCTTAGGGGCAGTTTTCGCAATTTTATTGACCGCCTGTGCGGAGGTCTTGACCCAACGTGCATCACCGGAGCTGGCGCCGAGTGTGAGAACTAGTGTTTGCGTAGAACCCGACGCAACGGTGTGGCACGTCAGACGGGACAGAGCTGCCGCTAAGGAGAAAAGAAATGCCGAAAGAGAAAATGAATGGCGTGGGATCTTTCCGGGGTCTGCCGGTCGAGGATCCGGAGAGCCTCCAGGACGTGGAGGTGCCTGTCCCCGAACTACGGCCCCGGGATGTCCTGGTACGGGTGTCGGCCGTCTCGGTCAACCCGGCGGACGTGAAGGCACGCGCGGACTTGACTCCGTCCGAACAGCCCCGCGTGCTGGGGTTCGATGCGGCGGGCACGGTGGAGGCGCTGGGCCCGGAGGTGACCACACTGCGCGTCGGTGACGAAGTCTGGTACGCGGGTGACTTCAACCGTGCCGGGAGCAACGCGGACTGTCAGGCGGTGGACGAGCGCATCGTGGGCCGGGCCCCGACGAGTCCGTCGCATGCCGAGGCGGCGGCGCTTCCGCTGACCACCATCACCGCCTGGGAGAGTCTGTTCGAACGCTTCGAGCTGTCCAAGGACTCCCAGGGAACCCTGCTGATCATCGGAGGGCCGGGCGGTGTCGGCTCGATCATGATCCAGCTGGCCAAGGAACTCACCGGTCTGAGAGTACTCGCGACGGCCGGCAGCCCCGAGTCCTCCGACTGGGTACGGGAACTCGGAGCCGACGCGGTCGTGGACCACCACGACCTGGTCGCCACCGTGGGGAAGGTGGCACCCGAGGGCGTGGACTACATCTTCAGTTCGCACTCGGCCGGCAACATCGAGTCATTCGCCGAGATCATCCGGCCCTTTGGGCACATCACGGCCATCGACGAGCCGGAGCACCTGGACCTGCTCCCGCTGAAGCTCAAATGCATCGCCTGGCACTGGGAACTGATGTTCGCGCGCTCGATGCTCGAAACCCCGGACATGATCGAGCAGAAGAAACTCCTGGAGCATGTGGCGGCCCTGGTTGACGACCAACGCGTCCGCACCACCGCGACCACCACCATCAGGGACTTCAGCGCGGCCGGCCTGCGTGAGGCCCACCGACTCGTCGAGACAGGCGGACGGGTCGGCAAAGTGGTCGTCACTCGCTGAATTCGCCGCTCACGTCCCTCTCGGCCGTCGGCCCGCTCACTCGAAGCAGGTCGCTCGCAAGCCCTGAGCAGAGAGACTGGACCTGCGACTTCGCCCCCGGCGGCGTAGCGTTATTTCTCATGCGGTTACCGCCGACCGGGCGAACCGTACTGGTCTTTCGGCGGCAGCCAGGCTCGGGAGGCGGAGAGGGTGAGGCGTTTTGGCCGCACATTTCAACACCAGTACCTTGGCGCCGCAGGAGCGGGAAGAATATATCCGCGAGATGGCGCGTCGACAAGCCGGCACACCAGAGGTAAATCACAGCGACGAGCCCACGAGCATATACCGCCCGCTGTCGGTCATAACACTTGGGGCGGTCTCCGTCTCGACCATCAGAGGGAATTCACTCTCTATCCGGAGAACGCAGAACGCCTCGCAGGACAACGTCGAGCAAACCGTGGTTCTCACCATGCAGCTCTCCGGGACCTGCGTGGTCAGGCAGAATGAACGAGAGGCAGTGGTGCGGCCCGGGGAGTTCGTCATCCACGACAACTCCCAGCCGTTTGTCCTCTCCGGCACGCAGGCCGTGGAACAGATCACCGTGAGCGTGCCACGCAACGTGCTCGCGCTTCCTTCCTCCGTACTGAGGGCGGCCTCCGCCCGGACCATCGACCCCAGCCACCCGACCGCAGAGGTCGCCGCAACGTATTTCCGGCAGCTGGTGCACAGCACGGGCCCCGACCACAACCGCGAACCGGACCTGCTGGGCCCCTCGTGCATCGAACTCATACGTGCCCTGATCGCCACCACCCAGGATCAACGGTCGGACGTCGCCGCCGAGCCGCCTCACCGAACCCTTCAGCAGCACGTCATGACATACCTGCGGGCCCATCTGGGCGACAGTGATCTGAGCGCCTCGCGGGTCGCCGCCGAACATCACATCTCCGTACGGCAGCTCTACCTGGTGCTGTCCAGGGCCGGTATTTCGCTGGGCGACTGGATCAGGACCCAGCGCCTGGAGGAGAGCCGCCGGGAGCTTGTTTCACCTCGTGGTCGGCACGCGACCATCGAATCTGTCGCCAGACGATGGGGCTTCGCCAGCGCCTCGCATTTCAGCCGCGCGTTCAAAAAAACCTACGGGATGTCACCTCGTCAGTGGCGCCTTGAAAACCTTGCCGCGTGAGAACACGTGCAGCTCCCGGCGGTCCGGAGGTCGCTCAACGCGATGAGTAGCTGAAGGCACGGCTACGTGACCGTGTCCTGACTCCTTACCCAGTCGTGGTCCCCCACAAGGACACCAACGGCGAGCGGTCGCTCGGTGCCTCTCGCCGATCACATCGCAGCCCGCTTGACCGTCACCGTCTGGGACTCGGTGAATTCCAGTACGCCCCCCAGGCCGCTTTCGACCCCCATGCCGGACTGTTTGAGCCCTCCGAAGGGAACCGAGGGATCGAGGTGCATGACTTCGTTGACCCAGACGGTCCCAGCCTGCAGTCGCTCGGCCAGGCTTCGGCCCGCATCGCTGTCGGACGACCACACCGATGCGCCGAGGCCGAAGGGTCCCTTGTTGGCACGAGCGACCACGTCGGCGACATCCGTGTATTTGAGTAGTGGCAGAACCGGACCGAACTGCTCCTCGCGGACGATGCGGGACTCGTCGGGCGGGTTGTCGACGAGGGTGGGCTCAATGAAGAAACCGGCTTCGTCGGGCGCCGGAAGACCCCCCGTAAGAAAGGTGTATCCCTGGTCGTAGCAGTCCCGCAGCAGGCCCAGTACAGTTTCATACTGCCGACTGTTCGATACAGGGCCAAGCTGCACATCCTCGCTCGTAGGGTCGCCCACGCGCACGTCCCGGACCAGCGTCGCCAGTTCCTGGGCCATCTCGTCGTAGATGTCCGCGTGGATGTAGATGCGCTTGGCCGCCAGGCAAATTTGACCGGAATTGGCGAAGGCTGCCCAGAACAGCTGCGGTGCGACCCGCTTGACGTCGATGTCGGGAAGAACGATCGCGGGGTCGTTACCACCCAGTTCGAGGGTCACCCGGGTCAGAGATCGGGCGGCGCTCTCCATCACGCGCTTTCCGGTCCGGGTCGAGCCGGTGAAGCTGATCTTGTCGAAGCCGGAGTGCGCGCTCATCCAGGGACCGAGCTCATCTGTTCCGGTGATGACGTTGAGCACACCGGGAGGCAGGCAATCACGGAGGATCTCGCCCAGCCTGAGGTTGGCGAGCGGTGCGAGGGCGGAGGGCTTGAGGACCACCGTGTTGCCGGCCAGAAGGGCTGGACCGATCTTGAAGGAAGCCTGGCCGATCGGGTAGTTCCAGGGTGTGATGGCGGCGACCACTCCCAGCGGCACGTGCCGGGTGATCGAAAGCCGTTCGTCGTCGTCTTGGTTCACGGTCTCAGGAATATCGAGAGTGGCGGTCTCGCGCAGCCAGTGGCTCAGCCCCGCGACCTCCGCGGCAGCCAAGGCGCGTGGCTTTCCCTGCTCAAGGGTGACCAGTGCGGCCAGTTCGTCGGCGTGAGCGTCGACGGTCTCAGCCATCGCCACAAGGAAATCGCTCCGCTCCGCCACGGTCCGGCGCGACCAGGACGGAAACGCGGCACGAGCGGATGCCACGACCAGATCCAGCTGATCGCGCGAGCAGTGAGGCGCTGTCGCGCAGACAGTGCCCGTGGCTGGGTTGATGACGTCGAAAGTGTCAGCTCCTTTAAAGGCCAGACCATCAACCGTCATGGTCAAGGTTGTGGTTGACACTCCGGCGTTGGGGACGGCGGGCGCATTCATGGGGACTCCAGATACGGAGACGTTTGCCGGCGGGTGCCGACAGGTCAATTCTTGAGGCATTTGACGCAGGGAAGAAGGCCGCGCGAGCCTGGGTGTGGCACCCCCTGCCTGGGCCTCTTGCCTCTTCCGGCCAAGAGTTGCCCCACCGTGATCGAGGCCGAGGGCGGCCGCACAACCGGGTGACAGTCCGTGGAGCGTCAGACGACATGCTGGAGCACGGTGGTCATCTGCCAGTCGACGGTGCTGTGGTCGATCGTGTCGTGCACCGGCGAGTTCGCCATCTCACCGGTGATCCCAGCGGCTCCGGCACGGGCGTGCTCCATGCTGTCGTAGGCGACGATGTCCAGGATCGTGCCGTCCTCTCGCAGCATGATGCGGCGCCATTGGAAGCCGGGCTGCCGCTTGAGGTAGGCGTTGATGTCCGCGTTCGCCGTGACGAAGTCCTCCGGGCTGAGCCCGGGTGCGGGTCGGAGACTGGTCACTTCGAGAACCTCGGCCATATCAGGATTCCTGTCCGATGGTGGGCGGATGTGGGACCGACTCATGTGCCGGCGCCGGTGGCCTTCCAGCGTGGCGGTCGGATCCGCGCCGGGGAGGGCGGTGTTTCGCTGGAAATGTGCTGAGCTGAGCGGGGGGCGCGGAATTCGGTCGGGCGCTAAGGGTCAGGTCGGTTCCGCCATGGAGGCCAGGTAGGCCAGTGCCTCCTCGCTCCGGCTTCCGCGCTCGGGGGTCCCCACCAGCAGCAGCTGCCCGGGAGCGTCGACCACATCGAAGGTCTGATAGGTCAGCTCGATGCGCCCTGCCGTGGGGTGTACGAAGACCTTGAAGGTCCGGGTCAAGTTCCCGACTTTGTGGTCGTCCCACAGCTCGCGGAATTCTGGTGAGGTCCGGCGCAGCTCGGCTACGAGGTTGGTGATGCCGGCGTCGTCAGGGAATCGCCCGGCGTTCAGACGCAGTGCGAACACCGTGCTGCGGCGCAGTAGATCCCAGTCCGTGAACACCGCCTTGGCCCGGGGGTGGGTGAACAGAATGCGTGGCATGTTCCGCTCGTCCGCAAACGGCGAGAGGAGCGCGTCGGCGATTGTGTTGGTCGCCAGTACGTCGAAGGCCGGGCCGAGCGCGTAGGCGGCCACCAGAGGAAAGGTCTCCAGCAGGCGTAGGAGCGACGGGTGAACTTGGTCGCGGCGAGTGTCCGGCGGGGACTGAGGTATCAGCCGCGCCAGCCGGTAGAGATGCGCGCGTGCGTCGACGGGAAGCCGAAGCGCACGCGCTATGGCCTCGATCACCTGCGCCGAGGGATTACGCTCGCGCCCCTGCTCAAGGCGTGCGTAGTAGTCCGCGCTGACCCCGGCGAGGACGGCGACCTCTTCCCGTCGGAGACCACGAACGCGGCGGCCCGAGACACCAGGGGCGAGTCCGGCGTCACCGGGTTCGATCCGTGCGCGGCCCGCGCGCAGAAACTCGCCGAGTTCGTTGTCACGCTTAGTCGTGTCCGCGGTGTCAGAGCGGCCCGGCATTTTTGCATTTCGGTTTGGGACCGACAAGTGTGTGACCACCTTTTTTCTCCATTTCCCTGTCCGCCTAGCTGGGAGAGAGTGCTACCCACTCCGCTTTCCTTTGTCAGCCTGCTGGCTTCCGGTATCAGCCTCATCCGTTTCTCGTGTTCGTATAAAATTGACTTAAGTTGAGGAGCGTTACTTTCTTACGCAAGCCGGGGGCGCCCGGGCGAGAGTCAGATCGCGTAGGACGCATCTCCTTCAGTTTGCGCGGTTGCCTGGTGATGAGCAAGGGCGTGCGAGCCCAGGTGTCATGCACCCAGGATCAGGCCCGCACCTTCGGGTCGATAGCGGGATGGAGCGTCGCCGTGTGGTGGCCCCGGCGGAGGGTGTCATGGCGGCAGCGATAGACTGGGCACTCCCATGCCCTGGTGAGCAGCTCGTTTTAGATATTTGAAAGCGGATGTGACAACAGGACCAGAAGCCATCTGTTTTCAGCTTTCTTCGTCGGCCCGTTCGGGACGGGCCCGCAGAAGGTCTTCGATGGTGATGAGTCGGCGTTCCAGTTCGTCGATGTCCCTCCGAGTCGCATTCGTCTCCTCCCACCGAAGCACGACGACAAGTCGTCCGTCCGGCTCCAGACGGGAATGTGCGACACTGCTGATCTCGCTTCCTGTCTGTTTGCGAACGGCATCGTTCAGTTCATCAGAACGAAGTCCGAGACGTCTGATGGCTCTCTGTACGGGCTTTCCGTCCTTGATAACCGTGGTTGGTGTTCCTTCGATGACGCTGGCAGCCCGCTCGTCGATCGCCAACCAGCGGTTGATGGCAGCATTGGCCATGACCAAGGTCACAGCGCCGATCGCGCCACCGGTGACACTTTGATCGTTGCCGATGATCGAATTTTGCACTACATTCGACAGAAGGAAGATGACGACGAAATCGAATGCGTTGAGGCTTGCGAGGCCGCGTTTTCCTGTGAGGCGGAAGAGCGCCAGGATGAGGACATAGACCATCAGCGTCCGAATTACTTTTTCGGCGACCGGGATGTGTAGCTCGAAGATATCATCCCACATTTCAGATGCCTCCATAGGATCATCGGACGATTGCGACGGGGCTGCCACTCCACCGGAGAAAGCGAACCCCACCGCATAACATCGCATCATTTGGCTCCGCCCAGTGGGTAGCTCGCCAGCCCCGCGGGCGCACATTGTTGTACCGATCCCTCACGAGGCCACCCCGTAAATCTGCGGTACCGGTTTGATGCCCAGTGCGCGCCCTTCAGCAGGCGCTGGAATTCTCCATCCCTCGCGCTGTGCTGGACTTGAAGGATTAGTGGGAACCTTCGGATCGCATAAGAATCACCCACGCGTCGGCTTCTCCAGACATCGCGCGGGTCTCCACAGGGCGGGAGAGAGAGACCAACGACGATATTGCGGGGATGACGCACTACCGCATGACGATGCGGCCCTGCATCACCGAGCGGGTTCGCGAAATCGATGACGACGAGGGTTCAGGCGGAGGCCGACACCGGCGGCGGCCTCGCTCGGCGAGCCGTGGCTGCACCTGCTCGGCTACGGCGACTGGACCGTCTCCGTCCCCATCAACCTCATCGGAGTTGGCAGCACCGCCTAGCTAGTGACCCGAGTCGGAGATTCTTCGGTAGTTCTCGCCAGCGAGCTGGTGGGGCTCGGCTGCCACTGACCTGGGTCGCAGTCCACAGGACCCGACTCGACGAGACGCCTCGAACTACCAGGGAATCTTTGATTCAGGTCACTAGTAGGGCTTGGTCAGGTCGGTTGTGGTGGTGCGTGTCCTGCCGGCCGGGTGTGGCGTTGAGAGTGTGTGACTCCGGACAAGATTGCTGTGGTGCATGATGAGTTGGAGATGTTCGCGGCGGAGGTGTCCGAGCCGTTCGCGCGCAAGGATCAGCGCCGGTGGGGGCAGGTTTATCTGTGAGGGCTGCTGACCGACGGGCAGCGTAAGTCGGTCGAGCCGACGGCCGCCCGGCTCGGGGAGGACGGCAATCGTCAGGCGCTGGCCAACTTCATCACCACCAGCCCCTGGGACCCGGCGCACATCCGGGCCCGGCTGGAGGCGGTCGGTCGCTTCGAGAGCGGCGCGAAGAACGGGGAGATCGCGGCCGCGCTGCGGGTGAGCGAGCGGTCGGTGGAGCGCCGGCGCCGTCAGTGGCGTGAGCGGGGCCAGGAGGGTGTCCGGTCAATGGGCTCGTCCGGGCGCCCGAGGCTGTCGAGTGTGCAGATGGCCGGGCTGGAACGGGAGTTGGAGCGTGGCCCGCTCGCCCATGGCTGGTCGTGGCAGCAGCCGGCCCGGCGGGCGATCGAACGTGACGACGGGGCCGTTGAGTTGTGGACAAAGGAGGTGTGGCCGCAGGTAGAAGCATGGCGGTGGCCCTCGGAGCCTGGATCGTCTTCGGGGACGAGGCCGGCCAGTCGCTGAGGCCGCCACGCGCAAGGTCCTGGGGCCGCATCGGCCGAACGCCGGTCGTCCGCGTCCGGGGCCGCGGCTCCGGACGGGTTTCGATGGCGGGTATGACCTGCTTCCGCCGCGGAGACCGGTCGAGGCTGATCTACAGCTTCCGCTTCCACCGGGGTCGAAAGGGCGAACCCAGGGGTTTCACCTGGCAGGACTACCGTGACCTCATCGTGCGGGCGCACAACCAACTCAAGGGCCCCATCGTCCTGGTCTGGGACAACCTGCGTACCCATCTCATGCCGCAGATGAAGGACTTTATCGCCGCGAACGAGGACTGGCTGACCGTTTTCCACTTTCCGTCCTACGCACCTGACCTCAACCCGCAGGAGGGCATCTGGTCTCTGGTGAAACGGATGATCGGCAATCTCGCCGCCGCGAACCCTCATCGACGGCTGCCTCATAGGCACCGGCCCGACCATAGGGGGCTGACCCCGATCAAGCCGACATCACACATTCAAGTTCAGTAGCAGCAATCACGTCCTGGCCAGCTCCGGAAGCACACGGCTGCCCGCCGAACCGCCCACCGGCAGTCGCCGCATACCTCAGATCGCCGTATGCCCACGTGGATCAGCGCCATCTTGCTCCCAGCGGTGACGGCCCTTTTCGTCGGCTTTGTCATCACCCCACGCCTGGAGGCCCGCAACAGGCGCATCAGCCTCGCGCACCAAGCTCGCGCCGAATTAAGCCGCCGCGTGCTCACCATCCTGTCGGCCTCTGCCCGTCTCCGTGAAACCCCGATCCCAGCAGCCCTCGCGGACCGCTCCTGCTTTCCCTCATGGGTCTCCGGCCCGCAGAAGTCTGCGGACTCCGTTGGGAGGATATCGACTTGGAATCCGGAACTCTCAGCATCGCCAACACTCGGACGATGATGGGGAACAAGACGGTGGTGGAGAAAGACACCAAGTCCTTGGCCGGAGAACGAGAGCTTCCCTTGCCCGCTCCGGTATGGGATGCGCTCCGGTCGTTCAAGTCTCTCCAGGCCAAGGAAAAGCTGGCCCTCGGTCCGGATTACGTTGACTCCGGCTACGTCCTGGTGGACGAGATCGGGGAGGCTCGGAACATCAAGCAACTCCGCCGACGGGCCTACCGGATCATGGGGCTGCTAGGGCTCCGCCAGGTGCGCCTGTACGACGCTCGGGCATCCTGCTTCACGTACCTGGCCAACAAGGGCGTGCCGGACCACCTGTTGGCTCGGTGGGCGGGACACACGAACGTGAAAACCACGAAGAAGTGGTACGTCAAGCCGGGTGTGGAGGATCTTCGCGGAGCTGCCACAGTGTGGGGCGGACTGCATGGGTCCGGAGGGGGACAGACCGCCCGGTCGTGAGAGATTGTGAGATATGAGAGCGTGAGGCGGATGAGCGAGACGACGCTGCAGACCCTCCAATATCGCTTTGACGGGCCAGAAGACGCCCCAATCCTCGTGATGGGCCCCTCGCTCGGTACCACATGGCACATGTGGGACAGGCAGACGCCGGAGCTGGCCAAGCACTGGCGGGTGGTCCGGTTCGACCTGCCCGGCCACGGCGGCGCGCCCGCCCACCCCGCCACCGGCGTCCCCGAGCTGGCGGACCGGCTCCTCGCCACGCTCGACGGACTCGGCGTGCAGCGCTTCGGCTACGCCGGCTGCTCCATCGGCGGCGCGATCGGCGCGGAGCTGGCGCTGCGCCGCCCCGACCGGGTCGCCTCGCTCGCGCTGGTGGCGTCCTCGCCGCGGTTCGGCACGGCGGACGAGTTCCGCCAGCGCGGTGTCATCGTCCGTACGAACGGTCTCGACCCGATGGCCCGCTCGGCGCCCGAGCGCTGGTTCACGGCCGGCTTCGCCGCCGCCCAGCCCGCGATCGTCGAATGGGCGGTCCAGATGGTCCGTACGACCGACCCGGGCTGCTACATAGCCGCGTGCGAGGCGCTCGCCGCGTTCGACGTACGGGCGGAGCTGGGCCGTATCGGCGTACCCACGCTCGTCCTGGTCGGCGCCGAGGACAAGGTCACCGGCCCCGCCGAGGCCCGCACGCTGGTCGCCGGGATACCGGACGCCCGGCTCGCCCTGGTGCCGGGAGCGTCCCACCTGGCGCCCGTCGAGCAGCCGGCCGCTGTCACGGATCTCCTCGTACGCCACTTCTCCACCGCCTGGCAGAACCCCTCCGACACCTCGACCGGTCTGACGGTGCTGCCCGACTGGGCCACCTATCCGGGGCCCGGCGCGCCCGCGGGGCCGCCGACCGTGTCGCCGATGACCTCCCCCGTCGCCGAGATCGCGTCCGCCGAGCAGCCGCAGGCCCAGGCCGCCGTACGCCCGGATCCTTACGAGGCGGGCATGCGGGTGCGCAGGGAGGTCGTCGGTGACGCCCACGTCGACCAGGTCATGGCCGAGACGGCCGGTTTCGCCGGTGACTTCCAGGAGCTCCTCACCCGCTACGCCTGGGGCGAGGTGTGGAACCGGGAGGGCCTGGACCGCCGCAGCCGCAGCTGCGTCACGCTGACGGCCCTCGTCGCCGGCGGTCACCTGGACGAGCTCGCCGTCGAGACCAGGGCCGCCCTGCGCAACGGCCTGACTCCGGCCGAGATCAAGGAAGTGCTCATCCAGGCGGCCGTCTACTGCGGCTTCCCGGCGGCGAACGCCGCGTTCCGTGTCGTCGCCGCGGTCGTCCAGGAGGAGACCACGCCCGACACGTAGGGTCTGCCGTTCGGATCAGGCCCGCCCGTTTGCTGTCGTGGTGACGGATGTCGACGATGGGAGGGTGCGATGCCGGTGTCGTACGGAACACCGCCCGGGAACCGCAACACGAGGTGATCACGGTGAAACTCACCAAGAAGTCCCATGCCTGCGTTCGACTGGAGAAGGACGGGCGGACGCTCGTCGTCGACCCCGGCGTCTTCAGTGAGGAGGACGCGGCGATCGGCGCCGACGCCATTCTCGTCACGCACGAGCACCCCGACCACTTCGAGGAAGGCCGGCTGCGGGCCGCCCTCGAAAGCAACCCCGCGGCCGAGATCTGGACCCTGCGCAGTGTCGCGGAGCAGCTGTCGGCGGCCTTTCCGGGGCGGGTGCACACCGTGGGTCACGGTGACACCTTCACGGCGGCGGGCTACGACGTGGAGGTGCACGGAGAACTCCACGCGGTGATCTATCCCGAGATCCCGCGGATCACCAACGTCGGCTACCTGGTGGACGGTTCGCTCTTCCACCCCGGCGACGCGCTGACCGTCCCCGGCCGGCCCGTCGAGACGCTGATGCTCCCGGTGCACGCCCCCTGGAACAAAATCTCCGAAGTGATCGACTACGTACGCGAGGTCAAGCCGCAGCGCACCTTCGACATCCACGACGCGCTCCTCACCGACCTGGCGCGGCCTCTGTACGACGGCATGATCGGCCGCTTCGGGGGCGCGGGCCACAGCAGGCTCGCCCCCGGCGAGGCCACCGACGTGTGACCACCGGGCGCTGACTGCCGAGCTGTGACGGCCGAGCTGTGACCGGCGAACGGCGACGGTCGCGAGGGTGACTGTCGGACCCCGCGGATAGGCTGTGGTCCATGCGCATCGCCACCTGGAATGTCAATTCGATCACCGCCCGGCTGCCGCGGCTGCTGGCCTGGCTGGAGAGCACGGGCACGGACGTGCTGTGCGTCCAGGAGACCAAGACCACCCTGGAGCAGTTCCCCTCCGACGCCCTGCGCGAGCTGGGTTACGAGTCCGCGGTCAACGCCTCGGGCAGATGGAACGGCGTGGCGCTGATCTCCCGCGTCGGTCTGGACGACGTGGTCAAGGGCCTGCCCGGCGCCCCGGAGTACGAGGGTGTCGAGGAGCCCCGCGCCATCTCGGCGACCTGCGGCGGTGTCGGGATCTGGTCGGTGTATGTGCCCAACGGCCGCGAGGTCACCCACGAGCACTACGCGTACAAGCTGCGCTGGCTGGAGGCGCTGCGCGCGGCGGTGGCCGAGCAGAGCGCGGAGGACCGGCCGTTCGCCGTCCTCGGTGACTTCAACGTCGCGCCGACCGACCAGGACGTGTGGGACCCTGCGCTGTTCGAGGGCGCCACCCACGTGACGCCCGCCGAGCGTGCCGCGCTTGCCGCGCTCCGTGAGAGCGGTCTGGCCGATGTGATGCCGCGTCCGCTCAAGTACGACCAGCCGTACACTTTCTGGGACTACCGCGAGCTCCGGTTCCCGAAGAACCGGGGTATGCGGATCGACCTCGTCTACGGCAACGGGCCCTTCACCGCCGCCGTCAAGGACAGTTATGTCGACCGTGAGGAGCGCAAGGGCAAGGGTGCTTCGGACCACGCCCCGGTCGTCGTGGATCTCGACCTCTGATGTTCCGGGGCGCGGTCGGCATCGGCGGGTCTGGCCGTGGGCATTCTGCCTCTGATACCGCCCGCGTGCCCTGAGGTGCGCGGGCACGGGGAAATGGCAGGCTGAGTGGTATGAACATCCCTTTCTTGGATAACTGGCGCAAAAGGAACGGAGCGGACGAGGGGGCTTCGCAGGCGTCCGTCGTCGGGGATGACGCGGAGGGCGTGGCCGAACTGCTCTCGGAGTGCGAGCTGCTGCGCGTCCGGGCGGCGCAGTCCGGGCTCGAACTGGACGATTCCCCGGCCTCGTTGGAGGCTCTGGACCAACTGCCCCCGCGCTGGCGCGACGACCCCGAGGAGCTGCCCTGGCTGGGCAACGACGCGGGGCTGTATCTCGGCACGGTCATCGTCCGTACGGTCGAGGGGGCGGCCTGGCACATCTGGCCCGGCGGCCATCCCGTCGTGCGGCTCGTCTCCGGCCGGGAGATCCAGGTCGTGGAGGCCGGTCTCGACTGGGCCGTCAGTGGCGCGCCCGAACTGTCGCAGGTGTACGCGGAGGCGTCCGAGGCCTGAGCGGCGGGCCGGGCCTCCTGGACGTTAATACGGCTTATGCCCGATTTATGCGTGTCGGGTGTGAAGTCCCTTGGTGCGCTGGATAGTTTGCGCTGACCTCGACAGAGCAGAGAACGGGGAGGGCAGTGTATGGCCGTCGACCACGGTCCGACGGGCGGTCCGCGGCGGGAGCCGCGGCCGAATCCACGACGCATCCACACACCCCCGACCGGATTCCCCGGTCCGGGAGTTCGGGTACGCGGGCGAACTCATCGCGGCGGATCTGGACTACGATTTGCCGTTCATCCCCAAGGTGACGGCGGTCGTGCCCGCAGAGGCCACGGATGCCGCGCCCGTCCGCCGTGCTCCACGCACGCGGGGATGGTCCCGCCGCCGCCCGACGCGCGGTAGCTCAAGGGGACATGGCCCGCCTCCCGCTTCCGGCGGGAGGGCCCTTCGGCGGCAGCCGGAGATCACTTCTCGCGCCGCGGGACCGACCGGCACCATGGGTCGGGCGTGGCCGGGGAGAAGGTCAGCTGCGCGCCGGGAGGGGCCGTGTCCGACATGGAGCGGGCCCGCGTCGTCGTGAGGCACGGCGAGGGCGCCGCTCTTCTCTCCCTTCCGGCCCGTACCCCTGTCCCGTTCCCGGCCCTCCGCCCGCCCCGCCGGGCGCCCTTCAGCTCGTCGCCCGGTGCGAGGTGCGTACGGCCGGGGCCGGCTCCCGCGCCGCCTTGGTGACATCGGCGACCAGCTCGACCACATCGGGGCCGTACGCCTGCGAGTTGACCACCTTCAGCAGCAGACAGAACGTGTCGCGTCCGTGCTTGCGCGCCAGCTTCTCGTGGTGCCTGGCCAGATAGCGCGAAGCCGCCTGATTGGTGATGGCCCGCTGTCCGCAGAAGAGGAAGACCGGCCGGGATTCCTGCCCGGCGGTCAGCCGCGCCAGGATGACGTACTCCTCCACACCCGGATCGACGCGGTACCGCTCGGTGCCGATCTGGAAGGCACCGCGGTCCGGGCCCGGGTCCGGATCCGTGTTGATCTTGACACCGGGCAGCAACGAGGAGAGATGGGCGGCCATCCGGCGGTTCGACGCCGGGCCGCCGAGACAGAACTCCGTCCGCTCACCGAAACCCTGCTGCGCCGAGTCGTGCTGGACTATCTGCGCGTGCGCGCCGCAGTCCTTGATCAGCGCGGACATCTCAAGAAGCGCGAAGACGTCATGACGGTGGACGGCCCCGTCGCCGCCCGCCTCCCGGTTGACGACCAGCAGGCACTCGGAGTTGCCCGGCAGCCCGAAGAACGCCTGCTTCCGGGCCAGTTTGCGGCGCCAGAGATAGGTACGGGCGAGCCAGCCGAGGGAGGCACAGATACCGGCGGCGAGCACCCCGAGAACGATGTCGCGTACGTCGTCAGTCATGGGCGCGCACTTTAGCGGGACGGCGCCGTGACGGACATCCCGCACGGAGTTCGGGGCAAGTGGTTCTGGCGGGGCGCGAATGGTGAAGTTACGCTCCGCGGACGGACGTCTCCCGGAGGTACAGATGCGCCGCCTCGCCGCACGTAACGTCTTGATCGTGGCTCTCACCGCCGCGATGCTCTCGGTGGGGGCGGCTGCCCCGCCGTCCGCACCCTCTTCGACTCCCACCACGCCTACGAAGACCCCCGCCAAATCACCGGTCGCCGTCGGCCACGGCGGGGCGGTGTCGAGCGTCGACAGAGACGCCTCCGCCGCCGGCGTCGAGGTGCTTCGGCGCGGCGGCAACGCCGTGGACGCGGCGGTCGCGACCGCCGCCGCTCTCGGAGTCACCGAGCCCTACTCGGCCGGCATCGGCGGTGGCGGCTACTTCGTCTACTACGACGCCAGGACCCGCTCCGTCCACACCATCGACGGCCGCGAGACCGCGCCCAAATCCGCCGACGCCACCCTCTTCCAGGAGGACGGCAAGCCGATCCCCTTCGCGGAGGGTGTGACGAGCGGACTCGGTGTCGGTACGCCCGGCACCCCGGCGACCTGGGAGAGGGCGCTCGACTCCTGGGGGAGCACCTCGCTGCGGGAGTTGCTGAAGCCCGCCGAACGGCTGGCGAAGGACGGCTTCACCGTCGACGAGACGTTCCGCTCCCAGACCGCGTCGAACCAGGCGCGGTTCGCAGACTTCCCCGCCAGCGCCGAGCTGTTCCTGCCCGGCGGCCAACTCCCCGCCACCGGTTCGGTGTTCAAGAACCCCGACCTCGCGCGTACATACGCTGAACTGGGCCGGCACGGCACCGACGCCCTCTACCGGGGCGACCTCGCCCGCGACATCGTGCGCACCGTCCGCACCCCGCCTGTCGACCCGGACGCCACCCGCAAGGTCCGCGCGGGCGATCTGACGACCGGCGATCTGGCGGCGTACCGGACCAAACGCCAGGCGCCGACGAAGGTCTCCTACCGAGGGCTGGACGTGTACGGCATGGCGCCGTCGTCCTCCGGCGGTACGAGTGTCGGCGAGGCGCTCAACATCCTGGAGAGCACCGACCTCTCGGACGCCTCGCAGCAGAAGTATCTGCACCGCTTCATCGAGGCGAGCCGGATCACCTTCGCCGACCGGGGCCGCTGGCTCGGCGACCCCGCCTTCGAGGACGTTCCCACCAAGGGCCTGCTGTCGCAGCGCTTCGCCGACTCCCGCGAATGCCTCATCAAGGACGACGCGGCGCTGAAGAGCCCGCTCGCGCCCGGTGACCCGTCGAAGCCGGTGCCGTGCGCGGCGGGCGGTACGGCGGCGCCCACGACGTACGAGGGGGAGAACACCACTCATCTGACGGCCGCCGACAAGTGGGGCAACGTCGTCGCGTACACGCTGACGATCGAGTCGACGGGTGGCAGCGGCATCACCGTTCCCGGGCGGGGCTTCATCCTCAACAACGAACTGACGGACTTCTCGTTCGCCCCGGCGAACCCGGCCGTCCACGACCCGAACCTGCCCGGCCCCGGCAAGCGGCCGAGGTCGTCCATCTCCCCGACGATCGTGCTCGACGACCATGACCGGCCCGTCCTAGCACTCGGCTCGCCGGGCGGCGCGACCATCATCACGACCATCCTCCAGACGCTCACCGGTCATCTGGACCGTGGCCTGCCGCTGGTCGACGCGATCGCCGCGCCGCGCGCGAGCCAGCGCAACGCCGCGACGACGGAACTGGAGCCAGGTCTTTACGACAGTCCGCTGCGCGCCCAACTCGAAGCACTGGGGCACGCGTTCACCAGGAACCCGGAGATCGGTGCCGCGACGGGCGTCCAGCGGCTGCCGGACGGCCGCTGGCTGGCGGCTGCGGAGAAGGACCGCAGGGGCGGCGGCTCCGCGATGGTGGTGCGCCCGGCCGGACGGCCGTAACGCGCGAGGCCACAACGCGTGCGGCGCCGCCCCTGGGGCGTGTGGTGAAAGTGGCGTCGTCCGCCCGAGGGGCGGGGCTCACGGCGGCTGGTGCGTGCGATCGCGAGGCGGAGGATCGGCGTGGTGGACGGACCGGGCGTACTCGGGCGACTGAAGACAACGCCGCGAGCGTGCGTGCCGGGCGTCGTGGGCCGGACGGGACTTTCACCACACGCCCCGGGAGGGGAGCGGCGCCGCACGAGCGCTCGGTGGCCGGGGCCCCGGTCAGAGCTGCGTCAGGATCCGGGGGCCCTCGTCCGTGATCGCCACCGTGTGCTCGGCGTGCGCCGCGCGGCTGCCGTCCGACGTGACGACCGCCCAGCCGTCGCGCGCCGTGTAGTGGTCGTCGGTCCCGCTCGCGATCAGCATCGGCTCGATCGCGAGCACCATGCCGTGGCGCAGCGGCATGCCCCTGCCGGGCCTGCCCTCGTTGGGCACGCCCGGGTCCTCGTGCATGGTGCGGCCCACGCCGTGGCCGCCGAAGCCGTCCGGGATCCCGTAGCCGGCCGTGCGGCAGACGCGCCCGATCGCGTGGGCGATGTCACCGATGCGGTTGCCGACGACGGCGGCCGCGATGCCCGCCTCCAGCGCCTCGAAGGCGGTGTCGATGAGCCGGGTGTCCTCGGGGCGGGCCCGGCCCACGGTGAAGCTGACCGCCGAGTCGCCGACCCAGCCGCCCGTCGAGGCACCGCAGTCGATGCTGACGAGGTCGCCGTCGCGCAGCGCGTAGTCGTCGGGGATGCCGTGCACGATCGTCTCGTTGACCGACGCGCAGATGACGGCCGGGAAGGGCACCGGCGCCCAGGAGGGGCGATAGTCGAGGAAGGGGGAGCCTGCGTCCGCCTCGGTCAGTACCGCGCGGGCGACCAGGTCCAATTCGCGCAGGGTCACGCCGACGGCGGCCTTCTCCCGTACCGCGGTGAGCGCTTGTGCGACGATCCGGCCCGCGACGCGCATGGCGTCCAGGGACGCGTCCGTTTTGATCTCTACCATTCCAATAACTATACCGCTTGCTTGCGGTATTACAATGACGGCATGGTACGCACCCCACTGACCCCCGAAGAGCGCGAGCGCGGCGAGCGGCTGGGCCGGCTGCTCCGCGAGGCGCGCGGACCGCGCAGCATGGTGGAGATCGCGGCCGTCGCCGGGCTCTCGCCCGAGACGCTGCGCAAGATCGAGACCGGCCGCGCCCCGACACCCGCCTTCTTCACCGTCGCGGCGCTGGCCGGGGCCCTGGGGCTGTCGATGGACGAGGTCGCGGTGGCCTGCTCGCCGCTGCCCGCCTGAGAGTTCAGGCGTTTCGGATCCTGGTGACCGCGTAGGCGTCGTGGCCCCACGGCGTAGGCTCGGCGCCGTGACCCTCGACGCGCTCGGACACAGCCGCTATGCCAGCCTCACCACGTATCGCGAGGACGGCACCGGAGTCGACACTCCGGTCTGGCACGCCGTGGACGGCGGTGAGTTGTTCATATGGAGCCGAAGCGACGCCTGGAAGATCAAGCGGATACGCGACAACAGCGCTGTCGTCGTGACCGCGTGCGACGTGCGAGGACGGATCGCGCCGGGCGCGGCGAGCGCCAAGGGGACGGCCCGGCTGCTGGAGGGCGACGAGGTCGCCCGCGTGAACAAACTCCTCGCCCGTAAGTACACCTGGCAGTTCTGGCTCGTCGCGCGCCCGGCCGCGCTCGTACGGCGCGGCAAGCGCGTGCACACCGGAATCGCCATCAGTTTCTGACGTCTGTCCGGCGCGCCGACTTGTGAAACAACCTTGACGGGTCGCCACATTTTTTCCTCGGAAACGTGACGTCGGACACCCGCTGAAGCCATACTTGAGTGATCGCACCGCACCGTGCGCGACAACCCCGCGTAGCCGTCACGTAACACGGCTGCGGTTTCATGCCGGCGGGCCGGACGGTTCCCTTACGGCAGTGCGCAGCAGGGCAGGGGCGGGAAAGACAGCGATGACCAGACATGAACTTCCGGCGGAGATCGGGGCTTTCGCGCGGTACTTCCGAGGGATGACGGCGCTCCTCGACCCGGACGGCGGCTGGTACGCGGTCTTCAGGCAGCGCGACCCCGACGGGCTCAGGGCCTGCCTGGACGGCGCCGAAGTACCGCCCTGGGACGTGGTGGAGTCGCTGCTCCACGATCTCGCCGCCGGCCACGAGAACCGTCCCGTCGACCGCGAGACCGCCCGCGCGAGCAGGCTGCACGCCGCGTCCGCCGCCGCGCACGACCGGCTCCCCGGCGGCCCCGACGCGCTCCACGAGCGGCTGCGGCTGATGCAGCACGAACAGGCCGCGGCGGCGGGCCGCGCCGACGAGGTGATGCGCCGCCTCCGGCTGGTCGGCGAGGGGTCGCCCGAGGCGGATCAGCTCGAATACGACCTGGCCTGGGTCCGCGACGACTACGCCCGCGCCACGTCCCGCTGCGCCGAACTGCGGGAACGCCTCGCGGCCGTCGCCGCCAAGCCGAACGTACCGGCGGACGCGCACTCCGGCCACGGCGCACCCGCTCCGCGCTCCCCGTCTCCGGCGCACGCCGCACCGGAGACGAGACCCACGTCCGCCGACGGGTGGTATCGGGCCGAGGAGCCGGCCGCCGACGACCAGTCGGTCTTCGGCCGTCCCGACGGCGCCCGCCCGGCCCCGCCCGACGAGTGGTTCCGGCCGGAGCCGGGCCGCGGCGGCGCGGCGGGCTCCGGCAACCCAGGCGCCGACAGCGGCGTCACGTCCGAGGGCTGGGGCGGCCCCGACGGCCGCCGCGGTTCGGGCGACGCGGGCGACACCGGGTCCAACCCCGCCGTGGGCGCGGACGATTCACAGGAGATGGCGCAGGTGCCCGGCCAGCGCCGCAAGCTGCGCAAACAGCGGGGCTCGCGCTTCGCCTTCACCGAAGGCGCCGATCCCGAGGTCACGCCCCTCGTCCCGCCCGCCGCCACCGAACCGCCCCGCGGCGCCCGCTTCGGCGGTGCGCCGGGCTCCGACCGGGCGAAGAGTGAGAGACCGGAGGCCGGGATGACGCGGCAGCAGTCCGAGGCGCGCCGCGCCGCGCTCGACACGGTGGCCGTGCTCGTACGGTTGCGGGCGGCCGGCCGCAGCGGTGAGGCGCATGTCGTGCTCTGCGAGGCCGCCTCCGGACCCGCCGAGCAACTTCCCTTCCTCGCCGCCGAACTGCACCGCGCCGAACTGGGCGCCGACTGGGCGTCGGTGCTCTGGGAGGTGTCGTCCCTGCCGCCCGACAGACTCGCCGCGGCGGCGGGCGCGCTCGCGATGGCGGGCCGTGACGCGGACTGCGGCGTACTGCTGCGCCAGGGCGTCTCCCGGTCGGCGCAGGACATCGCCCACGCGGTCGTCGCCCTCGGGGACGCGGGCCGCACCCAGGAGGTCCAGGCGCTGCTCGGGGCGTTCGTCCGGGCCCGTACGCCCGAGGACGCGGCGCTGATCGCCGCCGTGGACCCGCCCCGGCTGGTACCGCGGCTGATCGAAGCGGCCCGAGGTGTCTCCACCACCCACGAGCGTGATCTCGCCCGTGCGCTGCGGAGCGCGGGGATCAGCGGCTGACCTCGGACGCGTCCGTACGGGGGGCGTCCGGCGCGCGCGACGTCGCCTCGCGACCGGTCCCGGGGCTTCTGTGGACCGGCCGGGTGCGAAACATGATCGACTCAGCGGCTTGACAGCGATGGTCTTGCCCCGGTGGGACGGCGGGCTTAGGTTCTCCTCCTACACACCGTATCTACGGGCGTAGAAAGCCTGAGAAAAAGCCCGACCTTCCCGCCGAAGGAGCAGCTCGTGGCCAGAGTCGTACGCGCCGCACTCGTCCAGGCGACCTGGACCGGTGAAACCGAATCCATGATCGCCAAGCATGAGGACCACGCCCGCGAGGCGGCCCGGCAAGGCGCCAAGGTCATCGGCTTCCAGGAGGTGTTCAACGCCCCCTACTTCTGCCAGGTGCAGGAGCCCGAGCACTACCGGTGGGCCGAACCGGTCCCCGACGGACCGACCGTGACCCGGATGCGGGCCCTCGCGCAGGAGACCGGGATGGTCATCGTCGTACCGGTCTTCGAGGTCGAGCAGTCCGGGTTCTACTACAACACCGCGGCCGTGATCGACGCCGACGGTTCGTATCTCGGCAAGTACCGCAAGCACCACATCCCGCAGGTCAAAGGCTTCTGGGAGAAGTACTACTTCAAGCCGGGCAACGCGGGCTGGCCCGTCTTCGACACCGCCGTCGGCAAGATCGGCGTATACATCTGCTACGACCGGCACTTCCCGGAGGGCTGGCGCCAACTCGGCCTGAACGGCGCCGAACTGGTCTACAACCCGTCGGCCACCTCGCGCGGACTCTCCAGCTATCTGTGGCAGCTGGAGCAGCCCGCGGCCGCCGTCGCCAACGAGTACTTCATCGCCGCGATCAACCGCGTCGGCCAGGAGGAGTACGGCGACAACGACTTCTACGGGACGTCGTACTTCGTCGACCCGCGCGGCCAGTTCGTCGGCGAGACCGCGAGCGACAAGGCCGAGGAACTGGTCGTCAGGGACCTGGACTTCGGGGTCATCGACGAGGTGCGCCAGCAGTGGGCGTTCTACCGGGACCGCCGCCCGGACGCGTACGAGGGGCTGGTGCAGCCGTGACCGAAGCGCCCGCGGGTCCGGCCGCCGCGCACGCCGCCGGTCCCGCCGCCGGTTCGACCGCCGCCGCCCCGTCCCACGACGGACCGGTGCACCTGCCGGCCACCGATCTGTACGGCCGGCACCGCGCCGTCCTGCCCGACTGGCTGGCGCTCTACTACCGGCGGCCCATCGAACTCACCCACGGCGAGGGCCGGCACGTCTGGGACGCCGACGGCAACCGCTATCTCGACTTCTTCGGCGGCATCCTCACCACCATGACCGCCCACGCCCTCCCCGAGGTCACCAAGGCGGTGAGCGAGCAGGCCGGGCGGCTCATCCACTCCTCCACGCTCTATCTGAACCGCCCGATGGTCGAGTTCGCCGAGCGCGTCGCCCACCTCTCCGGCATCCCGGACGCGCGGGTCTTCGTCACGACCTCCGGCACCGAGGCCAACGACACCGCGCTGCTGCTCGCCACCGCGTACCGCCGCTCCAACCAGATCCTGGCGATGCGCAACAGCTACCACGGCCGGTCCTTCTCGACCGTATCCATCACCGGCAACAGCGGCTGGTCCCCGACGAGCCTCTCGCCGCTCCAGACGCTCTACGTGCACGGCGGCGTCCGCACCAGGGGCCCGTACGCGCACCTGTCCGACGCCGAGTTCATCGCCGCGTGCGTCGCCGATCTGGAGGACCTGCTCGGGCACACCCGCGCACCCGCCGCGCTGATCGCCGAGCCGATCCAGGGCGTCGGCGGATTCACCTCACCGCCCGACGGTCTGTACGCCGCGTTCCGCGAAGTCCTCGACCGGCACGGCATCCTGTGGATCAGCGACGAGGTGCAGACCGGCTGGGGCCGCACCGGCGAGCACTTCTGGGGCTGGCAGGCGCACGCCGACAACGGCCCGCCGGACATCCTCACCTTCGCCAAGGGCATCGGCAACGGCATGTCCGTCGGCGGAGTCGTCGCCCGCGCCGAGATCATGAACTGCCTCGACGCCAACTCCATCTCGACCTTCGGCGGCAGCCCGGTCACGATGGCCGCGGGCGTCGCCAACCTCACGTACCTCCTGGAGCACGACCTCCCCGGCAACGCGCGCCGCGTCGGCGGTCTGCTGATCGAGCGGCTGCGCGCGGCGGGGGCCTCCGTCCCGGCCGTACGGGAAGTACGCGGCCGGGGCCTCATGATCGGCATCGAGCTGGTGAAGCCCGGCACCGACGAGGCGAACCCGGAGGCAGCGGCGGCGGTGACGGAGGCGGCCCGCGAGGGCGGCCTGCTGATCGGCAAGGGCGGCGGCCACGACACCAGCGTGCTGCGCGTCGCGCCACCGCTCTCCCTCACGGTCGCCGAGGCCGAGGAGGGCGCGGCGATCCTCGAACGCGCCCTGGGCAGCGTCTAGCCGTGTCTGACAAATCCCGCCTGGCGCGCGACGCCCGGCACGCACGCTCGCCGCGTTGTCGGACTCATTCACGTACGTCCAGTACGAGAATGATCCTCCGCCTTGCGATCGCACGCGCCGACGAGTCATCAGCCGCTCCGCGGCGGGCACGCGCCCGCCCCGCGGGCGGACGGCGCTACGTGTCAGACACGGCCTAGTCCGGGCACCGCCCGTGCCCCCGGCACAGCCCGTATCTTCACGCACCGCCCGCACCGCCCGCACCGGTCAGGCGACCGAGGACGGCAGCCACGCAAGGTCGCTCAGCCACGCCCGTCATGTCACGGAGGCCATGTCATGAGTAATCGCACGCTCGTCCGGGGCGGTCTGGTCATCACCGCCGCAGACGAAGTCCACGCCGACGTCCTGACCGAGGACGGCCGCATCGTCGCGCTGGCCTCCAACGGCTCCGACGTCGCCGCCAGTTGGACCGCCGACCGGGTCATCGACGCCACCGGCAAGTACGTCATCCCGGGCGGCGTCGACGGCCATACGCACATGGAGATGCCGTTCGGCGGGACCTTCGCCGCCGACACCTTCGAGACCGGCACCCGCGCCGCCGCGTGGGGCGGCACCACCACCATCGTGGACTTCGCCATCCAGTCGCCCGGCCAGGCGCTGCGCGAAGGGCTCGACGCCTGGTACGCGAAGGCGGACGGCAACTGCGCCATCGACTACGGCTTCCACATGATCCTCGCCGACGTCAACGAGCAGTCCCTCAAGGAGATGGATCTCCTCGTCCAGGAGGGCATCACCTCCTTCAAGCTGTTCATGGCCTACCCCGGTGTGTTCTACAGCGACGACGGCAAGATCCTGCGCGCCATGCAACGGGCCTCCCACAACGGGGGGTTGATCATGATGCACGCCGAGAACGGCATCGCGATCGACGTCCTCGTGGAGCAGGCCCTGGCCGCCGGACGCACCGATCCGCGCTACCACGGAGAAGTACGCAAGGTCCTGCTGGAGGCCGAGGCGACGCACCGCGCGATCCAGCTCGCGCGCGTCGCCGACGCCCCTCTCTACGTCGTCCACGTCTCCGCCGAGGAGGCCGTCGCCGAGCTGGCGGCGGCCCGCGACATGGGACTTCCCGTCTTCGGCGAGACCTGCCCCCAGTACCTCTTCCTGTCCACCGACAATCTCGCCGAGCCGGACTTCGAGGGCGCCAAGTACGTCTGCTCGACTCCGCTGCGGCCCCGTGAACACCAGGCCGCCCTCTGGCGCGGACTGCGCACCAACGACCTCCAGGTCGTCTCCACCGACCACTGCCCCTTCTGCTTCACCGGGCAGAAGGAGATGGGCCGCGGCGACTTCTCCAAGATCCCCAACGGGCTGCCGGGTGTGGAGCACCGGATGGATCTGCTCCATCAGGCCGTCGTCGACGGGCACATCAGCCGGCGCCGCTGGATCGAGATCGCCTGCGCGACCCCGGCCAGGATGTTCGGCCTCTACCCCAAGAAGGGCACCATCGCGCCCGGCGCCGACGCCGACATCGTCATCTACGACCCGCACGCCGAGCAGACCCTGTCCGCCGAGACGCACCACATGGACGTCGACTACTCGGTGTACGAGGGGAAGCGGATCACCGGGCAGGTCGAGACCGTCCTGTCGCGCGGCGAGGTCGTCATCGACCGCCGGAAGTACACCGGGCGCCCGGGGCACGGCATCTACACCCCCCGCGCCACCTGTCAGTACCTCACCTGAAAGTTGGGAGTGGCCCGGCCATGGACTTCGGACTTGTTCTCCAGACCGACCCGCCGGCGTCGGCTGTCGTCGGACTCATGCGGCGCGCCGAGCGCAACGGCTTCCGCTACGGCTGGACCTTCGACTCCGCCGTGCTGTGGCAGGAGCCGTTCGTCATCTACAGCCGCATCCTCGAACACACCACCCATCTGATCGTCGGGCCGATGGTCACCAACCCGGGCACCCGGACCTGGGAGGTGACCGCGTCCGCCTTCGCCACGCTCAACGAGATGTACGGCAACCGCACCGTGTGCGGCATCGGCCGCGGCGACTCCGCGATGCGCGTCGCCGGCCGGGCGCCCAACACGCTCAAGCGGCTCGGTGAGTCGATCGACGTCATCCGTGAACTCGCCGAGGGCCGCGAGGCGTTGGTGGACGGCAAGCCGCTCCGGCTGCCATGGGTGCGGGACGGGAAGCTGCCGGTGTGGATGGCCGCGTACGGACCGAAGGCGCTGGCCATGGCCGGCGCCCAGGCCGACGGCTTCATCCTCCAGCTCGCCGATCCGTATCTCACCGAGACCATGGTCAAGGCGGTCCGCACGGCCGCGTCCGACGCCGGACGCGACCCGGACTCGATCACCATCTGCGTCGCCGCGCCCGCCTACGTGAGCGACGATCTCGCGCACGCGCGCGACCAGTGCAGGTGGTTCGGCGGCATGGTCGGCAACCATGTCGCCGATCTGGTGAGCCGCTACGGCGAGCACTCCGACCTGGTGCCCGACGCCCTCACCACGTACATCAAGCAGCGCGAGGGCTACGACTACAGCCACCACGGCCGAGCCGGGAACCCCTCCACGGACTTCGTGCCCGACGACATCGTGGACCGCTTCTGCCTGCTCGGCCCCGTGGAGGCGCACATCGAGAAGCTGAAGGTGCTCAAGGCCCTGGGTGTCGACCAGTTCGCCGTCTACGACATGCACGACGCGAAGGAAGCGACCATCGACACGTACGGCTCCGAGATCATTCCCGCGCTGGCGGACTGAGCCGGTCACCCCGCACGGGCGCCCCGTCCCCGTGCGGGGCGGCTCCGGTGAGCGCCGACTCGACACGCTCGACCGCGCAGATCGCGCCGAACGCGATCAGATGGACCAGACAGTGCTCGGAGCGCGGCGGGACGAGCCACGCCGCCACGTCCTCGTCCGTGATGCGGTACGGGGCCAGGGCCGCCAGCAGCGCGAGCCGGACGCCCGGCCGCTCGTCCCGCCCCGGCAGGCCGCCGCCGGACAACGGGAGCGGGCTCACCCCGTCCCACGCGGCCACCGTCCGACGTACGTACGCGGCGTCCTCGTCGCTCAGCAGGCCCGCGCCCATGTGCGCCGCCGTGCGCAGCGCGCCGAACGCGGGGCCGACCGGACTGTCGCCGGCCCACGCGGGCGCCGGCCCCGCCGTCTCCAGCAGGCGGAGGCTGTCGCCCGGGGGCAACTCGCGGCGCACCGTACGGGACAGGGTGCGGCCCGCCATGCTGCGCAGGGCCCGGTATTTCTGTACGCCGCCGGGCAGCATGTCCTCGGTGAGCAGCGCCGACACGATCCGGTTGATGAAGTGGAAGGCGAGGCCCGTCCCGATGAACTCGGGCGTGTGCTGCGCCGCGAACGGACGCTCCTCGTCCATCCGCTTCCCCCAGGCAAGCAGCCGCCGGTGCCGGGGATCGGCCGGCTCCTCGCCGCGCCCGACGGTCTCGGCGAGGCCGTGCTCGCCCGTCGCGTGCAGCAGCACCGTGTGCGCGTCCACGCAGAACGGACAGCGGTTGGCGAGCGACACCCCGGCGGCCACCACCTCCTTGTCGACGCGGGACGCCGAGCCCGCCAGCAGGGACTCGCGCAGGACGGCCCAGGTGCCCGTCAGCAGCGGCGGCGAGGCCGTCAGGACGACGAAGGCCGGCGCGCCCTCGAAGCCGAAGTCGGTGGAGAGCTGGGCGAAGACCTCGGCGGTCACTCCGGTCGCGGCCTTCGGCGGGGCGGGTGTGGTGTATCGGTACGTTCGAGTCATGGCACCGATGTTCGCCGTGGTCAGGGCCCCGGGGCGTCGTACCGCCGGTGGCATTCGGGCCTGCGCCCGCCGGGTCGCGGCGGGAAGTGACTACTGCGCCGGGAGTAGTGCGGAAGCAGTCGCCGGGGACGACGCGCGGTCTGCCGCTCGCTGGCTACAGTGCCGCCATGGGGGGCGAATCGAAGGGCACGTCGGCGGGCCGGCGGGCATGGCTGCTGGACACGGCGCTCGCCGCCGTGACCGGCGCTCTGGTGCTGCTCGCCGCCGTGGCCGCCGACAGGCCGGGCCCCGACGCGCTCGACGGGCTGCTGATCGCCGCCGGCGCCCTGGCGCTGGCCGGGCACCGGCGCGCGCCGGTCGTGGTGCTGGCCGTGACGACGCTCTGCATGCTCGCGTACGTCCTGCACGGGCAGCCCGGTTCGTGGGCCGCCTTCCCGGTCCTCGCGGCCGTCCACGCGGCGGCGCGCAGCGGGCGGCGAGCGTTCGGCATCGTGGCGGGCGCGGTTTTCCTCGTCGTGTTCTTCGCCGTCGGCGCGGGCGGCGACGACATCGTGGAACGGACCGTGCTGCTGGTCGGCTGGTTCCTCTCGGCGGGCGTCACCGGACTCGCGGACAAGAACTGGCAGGCTTACCTCCGGCAGACCGAGGAGCGGGCGCGGGAGGCCGAACGCACGCGTGAGGAAGCCGCGTTGCGCAGGGCGGGGGAGGAACGGCTGCGGATCGCCCGTGAGTTGCACGACTCCCTGACCCACTCCATCTCGATCGTCAAGCTCCAGGCGGGAGTCGCCGTGCATCTGGCGCGCAAGCGCGGCGACGAGGTGCCCGCCGCACTGCTGGCGATCCAGGAGGCGAGCGGCGAGGCCATGCGGGAGCTGCGCTCCACGCTCGAAGTCCTCCGTACGGATGTCGTGGCGGAGGGGACGGGCCTGGACCGGCTGGACGAGCTGGTCGGGCGGGCCAGGACGGCGGGAATCGCCGTCGCCGTCTCGGTCACGTACAGCGAGAACGCCCCCCGGCTCCTGCCACCGGCCGTCGACCGGACCGCGTACCGCATCGTCCAGGAATCCCTCACCAACGTGGCCCGGCACGCCGACCGCGCGAAGACCGAGGTACGGCTCACCCACCGCCCGCGCCACCTGCTGGTAGAGGTCGAGGACACGGGCCCGGCCGCACCCGGCGATCCGGTCGCCGAGGGCACCGGGCTGACAGGGATGCGCGAGCGCGTCGCGGCGCTGGGCGGCAGTCTGCACGCGGCGCCCGGCGTGACCGGCGGATTCACCGTACGGGCCGAACTCCCCCTGGAGAGCGAGTGATTCGCGAGGTGGTTCAGGACGCGTTACGGGTCGTGGTGGTCGACGACCAGGCCCTGATGCGCGCCGGGTTCCGGGCGCTGCTGGAGGCGGAGGACGGCATCGAGGTGGTCGGCGAGGCCGCCGACGGGCAGGTGGGGCTCGACCTGGTGCGGCGGTGTGTCCCGGACGTGGCGCTCATCGACGTACAGATGCCGGTGATGACCGGCATCGAGACCACCCGGCACATCGCGGCCGACCCCGCGCTGGCCGGTGTGCACGTCGTCATCCTCACCAACTACGGCCTGGACGAGTACGTGTTCGACGCGCTGCGCGCCGGGGCCGCCGGGTTCCTGCTCAAGGACACCGAACCGGTCGAACTGCTCCAGGCGATCCGCGTCGCCGCGCGCGGGGACGCCCTGCTGTCGCCGTCCATCACGCGCCGGCTGATCGGGGAGTTCGTGTCCCGGCCGCCGGACCGCTCGACCGCGCCGGGCCTGGAACCGCTGACGCGGCGCGAGCGCGAGGTGACGGGGCTGGCGGCGCGCGGACTGACGAACGAGGAGATCGCGGCGCACATGGTCATCAGCCCGTTCACCGCGAAGACCCATATCAGCCGGGCGATGACCAAGCTGGGCGCCCGGGACCGGGCCCAACTGGTCGTGTTCGCCTACGAGTCGGGGCTGGTCGCACCGCGAGGCGCCGCGGGCTGAGTCATTCGGGCGCCGCCGTTTCGGTGGGGCGTCCAGTGCTCGGTTACGGCACCCGGGCCGTCCACTCGGCCGTACCGAACTTCGTCTCGGCCAGCTCCCGGGCCCGCGCCATCTCCTCGTCGGTGACCTTGCCCTCCGTCAGGCCGTACCGCCCCCGGAAGGACGCGATCATCCGCTCGATGACCGCCTCGCGCGGCAGGCCCGTCTGGCGGCGCAGCGGGTCCACCCGCTTCTTCGCGCTGCGCGTGCCCTTGTCGGAGAGCTTCTCCCTGCCGATGCGCAGGATTTCGAGCATCTTGCCGGCGTCGATGTCGTACGCCATCGTCACGTGGTGCAGTACGGCGCCGCCGCCCACCACCCGCTTCTGCGCGGCGCCCGCGATCTTCCCGGCCTCGGTGGCGATGTCGTTGAGCGGCTGGTACCAGGCCTTGATGCCCATGTCGCCGAGCGCGCCGAGCACCCAGTCGTCGAGATACGCGTAGCTGTCGGCGAACGTCAGGCCCTGTACGAGGGCGTCGGGGACGGACAGCGAGTACGTGATGGTGTTGCCGGGCTCGATGAACATGGCGCCGCCGCCGGAGATCCGCCGTACGACCGTGACGCCGTGCCGCCCGGCGGCCTCCGGGTCCACCTCGTTGCGGAGCGACTGGAAGCTGCCGATCACCACGGCGGGGGAGGCCCACTCCCAGACCCGTAGCGTCGGCGGGCGACGGCCGGCCGCGACCTCGGTCGTCAGAATCTCGTCCAGGGCCATGTGGAGCGCGGGCGACTGCGGCTCCATATGGATGAGCTGCCAGTCGTAGTCCGTCCAGTCCGTGGCGTGCGCCAGTGCGCGCCGCACGGCGATGGCGACACCGTCGCTCGTCAGCCCGTACATCTGGGTGCCGGGCGGAAGCGCCGTCTCGACGCGGGCGGCGAGACCGGCCGCGTCGAGGTCGGCCGGCGCGCCTTCGAGGGCCCGGTCGATGGCGTGGATGGCCTCGTCCGGCTCCAGGAAGAAGTCCCCGGCGACCCGGACATCGCGCAGCACGCCGTCCCGCGCCTCCAGATCCACGACGACGAGCTTGCCGCCCGGCACCTTGTACTCACCGTGCACCGTTGTGCCTCCAGCTCCTGCCGCGTCACCTCACGCGTGAACGCGGGTCTGGTGCTTGCAACGCACGGGCCCGGGGGGATCATCCCGGGCCCGTGCGCCCGGGGGCTCAGCCGACGGGCAGGCGCGCGCAGCGGCGGCAGGCGCGGGCGGAGGAGGCCACCATGCCGTGGAGGAGGGCGGTGACCATGGCCGCGAGCGTGACCACCGGCCAGTTCGTGGCCAGCGGCGACACCACCGCGAGCGCGACCATGGCGACCACCATCGCCACACAGGCCGTCGTACCGGCCCACGCGACGGCCAGTGGCAGCCGCTGCGGTGTCCGCAGCCTGCGGGCGAGCGCGCCGGTGGAAGCGAGCGCCGCCCCCGCGAGCAGGGTGGCGACGGCCGCGACGGCCGCCAGCTGGACGGCGACCAGCTGCGCCGTCTGCTGAAGCTGCCAGTCCTGCCCCGAGGTCCAGATCAGATGCCAGCAGGCGATCAGGAACGGGACGGTGAGGGTGACGGACAGGGCGGTCCGCCGGGTCTGCGCGATGGTCAGCTCCCGCTGGCAGCTCGGCACGAGCTCCTCGGGTGTGCCGAACTCCCGTACCGCCAGGAGGGCGGCCTGCTCGTAGGGCACTCCGTCGCGGGTGTGCGCCTCCACCGTGTCGGTGAGCCCGTCCCGTATCTCCTGGATCATCCGGGACTTGGCCCGGAGGGGGCCGTGCAGCGCGTCGGACAGTGCGGCGATGTGGGCCGCGACGGGGTCGGGCGTGCTCGCACCGTTGCCGGTGCTCATGCCGCTCATGACGCGGGCCGGGGCGCCGGGGCGGTGGCGACCGGGTTCAGGACCGAGCCGATCGCCGTCGTGAACTCGCGCCACGCCGTCCGCTCGCTCTCCAGGCCCCCGCGCCCGGCGTCGGTCAGCCGGTAGCAGCGCCGCCGCCGTTCGCCGACGGACTCCCAGCTGCTGCCGAGCAGTCCCAGCCGCTCAAGCCTGTTCAGGGCCGGATAGATCGTGCCGGTACGGAGCTGGAGCGCGCCCTCGCTCCGCTGCTGGACCGCCGCGATGATCGCGTAGCCGTGCAGCGGGCCGGGTTCGAGCACGGCCAGCAACAGTCCGTCCAGGTGCCCACGCACCGCGTCTGCCTTCATAGGTAGGCAGCCTACTCATAGAACGCGTTGGCGTGGTACCTATTGGCAGCCAACATATTCACGCATCTGCCTGAAGGGGCCCCGCGGTGACCAAGCTGCTGCTGTCCATCCATGTCCTCGCCTCGATCCTGGTGGTCGGGCCGATCGCCGTGGCGGCGTCGTTGTTCCCCCGCTACGCGCGCATGGCCGGGGAGGACGGACGCTCAGCCGGCGCCGCGGCGCTGCTGCACCGGATCTGCGGCGGCTACGCGATCGTGGGGGTGACCGTCCCGGTCTTCGGGATCGCCACGGGCGCGCAGCTCGGTGTCCTCACCGACATCTGGCTGATCACGTCGATCGTCCTGACATCGATCGCCGCCGCGATACTGGCGCTGGCCATCCTGCCCGGCCAGGAGAGGATGATCGAGACATCGGCGGCCGGGGCCCCCGGCGACGAAACGTCACGCACCGCGGCCCGGCTGGCGGGCCTGACGGGGGTCTTCAACCTGCTCTGGGCGGTGGTCGTCGTCCTGATGATCGTGCGCCCGGGGTCGACGACAAGTGCCTGACGCACCGTCAGTTCCCTTGCGGCGCACGGCCGGTGGTGGCGCGGACGAACATTGGACGCGGCACCGCGCCCGTGGGTCGTGGGCGCGCGGGCGATCGAGGCCGGTGGCACACCGCCGCCCGGACCCGCGCGGGCAGCCCGCGCCCGTCCGGCCGGACGACCAGGGGTGGCCCTACGGCCGACAGCCTGTGCGGGATTCCCGGTTCCACCCCTGGCCGGCTCTGCCGGTATTCGTAGCTGGTGAGTTGGCCGCGCTCGGTGGCCACGCTCACCCCCTGGCATGGTGGGGCCCGGCCGCATACGGTCGCGGCCGGGTCGGAGTTGGTGGGTGATCAGGACTCGGGGCAGAGCGTCTTGCGCAGGCCGAAGTTGATGTGACTTCCGTCGTCATCGGTCAGCGTGACGCCGTCGTAGGAGAACCGCTGCGCAGCACTGTGGTCCGGGTTCGTCGCGCCGCCGTCGAGGGACGCGCACTGGTTGCGGGCCGCGTCGATGGCCTTGTCCTCGTCATGGGTGAGGTTGCCGTTGACGTCATGGATGGTCGCGAGGACGGCGTCGCGCTCGGCGCCTGTGGGCTCCGGCGGTATGCCGGAGTTCTTGGCGGCGCCGCTGTTGTCCGCGGCACTCGACGCCTCGGGTACGGCGCTCTTGACGGTGGCGGCCTTGCTGTCGCTGCCCTTGTCGCTGCTGCAGCCAACGACGGTGACGGCAAGTATGGCGACGATGGCCGCGGTGGTGGTGCGGATGCGCATGATTCCCCCCTGATATGACACGAGTGACAACATGGTGCGACAGGTGGGGCGCCGGGCCTGCGGCGGTGATGGAGTTGTGACGTGATGCGGACGCGTTTGAAGCGATCCGCTTCCGTGGCGGTCGCTGCCTCCAGGACGGATCGCCGTGCCGGCACTCGCTCGGGACTCTCGGCCGGCAGAGCCCGGAGCGTTCGTGCCGCTCAAATCGAAGTATGGGCGCACGTGGCTGAGGCATCCGTCGGCTTCAAGGCCGACGCGGATTTCTGATTATGGAACCGAACTACTCACTTCTTTGTGCTGGTGGCGGGAAAAGGGGTCGGATTCGTGAGCAGTCGAGTCATGGTGGTAAGCCCACATCGCGACGACGAAACCATCGGCTGCGGGGGCACCATCTGTGCCCACACGGAGCGTGGGGACCACGGAGCGGTCGTCCACATATGCGGTGAGGGAGGAGCCAGTCTCGCCGAGGCGCGTTCCGCCGCAGGCATCCTCGGCGTCTCCGAGATCAGTACCCTCTCGTGCCGGGTGGGACAGCCGACACCGACGAGAGAGCTTTTGCTGGAACTCGTCATGGCCTTCCGACAGCACCGGCCACAGATTGTCTACGTACCCCATGAGGCCGATGCCGATCCCACCCACAAACTGACGTCGGCTCTCGTGCGCGAAGCGCGATGGCTGGCAGGCCACCCGGCGCTGCCGGAGGCGGGCGAGCCGGCCGAGGGTTTCGCCCCCATCGTCTACGAGTTCGAGGTGTGGACTCCGTTGGCCAGGCCTACGGCGTTCGTCGACATCAGCCGACATGTGGAGCGCAAGGCAGCCGCGCTGAACTGCTGTCCGTCTCGGA
The DNA here is from genome assembly GCF_044455465.1 of Streptomyces sp. NPDC051217. Classification (NCBI taxonomy): domain Bacteria; kingdom Bacillati; phylum Actinomycetota; class Actinomycetes; order Kitasatosporales; family Streptomycetaceae; genus Streptomyces; species Streptomyces sp. NPDC051217. The sequence continues at coordinate 355,882 of NZ_JBITEV010000001.1, forward strand.
TGGGCATCAACGAGTGGTCCGAAGGGGCGCTTGGTCTTGCGCGCTATCGCGGCGTCACTTCGGGCCAGGGAGACCATGTGGAGGCATTCGCGGTTGTCGGTGCCCCCCCATGTGTCGTTTCCGCCTCCGCACCGAGGGCGCAGACGCGGAGCAGCCACCTGTCGAGGCGGGGCCGTGGCCGATGGCCGTACCGGACAGTTCTTCGCGGCGGACAAGCTGACGCGCCGCGAGCGGCACATGCCAGAGGCGGGGAAGAAGGGGCGCAGGGCGATCGATAACCTGCTGGAGGCGCGGATGGAGGAGGGGGCTGGTCCACACTCCCCAGATTCTCCCCAGGACCGTTCCTGAGCACTCATCGGTCTGGCCGATGGGCGGAAAGGCTAGGTGAGAGGCCATATGTTCACTACCCGTCCCACCCTCCAGGGCACCTTCGGCATGGTGTCCTCCACCCACTGGCTCGCCTCGCAGTCGGCGATGGCTGTGCTGGAGGACGGCGGAAACGCCTACGACGCCGCCGTCGCGGCCGGGTTCGTCCTGCACGTCGTGGAGCCGCACCTCAACGGTCCGGCCGGCGAGGTGCCGATCATCCTCGCCCCCGCCGGAGGCGAGGTCCAGGTGCTCTGCGGCCAAGGACCCGCGCCCGCGGGGGCCACGATCGAGCACTACCGCTCCCTCGGCCTCGAACTCGTCCCCGGCACCGGACCGCTCGCCGCCGCCGTGCCCGGGGCCTTCGACGCCTGGATGCTGCTGCTGCGCGATCACGGCACCCAATCCCTCGCGCGGGTGCTGCGTTACGCGATCGGCTACGCCGAGGACGGCCACGCCCCCGTCGAGCGGGTCGGCGAGACCGTGGAGAGCGTCCGTGAGCTGTTCGAGACCGAGTGGACCTCGTCCGCCGACGTCTACCTCCCCGGCGGGCGGTCCCCGGCGCCCGGAGAACTCTTCCGCAACCCCGCGCTGGCGGCCACCTGGCGCCGGCTGACGGCCGAGGCCGAGGCCGCCGGCGGTGACGACCGCGTCGCGCAGATCGACGCCGCGCGGGACATCTGGCGCCGGGGATTCATCGCCGAGGCGCTGATACGCGGGTCGGACCGGCCCACCCTCGACACCAGCGGCTCCCACCACACCGGCACCCTGACCGCCGCCGACCTGGCCGGATGGTCCGCGGCGTACGAGGCGCCCGCCACGTACGACTGGAACGGCTGGACCCTCTGCAAGGCCGCCGGCTGGAGCCAGGGCCCCGCCTTCCTCCAGCAACTCGCCCTGCTTCCGCCCGCGCCCGAGCTTCCGGCGTACGGCTCCGAGGAGTACGTCCACCTTCTTACGGAGGGCTGCAAGCTGGCCATGGCCGACCGGGAGGCCTGGTACGGCGACGCCGCCGACGTACCGCTCGCCGCCCTCCTCTCGGAGCCGTACAACACCGCGCGCCGCGCCCTTCTCGGCGACAAGGCCTCTTACGAACTGCGTCCGGGCAGTCCCGACGGACGCGAGCCCGTCCTCAGCGCCCACGCCACCGCCGTCGCCGCCGGTGAGGCAGGATTCGACGCGCTCGGCCTCCCGGCGGCGGGCGCGGGCGAGCCGACCGTCGCCCGGAACGGCTCGACCCGTGGCGACACCTGCCACCTCGACGTCGTGGACCGCTGGGGCAACATGATCGCCGCGACACCGAGCGGCGGCTGGCTCCAGTCCAACCCGGTCGTGTCCGAACTCGGCTTCCCGCTCGGCACCCGCCTCCAGATGACCTGGCTGGAGCCCGGACTGCCGGGCTCCCTCACCCCGGGCCGCAGGCCCCGCACCACGCTCACGCCGTCCCTCGCCCTGCGCGACGGCACGCCCGTCATGGCCTTCGGCACCCCCGGCGGTGACCAGCAGGACCAGTGGCAGCTCCACTTCTTCCTGGCCGTCGCGCTGCGCCCGCCAGTACGCGGCGGACTCGACCTCCAGGGTGCGATCGACGCGCCCAACTGGCACAACGACAGCTTCCCCAGCTCCTTCTATCCGCGGGGGATGCGGCCGGGCAGCCTCACGGTGGAGCCGTCCATGGACGCGGCCGTAGTAGAAGGGCTGCGCCGCAGGGGCCACGACGTCACCGTCGGCGAAGCCTGGTCGGAAGGGCGGCTCTGCGCGGTCGCGAGGGACCCGCGGACAGGCGTCTTGTCGGCCGCGGCCAATCCGCGAGGCATGCAGGGGTACGCGGTGGGGCGCTAGGTCCTGTCCGGTCGGCCGGTCAGCGCGGGGACGCCGATCGGCCACCGAGCCGTCATCTCCGCTCCCACCTGCCTTGTCGTATCCCTGTGGTTCTCTTGAGGAATGATCGATGACTTCCTGAACGGTGACCTTTCCGCTGTCGAGGCGGCGATGCGTGACGCGGCCGCCGCCGAGATCATGCCGCGCTACCGGCAGCTCGCCGCACACGAGATCGTCGAGAAGTCCGGCCCCCACGACCTGGTGACCAGCGCCGACCGGGGTGCCGAGGAGTACCTGACCGCCGCCCTGACGGCGCTGTTGCCCGGCTCGGTCGTGGTGGGCGAGGAGGCGGTCCACGCCGACCCGGCCGTGTACGGGGCGCTGCGCGGCGACGCGCCCGTGTGGATCGTCGACCCCGTCGACGGCACGCGTCAGTTCGTCCGGGGCGAGCCCGGTTTCTGCACGCTCGTCGCGCTCGCCCAGGGCGGCGAGGTGCTGGCCTCCTGGACGTACGCGCCCGCGAGGGACGAGATGGCCACCGCCGTACGAGGACGAGGCGCCCGGTTGGACGGTGTGCCGCTGCGCTCAGGTACGCCCGAGCCCGGCGCGGTGCTGGACGTCGCGATCTCCCACCCGGACTACACCTCGCCCGAGGAGAAGCGCGCGCTCCTGGGGGTACGCGACGCGGGCGACATCGCCGCCCGGCCGTGCGGCTCGGCGGGGCTGGAGTATCTGGCCGTCGCGGTCGGCAGGCTCGACGCGGTCGCCTTCAGCTGGGAGCTGGCCTGGGACCACGCGGCGGGCCTGCTGCTGGTGACGGAGGCCGGGGGCGCGCAGATGACGCTCACGGGTGAGCCGTTCCGTGTCACGGGCGGCAACGCGGTGCCCTTCACGGCGGCGCGGGACGAGGCGACCGCGCGGCGGGTACGGGAGCGCCTGCTGGCGGGCGCGCGGACGGAGGAAGAGGCGGGCGCGGGAGCGGGACCGGCCTCGGGAGCCTGAGGGCCCCGGCGCCCCCGAGCCCACGGGACCCGGCCCCGGCGGACGACCGGCCCGAGGCGCCCCGGCCCGAGGCGCCCCGGCCCGAGGCGCCCCGGCCCCGGCGGACGACCGGGCGACCAGGCCGCCGGCCGTATCCGTCGCCCCGCCGACAGAGTGTCAGGGGCCAGGAATATCCTGGTTCCTCTGGCCATCGGCTGACGAAGGAGTCCCAAGGTGCCGTCGATGCTCGATGCCGTCGTGGTGGGTGCGGGACCCAACGGCCTGACCGCCGCTGTCGAGCTGGCCCGACGTGGATTCTCCGTCGCCGTGTTCGAGGCCCGCGACACCGTGGGCGGGGGAGCGAGGACCGAGGAACTCACCCTCCCCGGCTTCCGTCACGACCCCTGTTCCGCCGTACACCCGCTGGGCGCGGGATCGCCCGCGTTCAACGACATGCCCCTCGCCCGGTTCGGCCTGGAGTGGCTGCACCCCGAGCTGCCGATGGCCCACCCCTGGGACGACGGCACGGCCGCCGTGCTGTCCCGCTCCGTCGCCGAGACCGCCGCCTCCTTCGGCCCGCGCGACGCGGGGGCGTACCGCCGGCTGCTCGCCCCCTTCCTCGGCAAGTGGGACGCGTTCGCGCGGGACTTCATGGCGCTGCCCCCCAGGGGCCTGCCGCACGACACCCTCACGCTCGCCCGCTTCGGCCTCGCCGGGCTCCCGAGCGCGAACCTGCTGATGAGGCGCTTCCACGACGAGAAGGTCAAGGGACTGTTCGCCGGTCTCGTCGCCCATGTCATCGCCCCGTTGAGCGGGATCGCCACCGGCGGCGTGGGCCTGATGTTCGCGCTCGCCGCGCACGAGAACGGCTGGCCGCTGCCACGCGGCGGCTCCCAGGCCATCTCGGACGCGCTCGCCGCGTATCTGCGTGACCTCGGCGGCACGATCCACACCGGCTTCGAGGTCAAGAGGCTCGACGATCTGCCGCCGGCCCGCGCGTACGTCTTCGACACCTCGCCGACCGCGCTCGCCCGTATCGCGGGCCTCGGCCGGGCGTACGACTCCTACCGGTACGGCCCCGGTGTCTTCAAGATCGACTACGCGCTGGACGGCCCCGTGCCCTGGACGGCCGAGGCCGCGCGCCGGGCCGGCACCGTCCAAGTGGGACCCACGAAGGGGGAGATCAGCACGGCGCTGGACCTGGCGTACGGCGGCAGCGCCCCCGCCACGCCGTTCCTGATCACCGCCCAGCCCAGCCTGGTCGACCCGTCCCGGGCACCGGAGGGCAAGCATGTCTTCTGGGCGTACGGCCATGTCCCGCATGCCTGGGAGGGCGACTTGACCGAGGCGATCGAGCGGCAGATCGAGCGCTTCGCGCCCGGCTTCCGGGACCGCGTCCTGGCCCGCGCGACCGCGGGCCCGCCGGAGCTCGCGGCCCGTAACGCCAACTACGTCGGCGGGGACATCGCCAGTGGCTCCGTCGCCGGGCTGCGGCTGCTGGTGCGGCCCAAGCTCTCGCTGTCGCCGTACAGCACTCAGCACCCCGCGGTCTTCATCTGCTCGTCGGCGACCCCGCCGGGCCCCGGCGTGCACGGCATGTCGGGGCAGAACGCGGCGAAGGCGGTCTGGCGCAAGCTCCGCGCGACCGCCTGACATCGCACGGCCCCACGCCCGGTCCGGGCGGCCCGTCGCCGGCCGGGGGTTTCCCCATCGGGCGGGACCCGCCGATTGCTGAGACGCTGTTGGCGTCCGGTGTCCACGGTCGGCGCGCCCCGCACGGTGAGGGCGAGAGCTCCCCACCCATCGAGGTCGAGGCGGACGCCGATGCCGCGCCGCGTCGCGTCGCGAGAGCGCCGTGCGTACGTGATCCCGAAACGCGGACCGGCCGCACACCGACCGCCGCCGGGCCGTTACGCGAACGTGCGACGCCACCACAGCCGAAGAAAGGGATGGACCGTCATGACCACCATCACCACCACCGACGGCACCGAGATCTTCTACAAGGACTGGGGAACGGGCCGCCCCGTCGTGTTCAGCCACGGCTGGCCGCTGAACGCCGACGCCTGGGACGGGCAGCTCCGTCTCGTCGCCGAGAACGGCTTTCGCGGCATCGCGCACGACCGGAGGGGGCACGGCCGCTCCGGCCAGCCGTGGCAGGGCAACGACATGGACACCTACGCCGACGATCTCGCCCAGCTCCTGGAGACGCTGGACGTCCGTGACGCCGTCCTCGTCGGGCACTCGACGGGCGGCGGCGAGGTCGCCCGCTACATCGGCCGGCACGGGACGTCCCGGGTCTCCAAGGCGCTGCTGCTGAGCGCGATACCCCCGCTGATGCTGCGCACCGACGCCAACCCCGACGGTACGCCCATCGATGTCTTCGACGGCATCCGCGCGGGCCTGGCCGCCAATCGCTCGCAGTTCTACGAGGACCTCACGGACCAGTTCTACGGCTTCAACCGCCCCGGCGCCGCGGTCTCGAAGGGTACGCGCGACGCTTTCTGGCTGTGGAGCATGCAGGTCGGCCTCAAGGCGGCGTACGACTGTGTGAAGGTGTTCTCCGAGACGGACTTCACCGAGGACCTCAAGCGCTTCGACGTTCCCACGCTCCTCGCGCAGGGCGACGACGACCAGATCGTGCCGATCGTGGCCGCCAGCCCCAAGTCGGCCGAACTGATCAAGGACGCGACGCTGAAGGTCTATCCGGGCCGGCCGCACGGTCTGTACGGCGACCACGAGCAGGAGTTCAACTCCGACCTCATGAGCTTCATCAGCTGAGGCGCGAGGCCTGCGTCGGTCGACCGCGTGAGCGCGGGCAGCACGAGGTCGATGTCGGATTCTCGCCAGCTTCCAGCACCCCGTGTGCCGGATGCTTGACGCATGCACACCGACACCGAGCGCTGCTTGCGCGCCGTCCGGTCCAAGGACGCGCGATTCGACGGATGGTTCTTCACCGCCGTCCTGACCACCGGTATCTACTGCCGTCCCAGCTGCCCGGTCGTGCCCCCGAAGGCCGAGAACATGGTCTTCCACCCGAGCGCGGCCGCCTGTCAGCAGGCAGGGTTCCGCGCCTGCAAGCGGTGCCGGCCGGACACCAGCCCCGGCTCGCCCGAGTGGAACGCCCGCGCCGACTCCGTCGCCCGCGCCATGCGTCTCATCCAGGACGGGATCGTCGACCGCGAGGGCGTCACGGGCCTCGCCGTGCGCCTCGGCTACTCGGAACGCCAGATCGAGCGTCAGCTCCTCGCCGAACTCGGCGCGGGGCCGCTCGCGCTGGCCCGCGCCCAGCGGGCCCAGACCGCGCGGCTGCTCATCGAGACGACGGCGCTGCCGATGGCGCAGGTCGCCTTCGCCGCCGGGTTCTCGTCCATCCGCACCTTCAACGACACTGTCCGTGAGGTGTTCGCGCTCTCACCGACCGACCTGCGGACGCGCGGAGCCAGGCGTTCGGACACCGCCCCCGAAGCGGGGACACCCGGGGTGATCAGCCTGCGGCTGCCCTTCCGCGCACCGCTCAACCCCGACAACCTCTTCGGACATCTGGCGGCCACCGCCGTCCCCGGGGTCGAGGAGTGGCGGGACGGCGCGTACCGGCGCACGCTCTCCCTTCCGTACGGACACGGCATCGTCGCCCTGACGCCGAAGCCCGACCACATCCGCTGCCGGCTCGCGCTCACAGACCCGCGCGATCTCACCGTCGCCATCAGCCGCTGCCGCCGCATGCTCGACCTGGACGCCGACCCGGTCGCCGTCGACGAACAGCTGCGTACCGATCCGCTGCTCGCCCCGCTGGTCGACAAGGCGCCCGGCCGCCGGGTGCCGGGCACCGTCGACGCCGCCGAGTTCGCCGTACGCGCGGTACTCGGCCAGCAGGTCTCGACCGCCGCGGCCCGCACGCACGCCGCCCGTCTCGTCAGCGCGCACGGCACACCCGTGGACGATCCCGAGGGCGGCCTCACCCATCTCTTCCCCACGCCCGGGGAGCTCGCCGCGCTGGACCCCGAAGCCCTCGCGCTGCCGCGCAGCCGCCGCACCACGCTCATGACCCTGGTCGAGGCACTGGCCGACGGCACGCTGCCGCTCGGCGCGGACAGCGACTGGGACGAGGCCAGGGCCCGCCTCCAGGCGCTGCCCGGTTTCGGACCGTGGACCGTCGAGGCGATCGCGATGCGCGCGCTCGGCGACCCCGACGCCTTCCTGCCGACGGATCTCGGTGTGCGCCGGGCCGCGCGGGCACTTGGGCTGCCGGCCACACCCGCCGCGCTGACGGCGCGCGCCGCCGCCTGGCGGCCCTGGCGTGCGTACGCGGTCCAGTACCTCTGGGCCACCGAGGACCACGCCATCAATGTCCTTCCCGCATAGTGGAGTTCACCGAATGACCAGCGGCATGACCAGCAGATCGCACACCGTGGCCGACAGTCCGTACGGGCCGTTGACGCTCGTGGCCACCGACGGGGTGCTGTGCGGTCTCTATATGACCGAGCAACGCCATCGCCCGCCCCAGGAGAGCTTCGGCGAGGTCGACGCCCGGCCGTTCGGCGACGTGATCGACCAGCTGGACGAGTACTTCGCGGGCGAGCGCACCGAGTTCGACCTGCCGCTGCGGCTGCACGGCACGCCGTTCCAGCGCGGCGTCTGGGAGCAACTGCTGAAGATCCCGTACGGCGAGACCCGCAGTTACGGTCAACTGGCGGGCGCGCTCGGCAAGTCGGGGGCGTCGCGCGCGGTCGGACTGGCCAACGGAAAGAACCCGGTGGGCATCATCGTGCCGTGCCACCGGGTGATCGGATCGACGGGCGGCCTCACCGGATACGGCGGCGGGCTGGACCGCAAGCGGCGCCTGCTGGTCTTCGAGGGCGCGACGGGCACGTCGGGCGCGGCGCCCGCCGGCACGAAGGCGGGCGCGGCGGGCACGCTCTTCTGACGTACGCAGGCACGCGCCCGCCTCGCGCCCCGCCCCGTCAGCTCGTGTGGAACTGCTTCAGCAGCGCGGGCAGCGCCGTACCGATCGGCTCCCGGATGACTTCGTCGGCCTGCTCGTCGTACGGCGTCGGCTCGGCGTTCACGATCAGGAGCCGCGCGCCGTGCTCCGCCGCGATCCCCGCGAGCGAGGCGGCCGGCTGAACCTGGAGCGTCGTGCCGACGGCGATGAAGACGTCGCACGCCTTGGCGATCGACAGGGCCTGCCCGAGTACCTCCGGATCCAGCCGTTCGCCGAACATGACCGTCGCCGACTTCAGGACGGCACCGCACACGGTGCACGGCGGATCCTCCTCGCCCGCCTCGACCCGGGCCAGCGCCTCCTCCATGGTGGAGCGGGCGTGACACCCGGTGCAGACCACCGCCCGCGCCGTGCCGTGCAGTTCGAGCACCTTGCGGGCGGGCGTCCCGGCGAGCTGATGGAGCCCGTCGACGTTCTGCGTGATCACCCGGACCGCCCCGTCGACGGTCCGGTCGAGCTCGGCGACGGCGTGGTGCGCGACATTCGGCCGGGCGCGGAAGGCCGGGCTGTCCCGGCGCATCCGCCATGAGCGGCGGCGGATGTCCGGGTCGTTCATGTATGTGTCGTAGGTGACGAGCTTCTCGGCCTCGGGATCGCGCCGCCACACGCCGCGCGGACCGCGGTAGTCGGGAATGCCGGAGTCGGTGGAGATCCCGGCGCCGCTGAAAATCGCGACGAGAGTCATGCCGCGAGGGTACGCAGCGGAGCCGGGACGGAGCGACCCCATAAGCGCCGACAGGAGTTAGTGGACGTGGCCGATGTGACCGATATGACCGGGGTGGGGCGCGTGGCCGGGGTAGTCGGAGGGTTCGGTCGTGCCGTCGGCGACGGCCGTGGGGACCGGGGCGAAGGGGGTCGGCACGTCGCCCGTCCAGCGGTTCATCACGGCCTTGCCCGTCTGCTTGGTGACGCCGTCCTCCACGACCGTGCCCGCCTCCGCGAGGTAGTACCGGCCGTCGTCGAGGGACACCAGACCGTACTGGCCGGTCGACTCCCAGCCGTACGTACCGGACGCGGGGTGGTGCAGCCCCCGTGCGAGGAGCGGCAGCAGCCGCCCGCGTTCGGGCCCCGGCTGGCCGGCGACGGGCCCGGAGACCGGGTGCTCGGAACCGTCCAGGACGAAGAGCGAGTAGTTCGGGAACTGAGCCTTGGTGCCCTTGTACGCGGCCAGCAGCCAGTTGCCGGTGTACGCGTCGTAGTCGAGGTTCTGCGTGCCGTAGGTGGTGTTGCCGGTGTAGCTGAAGTACTTGCCGTCGGGCGAGCCGGGGCCGCTGGTGTGCGGGTCGGCCTCGGTGAGCGGGCGCTCGTACTTCTTCCAGCGCCGGATGTCGTACTGGAGCAGGACCTGGTTGTCGTTGTCCTGCCGGGTGGTGTTGGCGTAGACGCCGTACGCGACGGTGAGCAGCTGCGTACGCGAGGGGCCGCGCCCGGCGCCGCGGCGCTTGTCGTCGAAGGCCGGGCCGAAGGCGACGCCGTCGATGCCGCTGCATCCGTAGCGGTGGTCGGCGGTCTTCGCGGTGTCGCCGTCGAAGACGCCGTTGCCGTCCATGTCGGCCGTGTAGTCGTCCACGACCTCCTTCAGATGGACGGTGGAGACGACACCGGTCGTCTCGGCGTCCATGTCCATCCCGGTGATGCGGTCACCGTCGAAGATCGCGATGTAGAAGGCCTTGGCCGCCTTGTACTCCAGGGAGCCGTAGACCCTGCCGTCCTCGGCGTTGAAGTCCAGGTCCCCGAGGTGCCCGGTGAATCCGGTGACCGAGCCGACGGGCCTGCCGGTGAGGTCGGTCTTGACGAGGAGGTTGGTGAACGAGAAGTACATGAAGCCCTTGCGGCGGTCGACGGCCATGCCCTGGACATGGCCCGACTTCCAGGCGCCGCCGTCCACGGTGGCCGGGAGTGTGGGGAGCCGGCCGGGGCCGGCGGGCTTCGTGGACACCGGTTCGGAGCCGCTGTCGGCCCCCACCGTGTCCGCCGCCGCTGTTCCCGCGCCCGCCGCCACAACCGCCGTCGTGAGCAAGGCTGTCAGCAAGCCGTGAATCTGACGTCGCATGTTCCCCTCCGGTGTCCTGGGCCTGGGATTCTGGATCATGCAGGGCACTCGTGCACGGCGGGCCAACGCGGGGTGAAGGGGTGTCGACCGGAAGCGGCCCACCGGGCGGCGCGTACATGACATATGAGAACAGTTCCCGCCGCACCCGTCACCACCGCTCACCCGCGGATCATCCAGCCCGGCGGCCGTTCTCCAACTCCACGGGCCCCGAGCCGGTTTCGAGCGCATCGAGCCCCGCGAGAATGCGACCGGCGAGCGATCCGATCATCAGATCGGGAATCTGGGCGCGGCTCACCAGCCGCCAGGAGAGCAACTCCTCGTGCTGGAGCCGGATCGCGCCGAGCCGCTCCTCGTCCAGGACCCCGCCGTCGTACAGATACGCGACAATGGCCGGCCGGTCCGGCGCCTGCGACCAGTCCAGTGCGAGCAAGGGCCCCAACTCGACGTCCAGGCCGATCTCTTCGTACGTCTCGCGCCGCGCCGCCTGACGCGGTGTCTCGCCCCCGTCGGACTCGACGGTCCCGCCGGGGAGCGCCCAGCCCGGCCGGTAGTTGGGCTCGACGATCAGTACCCGCCCCTCCTCGTCCCGGAAGAGCGCGGCGGCCCCGCACAGGACGCGGGGGAGACCGGCGATATAGGTGAGGTAGTCGGCGTCGCGAGAGGTCGTCACGCGGAAAGCGTAGATCAGAGGCACCTTCGGGGTGCCGAAACCGGCCCAATGCCGTTCCTCCGACTATGGGAGCTTTGTCCTTCTCCTGGTGGTGCGCAGGCCGGGGCGGTGCCCGTGGGCAGGAAGCCACCCGGCCGGATAGGGTCGGTGCGGCGCGACTGCCTGTTCGAAAGCAAAGGGATGACAAGGTGACGGACGGAGCAGTAACCGAGGCCGCGCATGTGCTCGTCGCGGCGGACAAGTTCAAGGGCTCGCTCACGGCCGTACAGGTCGCCGAGCGGGTGACGGCCGGGCTGCGCGTGGTCGTCCCCGGCCTCGACGTCGAGGCGCTGCCCGTCGCCGACGGCGGTGACGGCACCGTCGCCGCGGCGGTGGCGGCCGGGTTCGAACGCCGGGAGGTACGGGTCACCGGACCACTTGGTGACGAGCTGACCGCGGCGTACGCGCTCCGTGACGGCACGGCCGTCGTGGAGATGGCCGAGGCGTCGGGGCTCCAGCACCTGCCCGCCGGGGTCTTCGCGCCCCTCACCGCCGGGACGTACGGCTCCGGCGAACTGCTGCGCGCCGCGCTCGACGCGGGCGCGCGCACCATCGTCTTCGGCGTCGGCGGCAGCGCCACGACGGACGGCGGCGCGGGGATGCTGGCCGCGCTCGGCGGGCGGTTCCTCGACGCGGACGGGCAGCCGGTGGGCCCCGGCGGCGGCGGACTGCGCGATCTCGCGACGGTGGACCTGTCCGGGCTCGATCCCCGTATCGCTCGGACGGACATCGTCCTCGCCAGCGATGTCGACAACCCGCTGACCGGGCCCAAGGGAGCCCCCGCGGTCTACGGGCCGCAGAAGGGCGCGTCCCCCGAGGATGTCGGCACCCTCGACGCGGCTCTCGCGCACTACGCGCGCGTCCTGGACAAGACCCTCGGTGCCAAGGCGGCCGAGGCCGCGCTCTCACCCGGCGCGGGCGCCGCGGGCGGTATCGGTTACGGCGCCCTCGTCGGACTCGCCGCGAGCTTCCGGCCCGGCATCGAGGTCATGCTCGACGTACTCGGCTTCGGCCCCGCGCTCTCCCGCGCCACGCTCGTCATCACCGGCGAGGGATCGCTGGACGAACAGACGCTGCACGGCAAGGCCCCGGCGGGCGTCGCGGCGGCGGCCCGCGCGAAGGACATCGAGGTGATCGCGGTCTGCGGCCGGCTGGCCCTGCGCCCGGAGGCCCTGGGCCGCGCCGGTATCCGCCGCGCGTACGCCCTGACGGACCTGGAACCGGACCCGGCACGCTGCATGGCGGAGGCGGGCCCGCTGCTGGAACGCGTGGCGGCGAACATCGCACGCGATTTCCTGACCTGACGGGAGATGGGCGGGAGATCGACGGGAGCGCCCGCCGGGGCCGATCGCCCCGGCGGCTCGCAGAGGATCGGCCCCGCGCTCTCCCACCGCCCGCCCGCCCGCACAAGGACCGGCGTCCGGACACCGATCTTCCGCCGAGACTCGTTCTCGCCCGGTCCGCGCTCGCGGGAATACATGACTGGTCATGTTGTTGTCGGTGAGGACACCGCGGAAAGGCGGACATCATGCAGTTCGGAATCTTCACCGTCGGCGACATCGCCCCCAACCCCGTCACCGGCTGCACGCAGAGCGAGGCGGAGCGGATCAGCAACATCGTGCGCATCGCGCGGAAGGCCGACGAGGTCGGGCTGGACGTGTTCGCGCTCGGGGAGCACCACAACCCCCCGTTCATCCCCTCCTCACCCACCACCCTCCTCGCGCACATCGCGGCGCTGACCGAGCGGATCATCCTCAGCACCTCGGTCACGCTCATGACCACGAACGACCCGGTGAAGATCGCCGAGGACTACGCCATGCTCCAGCACGTCGCGAAAGGCCGGCTGGACCTGATGACGGGGCGCGGCAACACGGTGCCCGTCTACCCGTGGTTCGGCAAGGACATCCGCCAGGGCCTGGCCCTGGCCCTGGAGAACTACAACCTCGTGCACCGGCTCTGGCGGGAGGACGTCGTCGACTGGGAGGGCCGGTTCCGCACCCCGCTCCAGGGCTTCACCTCGACCCCCCGCCCGCTGGACGACGTGCCGCCCTTCGTGTGGCACGGCTCCATCCGCACCCCCGAGATCGCCGAGCAGGCCGCGTACTACGGCAACGGGTACTTCGCGAACCACGTCCTCGCGCCGAACTTCCACTTCAAGCCGCTCGTGGAGCTCTACCGCGAACGGTTCGAGCACTACGAGCACGGCACGAAGGAGCAGGCCATCGTCGGTCTCGGCGGACAGGGCTTCATCGCCAGGCGCTCGCAGGACGCCGTGAACACCTTCCGCCCCTATTTCGAGAACTATCCGTTGTTCCGGGGCACGAAGCTGGAGGACTACACGCGCGGCACCCCGCTGAGCGTCGGCAGCCCGCAGGAGGTCATCGAGAAGACCCTCACCTTCCAGGAGGGCTTCGGGGACTATCAGCGCCAGCTCTGGTCCCTGGACAGCATGGGACTTCCCGTCGAGATGGCCCTCGAACAGGTCGAGCTGCTCGGCACCGAGGTCGTCCCGGTGCTGCGCGAGGAGATGGCCGCCCGGCGCAAGCCCGGCGTGCCGGAGGCCCCCACGCACGAGAGCCTTGTCAGGGCGAAGTACGGCGACGCCGAGCCGCGCGCCCCGCGCCCGAACCCGAACCGGGGCGACAACCTCTCCGGGACGTCTCCCTACCAGGACAGCGACCCCGAGGTCCAGGCCCTCTTCCCGCAGGTGGTCTGAGCGTGGACGCCGACGTACGACTGGCGAACGAGGCCTGGGAAACCCTGTTCCGGGCCCAGGCCACCATCGCCCGCGAGTTCACCGACGCCGACACCTGGGGCGACATGCCGCCCCGGGACTACGGCGTGCTCTACGCCCTGTCCACCGCGCCGGAGGGTCTGCGGATCACGGAGCTGGGTGAGGACGTGCTTCTCACCCAGCCCGGAATGTCACGCATGATCGTCCGGCTGGAGTCCCGCGGTCTGGTCGAGCGCCGAGACGATCCGGACGACGCGCGCGCCTGCCGCATCCGCCTCACCCCGGCGGGTGCCGAGACCCAGCGGCGCCTCGGCACCGCCCACGCACGGCACGTGGCCCGCGCGATGGGCCGGGCGCTCGACCGCGAGCAGCTCAAGACCCTTCAGGACCTCTGCCGGGCGCTGCTCGACGCCGCCCCCTCACCCCAGCGCCCCACCACCGCACGGCGCACCGAACGGAGCCACCCATGACCACGCCGACGCCCACCACGACGCAGGACGGCGCTCAGCACGACGGTGCCGGTGAGCCGGTGCGCATCGTGATCGTGAGCGCCGGAGTCAGTGAACCGTCCTCGACCCGGCTGCTCGCCGACCGGACCGCGCAGAAGACCCTCGACCTGCTCCGTGAGTCCGGTGTGCCCGCGACCGCGAGCGTCATCGAGCTGGCGCCGCTCGCGACCCACATCGCACGGGCGATGGTCTCCGGATTTCCCGACGCCGAACTGCGGGCGGTGATCGACCGGCTGGCGTCCGCCGACGCCGTCATCGCGAGCACACCGGTCTACAAGGCCGGGATCAGCGGTCTGTTCAAGTCCTTCGCCGACATCCTCGACAACGATCTGCTCATCGCCAAGCCGGTCGTCCTCGCGGCGACCGCCGGCACCGCCCGGCACGCGATGGTCGTCGACGACCAACTGCGGCCTCTCTTCGCCTTCCTGCGCACGATGCCCGTGCCGACCTCCCTGTTCGCCGCGTCCGAGGACTGGGGATCGCCCGCGCTGGGGGAGCGGATCGGGCGCGCGGCCACCGAACTGGTCGTGCTGCTGCGCAGCGGAGCGAGCAAGGAGATCGCCGACAGCGCCTGGAGCGGATACCAGCACCAGTTCGCCGGCAACGCCACCCGCGCCGAACGCGACAGCGCCGACGTCGACTTCACCACCGACCTCATGCGCCTGGCCGCGGGGGGCGCCGTCACCCCGGCGTCAGCCGGAACGCGTCCAGGGCCAGCGTCATCTCGATCAGGTCCCGGGGGCGGGACAGCGAGCGCGACGTGAGCTGTTCCAGGCGGCGCAGGCGGTTGAAGACCGTGTTGCGGTGGCAGTACAGACGCGTCGCCGCCCGCCCCGCCGAGCCGCCGAACTCCAGCCACGCGTCCAGCGTCTCCAGCAGGACCGCGCGGTCCGCCGGGTCCAGTTCCAGCAGCGGGCCGAAGACGTCCGCGATCAGACGGGCCGCGAGCTCCGGCTGGCTGACCACCAGGGCCGTCGGGAGGCGTTCGTCCAGGCGGACGATGCTCTGCGCGTCCGGCGGCAGCGTACGCAGCGCCGTCTCGGCCAGTCGGCGCGCCCGGCCCAGCTCGGACAGGCTGTCCACCACCGGGCTGATGCCGCCGGGACCCTGGCAGGGCCGTAACAGCACCTCCGCCAGCTCCGCCAGACCCGCGTCGCCCTCCAGCGCGACGACCGCGATCTCGCAGTCCGTACGCATCCGCCAGAAGAAGCGCATCCCGTCCTCGGCCGCCACCCGCTGGAACGGCTCCCGCCCGTCCCGTCGCTCCACCCGGACGACCACCACCACGTAACGCCCCTGCTCGGGCAGGTCGAGACCGGCGGCCGCGCGTGCCGCGAGACCCGGCGTCGAGCGGCCCTCCAACAGCGCGTCCAGCAGCGCCTGCACCCGTTCGTCGCTCCGCCGCCGCATCGACTGCTCCGTGCTGCGGTACGCCTCCGCGACGGTCGTCGCCTGCCGGTCGACACCCGCCCACATGTGGGACGCGGTGTGCACGAGCGTCGAGACGTCCTCGGGGTCCTTCTCGCCGACGATGCTCAGCAGTTCGTCCCAGACCAGATACCCGGCGTGCCGGTACGCGTGCAGTACCAGGTCCAGCGCGAGCCCCTGCTCCGCCCGCCGCCTGCCCAGCCGCTCCGCGTACGCCAGGTCGCGGCGCGGCGCCGACCGAGGGGCCGCGATGGCCTCGATCCCGTACCGCATCGCCTCGTTGATCTGCCGCCAGTGCTCGTCGCGCGGCACGGCCGCGTCGAACTGCTCGGAATGGTCGTTGAGTTCGTCCATCAGCTGGTCGGTCAGCGCCGGTACGCGCTCCAGGAGCATCCGGGACGCGGCCACCAGGACCGACCACTCGCGATCAGTGCGCGCTCTGCGGCCACCCATGGCTGGTGAGGATGCCACCGGAAGGCCCGGTGCGACAGCCCTTGTGCGCGTGCACAATCCGGCCACCGCATCGCTGGTCATCGGCAGCGATTCGGCCCCGCGCCGTGGACGGTGCCCCGGCCCGGTGCTGAGGTGTCCCTCCACGGCATGTCAGGACAACCCGGAAACGCAGACCGGACCAAGCAGCCCAGACGCAGAGGAGAACGCATGGCCGCGCTCGAAGTGCGCGCCCTGTCCGTCGGTTACGGCCCCGTACGCGCCCTGCACGAGGTGTCGCTCGACGTACCGTCCGGCGGGATCACGGCGGTGCTCGGCGGCAACGGCGCCGGCAAGTCGACGCTGCTGAGAGCCATTTCGCGCACGCTCGGCTTCCACCGGGGTACGGCCGCAGGTGGCACCGTCCACTTCGACGGCCGGCCGCTCGGCGGGCTCGGCGCCGCCGGGGTCGTGGCGGCCGGAGTCGTCCAAGTCCCGGAGGGGCGGCAGGTGTTCGCGCGGATGACGGTGGCCGACAATCTGCGGGCCGGTGCGCTCGGCGCGCGCGGCGGTCGCAAACGGTACGCGGCCTCCCTCGCCGAGGTGCACGAGCTGTTCCCCGTACTCGCCGACCGGGCGGGCCAGCGCGCCGGACTGCTCTCCGGCGGCGAGCAGCAGATGCTGGCACTCGCCCGGGGCCTGATGGCACGCCCCCGGCTGCTCCTCCTGGACGAACCGTCGCTCGGGCTCGCCCCCCTCGTGGCTGCCCGGATCGGCGAGACGATCCGGCACATCAACTCCACGGGCACGTCGGTCCTTCTTGTCGAGCAGAACGCCTCCATGGCCCTGCGGCTGGCGTCCCGCGCATACGTCCTGGAGGTCGGCGAGGTCACGCTCGAAGGGGACGCCGCCGAACTCGCCGCCTCCGACGAGGTACGCCGCCGCTACCTGGGGGTCGTGGACGAGACGGCCGCCGAGGACGCCGACCGGGCCCAGGAGTCCGCGCCGGTGCTGCGGAGGTGGACCGCGTGACGGACTCCGAGAAGACACCGGTCGGCGCCGAAGGCAGCGCGTCGGCCGGACATCCCGAACGGACGGTCGGCCGCCCCGCGCCGGAATCCCACACACCACCACCCCTCACCGTCACCGGCGTCACCGTCCGCTTCGCCGGGCTCACCGCCCTCGACTCCGTCTCCTTCACCGTCGAACCCGGCAGTGTGCACGCCGTCATCGGCCCCAACGGCGCGGGCAAGTCCACCTGTTTCAACGTCCTGTCCGGTGTCTACCGCGCCACCTCCGGCAGCGTCCGCCTCGGCCGGACCGAACTCACCGGCCTCGCCCCGCACCGCGTCGCCGCGCTCGGCATCGCCCGCACCTTCCAGAACCTCGCTCTCCCGCCGCACGCCACCGTCGCCGACAGCATGCTGCTCGGCCGCCACCGCCTCACCCGCGCCGGCTTCCTCGCCACCGGGCTCCGTCTGCCGTCCGCCGCCCGCGAGGCGCGCGAACACCGCGCCAGGGTCGGCGAGATAGCCGAGTTCGTGGGGCTGGCGGGCGATCTGGACCGGCCGGCGGGGGCCCTCCCGTACGGGAAGCAGAAGCTCGTCGAGCTGGGCCGCGCCCTGTGCATGGAGCCCACGGTGCTGCTCCTGGACGAACCCGTCGCAGGGATGACCGCCGACGAACGGCGCCGTACGGCAGCCGTCGTGGCCGGCGTACGCGACAGCCTCGGCATCTCGATCGTGCTGGTCGAACACGACATGGGGGTGGTGATGCGGCTCGCCGACGCCGTGACCGTACTCGACTTCGGACGCCGGATCGCCGGCGGTACGCCCGCCCAGGTGCAGAGCGATCCGGCCGTGGTCCGCGCCTACTTGGGCGAAAGCCCGGAGAGCCCGGAGAGCCCCGGGAGCCCGGAGAGCGCCGACACCGCCGCAAACGAGGAGGCCACGCCATGACCACCTTCGTCGAACTCCTCCTCGGCGGGCTGTCGATGGGCTCCGTCTACGCCCTCATCGCCCTCGGCTTCGTCGTCATCTTCAAAGCCACCGAGGTCGTCAACTTCGCCCACGCCTCGCTCCTCCTGGCCGGCGGGTACGTCACCGCCGTACTCCACGACGACATCGGCTTCTGGCCCGCGCTCGCCGTCGGCATCGCGGGCGCCGCCGTCGTCGGATCGGCCGTCGAATACACCGTCATGCGGCGCTACCGGGGGGCCGACCACAGCGTCCTCGCCATCGTCACCATCGGCGTCGACATCCTCCTCACCACCGAACTCACCCGCCGCATCGGCACCGACGTCCTCGCGCTCGGCGACCCTTGGGGCGACAAGCTCCTCACCGTCGGGGACATCACCATCGCCCAGACGCGCGTCGCGGCCTTCGTCGCCGCGGCCCTCCTGATCACCGCGTTCCTGCTCGCCTTCCGCTACACCACCTGGGGCGTCTCGATGCGCGCGGCGGCGGAGAATCCGGGGACCGCCGCGCTCATGGGCGTGCGTCTCGGCCGCGTCTCGCTCTCCGCCTGGGCCGTCGCGGGCTCGCTCGCCGCCGTGGCCGCGCTCTTCCTCACGGTCTTCCCGACCCCCGGCCTCGAACGCGCCACGTCCCTCGCCGCGCTCAAGGCCTTCCCCGCCGCGATACTCGGCGGCCTCGACTCCACGACCGGGGCGCTCGCCGGAGGACTGATCGTCGGAGTCACCGAGTCCTTCGCCACCGGTTACCAGAGCGATCTGACCTTCCTGGGGCGGGGTTTCGGCGACCTCGCGCCGTATCTCGTGATGGTCGCGGTGCTGCTCATCCGGCCCGCCGGGCTCTTCGGTACGAAGGAGCTCGCCCGTGTCTGACACGACCCACGCACCCACCAAGGCCCCACCGCACCGCACCCCCCGCGCCTACCTCTGGCTCGCCGGCTCCCTCCTGCTCCTCGCCCTCCCCTTCTACCTCGACCGCTTCTGGCTCCAGGCCGGTCTCTTCGCCATGGCCGCCGCCGTCGGCGCCATCGGACTCAACCTCCTCACCGGCGCCACCGGCCAGCTCTCCATGGGCCACTCCTTCTTCCTCGCAGTCGGCGCCTACGGCTACTGCGTCTTCGCGGGCGAGAGCGGCGAGGAGAACGGCCGCCGGCTCACCGGACTCGGTCTGCCCACCTGGCTCGCGGTCGTACTCGCCGTACTCCTCGCGGGCGCGGCGGGCGGCCTCTTCAGCCCCATCGCCGGCCGGCTGCGCGGTGCCTACCTCGGTATCGCGACCCTCGCGCTGATCTTCATCGGGCAGCACGTCCTTTTCAACGCCGGAGATCTGACCGGCGGGTTCAACGGCCGCGACGTCCCCGTGCTCTCGCTCTTCGGTTTCGACTTCGACGACACCGAGGTCGTGATCGCCGCCGTCCCCTTCGGGTCGTCGGAGAAGCTCTGGTACGCGGGCCTGTTCGCCCTCCTCGCCGGCGGCCTCTTCGCGCGCGGTGTGCTGCGCGGCAGGCCGGGCCGGGCCATGAACGCGATCCGCGACCACCGCATCGCCGCCGGTGTGATGGGCGTGCCGGTCGCCCGCTACCGCGCGGCCGTCTTCGTGCTGTCCTCCATGTACGCGGGGCTGGCCGGCGTACTGATCGCACTGATCTTCCAGCGGACCGTGCCCGACTACTTCGGCATGATCCTGGCCCTCGAATATCTCGCCATGATCGTCATCGGCGGTCTCGGCACGGTCGCGGGAGCGGTCGTCGGCGCGGCCTTCGTCGCCCTGCTGCCACAGCTCCTCACCCACTACAGCGACTCGCTTCCGCTGGTCGCCGACCCCGGTGCGGGCGGTGTCACCCCGGGCGAGGCGTCCCGCTATCTGTACGGCGCCGCGATTGTCGCGGTGGTGCTCTTCCTGCCCGGCGGACTCACCCGCCTGTCAGTGTTCCGACGGTTCTCACGGGAGAAGACATGAAGCGACGCGCACGTCACACGAACGCACCGAGGACCGGCGCGGCGCTGTTGGTCGTACTGGCCCTCGCGCTGGCCGGGTGCAGCGGCAAGGCCACCGAGGGCGACGGCAAGGCCACCGACGAGGACGCCGGGGGAGTGAAGACCGGGCAGGGCGTGAGCGACAAGACCATCTCGCTCGGCGTGCTCACCGACATGACCGGCGTCTACGCCTCGCTCGGCAAGAGCGTCACCCAGGCCCAGCAGCTGTGGGCGGACCAGACGAACAAGGCGGGCGGTATCTGCGGCCGTACGATCGAGCTGACCGTACGCGACCACGGTTACGACCCGCAGAAGGCCGTCGCCGCCTACACGGAGCTGGAGCCGGACGTGCTCGGCTTCGTCCAGTTCATCGGCTCGCCGTTCGTCGCCGCCGTCGAGAAGCGCATCGACGGTCAGGACAAGGGCCTGGTCCTGCCGCAGGCCTGGTCGGCCAATCTGCTCGGCAGCCCGTACGTACGGGTCGTCGGCGCCACGTACGACATCGAGACGATCAACGCGATCGACTACCTCCTCAGCACCGAGCGCATCGCCGAGGGCGACAAGATCGGCCATGTCTACTTCGAGGGCGACTACGGCGAGAACGCGCTCGTCGGCTCCGGGTACGCGGCCGAGCAGGCGGGTCTCACGGTCGTCGAGCAGAAGATCAAGCCGACCGACAACGACATGTCCGCGCAGGTCGCCGCCCTCAAGAAGGCGGGGGTCAAGGCGATCGTGATCAGCGCGGGACCGCGCCAGGCTGCCTCACTGGTGGGTGTGGCGGCGGCCGGCGGGTTCAATGTGCCGGTCGTCGGCAACAACTCGGCGTTCGCGCCGCAGCTGCTCGCCACGGCGGCGGGCCCGGCGCTGATGAAGGACTACTACATCGCCTCGTCCACCCTGCCCATCGGCTCGGACGAACCGGCACCGAAGAAGCTGGCCACGGAGTACGCGGCGGCCTACCCGGACGACGGTCTCGACAACGGTGTCGTCTCCGGCTACACGGCCGCCTCGCTCTACGGCGAGCTGCTGAAGAAGGCGTGCGAGTCGAAGGACCTGACCAGGGAGGGCGTCGACAAGGCGCTGCTGGGCCTCGACGCGTTCTCCACCGGCTTCGGGATCACCCACGACTTCTCGGACCCGGCGGCGCCCTCCACCCGGGAGTCCGTGATCATGAAGCCGGACTCGAAGGTGCCGGGCGGTCTGAAGGTCGTCCAGGAGGCGCGGGTGGCGAAGCCCGCCGAGGGGTTCACCTTCGGCGGCTGACCGGCCACCCCGCACACGGAAGGGCCCGGACGCTCGAAGCGTCCGGGCCCTTCCGTATGCCGGTCGGAACAGGCGGTGGCTACGGCAGCTGTGCCGCCCGCGCCTCGCGCCGGTTGTCACGGAACGTGTTCACGCGTCGCGCCGTGGCGAAGAGCGGGATCACCGCGCCGGTCACGACCTGGAGCGCACAGCCCGTCTGGAGCAGCAGCTGCCCGCCCGGCGCGTCGAACGCCCAGGCCACCAGCAGCGCCATCGCGGACACGATCCAGCTGAGCATCGCGACCGCCAGGATGCCCCGCGGTTTCGGATACTCGACCCGGCTCACCATGAGCCACGCCACACCGACGATGGCGAGCAGCGTCGGTACGAAGGGAAGCTCCAGGAGCACGATCGAGACGACCGTGAGCGCGCCGAAGGGGCTCGGCATGCCCTGGAACATGCCGTGCTTCAGCGTGACGCAGGAGAATCTCGCGAGCCGCAGGACCACCGCCAGCAGCACGACGATCGCGGCCAGCGCCGAGACCCGCTGATGCGCGTCGTCGGCGACCATGCCGTAGACGAGCACGAAGTACGCGGGCGCCAGACCGAAGCTGATCAGGTCGGAGAGGTTGTCCAGCTCCGCGCCCATCGGCGAGCTGCGCAGCTTGCGGGCCACGAGTCCGTCGAAGAGGTCGAAGACCGCGGCGCAGAGCATGAGGATCACCGCGGTGGCCGCGGAGTGCCGCGCCATGCCGGACTCTTCGCTGCCGGTGAGGTGCGGGATCAGGATGCCGGTGGTGGTGAAGTACACGGCCATGAAGCCACAGGTGGCGTTACCGAGGGTGAGGGTGTCCGCTATCGACAGCCGCATCGACAACGGCATTTCCTCCGCGTCGTCCTCCTCCTCGGCCTCGGCGACCCAGCCGGCCGGTGCGTCGGGATCAATCACGGTCAATTCGAGTCACCCCTGCGGTCGTGGCCTGACCGACCTCGACGGCGACGTCGACACCTTCCGGAAGGTAGATGTCGACGCGTGAGCCGAAACGGATCAGGCCGATGCGCTCGCCTTGCTCCAGCTTGGTCCCCTGCGGTACGTACGGGACGATCCGCCGGGCCACGGCGCCGGCGATCTGCACCATCTCGATGTCACCGAGCTCGGTGTCGAAGTGCCAGACAACGCGTTCGTTGTTCTCGCTCTCCTTGTTGAACGCGGGGACGAAACCGCCGGGGATGTGCTCCACGGACGTCACGGTGCCCGCGAGGGGAGCGCGGTTGACATGAACGTTCAGCGGGCTCATGAAGATCGCGACGCGGGTGCGCCCGTCCTTCCACGGCATGATGCTCTGCACCACGCCGTCGGCCGGTGAGATGACCCGGCCCTGCGTGATCTCTCGCTCGGGGTCGCGGAAGAACCACAGCATGCCTGCCGCGAGAGCGGTGGCGGGCACGGCGATGGCGGCGGCGCGCTTCGAGCCGCGGGCGCGGACCAGACTGAGTGCTGCGGTGGCGACGGTCGGCAGAAGCCACGGCGATGCTCCGCGCGCAAGGCGGACGCTGCCGCGTCGTGCAGAGGTTTGGCTGTGGGGCATGAATGACCTTCGTAGCGGATGATGCCGCACGGGCAACGGGGACGGCGGCTTTCCGTCGATGGTATCGGTTGCCAGGTGCAACTGGGCAATGCAGAAGCCGAGTCGGCGGCCGGAAGACGATGACGGCGTGTGGTGTTGTGGGCGGTCAAATGTGACCATAGACCGCGATCAACCCTGGAATCGGTACTCCTCCAGCAGTCGGCGACCAATGATCATTTTCTGGATCTCGGCGGTACCTTCGCCGATGAGCAGCATCGGTGCCTCGCGGTAGAGACGCTCGATTTCGTACTCCTTGGAGAAGCCGTAACCGCCGTGGATCCGGAAGGCGTCCTCGACGACTTCCTTGCAGTATTCGGAGGCGAGGTACTTCGCCATCCCTGCCTCCAGGTCGTTTCGTTCCCCGGAGTCCTTTTTGCGTGCCGCATTGACCATCATCGCATGAGCTGCTTCGACCTTGGTGGCCATTTCGGCCAGCTTGAACTGGATTGCCTGGTGTTCCGCGATCGCCTTGCCGAAAGTCTGACGCTGCTGGGCGTACGCGACGCCGAGCTCGAAGGCGCGTTGTGCGACGCCACAGCCACGCGCTGCGACGTTGACCCGGCCGACCTCGACGCCGTCCATCATTTGGTAAAACCCTCGGCCGGTGGCGCCGCCGAGCACCCGATTGGCCGGAATGCGCAGCCCGTCCATGATCAACTCGGTGGTGTCGACGCCCTTGTAGCCCATCTTGTCGATCTTGCCGGGGATGGTCAGACCGGGCCGTACCTCACCGAAGCCGGGCTCCTTCTCGACCAGGAACGTGGTCATCGACTTGTGGCGCGCGGTGCCCTCGGGGTGGCCTTCGTCACTACGGCAGAGCACGGCGACGAGCGTGGACGTGCCGCCGTTCGTCAGCCACATCTTCTGGCCGTCGAGCACGTACTCGTCGCCGTCCTTGACGCCCTTCGACGTGATGGCCGACACGTCCGAACCGAGCCCCGGCTCCGACATCGAGAACGCGCCACGCACCTCCCCGGTCGCCATGCGCGGCAGGAAGGTGTCCCTCTGCTCCTGTGTGCCGTGCTGCTTGAGCATGTACGCCACGATGAAATGCGTGTTGATGATGCCCGACACGGACATCCAGCCGCGGGCGATCTCCTCCACGCAGAGCGCGTACGTGAGCAGGGACTCGCCCAGACCGCCGTACTCCTCGGGGATCATCAGCCCGAACAGACCGAGTTCCTTGAGCCCTTCGACGATCCGCGCCGGGTACTCGTCCCGGTGCTCCAGCTCCGTGGCCACCGGCAGGATCTCTTTGTCGACGAAGTCCCTGACCGTGGAGAGGATCTCCCGCTGGATGTCGGTCAGGTCCGCGGTCTGGGCGAGACGGCTCATGGGTCAGCTCTCCTGCGTGATCGGCTCGGGGCGGCCGGGCTGTTCGCCGCCGCGCTTGTCGATGTAGGTCGCGGTCGGCACCATCACCTTGCGGCGGAAGACGCACACGACCGTGCCGTCCTGCTTGTAGCCCGTGGTCTCGACGTACACGACGCCCCGGTCGTCCTTGGACCTCGACGGTGTCTTGTCCAGGACCGTCGTCTCGCCGTACAGCGTGTCGCCGTGGAAGGTCGGCGCGATGTGCTTCAGCGACTCGACCTCCAGATTGGCGATGGCCTTGCCGGAGACGTCGGGGACCGACATGCCGAGCAGCAGTGAGTAGATGTAGTTCCCCACCACGACGTTCTTGCCGAAGTCGGTCGTCTTCCGCGCGTAGTTGCTGTCGAGATGGAGCGGATGGTGGTTCATGGTGAGCAGACAGAACAGATGGTCGTCGTACTCGGTGACGGTCTTTCCCGGCCAGTGCTTGTAGACGGCGCCGACCTCGAACTCCTCGAATGTGCGCCCGAATCGCATCTCTCACGCCTCCGGGGCTTCGAACTTCGACGTCCGCCGCAGGCCGGCCGCCCGTCCCTTGCCGGAGACGACCAGCGCCATCTTGCGGCTCGCCTCGTCGATCATCTCGTCGCCGAGCATCGCCGACCCCTTCTTGCCGCCCGCCTCGGACGTCGCGTAGTCGTACGCGTCGAGGATCAGCTCCGCGTGGTCGTAGTCCTCCTGCGACGGCGAGAAGATCTCGTTCGCGGCGTCGATCTGCCCCGGATGCAGGACCCACTTGCCGTCGAAGCCCAGCGCGGCGGCCCGGCCCGCGACCTCGCGGAACGCGTCCACGTCCCGGATCTGGAGGAACGGCCCGTCGATCGCCTGGAGATCGTGGGTACGGGCCGCCATCAGGATCCGCATCAGGATGTAGTGGTAGGCGTCCGCGCCGTAACCGGGCGGCTGCTGACCGACCACCAGCGTCTTCATGTTGATCGACGCCATGAAGTCGGCGGGGCCGAACACGATGGTCTCCAGCCGCGGCGACGACGCCGCGATCTCGTCGACGTTCACCAGACCCCTGGCGTTCTCGATCTGCGCCTCGATACCGATACGGCCGACCTCGAAGCCCATCGTCTTCTCGATCTGGGTGAGCAGCAGATCGAGCGAGACGACCTGCTGCGCGTCCTGGACCTTGGGCAGCATGACGCAGTCCAGATTGTGGCCCGCGCCCTCCACGACCGTGATCACGTCGCGGTACGTCCAGTGCGTCGTCCAGTCGTTGACGCGTACCACCCGCGTCTTTCCCGTCCAGTCACCTTTGTTGAGCGCGTCGACGATGGTGTGCCGCGCGCCTTCCTTGGCGAGCGGCGCGCAGGCGTCCTCCAGGTCGAGGAAGACCTGGTCGGCGGGGAGGTCCTGTGCCTTCTCCAGGAAGCGCGGGTTCGAGCCGGGGACGGCCAGGCAGGAGCGCCGGGGCCGGAGCCTGTTCGCGGGCGTGTCCGGGGCGGCGGACTTGGCCGACGTGGTCATGTGGAAACCTCCAGGGGGTCCAGGGGGTCGAGCTTGTTCGCGTGACGGATCTCGTCGACGATACGGCCGATGATCTCGGTGATCCCGAAGTCCTTCGGGGTGAAGACGGCGGCCACTCCTGCGGCCTTCAGCGCCTCGGCGTCGGCGCTCGGGATGATCCCGCCGACGATCACCGGGATGTCCCCGGCCCCCGCCTCGCGCAGCCGGCCGAGCACATCGGGCACCAGCGCGGCGTGCGAGCCCGACAGGATCGACAGGCCCACGCAGTGCACGTCCTCGGCGACGGCGGCGTTCACGATCTGTTCGGGTGTCAGCCTGATGCCCTGGTAGACCACCTCGAACCCGGCGTCACGCGCGCGTACGGCGATCTGCTCGGCCCCGTTGGAGTGGCCGTCCAGCCCCGGCTTGCCCACCAGCAGCCGCAGCCGGCCCGAGCCGAGTTCGGCGGCCGTACGGGACACCTTCTCCCGTACGGCGGCGAGCGGCGTCCCGGCCTCGGCGGTGACCGCGACCGGCGCGCCGCTCACCCCGGTCGGCGCCCGGAACTCGCCGAAGACGTCCCGCAGCGCCCAGGCCCACTCGCCGGTCGTCACACCGGCCCGCGCGCACTCCACGGTCGCCGCCATCAGATTGTCGGTGCCCGCCGCCGTCCGCTTCAGGGCGGCCAGCGACTCGCTCGCCCGCGTCTCGTCCCGGTTGTCGCGCCACTCCCGCAGAGCCGCCACGACCCGCGCCTCGTTCGCCGGGTCGACCGTCATGATCGCGGTGTCCAGATCGGCGGTCAGCGGATTGGGCTCGGTCGGCTCGAAGCAGTTGACGCCGACGATCTTCTCCTCGCCCGACTCGATACGCGCCCGGCGCTCGGCGTGCGAGGAGACCAGCCGCGACTTCAGATAGCCGGACTCGACGGCGGCCATCACACCGCCCATCTCCTCGATCCGGTCCATCTCCGCCAGCGACTCCTCGACGAGGGACGCCACCTTCGCCTCCACGACGTGCGACCCGGCGAAGATGTCGTCGTACTCCAACAGGTCGCTCTCCAGGGCGAGTACCTGCTGTATCCGCAGCGACCACTGCTGGTCCCACGGCCGCGGAAGCCCCAACGCCTCGTTCCACGCCGGGAGTTGTACGGCGCGGGCCCGCGCGTCCTTGGAGAGCGTCACGCCCAGCATCTCCAGCACGATGCGCTGGATGTTGTTCTCCGGCTGCGCCTCCGTCAGGCCGAGGGAGTTGACCTGGACGCCGTACCGGAAGCGGCGCTGCTTCTCGTTCTCCACGCCGTACCGCTCACGGGTGATCCGGTCCCAGATACGGCCGAAGGCGCGCATCTTGCACATCTCCTCGATGAACCGCACCCCGGCGTTCACGAAGAACGAGATACGGGCGACGACATCGCCGAACCGCTCCGCCGGTACCTGCCCGCTGTCGCGCACCGCGTCCAGCACGGCGATCGCCGTCGACATCGCGTACGCGATCTCCTGGACCGGGGTCGCTCCCGCCTCCTGGAGGTGGTAGCTGCAGATGTTGATCGGGTTCCAGCGGGGGATGTGCGCCACCGTGTACGTGATCATGTCGGTGGTCAGCCGCAGCGAGGGCACCGGCGGGAAGACATGCGTCCCGCGCGACAGGTACTCCTTCACGATGTCGTTCTGCGTCGTCCCCTGGAGCAGATCGCTGTCCGCGCCCTGCTCCTCGGCGACCACCTGGTAGAGCGCCAGCAGCCACATGGCGGTCGCGTTGATGGTCATCGACGTGTTCATCTTCGCCAGCGGGATGTCCTCGAACAGCCGCCGCATGTCCCCGAGATGGGAGACGGGGACGCCGACCCGGCCGACCTCGCCGCGCGCCAGGACGTGGTCCGGGTCGTAGCCCGTCTGCGTCGGCAGGTCGAAGGCGACCGAGAGACCGGTCTGGCCCTTGGCCAGGTTGTTCCGGTACAGCGCGTTGGAGGCCTCGGCGGTCGAATGGCCGGCGTACGTCCGCATGAGCCACGGCCGGTCCTTCGGCCGCCTGCCGCCGACGGGGCGGGGGGCCGCCCGTTCGGGGTCTGCTTCCGGCATGTCACACGTCCCGGAAGCGGTTGATGGCGTCGATGTGCTTGGCCCGGGTCCCCGGGTCGCTGACCCCCAGGCCCTCGCGGGGCGCCAGCGCGAGCACGCCGACCTTGCCCTGATGCCGGTTGCTGTGCACGTCGTAGGCGGCCTGGCCGGTCTCCTCCAGGGGGTACACCTTCGACAGCGTCGGGTGGATCTTCGCCTTGCCGACGAGCCGGTTGGCCTCCCACGCCTCGCGGTAGTTGGCGAAGTGCGAGCCCACGATCCGCTTCAGCGACATCCACAGGTAGCGGTTGTCGTACTCGTGGGTGAAGCCGGACGTCGAGGCGCAGGTGACGATCGTGCCGCCCTTGCGGGTGACGTACACACTGGCGCCGAAGGTCTCCCGGCCCGGGTGCTCGAAGACGATGTCGACGTCCTCGCCGCCGGTCAGTTCACGGATGCGCTTGCCGAACCGTTTCCACTCGCGCGGGTTCTGATGGTGCTCGTCCTGCCAGAACCGGTACTCCTCGGCCGTGCGGTCGATGATCGCCTCGGCGCCCATGCGCCGGCAGATCTCCGCCTTGTGGTCGCTGGAGACCACACAGACCGGATTGGCTCCGCCGGCGAGCGCGAACTGGGTCGCGTACGAGCCGAGTCCGCCGCTCGCCCCCCAGATCAGCACGTTGTCGCCCTGCTTCATCCCGGCGCCGTTGCGCGACACCAGCTGGCGGTACGCGGTGGAGTTGACCAGGCCGGGGGCCGCGGCCTCCTCCCAGCTCAGGTGCGCGGCCTTGGGCATCAGCTGGTTGGACTTGACGAGCGCGATCTCGGCCAGGCCGCCGAAGTTGGTCTCGAAGCCCCAGATGCGCTGCTCGGGGTCGAGCATCGTGTCGTTGTGCCCGTCCGAGCTCTCCAGCTCGACGGAGAGACAGTGCGCGACGACCTCGTCACCCGGGTGCCAGGTGTTGACCCCGGGCCCGGTGCGCAGCACGACCCCGGCCAGGTCGGACCCGATGACGTGGTAGGGCAGGTCGTGACGCCTCGACAGCTCGCTGAGCTTGCCGTAGCGCTCCAGGAAACCGAAGGTCGACATCGGCTCGAAGATCGAGGTCCAGACGGAGTTGTAATTGACCGAGCTGGCCATGACGGCCACCAGGGCCTCGCCGGGGCCGAGTTCGGGCACCGGCACGTCGTCGATGTGGAGAGACTTGCGCGGGTCCTTCTCGCGGGAGCCGAGACCGGCGAACATGTCGGTCTCGTCCTTGTGCACGGTCACCGCGCGGTAGGTCTCGGGCAGGGGCAGTGCGGCGAAGTCGTCGGGCGTGCTGTCCGGCGACATGATGGCGTCCAGGATGTCCTTCACGGTGTGGCCTCCGGCGGAGCGTGTTGCGGGAACGCTGAACAGGTCCCTGAGGGATGGGACGTGGGGCTGCGCTGTGCGCGTGGGGCGGTGGAGGTGTGCCGTCGGTTCGGCGCGTGGTGGTGCGTGGCCACGCCGGGTGGGCGTGCGGAATGCCTGTGACGCAGGCGTCCGGGCGCGCGGGCCGGGTGGCTCACGGGGACAGCCGGCGCAGATGAGATCTCGGTGCGCCGGCCGCCCGGACACCCATAACGTATGGCACGCCGTGTCATACGACAAGGCACTGCGTGCCAAGAATCTGTCTCAATTGTCATCCGGGTGGCACGCATGAGCACCAGCAGTCCACTCTGTGAGGTGAGATGTCACCTTAGGTGGCTGTTTGGTGGCGGAGTGGCTCAGCTGAGGCGTGTCACCGCAGGCGTGTCGGTGAAGGGCCGGTCGGGGCCGGTCACCGGCGCGAGTCACGCGTCCTTGAGCGCCTGCTTGATCGTGCGCATGACCTCGTCCAGCGGCGCGTCCGTACGGGCCACCGCCACCAGGACCTCGCCGCTGGTGCTCGCCGTGGCCGCCGGCTGCCGGTCGCCCATGGTCCGGCCCGCGGCGATGCCCGAGCCGAACGTGTCGCGGACGATCGCGAAGGCATGGTCCAGCTGCGCCTCCACGTCTCCCTGGCCGTCGGCCCGCAGCCAGCGGCGCAGCACATGGTTGTGCGCGGTGACGACGGCGGACGCGGCCACCTCGGCGAGCAGCGGGTCGTCATTGCCCTCGGGGTGGTCGTGCTCGTCGAAATGGCCCAGCAGATAGCGGGTGAAGAGCCGCTCGTAGCGGGCCACCGAGGCGATCTCCGCCTCGCGCAGGGCGGGCACCTCGCGGGTGAGCTGGTAGCGCGCCACGGACAGGGTCGGCGAAGCCGCGTACATCCGCATGACTTCCTTGATGCCCCGGCACACCGTGTCGAGCGGATGCTCGTGCGCGGGCGCCGCGTTCAGGACGGCCTCCGCGCGGACGAGGGTGTCGTCGTGGTCGGGGAAGATCGCCTCTTCCTTGGAACGGAAGTGCCGGAAGAACGTCCGGCGCGCGACCCCGGCCGCCGCGGCGATCTCGTCGACGGTCGTCGCCTCGTACCCCTTGGTCGAGAACAGCTCCATCGCCGCCGCCGACAGTTCCCGGCGCATCTTCAGCCGCTGGGCCGCCGCGCGGCTGCCCGCCGCGCTCTCCGGCGCGTCGGACGTCGTGTTCGTACGGGCGGGCCGTCGGGCGGAGTCAGCGGGCTGAGCCATGACCCGAACGTACTGCATCCGCGCAGGACGGCGCGCCTGTGGGGGCCGCCACCGGGGCCCTGCCGCCGGGCCCGGGTCGGCCCCGCCGCCGGCCCTACCGCCGGGCGGCGTACTCGCGGAAACCCCGGCCCGTCTTACGCCCCAGACAGCCCGCCGCCACCAGGTGTTCCAGCAGTGGTGCCGGAGCCAGTCCCGGATCGCGGAACTCGCGGTGCAGGACCCGCTCGATGGCCAGTGAGACATCGAGACCGACCACGTCCAGCAGCTCGAACGGCCCCATCGGATAGCCGCCGCCCAGCTTCATCGCCGCGTCGATGTCGTCGAGCGTCGCGTAGTGCTCCTGGACCATCTTCACCGCGTTGTTCAGATACGGGAACAGCAGCGCGTTCACGATGAAACCGGCCCGGTCGCCGCAGTCCACCGGATGCTTGCGGATCGTCGCGCACACCTCGCGGACCGTCGCGTGGACCTTGTCGGAGGTGAGGACCGTCCGGACCACCTCGACCAGCTTCATCGCGGGAGCCGGGTTGAAGAAGTGCATGCCGATGACGTCCTGCGGGCGCGTGGTGGCGCGGGCGCACGCCACGACCGGAAGCGACGACGTCGTGGTGGCCAGCACCGCACCCGGCTTGCAGACCTTGTCGAGCGCCGCGAACAACTGCCGCTTGACCTCCAGGTCCTCGGTCACGGCCTCCACGGCGAGGTCCACCTCGTCGAACGCGTCCAGCGAACCGGCCGGCGTGATGCGCGCGAGCGCGTCGTCGCGCGCCTCTCCGGTCAGCCGCCCCTTGTCGACGGAGCGGCCCAGGGACTTGGCCACGCGCGCCTTCGCGGCGTCCGCCTTCTCCTGGCTGCGGGCCGCGAGCACCACGACGTAACCCGCCTTGGCGAAGACCTCGGCGATGCCGCTCGCCATCGTGCCCGACCCCGCGACGCCGACCGAGCTGACGGTCCTTTCGCTCCCGCCGCCGCGCACGTCGGCCGGCGGGGTCAGCGCGTCGCGCACGACCGTGCCGCTGCCCGGCGCCTCGTACGTGTAGAAGCCGCGCCCCGCCTTACGGCCGGTGAGCCCGGCCTCGCTGAGCTGCCGAAGGACCGGCGCGGGGGCGTGCAGCCGGTCGCGCGACGCGGCGTACATGGCCTCCAGGACCGTACGGGCGGTGTCGACGCCGATCAGGTCGAGCAGCGCCAGCGGGCCCATCGGCAGCCCGCAGCCGAGCCGCATCGCGGCGTCGATGTCCTCGCGCGACGCGTACCTGGCCTCGTACATCGCGGCTGCCTGGTTCAGATAGCCGAAGAGCAGCCCGTCCGCGACGAAGCCGGGCCGGTCGCCCACCGCGACGGGCTCCTTGCCCAGCTCACGCGCCAGCGCGGTGACGGCGGTGACGGCCGTCGGAGCGGTCAGCACCGACGACACGACCTCGACCAGCTTCATCGCGGGGGCCGGGTTGAAGAAATGCAGACCCAGCACGCGCTCGGGATGCGTGGAGTCGGCGGCGAGCCGGGTCACCGACAGGGCGTTCGTGCCGGTGGCGAGGATGGCGGTGGGGGAGACGATCCCGTCCAGCGCCCGGAAGACCTGCTGCTTGATCTCGTACGACTCCGGGACGACCTCGATGACGAGACCGGCGTCCGCGGCGGCTCCGAGATCGGTGAAGGTACGGAAGCGGGCGAGCATCGCGCGGCGCTCCTCCTCGGTGATGCGCCCGCGCTCCACGGCGCGCGCCGTGGACGCTTCGAAGACGCCGACCGCCTGGGCGGTGGCGCTCTCGTCGATGTCGATGCCGATGACCTCACGGCCGGCGCGGGCGAGGACCTCGGTGATACCGGTCCCCATCGTGCCGAGGCCGACGACGGCGATGGTGGAGAGAGGGATGTCCATCAGGGGACTCCAGGGGTGAGTGACGACTGAAGAGGGGACAGCTGCGTGTCGCGAGTCGCTTGCCGCGCAGATGTTCTGACGGCGGTCGATGGCGTGGGGGAACGAGAACCGGCGGACCCTGTCCCGGGGTCGCGCCGTGCGGCAGATGTGAGGACGGCCGTTGTGCAGACGGCCGCGGTGCTGCCGGACCGCGTTGTGCCGAACCGACGGACACTCACGGTGGCTGCGTCACCAGGCCACCGGGAGCCGCGGGGGTTTCCCGCTCACTTGAGGTTAACCGGCGGGTAACGAGCGCGCCATCCCTGCGGAGATGTGCGGTGCGTCACCGGCGGAAACCGGCCGTTCGCCGCTCCGGCGGTCACGGAGAGCGTCCTGGCGGACACGGAGCGCGGATACCCTGCCCGGCATGAGCGAGCTGGAACAGCAGGCAGGACCTGCGGAGACGGCGGGGGTGGCCGACACGGCCGGGGTGGCCCCACCCCGCGCGTCGGTCACCGCCCGTGCCGAACAGGGCATCACCGACGAGGACTTGCGCTCACTCGCCGAGCGGGTGCGGGCCGAGTCCGGCGGCTCGGCCACCTACCGGCGGCTGATCGTCACCGAGGACCACGAGGAGCTGGCCGACGTCCTCGTCGCGCCCCAGCACCCCCTCTGGGCACGGGAGATGGCCGCCTTCCGGCTCGGCTGTGCGGGGGACCGGCGGGCGTTCGAGACGCTGGTCCTGCTGCTCAACCACCGCGACCCCGAACGCTGCGTCTCGGCCTCCCGCGCGCTGGCCCGGCTGGCCGACCCCCGTACACCACGCGCCGCCGCCGCGCTCGCCACGAACGTGCTGCGCACCGCGTACGCGCTCCACCCGGTGCGGCTGCTCACCGAGCTACGGGCACCGGAGTCCGTACCTGCCCTGCTCACGACCCTGGAGCGGCTGCTCGCGCCGGACGAGACGCACTGGCGGGTGGCACTGGCGTGTGTCGAGGGTCTGGGGCAGCTGGGCGACAGACGCGCGCTGCCCCTGCTCCGGGCCGCCCGTGCGCACCCCCGGCTGTCCGGCGCCGCGTTCGAGGCGCTCAGCCGGCTCGGGTGAGGGAGCGCGCGTAACGCACCTCGGGCACATCGACGCCGCCGGCCTCGAACGGCTCCTCGGCGCCGTCGGGTGTGAATCCAGCCTTTTCGTAGAAGCGCCGGGCCCGGCCGTTCTCCTTCAGGACCCAGAGGAGGAGTGGGGAGCTGCCTTCGGCGGTGGCGTGCTCCAGCCAGGTGTCCATCAGTGCGCGGCCGACGCCGGTGGAGACGTGCTCCGGGCGTACGTACAGCGCGTACAGCTCCTCGGCGGCGGAGGGCGCGTCCTCGTCCCGGCACGGCCCGAAGCAGGCCCATCCGACCACGGCGCCGTCACGCTCCGCCACGACGTTCACGACCGTGCCGTCCCCGTCGGCGAGCCGGCCGCGCCGCCGGGCCGCGTCCTCCCCGACGCTCAGCGCGTCGAGGTACGCCTGCGGCATCAACCCGGCGTACGCCCACCGCCAGCCGCCGATCCGCACGGTGGCGACGGCCTCGCAGTCGTCGAGGGTCATCGCACGTATGCCGGGGGTCGTCGCACGTACAGGGAGGTCCATGGCGGTCAGGCGTCCTCGCCGACGATCGCGAACGCCTCGATCTCGACGAGCAGTTCGGGCCGGAACAGCGCGGCCACCTGGACGGCGGAGCTGGCCGGGGGCCGCTCGGTGTCGATCACCTCGTCGCGCGCGACGCGTACGGCGGGCAGATGCGCGACGTCGGTCACGAGGTACGTCAGCTTGACGACGTCACCGAAGGTGGCGCCGGCCTCGGCGAGACAGCGCCGCGGATTCTCGAACACCTGCCGTGCCTGCGCACCGGCGTCACCGGCCCCGACGATCTCGCCTCCGGCGTCGAAGGCACACTGCCCGGACACGGCGACAAACCGCCCGGTGCCCCGGACGACGTGGCTGTAACCGGTGCCGGGGGCGACGCCGGCGGGGGAGTGCGCATGGGTGAGTCGGCTCATGGGCCCATCCTCGCGGACGCGCCCGCCGTGGGACGAGGGCTTTTCCGCGGCGGGGCGCCCGGCCACGAGCGGTGGCCGGGCCTCGACCCCGGCGGGTCTTCTTCCCGTCCCCGCGGCGCGCCGGGTCGGTGTCTCCGGGCCCGCCCGGTCGGCGGTTCGTCCGGCCCACGAGCCGCGCCACCCGGCGAACGCCCCGGGCAACGGCGCGCACCGCGCTACTCCGCCGCGACAGCCGCCGACAGCAGGCGGTGCGTCTCGGCGTCGAACGCCATCAGCCTGATCCGTTCGACATCCGTCCGCGTGGACCTGAGCGTGTCCACCGCGATCCGGGCCGCCCGGTCCGGTGGGAAACCGAAGATGCCCGTGGAGATCGCCGGGAACGCGACGCTCCTGTCGCCCAGTTCGTCCGCCACCTCCAGACAGCGGCGGTAGCAGGAGGCCAGGACGTCCTCCTCACCCCGGTCGCCGCCCTTCCAGACCGGGCCCACCGTATGGATCACATGGCGGATCGGCGGCGGCAGGTCGAAGCCGGGTGTCGCCTTCGCGTCGCCACGGGCGCACGGCGCGATCGCCGCGCCCGCCTCCGCGAGCCGTGGGCCCGCCGCCCAGTGGATCGCCCCGTCCACACCACCTCCGCCGCGCAGCGACTCGTTCGCCGCGTTGACGATGGCTTCCGCGTCCTGGCGCGTGATGTCGCCCTGAACGACCTCGATCACTGTCATTCCCGGATGATCGCACCGGCGCCCCCGTGGCGCCGGGATTACATCAGCGTCAGCTGCGTCGGCCCCGGTTCCGGCGCCACCTCCGGTGTCTCCGGGACCAGGACGCGCCGCCGCGCCGCCCGGCCCGCCGGGCCGATGCCGAACTCGTCGGCCAGTTCGTGGACCTGGCGCGTGATGCGGCGCTGGTACCACTTCGGCGCGTACGCCCCCTCCGCGTACAGCCGCTCGTAGCGCGGCACCAGATACGCGTGGTGCTCCCGCAGCCACTGCATGAACCACTCGCGCGCGCCCGGCCGCAGATGCAGCACCAGTGGGGTCACCGACGTCGCCCCGGACGCGGCTATCGCCCGCACCGTGGCGCGGAGCTGGTCCGCGCTGTCGCCGAGGAAGGGGATGACGGGGGCCATCAGGACCCCGCACCCTATGCCGTTGTCCGTCAGTGTGCGCACGGCGTCGAGGCGGCGCTCCGGCGAGGGCGTGCCCGGCTCGACCGTGCGCCACAGCCGCTGGTCGGTGAAGCCGACGGAGACGGACACGCCGACGTCCGTGACCTCGGCGGCCTGCCGCAGCAGTTCGAGGTCGCGCAGGATCAGCGTGCCCTTCGTCAGGATGGAGAAGGGGTTCGCGCGGTCGCGCAGCGCCGAGATGATGCCCGGCATCAGCCGGTAGCGGCCCTCCGCCCGCTGGTAGCAGTCGACGTTCGTGCCCATCGCGATGTGCGCGCCCTGCCAGCGGCGCGAGGCGAGCTGGCGGCGCAGCAGCTCCGGCGCGTTGATCTTGACGACGATCTGCGAGTCGAAACCGATGCCGGTGTCGAGGTCCAGATAGCTGTGGGTCTTGCGGGCGAAGCAGTACACGCACGCGTGTGAGCATCCCCGGTACGGATTGACCGTCCATTCGAAGGGCATCCGGGACGCGCCCGGTACCCGGTTCACGATCGAACGGGCGCGGATCTCGTGGAAGGTGATGCCGCGGAATTCGGGGGTGTCGAAGGTCCTGGTGGTCACCGCGTCCGTACCGAAGAGCGCCGCGTCGCGGGCCGACGTGGGGTTCTCGGTCAGATTGTCCCAGCGCATGTGCGCCTCCTCAGTTGTACTGACCACAGAATAGAACACGTGTTCCCATGATCGATGCAACCCCGGATTTGGGCGCGCCTCGTGGAGATGGTTGGCTGGCCGTCCGGAGAAACGAATGCTGGAGGAAGCCATGGCGCAGGTCGAGGCCACGACGGAGCGGATCATCGCGGCGGACCCGGAGACGGTGTTCGACGCGCTGGCGGACTACCAGGAGATCCGTCCGAAGGTGCTGCCCGCGCACTTCAGTGAGTACGAGGTCCGCGAGGGCGGCGACGGCGAGGGGACGCTCGTCCACTGGAAGCTCCGGGCGACCAAGAAGCGCGTCCGCGACTGTCTCCTCGAAGTCACCGAGCCCACGGACGGCCAGCTCGTGGAGAAGGACCGCAACTCCTCGATGGTCACCACCTGGGTCGTCACCCCGGCCGGCGAGGGCCGTTCCAAGGCCGTCGTCACCACCGTCTGGGACGGCGCGGGCGGCATCGGCGGTTTCTTCGAGAGGACGTTCGCGCCCAAGGGGCTCGCCCGTATCTACGACGAGCTGCTCGAAAAGCTCGCGGCCGAGACGGAGAAGGCGTCCGAGGCGTCCTGAGCCTCACGCCCGCCGGCCCGTCAAGTCCCTTGAGTCCACGGCGGTCCTGACGTCAGGAGACACCGGCCCCGGGGTCACCGATTCGAGTGGATTTCCCCGCGACGCGTGACGTGCGCCCGCGCATCACGCGTCGCGGGAAAGCCGCTGATGAGCGCCCCCGGGGGCCCCTCGCAACCAACTGCCGCCATGCGCCGTACGGCCTTCGGTGAACCGCCCGACTTGCTCCCGCTCTGCGTGCAATGTGAAGAATTACGCCGCGCAGACGCGACGAAGGGGAGCAATTCGTGGGTGGCATCACGCTGGTGAAGGACGACGAGCAGGCCGTGCCCACTCCGGCCACGGTCGACCCGCCCCCACCCGCCACCGGCGCCGCCACCCCGGGCGATGAACTCTCCCCGCGCCGGGTGCGCCTGGTCTTCATCGGGCTGATGCTCGCGCTGCTGCTCGCGGCGCTGGAGCAGATGATCGTCGCCACCGCCCTGCCGAAGATCGTCGGGGAACTCCAGGGCCTCGACCGGATGCCCTGGGCGATCACCGCGTATCTGCTGACCTCCACGATCGGCCTGCCGATCTACGGCAAGCTCGGCGATCTCTTCGGCCGCAAGGGCGTCTTCCAGTTCGCCATCGTCGTCTTCGTCGTCGGATCGGCCCTGGCCGGCTGGTCCCGCACGATGAACGAACTCATCGCCTTCCGCGCCCTCCAGGGCGTCGGCGCCGGCGGACTCATGATCGGCGTCCAGGCGATCATCGCCGACATCGTGCCGCCCCGTGAACGCGGCCGCTACATGGGCCTCATCGGCGGCGCCTTCGGCCTCGCCTCGGTCGCCGGACCGCTGCTCGGCGGCTTCTTCACCGACCATGTCTCCTGGCGCTGGTGCTTCTACTTCAACGTGCCGTTCGGCCTTGTCACCCTCGCCGTCGTCAGCGTCGTACTCAAACTCCCCAAGCACCGAGGCAAGGCGCGGCTCGACATCATGGGCGCCGTGCTGCTCGCCGCCGCGTCGACCTGCCTGGTGCTGCTGACCAGTTGGGGCGGTACGGAGTACGAGTGGGGCTCACGCGTCATCGTCGGACTCGCCGCCGGCTCCGTCGTGACGGCCGTCCTGTTCCTGGTCGTCGAACGCTTCGCGCCCGAACCGATCATCCCCCTGCGGCTGTTCCGCGACTCGATCTTCAACATCACCGGTCTCGTCGGCGCGGTCATCGGCGTCGCGCTCTTCGGTGCCGCCAGCTATCTGCCGACCTTCCTCCAGATGGTCGACGGCGCCTCGGCCACCGAGTCCGGCCTGCTGATGCTCCCGATGATGGGCGGCATCGTCGCCGCCTCCGTCATCTCCGGACAGCTCATCAGCAAGACGGGCCGCTACCGGATCTACCCCATCCTCGGCGCCGCGATCTCCGCCGTCGGCATGTGGCTGCTGTCCCGTCTGGAGACGGACACCTCCCGGCTCGAATACAGCCTCTGGCAGGCGGTACTCGGCATCGGCATCGGCCTGGTCATGCCGGTGCTGATCCTGGCCGTGCAGAACTCCGTGCAGCCCTCCGACCTCGGCACCGCCACCAGCGCCAACAACTATTTCCGGCAGATCGGCGGCAGTGTCGGCGCCGCCATCTTCGGCACGCTCTTCGCCGACCGGCTCGCCGACGCGCTCGTCGACCGCATCCCGTCCGGGGCCGGACTGCCGAGCGCGGAATCCATCACGCCGCAGATGGTGCACGCGATGCCGCCCGCGCTGCGGGACAGCTACATCCAGGCGTACGCGGACGCGATGCCGCGCATCTTCCTCTACCTCGTGCCGGTGCTCCTGCTCGGCCTGCTCATCGCCTGCTTCCTCAAGGAGAAACCGCTGGTGTCCTACAACGCATCCGCCGCCGAGTCCACCGCCGTTCCGTCCGCCCGCAGCGCCCCGTCGGCGTCCGCCTCCTCGAACGGCGCCGCCCCGTCGCACACCTACACACCGGGCGTGGCCGTCTGCGGCACCGTCCAGCACCACGACGGCAGCACGGTCCCGCGCGCCGCCCTCACCCTCATCGACGTACAGGGCACCCAGATCGGGCGCGGGGCAAGCGGCGAGGACGGGCGGTACGCGCTGAGCGTGCCCGGCGCCGGTTCGTACGTGATGATCGCCGCCGCCGGCGGGCACCAGCCGCAGGCCGTCACCGTGACCGTGGGCGAGCGCCCCGTCGAGCTGGACGTGGTCCTCGGCGGCGCCGGACGGCTCGCCGGCGCCGTACTGACCGCCGACGGCACGCCCGTACGCGACGCTGCCGTCACCCTCACCGACGTACGCGGTGACGTCGTCGCCTCCACCCGCAGCGGGCGCGAAGGCGGCTACGTCATCTCGGAGTTGGTGGCGGGGGAGTACACCCTCGCGGCCAGCGCCCCCGCCTTCCGCCCCGCCGCGCTCCTCGTCAGCGTCCAGGCCTCGCGTGAGACCAGACAGGACATCGAGCTGGCCGGCGGGGCGGTGCTGCGCGGCACCGTACGGGCGGGCGGGGGACGTCCGGTCGAGGACGCCCGTGTCACGCTGCTCGACGCGGCGGGCAATGTCGTCGACACTCTCACGACGGGCGCGGACGGCACGTTCCGTTTCGTCGACCTGTCCTCCGGCGAGTACACGGTCATCGCCGCCGGGTATCCGCCGGTGGCCACGGTGCTGCGGATGGCGGGCGGCGGACGCACCGAGCGGGACCTGCAACTGGGCCACGAGGACTGAGCCGCCTACTGACTGAATTTCAGTCAACTTTCCCCAGTGCGCGGGCGCACGACCTATTAGTTCATTGCCCCGCGCACTGCGTGTTCGGAGCCGTACCGTGGGTGCACAGCCGCAGATCCCGGCGGCGGGGAAGGAGCCTTCCACCCATGGACAGTGGCACTCCGCCGCTCCGGTCACGGCCGCAGCACGCCGTGGCCGGCCGGATTCCGCTCGCCGTGGTCGTCGTGGACGCCGACGGCCTCGTATCGCACTGGTCGAGCGGCGCACGGCGGCTTTTCGGCCATTCCAAGGAAGACGCGGTCGGG
This sequence comes from Streptomyces sp. NPDC051217, assembly GCF_044455465.1. NCBI lineage: Bacteria > Bacillati > Actinomycetota > Actinomycetes > Kitasatosporales > Streptomycetaceae > Streptomyces > Streptomyces sp. NPDC051217. Next base: position 395,573 of record NZ_JBITEV010000001.1, read on the forward strand.
CAGCCCGCGGGCGATCTCATGCCGGTCGCCGGGGCGCTCACCGAGGACCGGACCGGGCTGGTCAACGGCGCGTACGAGGCGTACGACGTGTACGACGAGCTGGGTCCCGACCTGCACGGCCGCAGCTCCTATCCGACCGCCGGCCGGGCGAAACTCTCCGATGTGGGACGCCCCCGGCTCGACGTGCTGTGGTGGGCCTATCCGCTGGCGGGGCCGGGACCCGGCCGTCATCTCGTACTCGCCGCGGACGTCGACCAGCTCCGTATCGACACCGGCGCCGACAGCGAGCGGATCGCGCCCAGCTTCTCGCTGCACACCGAATTCCCCGACTCCGAGTCGCTGGCCGGCCAACTCCCGCACATCCTGCCGAACATGAGCGTCGCGGACTCGGAGCGCATCGTCGCCCAGGTCCTCGAACTCGGCTATCCCGTCCTGGAGTTCAGCCGCCACGACCGGGTCCCGGTCACCCCCGACTGGGGTGTGCCGCGCCGCGCGGCCGTACGGCGGGGCCGTCCGTACGGTACGGCGGACCGCGACGGGACGGGCGCCGACCGGGCGCCCCACCCCGACCACACAGGCCACGTGGGCCACGCGGTGCCCGTCCCCGAACTCGACCTCGAATACGCGGCAGTCCGCGAACGCCTGGAGTTCCTGAACGAGGTCAGCGGCCTGATCGGCTCCTCCCTCGACCTGGCGCGCACCATCCGCGAGGTCACCAGCGCCGCCGTCCCCCGCTTCACCGACTTCGCGGGCACCCATCTGCGGGCCGCCGTCCTCGCCGGTGAGGGTTTCCCCATCGGCCCGCCCGACGTGACCACCATCTGGCACCGCGTCTGGGTCGAGCACAACGACGAACCGGGCCGCTGGGACGACACGGTGCCGGTCGGCGAGGCCATCGCCTTCCCCGAACACACCCCGTTCTTCCAGTGCATGATCACCGGCGAGCCCGTCCTCATCCCCCGGCTCGACGAGGCGGACGGTGACCGGATCTCCGCGCAGTTCGAGAAGCGTGACCTGCGCCCGCTCATCAACAACCGCTCCATGCTGCTCGTGCCGCTCAAGGCGCGCGACGTGGTGCTGGGCTTCATGGTGCTGATGCGGCGTCAGGAGCGGCATCCCTTCGACGACATGGACCGCACCACCGGTGCCGAGCTGGCCGCGAGGGCCGGTCTGGTCCTGGACAACGCCAGGATGTACACGTATCAGGAGAATGTCGCCGACACCCTCCAGGACAGCATGCTGCCGCAGGTCGCTAGCCGGATGGCGGGCTGCGACATCGCCACCCGCTATCTGCCCGGTGCCCGGCTCGGCAGGATCGGCGGCGACTGGTTCGACTCCGTCAAACTGCCCGGCTCACGTACCGCGTTGATCGTGGGCGACGTCATGGGCCACGGCCTCAACTCGGCGGCGATGATGGGCCAGTTGCGTACGGCCGTGCAGACGATGGCGACCATGGAGATGCCGCCCGCCCAACTGCTCCGCAATCTCGACGACTTGGCCCAGCGTCTGGGTGAGAACTATCTCGCCACGTGTCTGTACGCGGTCTACGACCCCATCCGCTCCGAGCTCCAGATCGCCAACGCCGGACATATCCCGCCCGTCGTGGTCCGCGCCGCCGACGGCCGCAGCGAACTGCTCGACCTGCCGACCGGCGCCCCCATCGGCGTCGGCGGAGTGCCGTTCGAGACCGCGACGGTCCGGGTCGGCCCCGGCGACCGGCTGGTGCTCTGCACCGACGGACTCGTCGAGGTGCGCGGCCAGGACATCGGCGCCGGCCTCGCGGCGCTCTGCGAGTCGGCCGCGCATCCCGCGGCCTCCATGGACCAGGCCTGCGACACCATCATCCGCGCGCTCAACACCCACGGCGGACGCAAGGACGACGTGGCGCTGCTGATGGCCAGGCTGAACGGCATCCCGGACGGCGACGTCGCCGAGTGGCAGCTCGCCCTCGACCCGCGCGAGGTCGCGCGGGCCCGGCGGCTGGTGCGCGGCAAGCTGTACGACTGGAATCTGCCGGGGGCCGTGGAGAGCGCGGAGCTGATGGTCAGCGAGCTGGTCACCAACGCCGTACGGCACTCCCGTATCCGCCATGTCGGGCTCCGGCTGGTCCGTACGGACGCCCTGCTCTGTGAGGTCACCGACGACGAACCGGCCCCGGCGAGCCTGCTGGGCGCGACGCCCGACGACCAGTTCGGCCGGGGTCTGCGGGTCGTGAGCCGGCTGGCCCGTGGCTGGGGGAGCAGCAGCTCCCCGCACGGCAAAACGGTGTGGTTCGAACAGGCTCTGGCGGGAAAGGGTTCGCGAGTGGCGCGGATCTGACGCGTCGTCAATTCGCCCTAGACGGGCGTGAGATGAGGAGGTCCCATGGGCGTGTCACAGCGTTACCTGGATTCGTGGGAGAGCTACTGGCGCGAGACCTCCGACGCGCCGGGCGAGGCGATCTGGGACTCCGCCCCCTCCCTCACCGCCGTACCGCACTGCGACATACTCCTGCCGCACGCCGACCCGGCCCTGCCCGTCGTCGACCTCGGCTGCGGCAACGGCACCCAGACCCGACATCTCGCCACCCGCTTCGCCCGCGCGGTGGGCGTGGACCTCTCGCACGCGGCGATCGAGCACGCGCGCCGTGCCGACACCGAGAAGGTGGCCGAGTTCGAGCAGCTCAGTCTCGTGGACCGGGAAGCGGTCCGGGCGCTGTCGGAGCGGGTCGGCGACACGAACGTCTATATGCGCGCCGTCATCCACCAGAGCGAACCGCAGGACCGGCCCGTCGTCGCGGGAGCGGTCGCCACGCTGCTCGGGACGCGCGGCAGGGCGTTCGTCGTGGAGCTGACCTCGGCGTCCAAGGCGGTGCTCCAGCGGGCCTCCCAGGACCCCGGCGGACCGCCCGCGAAGCTGCGACGGGTCTTCGACCACGGTCTGAAGCCGGCCGGGGCCTCCGACGAGGAGGTGCCCAGGCTGCTGACCGAGGCGGGCCTGCGGATCGTCGACAGCGGGGACACCACGCTTCCCCAGACGGAGTATCTGGCCGACGGCACCAGGATCGACCTCCCCGCCCGCTGGTTCGTCCTGGCCCCCGCCTGACAGCCCCCGGGCCGGGGTGGTCGTCGGGTCCGGCGGCGCGTACGGTTTCGCTGCATGAAGATCCTCATCAGCGCCGACATGGAAGGTGCCACCGGTGTGACCTGGCCGGCCGACGTCCTGCCGGGGACGCCGCAGTGGGAGCGCTGCCGCGCCCTGTTCACCTCGGACGTGAACGCCGCCGTCCTCGGCTTCCTGGACGGCGGCGCCGACGAGGTGCTCATCAACGAGGCGCACTGGACCATGCGCAACCTGCTGCTCGAAGAGCTGGACGAGCGCGCCCAGATGCTCACCGGCCGTCATAAGCCGCTGAGCATGGTCGAGGGCGTCCAGCACGGCGACGTCGACGCGATCGCCTTCGTCGGCTACCACACGGGCGCGGGCACCGAAGGCGTCCTCGCGCACACCTATCTCGCCAATTCCATCACCGGTGTCTGGCTGAACGGCGCCCGCGCGAGCGAGGGCCTGCTCAACGCCCATGTCGTCGCCGAGTACGGCGTCCCCGTGGTCCTCGTCACCGGCGACGACCTGACCTGCCGGGACGCCGACGGTTACGCGGCGGGCGCCCGCAAGGTCGCCGTCAAGGACCATGTCTCGCGGTACGCCGCGGTCTGCCGCACCCCCGCGCGTACCGCCGCCGACATCCGCGCGGCGGCCAAGGAGGCCACCGCCCTGGCCGTACGGTACGAACCGGTCGCCGGCGGCCCGTTCACCGTCGAGCTGGAGTTCGACGCCGAGCATCTGGCCGCCGCCGCCACGGTCGTCCCCGGAGTGGTACCCGCCGGCGAACGGCGCGTCGCATACACGAGCGGGACGATGTACGAGGGCATTCGCACCTTCAAGGCGGTCACCACGATCGTCTCGGCCGCGGTGGAGGAGCAGTATGGCTGACATGACGCCCGAGAACGCGAGTACGGAGCGAGCAGAGCCGATCGACATGGTGGCGCTGGACGAGGTGGTGTCGTTCACCTCGGACCTCATCCGTATCGACACCACCAACCGGGGCAACGGCGACTGCGAGGAACGACCCGCCGCCGAGTACGTCGCCGAGCGGCTGGCCGCCGCCGGACTGGAGCCCACGCTCCTCGAACGGACCCCCGGCCGCACCAACGTGGTCGCGCGCATCCCCGGCACCGACCCGACGGCCGACGCGCTCCTGGTCCACGGCCATCTGGACGTCGTACCCGCCGAGCCCGCCGACTGGTCCGTGCACCCCTTCTCCGGCGAGGTCAGGGACGGCGTCGTGTGGGGGCGCGGGGCCGTCGACATGAAGAACATGGACGCGATGGTGCTCGCCGTCGTCCGCGCCTGGGCCCGCGCCGGGGTCCGGCCGCGCCGGGACATCGTGATCGCGTACACCGCCGACGAGGAGGCGAGCGCGATCGACGGCTCCGGCTTCCTCGCCGACCACCACCCGGAGCTCTTCGAGGGCTGTACGGAGGGCATCAGCGAGTCCGGGGCCTTCACCTTCCACGCCGGGCCCGGCATGACGCTCTACCCCGTCGGGGCGGGCGAGCGCGGCACCGCCTGGCTCAAGCTCACCGCGCACGGCAGGGCGGGCCACGGCTCCAAGGTCAACCGCGCCAACGCGGTCAGCAGGCTCGCCGCGGCCGTCGCCCGTATCGGCCACCACGAATGGCCGCTCAGGCTCACCCCGACCGTCCGCGCCGCGCTGAGGGAACTGGCCGCGCTCCACGGATTCGACGTCGACGTCGAATCCGAGCACTTCGACCCCGACGCCCTGCTCGCCAAGCTCGGCCCCGCCGCGGACCTGGTCGCGTCGACCGTGCGCAACAGCGCCAACCCGACGGTCCTGGAAGCCGGTTACAAGGTCAATGTGATCCCCGGTCAGGCCGTCGCCTTCGTGGACGGACGGATGCTGCCGGGCGGCGAGGACGAATTCCGCACCACCATGGACGAGTTGACCGGACCCGACGTGGACTGGGAGTTCCACCACCGCGAAGTGGCCCTCCAGGCGCCGGTCGGCTCACCGACGTACGCCAAACTCCGCGCGGCCGTCGAGCGGTTCGACCCGGCCGGGCACGTCGTGCCGTACTGCATGTCCGGCGGCACCGACGCCAAGCAGTTCTCCCGGCTCGGTATCACCGGCTACGGCTTCTCGCCGTTGAAGCTGCCCGTCGGCTTCGACTACCAGGCCCTCTTCCACGGCGTGGACGAACGGGTCCCGGTGGACGCCCTGCACTTCGGCGTCCGCGTTCTCGACCACTATCTCCAGACCGCTTAGGGGAGTTGGGCATGCCGCAGATCGCGCCGTACGGATCATGGCCGTCACCGATCGACGCCGCGCTGGCCGCCTCGCACGACGGGCGGCCGGAGTACGTCGGCACGGTCGGCGACGAGGTGTGGTGGACCGAGCCGCGGCCCACGGAGGAAGGCCGGCGCGTACTCGTACGCCGCCGGTCCGACGGCCGCGAGGAATCGGTCCTGCCCGCCCCCTGGAACGTCCGCACCAGGGTCATCGAGTACGGCGGCAGGCCCTGGGACGGGGCTGTACGGGCCGACGGCTCCACCCTCGTCGTCTTCGCGCACTTCCCGGACCAGCGGCTGTACGCCTACGAGCCGGACGGCGACGGGCCCCCGCGCCCGCTCACCCCCGCCCCCGCACGGGACGGCCGGGGGACCGGCACCCTTCGCTGGGCCGATCCGCAGCTGCGCCTCGACAGCGGCGAAGTCTGGTGCGTACTGGAGGAGTTCACCGGCGAGTCGCCCACCGACGTACGCCGCGTCGTCGCCTCCGTACCCCTGGACGGCTCGGCCGCCGAAGACCGCACCGCCCTGACCGAACTCTCCGACGGCCGGCACCGTTTCGTCACCGGACCCCGGGTGTCACCCGACGGCCGGCACGTCGCCTGGATCGGCTGGGACCACCCCCGGATGCCCTGGGACGGCACGGAGTTGCTGCTCGCGGACACCGCCGGGACGGGCGCCTTCACCGGGGTCCGCACCGTCGCCGGAGGACCGGAGGAAGCCGTCGTACAGGCCGACTGGGCGGCCGACGGCTCCCTCCTGTACGTCTCCGACCCCGGCGACTGGTGGCAGCTGAACCGGCTGCGGCCCGACGCGTCGGCGCCGGCCGGCGTCACCGCGCCCAACCGGCTGAGCCCGGCCGTGGACGAGGAGTTCGGCGGACCGCTGTGGAAGATCGGCCTCCAGTGGTTCCGGCCGATGCCCGACGGCATGATCGCCGTCGTCCACGGCAAGGGCGCCACCGCGCTCGGCATCCTCGACCCCGAGACCGGTCAACTCGCGGACGCCGCCGGGCCCTGGACCGAATGGGCCGCCACCCTCGCAGTCCGGGGCACCCGGGTGATCGGCGTCGGCGCCGGCCCGCGCAGCGCGTACGAGATCGTGGAGCTGGACACCGCCACTGGGCGGGCCCGCGTCATCGGCTCGGCGCACGACGACCCGGTCGATCCCGTGTACTACCCCGAACCGCGGATCCGCACGTTCACCGGCCCGGAAGACCGTGAGATCCACGCCCACATCTACCCGCCGCACAGCCCAGGCCACAGCGCGCCCGGCGAGGAACTGCCGCCATATGTCGTATGGGCGCACGGCGGGCCCACCAGCCACGCACCGCTCGTACTCGACCTGGAGATCGCCTACTTCACCTCACGCGGCATCGGCGTGGCCGAGGTCAACTACGGCGGCTCCACCGGCTACGGACGCGCCTACCGCGAACGGCTGCGTGAACAGTGGGGTGTTGTCGACGTCGAGGACTGCGCGGCCGTCGCCCGCGCCCTCGCCGACGAGGGCACCGCCGACCCCGCGCGGCTCGCGATCCGGGGCGGCAGCGCGGGCGGCTGGACCAGTGCCGCCTCGCTCACCTCCACCGACGTCTACGCGTGCGGCACCGTCATCTACCCGATCCTCGACCTGTCGAGCTGGGTCTCCGACGGGACGCACGACTTCGAGTCGCGGTATCTGGAGTCGCTCGTCGGCCCGTTCGCCGAGGTACCGGGCCGCTACCGCGAACGCTCGCCGATCAACCATGTCGACCGGATCACCGCCCCGTTCCTGCTGCTCCAGGGGCTGGACGACGTGATCTGTCCGCCGGTCCAGTGCGAACGGTTCCTCGCCCAACTGGCGGGGCGCGGCATCCCGCACGCGTACCTCACGTTCGAGGGGGAGGGCCACGGCTTCCGCAGGGCGGACACGATGGTCCGCGCGCTGGAGGCCGAACTGTCCCTGTACGCTCAGACGTTCGGGATCAGCCGTCCCGACGTCCCGGTGCTGGAGCTGGGGAAATGACACCCGCGACCGGCCCCGTGCCGGCCTCCGCGCCCCTGGGCCCCTTGGTACGTCCGCCCAGGCTGCGGCCCGGCGCGAAGGTCGCCGTCGTCGCTCCCAGCGGCCCGGTGCCCGCCGACCGCCTCGAAGCGGGCCTGGACATCGTGCGCGGCTGGGGCCTCGACCCCGTCGTGGCGCCCCATGTCCTGGACCTGCACCGGGAGTTGGACTACCTCGCCGGGTCGGACGAGGCACGCGCCCGCGACCTCCAGGACGCCTGGTGCGACCCGACGGTCTCCGCCGTCCTGTGCGCCCGAGGCGGCTACGGCGTCCAGCGCATGGTCGACCTGCTCGACTGGGACGCCATGCGCGCGGCGGCCCCCAAGGTCTTCGTCGGCTACAGCGACATCACCGCGCTGCACGAGGCGTTCGCCGCCCGCGCGGGGGTCTCCACCCTGCACGGTCCGATGGTCGCCGCCCTGACGTTCCTCAAGGACCCCGCCACCCAGGAGTCGCTGCGCGCGACGCTCCTCGAACCGGAGGCGGTCCGGACCATCGGCCTGGACACGGCGGGCGCCCTCGTCCCCGGCCGGGCCCACGGCGTCACCCTCGGCGGCTGCGTCAGCCTGCTCGCCGCCGACCTCGGCACCCCGCTCGCGCGCCCGTCCGCCGCCGGCGGGCTGCTGCTGATCGAGGACGTCGAGGAGGAGCCGTACCGGATGGACCGGATCCTCACCCAACTCCTGCGCTCCGGATGGCTGGACGGGGTCGCCGGGGTCGCGCTCGGCTCCTGGGCGGGCTGCGGCCCGTACGAGGCCGTCAGGACCCTGATGCTCGACCGGCTCGGCGGGCTCGGCGTCCCCGTGGCCGAGGAACTGGGCTTCGGCCACGGCCCGACGAATCTGACGGTGCCGCTGGGCGTCCCGGCGGTCCTGGACGCGTCCGCCGACACCACCACGCTCACGCTGGACGTACCGGCTCTGAGCTAGGCCGTGTCTGACAAATCCCGCCTGGCGCGATGCCCGACACCGCCTCCTCCGCAGGCGAGGGGCCACGTACGCGCGTACGCCCGTACCGGTACGAGGACGCCCGCGAGTTCGCGGCGCTCGCCCGCGACAGCAGGGAACCGCACCGCCCTGGCTCTTCCCCCCCCCAGACCCCCGAGGCGTACCGCGACTACGCGAACAGCGTCATCGAGGACCCCACCAAGGCCGGTTTCTTCCGCCACGAGGGCTTCTCGCCCGGCTTCCTGCGGATCGACGGGGCCTGGCGCGACCACGAACGCTGGGCGATCACCGCGGACATGATCCGCGACGAGGCGTCCGGAGGGCTCAGCGCCCCTTCCGGTTGATCTTCATCGTGTCCATGTCCGTCACGGTCGACCGCAGCTCCCCGAATCCGGCACCGATACCCCCGCCGAACGCCCGCAGCGCCGCCTCCGCCCGTTCCTCGGCGAGCGCCCCGGCCATCTCCTCGCCGTCGGCGGCGTCGGAGACGATCTCGAAGCGGTACGAGAAGTGCTTGAGCGACCTGTCGTAGGTGAGCGATCCCTCGGGCGTGAACCGCATCTGGCTGAGCCCGTGGTCGGCGAGCTCGTCCAGCAACCGCGCACGCGCCTCGTCCATCAGCTGCTCGAAGGTCCCGCGGACGATCACCCGATAGGTGTGCTGCGTGGTCATGGACGTGCCGCCTTCTTCCCGAAGATCCTCGTTGAAGAAGGAGCGTACGACGCCGAGGATGGTCCCCATGCGGAATATCGTGGTGATCGACGCCCCCTCCAACCTCGGCCTGCGCCCACCGGCCCCCGGAACCGTCCCCGGCTGCTACAAGCTCGCCGGAGCGATGCGTGAGCAGCGGATCGTGCAGCGGCTCGGCGCGTTCGAAGGCGGGGTCGTCGTCCCGCCCCGCTACGACCGGGGCGACTGGAAGGAAGGCGACGGTGTCTTCAACGCCGCCGCCATCGCCGCGTACACCCGCCGCCTCGCCGACCGGATCGAGGGGCATGTGCGGGCCGGTGACTTCCCGCTCGTCCTCGGCGGCGACTGCTCCATCCAGCTCGGCGCCTCGCTCGCGCTGCGGCGGCTCGGGCGTTACGGCATCGCGGCGATCGACGGCTCCGCCGACTTCCGGCACCCCAGGAACTCGACGTCCGTCGGCGCGGCGGGCGGCGAGGAGCTGGCCATCGCCACCGGGCGCGGGCAGAGCGACCTCACCGACATCGAGGGGCTGCGCCCGTACGTCCGCGACGAAGACGTACGGCTCTTCGGCATCCGCGACGACGACGAGGACCGCGAGGAACTGGCCCGGCTGCGGATCCCCACCGTGTCCGTGGGGGAGTTCCGCGAGTGGGGCGCCGCCGATCTCGCGGGCGCCGTGCTCCAGACGCTGGAGGTGCCCGTCACCGACGGCTTCTGGGTGCATCTGGACGCGGACGTGCTCGACCCGGAGGTGATGCCGGCCGTCGACAGCCCCGACCCCGGGGGACTGCTCCCCGACGAACTCCGGTCACTGCTCACGGTTCTGGTCCGCTCGGACCGTTGCGCCGGGCTCAACCTGACGATCTACGACCCCGATCTCGACCCCGACGGCACCGCCGGAGCACTGCTCGCGGACATCGTTGTGGCGGCCCTCACCCAAGACTGATCCCAAGAGGCTCTGTTCGGCACGCACTCGACCGTGTTCCATGGTCAACGGGTGCGCGCCGGCCAACCCGGCCGTCGGCGGCCCCAGCGAGCGAAGCGAGGTTTGCCTGTGGCCACGAGCGTGCGACGTGCCGTACTGACCCTGCCTGCCGCCCCCTTGGGGCCGGAGAACCCCCTGCCCGCGCTTCGGCCGCTCGACGAGACGCACTCCGTCGACGAACGCGCCAAGCGGGACCTGCCCCGCGACATGGCGCGGCAGATCGGGTACGAGCCCCTGCGCACCCTGCTCCCGGTCCGGATCCTCGACGGCTACGGACGCGACCGTGTGAGCACCGGCCTCGACGTGATCGTCATCGAGAACGACCGGCTGCGGGCCACCGTTCTGCCGGGGCTCGGCGGACGTATCCACTCCCTGCACCACAAGCCCACCGACCGGGAACTGCTCTACCGCAACCCGGTGTTCCAGCCCGCCGACTTCGCGCTCAACGGCGCCTGGTTCTCCGGCGGCATCGAGTGGAACATCGGCGCCACCGGTCACACCACGCTCTCCTGCGCGCCCGTGCACGCCGCGCTCGTCCCCGCCCCCGACGGCGGCGAGATGGTCCGGCTCTGGGAGTGGGAGCCGCTGCGCGGCCTGCCGTTCCAGGTCGACCTCTGGCTGCCCGACGACTCCGACTTCCTCCATGTCGGCGTACGGATACGCAATCCGCACCAGGGTCCGGCGCCCGTCTACTGGTGGTCCAACATCGCCGTTCCCGAGGACGAGCACACGCGCGTCCTCGCACCCGCCGAAGAGGCCTGGCACTTCGGGTACGAACGGAGCCTGCGCCGGGTCCCGGTGCCCGAGTACGACGGCGCCGACCGTACGTACCCGCTGCGCGGCCAGTACCCGGCGGACTACTTCTACGAAGTCCCGCGCGAGGCCCGGAAGTGGATCACCTCGCTCGACGCGGACGGCCACGGACTCGTCCAGACCTCCACGGACACCCTGAGCGGGCGCAAGCTCTTCATCTGGGGAGCCGGGCGCGGCGGCCGGCGGTGGCAGCAGTGGCTCACGGAGCCGGGCACCCCCGGTTACGCCGAGATCCAGGCCGGGCTCGCCCGTACCCAGCTCGAACACGTCAAGCTCGACGGTCACGACGACTTCAGCTGGCTGGAGTCGTACGGCCCGCTCGAAGCCGACGCCGCCACCGTGCACGGCGCCGACTGGGCGGCGGCCCGCGCGGAGGTCGACACCCGGCTCGAACAGGTCCTGCCGCGCGCGGATGTCGACGCCGCGTACGAGGCCTGGCTGCCGTACGCGGACAACGAGCCCGGCGAACGGCTCGCCACCGGCTCGGGCTGGGGCGCGCTCGAAGTCCTGCGCGGCACGATGCGTGGCGGATACCAACTGCCCGGCACGCCGTTCGACGAGTCCATGCTCGGCGAGCAACAGGCGCCGTGGGTCGAGCTGTACACCCAGGGTACGTTCCCGAAAGCGCGGAAGGCCGAGCCGCCGGGGCCGACGCTCGTCGCGCCGCACTGGCGCGACATGCTGGAGACGGCGCCCGCCGAGCCTCTGACGGAGTATCACCTCGGCGTCACCCAGTGGCACGCGGGCGATCTCGCCCAAGCCGTACGGAGCTGGGAACGCGGCCTCAAACTGGCCACGTCCCGCTGGCCGTTGCTGCGCTGCCTGGCCGTCGCGGACCGGGAGGGCGGCAACCCGGAGCGGGCCGCCGATCTGTACCTGGAGGCGTTCGACGACCTCTGCCGCGAGCGCGGGGAGGAGACCGGGGAGACCGAGGACGCCACCGAGTCCTGGACGGCGGCCACGGTGGCACTGGCCCGCGAGGCTATCGCCGCGCTGCTCGCCGCCGACCGCGAGCGGGACGCGCGCCGGATCTGGGACCGGCTCCCGGCCGGCATCCGGGAGCGCGGGGCCTTCCGGCTCATCGAGGCCCAACTGCTGCTCGCCGAGGGCGAGAAGACCGCCGCACGCGCGGTGTTCGACGCGGGCTTCGAGGTGGCGGACCTGCGGGAGGGCGCGGAGACGCTGAACGAGGTATGGGCGTCCCTGACGGACGACCCGCTGCCGGAGGCGTACGACTACCGGATGCGGCCGGGGGACTGACCGGGGCCTCGCGCCGGGTCCGCCGGCCTCACCGGACGAGCCGCACCCGCGGCTCGTCCGGGGCACGCGCCCCTGGGCCGTGGGTGACACGTCCCGCCTGGCGCGCGCCCGCCGAGGAGCGGCTGATGACTTGTCGGCACGCACGCTCGCGGAGTTGTCGGAGTTGTCGGAGTCGGCCGAGTACGCCCAGTACGAGGCCGATCCGCCGCTTGCGATCGCACGCACCGAGGGCGGGGGCGCGCCCGTTCCGTGTGCCGGACGGCGCCGTGTGCCGGACACGGCCTGGCCGTCAGCCGCCCCGGACCGGGTTGCGGTCCACGTACTCGAAGACCGAGCCGTCCGGGTGGACGGCGATCAGATTGCGGCCGGCCGGGGTGGGGACCGGGCCCGCGAGGACCTGGGCACCGACGCCCGTGAGCGCGGCGAACGCCTCGTCCACGTCCTTGACGGCGATCGTCGCGGTGACCTTGCGCAGCACCTCGATCTCCTCCGCGGGACCGCTCATCAACAGGAAGCAACTCACGGCGGCGACGGAGACCCCGCCGCGCTCGAAACGGAGCGCGGGGCTACCGGTCAGCCGTTCGTAGAAGGCGACCGAGGTCTCCAGGTCGTCGACGCAGATGCGCAGCGTGGTTCCCAGGATTTCCATACGGATGAGGGTAGCGAAGCACCGATCTCCGCGACCATGAACCCGGGACCTGTCTTCGAAGTCCCGGGGCGGCCAACCCTCAGACCCGGCACAGGATTTCACCGTGCGGGACCATGAACCACGCGTCGGGCTCCTCGCCCCACGCGCGCCACGCCTCCGCGATCCCGGCGAGCCGTGCCTCGTCCGCGTGGCCGCCGCGTACGGCCAGTTCCGCGTAGAGCGACGCGGTCGTCCGCTCCGCCCACAGACCGCTCCACCACGCGCGCTCCTCCGGGGTGGCGAAGCACCACGCGCCCGCCGTGGACGTGATGTCCGTGAAGCCCGCCCGGAGGGCCCAGGAGCGGAGCCTGCGGCCCGCGTCGGGCTCGCCGCCGTTGGCGCGGGCCACCCGCCGGTACAGCTCCTGCCAGCCGTCCAGCGCCGGCGACGACGGGTACCAGGTGAACGCGCCGTAGTCGCTGTCGCGTGCCGCGACGGTGCCTCCGGACCTGCACACCCGGCGCATCTCGCGCAGCGCCTGTACGGGGTCCCCGACGTGCTGGAGCACCTGGTGGGCGTGGACCACGTCGAAGGAGTCGTCGGGGAAGTCCAGCGCGTGGACGTCGGCGACCGCGAAACGGACGTTGTCCAGGCCGCGCGCCGCGACCGCCTCCCCGGCCCGCTCCAGTACGTCCGCCGCCGAGTCCACCGCGGTCACCGTGCCGGGCGCCACCAGGGCGGCCAGGTCGGCGGTGATGGTGCCGGGACCGCAGCCCACGTCCAACACCTCCAGCCCGGAGCGGAGTTCGGGCAGGAGATACGCCGCCGAGTTCGCCGCCGTGCGCCAGCGGTGCGAACGCAGGACCGACTCGTGGTGGCCGTGGGTGTAGACGGCGGTCTCTCTCGGCATGACCGGGCTCCCTCTCGTGAAGTGATCCCGTCACGGTACGCCGCGATGTCGGAATATGAGACCTGCGTCTCGCTATGTGGTCGTGAGCTCATGTGAGGGTCGTTCGCCGCCACTCCTCGCGGGTGAGCGCGTACTCCACATCCCCCTGCTCCGAGCCCTCGATGACCTCCGGCCACTCCTCGACGTAGGTGCGGACGAAGATCAGCCCGGCCTTCTCCATGACCCGCCGGGAAGCCGTGTTGACCGTCATCGTGTTCGCCGTGACCCGCTCGGTGCCCAGCTCGGTGAAGGCCTTGCGCACGAGCGCGCGGGCGCCCTCCGTGGCGTACCCCCGGCCCCACACGGCCCGGTGCAGCCGGTACCCCAGCTCCACCACCTCCCAGCCGGCGTCGTTCAGCGGCCGTAGCTCGAACCAGCCCAGCCACTCGCCGGTGGACCGCTCCTCCGCCGCCCAGAAGCCGCGCCCGAGCAGCCGGGGCAGGGCCTCTGCCCGGAAGGTCCCGGGCGCCGCGGGCACGCCGCCGTCGATGAAGCGCTTCACGCCGGGGTCGTTGTCCAGCGCGAGGAGCCGGTCGAGGTCGTCCTCGACGCAGTCACGCAGCCGCAGCCGCGGGGTTTCGATGAAGGGGGCGGGTACGGATTCCATGCGTACGAGCTTCGGCCGGGAGGCCCGCACCGCGCCACCGAAATCTCCCACGCCCGGCCGCCCGGCCGCCCGCCTCCGGCGACGGTCACTGGAACGCGCGCGGCCGGTAGACCGTCAGAGCCTCGTTCGCCTTGTCGATCGTCAACTCGACCGGCGACTCGGCCACTTCGCCGTCGAAGGCCAGCGGCGTACCGGGCGCGATACCCGTGATCCGCAGCCGCCGCATCCGCTCCGCCGCGTGCACCGGCGAGCGGCTCAGCGGCCCGGCCGCCGCCGCGGCCAGCAGCCGCAGACTGGGGAAGCTCCCGCCGTGCACGACACGGACGTCCAGCAGTCCGTCCGCCAGATCGAGGCGGTGGCCCGGGGTGAACCCGAAGCGCTGGTAGATGCCGTTCCCGGCGAACAGCATCCACAGCGACCGGTGCCTGCCGTCGAACTCCGCCTGGAGCTGGTGCTGGCCGCGCAGCACCTTCGACGCCGCCACCACCCCGGCGGGCCAGCCGCCGATCCGTGGCGCCCAGTGCTCCCGGACCCGCACCAGCTCCGGATAGACGCCCAGGCTGAAGGTGTTGAGGAAGTGACCGCTCGTCCCGTCGGGCCCGGTGAAGCGCCCGAGGTCGACGCGGACGGCGTCACCCGCCGCCATCGCGCGGCAGGTGTCCTGCGGATTCTCGATCCCGAGGTCGTACGCGAAGTGGTTCAGCGTGCCGCCCGGGAACACCGCCAGCGGCAACCGGTGCCGGGCGGCGACCACCGCGGCCCGGTTGACCGTGCCGTCACCGCCGACCACACCGAGCGCGACACAGTGCTCCGCCGCCTTCTCCAGCTCCGTGTTCACCTCCTCCGGCTCGCACTCCACGAACTCCGCGAGCGGCAGCGAATCACGCAGCGCGCCCGCGGTGTCCGACGAGCCCGCCGCGCGGTTGACGACGATCACCATGCCGTCACCTTCCGGAAGCTCCGGCGCCTGCGCGTGCGGCCGTCCCGGCGAGGGCAGCTGGGAGCGGGTCGGCACGATGCCGCGTACCGCGTACGCCGCCCCCACCCCCAGCGCGGCGCCCACCAGCACATCGCTCGGGAAGTGCACGCCCGTGTAGACGCGGGACGCCGCGACGGAGAACGCGACCGGGGCCACCAGAGCCCCCCAGCCCTTCGACTCCAGGGCGACACCCGTGGCGAAGGCGGCGGCCGACGCCGCGTGCCCGGACGGGAAGGAGGTGGTGATCGGCTGCCGCTTCAGCTGCCTGATCATCGGAACCGCGTCCAGGACCGGCCGCCGGCGGCGTACCGACCGCTTGCCCACGGTGTTGATCGTGGCCGAGGCCACGGCGAGGGAGGCCACGCCCCGCAGGGCGGCGCGCCGAGAGCGCTGATCGCGCCCGAGGAGAGCGATTCCGGCGGCGGCGCCGAACCAGAGGAGACCGTGGTTGGCGGAGCGGCTGAGGCGGGGCAGCACCGGTCCGGCGCCCGGCCAGTGCCGGTTCGCCGCCGACCGGAAGATCCGCTGGTCCCAGCCCGTGAGCAGCGCGGCGACCCGGGCCCGGGTGCCGGGATCGGCCGGGGTACGGCCCGCGTAGATGTCAGACATGGAACGCGAGTACCCCGTACTCCGTGACCCCAAGCAGGGGCCGGAGCCGGCCGTGGACCGGCCGGACTCGCGTACGGCCGGTCGGCCGGGGAAAGTGGGAGACATGGATGATCCACTGCTGGACCGGCACGACGAGGCGCTCGACCTGTTCACGGACCGGGTGCACGCCGTCCGCGCGGACCAGTGGGGCGCGCCGACGCCCTGCGCCTCGTGGTCCGTATGCGACCTGGTCAATCACCTCACGTCCGAGCAGCTCTGGGTGCCCCCGCTGGTGAGCGAGGGCCGGACCATGGCGGACGTGGGGGACGCCTTCGACGGCGATGTGCTCGGTGACGACCCGGTCGCCGCCTGGGACCGCGCGGCGGGGGGCGCACGCGCCGCGTTCGCCGGGCGGGGCGCGTCGGAGCGCCTGGTCGAGCTCTCCTACGGGGCGACCCGGGCCGAGGCCTACTGCTCGCAGATGGTGCTCGACGCCGTGGTCCACACCTGGGACCTGTCGCGCGGGATCGGCGTGAACGAGCGGCTGCCCGGGCCGCTGGTCGACTTCGCGCTGGAGGAGGTCGGGCCGTACGCGGACAGCCTGTCGGCGAGCGGCATGTTCGACGCCCCGCTGGCACCGCCACCGGGCGCCGACGCCCAGACGCGGCTGCTGGCGATGCTGGGCCGCGGGGTCTAGCGGCGGGGTCCAGCGGCGGGTCCGGCCGCGGGTCCGGTCGAGGGGCCCGGACGACGGCCCGGCGGCCGGTGAGTGCGGGAGGAGGCGGGCATGGGGACGACGGGGACGGTGCGTGAAGGGCGCGGCCCCGTACGGTACGGGCCGCTCGCCCCGGACATGGGCCTGCCCGCGCTGCCCGAGCTCGTCGCCGAACTCGCCGCAGCCGCCGGACAGACCTCGCCCGAGGAGCCCGGCGGCGGCCCGGTCCTGCGGGAGGCGGCCTGCGGCTACTGGTCCAGGCGCGGGTTGCCGGCACATCCCCAGGAGGTCGCCGCGGCGGCCGGCGCCCAGCCGCTGCTCCTCGCCCTGCTCGCCGCGCACGGCGGCGACGTCCTGATGCCCCGCCCGCACCCGGCGTCCTGGGCGCCGCAGGCCAGACTCCTCGGCCGGGCCTTCTTTCCGGTGCCGACCCCGGCGGAGTGCGGCGGCGTACCCGATCTGTACGCCCTCCTGGAGACGGTCCGCCGGGTACGGGCCGAGGGCGGTGCCCCACGGCTGCTGCTGCTCTCGATCGCCGACGACCCGACCGGCACAGTCGCGCCGCCCGAGCTTCTCAGGGAGGCGTGCGAGGCCGCCGTCGGCGAGGGCCTGCACATCATCAGCGACGAGACCTGGCGCGACACCCTGCACCGGCCGCACGAGACGGTGCCGCTCAGCCCGGCCGAGATGTGGCCCGACGACGTCACCGTCTTCTCCGACCTGGCGGGCGCGCTCACCCCGGCGTCCTGGCCCGCCGCCGTGGCGCGTTTCCCCGCCACCGAGGTCGGCGCCAGGCGCCGGGCCAGGACGCTGGACCATCTCACCGCGCTGGGCGCGCTCGTCGCGGGGCCGGTCGCCGCCGCTGCCGCCCGCGCGCTGGACGAGCCGCCGGGCGTGACGGCGAGGGTCGCCGCCGCCGCCGCGCTGCACGCGCGCGTGGCCGGGGCCGTACACCACATCGTTCTCACCGCCGGGGCGCTGGCCAGGCCGCCGCGGGCGGGCCGTCATCTGTACGCGGACTTCGGCCCGTTGCGCCGGGGGCTCGCCGCGCGGGGGGTCGGCGACTCCATGGAGCTCGAAGAGTTCCTGGGCGAACGGCTGGGCATACCGGTGCCCGGCGGGCACCGGTTCGGGGACGAACTGGGCGCACTGCGGGTCCGACTCGCCACCGGACCGCTGCTCGGGTCAACCCCGGAGCAGCGGATGGAGTCCCTCACCGATGTGGAGCCCCTGGAATTGCCGCATGTCGCCGAAGCGCTGAGCATTTTGACGGCGGCTCTGGGGGAACCGCCCTGAGCCCACCGGCCGCCGAACCGACCCATCTCCCGGCGTACCGCCCCGACGAACCGCGTCGCACCGCCCTGAACGGAGCTTCGATGACGGAACACACCGATCGGACGGATCCCACCGGACGCGCGCACGGCACCGCCCCCACCCCCTCCCGGGTCACGGCCTCCGAGCGGACCGCCCGGCCCGGCGGCACGCTCCGCCCCCTCGGCGAGGCCGGCCGTCACTGGCCCCGGTCCTTCTCCCACCGGCTCACCACCCCCCTCCCCGGTGTACGCGCGATGGCCCGGCTCGCCAGGGAGGGCGCCGCACGGCCGCGTCCCGGCGCGCTCGACGCCGTACCGCGGCTGCCCGTCGAACGGGGGCCGCTGCCGGCCGTGGACGCCCGCACCGTCGCCGTCACCTGGGCGGGGCACGCGAGTTGGGTGGTCCGTATCGGCGGACTCACCGTCCTGACCGACCCGGTGTGGTCGCGCCGGATCCTCGGCACGCCCGCGCGGGTCACTCCCGTCGGCGTCCGGTGGGAGGAACTGCCGCGCGTCGACGCGGTCGTCATCAGCCACAACCACTACGACCACCTCGACGCGCCCACGCTGCGAAGGCTGCCGAGAAACACCCCGATGTTCGTCCCCGCCGGTCTCGCCCGCTGGTGCAGGCGCCGCCGCTTCACCCAGGTCACGGAGCTGGACTGGTGGGAGGCCGCCGAACTCCCCTGCGGGGACGGCGGTACCGGCACCGTACGGTTCGACTTCGTCCCCGCTCACCACTGGTCCAAGCGCACCCTCACCGACACCTGCCGCTCGCTGTGGGGCGGCTGGGTGCTCACCGACGGGGCGACCGGCCGGCGCGTCTACTTCGCCGGGGACACCGGCTACGGCCACTGGTTCCGGGAGATCGGCGGCCGGTACCCGGACATCGGCCTCGCGCTGCTGCCCATCGGGGCGTACGACCCCCGCTGGTGGCTCAGCGACGTCCACGTGGACCCCGAGGAGGCCGTACAGGCCTGCCAGGACGTCGGCGCGCGGAACATGGCACCCATGCACTGGGCGACGTTCGTGCTCTCGGCCGAGCCCGTGATGGAGCCGCTGGAGCGGGTCAGGGCCGCCTGGGAGCGGACCGGGAGACCGCGCGAGCAGCTGTGGGACCTGCCGGTCGGCGCCTCACGCCTGCTGCCCGTCTGACTCCGCCGGCCCGTCCGCCGCCGTCGGCCGCTCCGTCGGACCCTCCGGCGCGCCCTTCCCGTCCCGCCGCGCGGAGCCGTCCGCGCCCGCGCCCTTGCCGCGCCCCCGCAGCTTGCGCCAGATCGTGGGACTGCCGCTGA
This sequence comes from Streptomyces sp. NPDC051217, assembly GCF_044455465.1. NCBI lineage: Bacteria > Bacillati > Actinomycetota > Actinomycetes > Kitasatosporales > Streptomycetaceae > Streptomyces > Streptomyces sp. NPDC051217. The sequence continues at coordinate 414,734 of NZ_JBITEV010000001.1, forward strand.
TCAGCACCGTCAGCGCCACCGCCGCGACCACGCCCTCCCACGGCTCGGCGAAGAGCGAACCACCGAGGATCCCGATCAGCTGGTACGTCGCCGCCCACGCCAGGCACGCCGGCAGCGCGCCCTTGATGAACCGCGTCGTCGGCCACTTGGTGAGCAGGCACGCCAGCATCACCGGAATCCGGCCCGCGGGCACCAGGCGCGAGAGCACCAGTACCGTCACGCCGTGCTCCCGCAGTCTGCGCTGCGTCTGTTCGAGCGTGTCGTCGGAGACCCGCCGCTCCAGCGCCGCCAGCCAGCGCGAGCCGTTCTTCGAGTTGACTCCGCGCCGCCCCAGCCAGTAGAGCGTGATGTCGCCGAGGAACGCCGCGAACGAGGCCACCACGAATATGTACAGCAGCGCGAGTGGCGCCGTCTGATGGAAGGCGACCACGGCCGCCGAACTCACCACCGCGCCCGTCGGCACCACCGGCACCAGCGCCCCCAGCGCCACCAGCAGAAAGAGCGACGGGTAGGTGACGGCCTGCTGCGCGGACTCCGACGGCAGCTGGCTCATGAGCTGGTCGATCACAGGGTGGCCCCCGGCCGCACACTCTCGCCGTGCCGAAGCCGGTGGACGGCGACTCCGGGCGCGCGCCGGGCCGCCTGGCGGACGAACTCGTCGCCGGGTGAATGGAATTCGTGCGGCCGTACGCCGTCCAGGCCGATCGGCCAGAACGTGCCGTAGTGCACCGGCACCGCGGCCTCGGGCGAGAGCCGGGCCAGCGCCTCGGCCGCGCGGTCGGCGTTCAGATGACCGTGGCCCAGATGCGGCCCCCAGCCGCCCACCGGCAGCAGCGCCACATCGACCGTGCCCACGACGTCCGCCATCTCGTCGAAGAGCCCGGTGTCGCCCGCGAAGTACGTCCGGCGCTCACCGCTGATCACATAGCCGAGCGCGGGCGAGCGCTGCGGTCCCACCGGCAGCCGCCGCCCGTCGTGGCAGGCCGGCACCGCCCGTACCCACAGCGGTCCGATCTCCACCTCGTCGCCCGGCTCGACCTCGGTGATCCGCAGGCCGCCGCCGCGTCTGACGGCATCCAGCCGCCGCAGTCCCGGCACCGCCCGCCGCGCGCCGCGCGGCACGATCAGCCGGGTGCCCGGCGCGAGCTTCGCCAGCGACGGCAGATGCAGATGGTCGGAGTGCAGATGCGAGACGAGCACGGCGTCGGCGACCGCTGCCTCCGGCGGCGGTACGTCACCGCGACGACGGCGCAGATGAACCAGCCGGCGCGCGAAGAGCGGATCGGTCAGCACCCGGACACCGGAGTCCTCGACCGTGCAGGTGGCGTGACCCCACCAGGTGATGACATTTCCCAAAGCGGGACCTCAGCTCCGTCCGTATCCGGCTCTCAGCGTACGGCGGCCGGCCGCCGTACGGGCAGCAGGTGGCTCGCGGCCCGTACGGCGCGCGCCCGAGGGCGTGCGCCTGTGGCAGATTCGTGCGCCCGCATGTGCCCGATACGCGCCTCCTTAAGAGGGCTTGATCGGAGTAGGGTCGTCGAACACCGGGGGACAGGGGGCGGCTTCGGGGGACGCGGTCGGGTGCGCTGAGCGGGGGACCAGAGACATGGGCGAGTTACGAGTGGCGGCCATAGCCAGCCTCACCCCGCTCGAAGAGCTCGACCGCGAGCCGTTCCTGGTCGACATCCGCGGCCAGCAGGCGATGTGCGCGCGCTGGGCCGCCGACAAGGGGTACGTCGTCACACGGCAGCTGCTCCTCTACGGGACGCGCTCCGACCACTGCGGGCTCTGGGTCGACGTCGAGGCGGGCGTGATCGACGCCTTCGTCGTCCCCAACGAACGCGTGCTCGACCGGGCGTTCGCGTCCGTGCCCGCCTTCACCGCCGAGTGCGAGCGTCGCGGCGTCCCCCTGGAGACCGCGGGGATGGACGAACCTGTCTACGACGCGACGTCCAAGGCCAAGGTCCACCGCAGGCTCTCCATGCCGACGGCCGGCTACGACGGCTGCTGACCCCGCCCCTGCCTTCCGGACCCCTCTCCTTCAAGAAGACCGGCCCCACCGCCCGCTGTGCGAGGCTGTGGAGCGAGCCCGTGTCGGTGTGCGGGCCCTGGACGTGAGGTGAAAACGCGGTGTTCAAGGGGCGATGGCGGACGGCCGGCAGGGCCCTGATGCGGGTGGTCGTCGTCTGGGCGGTCGCCACACTGACGTTGCTGGCGCTCGCCGGCATCCTGCCCGACTTCCAACTTCAGGGCGCCGACGACAGCCTCACCAGGACGGCGATCACCGCCGCCTGGGGAGCGGGCGCCTTCGGTCTGCTCAGCGCCCTCGTCTGGCCCTTCCTGGTCCGCGCCCTGCTGCTCGTGCCGGCCCTGGTGCTCGGCCTGCTGGTCTTCTTCCTCAACGGGTCACTGTTGCTGGTCGCGCTCAAACTCACCCCCGACGGCGGAGGCGCCGCCAACCCCGAGAACGCCGTCGTGGTCGCCGCCGTCATGTCCGCCGTCGCGTCCGCGACCTCCACGGCCCTCGCCGTACGCGACGACGACGCCTACCGGCGCAGGCTGTCGCGCCTCGCGCAACGCCGCCGGCGCCGCAGTGGTGAGGACAGCGCGCGCCGCGCCTACACGGCGTCGCCCGGCACGCTCTTCCTCCAACTCGACGGTGTCGGGCACCAGGTGCTCCTCGACGCGGTCGCCGACGGCCACATGCCCACCGTCGCCGGCTGGCTCGGGGAGCGCCCGACACACCGGCTCACCCCCTGGCGCACCGACTGGTCCAGCCAGACCGGCGCCAGCCAGCTCGGCATCCTGCACGGCAGCAACCACGATGTCCCCGCCTTCCGTTGGTACGAGAAGGAGAGCGGGCGGATCATGGTCAGCAACCGGCCCGCCAGCGCCGCCGAACTCCAGCGCCGCGCCGTCGAACGCACCCGCGACGCCGGGCTCCTCACCCTCGACGGCGCCAGCCGCGGCAACCTTTTCAGCGGCGGCGCCGACCAGTTGGCGCTCGTCCTGTCGATGGCCGCCCGGCGCGGCAGGTCCACCCGCTCCCGGGCCGGCTACTTCGCGTACTTCACCGACCCGGCCAACGCCGTCCGTACGGCCGGTTCCTTCGTCGCTGAGGTCGGCCGCGAGATAGGCCAGTCCACGCGGGCCCGCGTCCGCGGTGACCGGCCCAGGGTGAGCCGGGGCGGGCTCTACCCCTTCATCCGGGCCTTCGCCACCGTCGTCGAGCGGGACGTCGTGGTCGCGGCCGTCATAGGGGACATGCTGGCCGGGCGCGCCGCCGTCTACGCCGACCTTGTCGCGTACGACGAGGTGGCCCACCACTCGGGACCCCACAGCCGCGACGCCACGCGGGTCCTTCGGCGGCTCGACCGCTCGATCGAGCTGCTGACCAAGGTTGCCGACCACGCGCCCCGCTCGTACCGGCTCGTGCTCCTCTCCGACCACGGCCAGAGCCCCGGCGAAACGTTCCTGGGCGTGTACGGGCTCACGCTCCGGGACCTCGTACGGGCAGGCTGCGGGTTGCCCGTGCCGCGCCGCGCGGTGCGCACGAAGAGCGGCGCGGAGGCGCGGGACGCGGCACGTGACGCCGTACGCACGGCCCTCCACCGCCCCGTCGAGGCGGGCCACGAGGGCGAGGCCGACGAGAAGCGGTCGGCGCGGGGGTCCGACCCGATCGTGCTGGCCTCCGGGAATCTGGGGCTGATCTCCTTCCCCGACGTCCCGGACCGGATGAGCCGCGAGCAGATAGACGAACGCCACCCCGCGCTGCTGCGGACCCTCGCCAACCATCCGGGCATCGGCTTCCTCCTCGTACGCAGCGAGGCGAACGGTTCTGTGGTGCTCGGCCCCGCCGGGGCGGAGATCCCCGTCGCCAAGCTGGACGACACGGGGCTGCTGGCCACGATGGGGCCGGGCGCCGCCGACGCGGTCCGGCGCACCGACACCTTCCCGCATGTCGCGGACATCATGGTCAACTCGATGTACGACCCGGCGACGGGCCGGGTGCACGCGTTCGAGGAGCAGATCGGCTCCCACGGAGGACTCGGCGGGGAGCAGTCCAACGCCTTCCTGCTGTCGCCCCTGACCCTGCCCGCGCCGGTCCCCGGCGACGGGGCGCTGGTGGGCGCGGAGCAGGTCCACGCGGTGCTGAAGCACTGGCTGTACGACGGCCTCGGACCGCAGGTCCCCCTCGGTCCGACACCGGCGACGGGCACCGCTCCCCAGGAGGAGACGCCCTAGGTGTGTCCTCCGTGCCGGCCCTCCGTGAGGGAGGACTTCCTGCACGGGTCGGCGTAACGCGTGTCCCCCGTGAGTGCGGTTCTCGGCCTCCCGGCGGGCACGGCGGCGCGCGCGGGCACAGGATGCACGATCAGGAGGTCGTGCCGAGTGAACAGCGCCCCGGAACCGCACAGTGCCCGTCCCGCCGCGGCGGGACGGTCGGCCGTGCGTCTGGCCACGCTGCTGGTGCTCTGCACCCTCCTGGGGATGTCGCTCGACCCCTGTGCGTCGGCCGCGCGCGGAGCGGAACCCCGCCCGGCCGTGTCGACCGTGCCCGAGCCCGTGGGGGAGGGCCATCACGACACCGCGATGGCCGCCCAGCCCGCGTCGGCGAGGGCCCGACGCGGAGCGGGCCCGGGTCCCCGGACCGGCCGCCGGGCGCCCCGCCCTCCGTACGGAGGAGCTTTCGCCGCGTCGAGGAAGGGACCGGTCGCGCCGCCGGCCGCCCGCTGTGTGGTGCTGCGCTGCTGAGAGGTCCGGCACGTCCGTGTGCCTGTCGACCCTGTCGACCCTGTCGACCTCATCAGCCGGCCAACCCCCATCGCACCGCGAGGACACAGCCATGCCCATCGACCCGTTCGCCGTACTCAACGCCCTTCTGCGCGCCGAGGCGGCGCGCTCCAGCGAGCACGAGGCCAAGGCCCCGACGACCCCTTCCACCACACCCGCTCCCGCCCCGTCCCGGCCCTCCGAGCCCCGCCGGGACGCCCGCGACAGGTCCTGACCCCTGACCTGACGTGACCGGACCGGTCCACCGGGTCCGCCCGGCGGACCGGTCCGTCCTCAGCCCAGCGCCGACATCAGATATTTCGCCGTCGCCGGATCGGCCGGCAGGAACGTCTCGATCGCCAGCTCGGCCACCGTCACATCCATCGGTGTGTTGAACGTCGAGATGGACGACAGGAAGGTCAGCACCTGGCCCCCGTGCTCGATCCGCAGCGGCAGCGCGAAGTTCCCGAGCGCGAAAGCCGCCGCGTCACCGGCGTCCCCGCCCCCGTCCCCGCCCTCGGCGCCGTCCGACTCCTCGCGCCCCTCCGGCGGGGGATACGCGGCGACCTCCTCGTACAGCGCCCGCAGCGCGTCGGAGCGGTCGAGCGCGATCTGCCGCTCCATCTGGTCCAGCAGATGCGCGCGCCACTGCCGGAAATTACGGATGCGCCCCGCGGCCCCTTCCGGATGCAGGATGACCCTCATCGCGTTCACCGGCGGCACCAGCAGATGCTCGGGCACGCCTTCCATGATCAGGGCGAGGCCCCGGTTGGCAGCCACCAGGGTGTACGTGCCGTCGACGACGAGCGCCGGATACGGCTCGTACCCCCGCAGCAGGCGCTCCAGCGCCTCCCGCACCATCGCCATCGACGGGTCGTCCATCGCGGTCTCGGAGAAGCGCGGCGCGTAACCGGCCGCCAGCAGCAGGGCGTTGCGCTCGCGCACCGGTACGTCCAGATGCTCCGAGAGCCGCAGGATCATCTCCTCGCTCGGACGGGACCTGCCCGTCTCCACGAAGCTGATGTGGCGGGCCGACGAGCCGGCGCGCAGGGCCAGCTCCAGCTGACTGATCCGGCGCTGTTCACGCCAGCTTCTCAGCCGCGGCCCGACCCCGGTCCCCGACGTGCGAGATGTCATACGTGGACGGTAGCCGGACCTGAAGGACGCCCGCGCCCGTCCCGTCTTCTGCGGGCTGTCCTCAGGTGGGGCAATCTGGTGGGTAGAGGGCAGAACGGGCGGCTGTCGTTTGCTGTCGTCGCCCTCGGGCACCCGGAAAGTCCACCGTCCGCCCGTCCGCCCGTCCGCCCGTCCGCCGCATCCGGTCGCATCCGGTGAGGAGTGACATGCGTAGCGAACTTCTGACAGAACTGGGGCAGCAGCTCAGGGTCGACTCGGTCCGCGCCGCCGACATGGCGGGGTCCGGACATCCGACCTCGTCGATGTCCGCCGCCGACCTCGGCGCCGTCCTGCTGGCCAACCACCTTAACTACGACTTCGACCGGCCCGACCACCCGGGGAACGACCGGCTGGTCTTCTCCAAGGGCCACGCGTCGCCGCTGCTGTACTCCATGTACCTGGCGGCGGGTGCGATCGACGAGGCGGAGTTCCACACCTACCGCCGGGAGGGCAGCAGGCTCGAAGGCCACCCCACGCCCCGGCTGCCCTGGGTGGACGTCGCGACCGGCTCGCTCGGTCAGGGCCTGCCGCTGGGCGTCGGGATGGCGCTCGCCGGGCAGCGGCTCGGCAAGGTCCCGTACCGGGTCTGGGTGCTCTGCGGCGACAGCGAGATGGCCGAGGGATCGATCTGGGAGGCCGCCGAACACGCCGGGCACGAGCATCTCGACTCGCTGACGCTGATCGTGGACGTGAACCGGCTCGGCCAGCGCGGCCCCACCCGGCACGAGCACGACCTCGCCGCGTACAGCCGCAGGCTGCACGCCTTCGGCTGGCACACCATCGAGGTCGACGGCCATGACATCGACGCGATCGAAGCGGCCTACGACGAGGCCCGCTCGACCCTCGGGGAGCCGACGGCGATCATCGCCGCCACCATGAAGGGCCGGGGCGTCGCCTCCGTCGAGGACCGCGAGGGCATGCACGGCAAGCCCCTCCCGGACGCGGCGGCCGCCATCGAGGAACTGGGCGGCCGGCGGTCCATGCGGGTCGAGGTGCGCAAGCCCACGACGACCGCCACCGACGCCCACCCCGGCGTCGGGCATCTGAACCTGCCGCGCTTCGACGAGGGCGACCAGATCGCCACCCGTGACGCGTACGGGCAGGCGCTGACGGCACTCGGTTTCGCGCGTGGCGACATCGTGGCGCTCGACGGGGAGGTCGGCGACTCGACCCGTACCGAGTTCTTCTCGAAGGAGCACCCCGAGCGTTACTTCGAGTGCTACATCGCCGAGCAGCAGCTGGTGGCCGCCGCCGTCGGCATGCAGGCCTGCGGGCAGATCCCCTACGTCTCGACCTTCGCGGCCTTCCTGACGCGGGCGCACGACTTCCTGCGGATGGCCACGATCGGCGGGGCGTCGATCAGCGTCGTCGGCTCGCACTCCGGTGTCTCGATCGGCCAGGACGGGCCGTCCCAGATGGGGCTCGAAGACCTCGCCATGTTCCGTGCCCTGCACGGCAGTACGGTGCTCCAGCCGTGCGACGCGAACCAGACGACCCGGCTCGTCGCCGCGATGGCCGAGCTGGAGGGCATCAGCTATCTGCGCACCCTGCGCGGCAGGACACCGGTGATCTACGGCGCCGACGAGCAGTTCCCGGTCGGCGGCAGCAAGGTGCTCCGGCGCACCATCGACGACCGGATGACGCTCGTCGGCTCCGGGATCACCGTCCACGAGTGCCTGAAGGCGGCCGACCTGCTCGCCGAGGAAGGCATCACGGTGCGGGTCATCGACATGTACTCGATCAAGCCGGCCGACGAGGTGACCCTCCAGGTCGCCGCGGCCGACACCGGCTGTCTGATCACGGTCGAGGACCACCACCCGCAGGGCGGTCTCGGCGACGCCGTCGCCGAGGTCTTCTCCGACGGCCGGCCCGCGCCCCGGATGGTGCGGCTCGGCGTACGGGATGTGCCGGGGTCCGCGACCCCCGCCGAGCAGCTGCGCGCCGCCGGAATCGACGCCGATTCGATCGCCGCCGCCGTGAAGCTCCTGACGGGAACGGCGATGGTGCGCTGACGCGGACCGCGAGCGAGCGGCCGAAGCGGGCAAGTACCCGAAACGAGCGCTCACCCGCAGCGGGTGAGCGGACCGAGAGGATGTGAGAAGCATGCGCGCGGCGTTTCTGATGGCAGCCGAGGGCATCGAACAGGTCGAGCTGACCGAGCCGTGGCAGGCGGTGCTCGACGCGGGCGGTGAGCCCGTACTGATCTCGACGAAGCCGGGCACGGTGCAGGCGTTCGACCACCTCGACAAGGCCGACACCTTCCCGGTGGACGCGACCGTCGCCGACAGCTCCGTGGACAATTTCGACGGCCTGATCCTGCCCGGCGGGGTGGCCAACCCCGATCTCCTGCGACTGGACAAGGGGGCCGTCGCCTTCGCGAAGAGCTTCTTCGACGCCGGGAAGCCGGTGGCGGCGATCTGCCACGCCCCGTGGACGCTGGTGGAGGCCGATGTCGTACGCGGCAGGACGATGACCTCCTGGCCGAGCCTGCGCACCGACATCCGCAACGCGGGCGGCACCTGGGTAGATCAGCAGGTCCAGATCTGCACCGACGGACCGAACACCCTCGTCACCAGCCGGAAGCCCGACGATCTCAAGGCTTTCAACTCGGCCTTCCTCGACGTTTTCGACAGCTGACAACAGCCACGGAACGTGTCCGTTTGCGGACAACGGGTGATCGGCGCACGATGATGGGCAAGGCCCGCGGGACGGCGGAGAACCGCCGTCCCGCGGGCCGAGACGTCGCCGAGCAAGCAGGTCCTGCCGGGCCGGCTTCGGGAATCGGGAGAAGAGCATGCTTCTGCCGGACAAGGCCGGGCTCGCCCAGCTGCTGCGCCGCTACCGGACCTGGGAGCAGCTGGTCCTGCAAGAGCCGCACAACCCGGTGCGACGGCGGCGCCTGGACGACGTCGCCTACACCCTGTGCGTGCTGATGGGGCACCGCACCGCCCACGAGGCGATCCGTGCGGCGGAGTCGTATCTCGGCAGAGGCCCGCGTGGCGACCGCGGTCTGCGGGGCCAGGGAATTCTGCGCAACCGTCGTCGCGACAGCAGCCGCAGAGAAAGGACGTGAACGGTCATGGCCGAATTCCTCACCGACATCAAGAAGATTCGCGACCGCGCCCGCCAGGAGATCGACAAGGGCCCGGTGACGGACGCCTACGGGGCGGACGTCGGGCGGGTCATCCAGGTGCTGAACGAGGCGCTGGCCACCGAGATCGTCTGCACGCTGCGCTACAAGAGGCATTACTACACGGCGACCGGGCTCTACGCGGAGCCGGTCGCCGCCGAATTCCTGGAACACGCGGGGGACGAGCAGGCGCACGCCGACAAGCTGGCCGAGCGGATCGTGCAACTCGGCGGTGAGCCCGACTTCAACCCCGACACCCTCACCAACCGCTCGCACGCGGAGTACGACGAGAGCCTGGACCTGATCGAGATGATCAAGGAGGACCTGGTGGCCGAGCGGGTGGCCATCACGTCGTACACGGAGATCGCCCAGTGGCTGGGGGCGGGCGACCCGACCACGCGCCGGGTCTTCGAGGATCTGCTCGCACAGGAGGAGGAGCACGCGGACGATCTGCGTGCGTTGCTGGAGCGGCTTCCGCGCAGCGTGACGCCCTGACGGGGGTGCGGCCGGACCGGGGAGAACGGCACCGGAGGAACCGCCGGGCCCGGGAAACGGCACCGCCGCCGGCCGGAAGGCACTCAAGTGCCTTCCGGCCGACGGCGGTTCTGCGTCCGTCGGCGGTCGGGTCCGCCGTCCGTCGGCAGTCGTCAGCGGTGGTCGCGCGGGGGTCAGTTCCCCACGGCGCGGCGCTTGCGCGCGGCCCACGTGATGCCCGCACCGGCCACGAGTATGACGGCGGCGGCGCCCGCGATCAGCGGCGTGGTGCTGGAGGAACCCGTCTCGGCGAGGTCGTCACCGGCGGGGCTCGGCTGCGAGGAGGGAACGGCCGCCGCGGCGGTCGTCTTGCTCGGCTCGGGCGTGGCCTCGGTCGGCGTGGGCTCGGGCTCGTCCGACGGCGGAGTCGTCGACGGCGTGGGCTCGGGCTCGTTGCCCTCGCAGACCGGAGCGGTCTTCGTGTCGTCGAGCGAACCGTCGTTGCCCGAACCGTCCTTCACCACGAGGTGGAGCGTGAGCTCCTTGTCGTGCTCGGGCAGTTCGATCTTCTTGTGGAACTCTCCACCGAACTTCTCGGTGGCCAGCAGTTCCTTGCCGTCGACACTCAGGGTCACCGTGTTCTCGGCGTCGGCGGTGTAGTTGACGAGATCGACGCTCACCTCCGAGCAGGTCACGGCCCAGGCCGGGGTGTGCGCCACCGCCGGAGCGGCGAAGAGGCCGACGCCGAGCGCACCCGCCGCCGCGACCGTCACGAGCGCCCCGGGGCGTCGCCACGATCTGTTGAATACAGTCACTGAATCCTCCGCGTTCACTTCGCCGCCGGATGACGGCGCGCGCGCACAGTATCGCCACTCGGGACCGACTCCCCACGCGCCCCTATGGACTTGACCGTCTCATGGGGCTGTTGTGCCCGAAATCGGTGCGCGCGCCACTTTGCTCGCTCCGGCCCCCTTGCCGCGCCCTTGCCTCGTTTGTAACTTGGCGCGGATGCTTCGCTGGAAGCGCTTTCTGCGTGGTGGCGCCGTCTGTCCGAGCCGTACCGTCCGAGCCGATGAGGTGAGCGGGATGCCCAAGCCCGGAACAACAGGGAGAAGACGACTGGCCGTTGCGGCGGGGGTGCTTCTCATGGCGCTTCTCGTGCCGCCCGCCTCCGCGCGTGAGGACGGGCCGATCGCCGATCCGCTGCCCGACCCGACACTCTCCGAAGTTGGCCTGGTTCTTGACGAGTTCTCGACGCTGCCCAAGTCGGAGCCGGTGCCGCCGCCGACCGACGACCGGCTCAAGCGCTGGGCCCGCATCAACTTCATCGGTGAAGTCCCCGACGGAACGGGCCGGTTGTACGTCCCCGATCTCAACGGCAAGCTGTATCTGCTGGACAGCGCGGGCACGCCCACCGAGTACCTGGACGTCGGCACGGAGGCCGGCCCCGACTTCTGGTCCCACCAGGGGCTCGGCAGCGGCTTCGGATTCGTCGCGTTCCACCCGGAGTTCGCTGACAACGGCACGTTCTACACCGTCCACACCGAGGCCAGGGACGCGCTCCGCAAGCGCCCGGACCTGCCGTCCGGCGGAGTCACGGTCGTCCACAGCGTGGTCACCGAGTGGACCGCCGACGACCCGGCCGCCACGGCCTTCACCGGTTCGCGCCGCGAGGTGATGCGCCTCGGTTTCCAGGGCACGATCCACGACATCCAGGAGATCAACTTCAACCCCCGCGCCCGCCCCGGGGACGAGGACTACGGGCTGCTCTACATCGCCGCCGGTGACGGCGGAGCGGGCTGGCGCAGCTCGGTGCCGCAGGATCTGTACGTCCCGCAGGGCAAGATCCTGCGCATCGACCCGGCCGGCGACAACGGCCCCGGCGGCAAGTACGGCATCCCCCCGTCCAACCCCTTCGTCGACCGGCAGTACGTGCTCGGCGAGATCTACGCGTACGGCTTCCGCGACCCGCACCGGTTCAGCTGGGACTCCGGCGGCAGCGGGCAGATGTTCGTGGGAAGCATCGGGGAGCACCGCATCGAGTCCGTGTACGACGTCAGGGCCGGTGACAATCTCGGCTGGAGCGACCGGGAGGGGCCCTTCGAGTACCGCAAGGAGGGGAACCCGACCTGTGGTGTCTACCAACTCCCGGACAACGACGAGCAGTACGGCTACACCTATCCGGTCGCGGCCTTCGACCACGTACCGCCACCGGACACACCGTGCGCGGACAGCGGCAACGCGCTGATCGGCGGCTTCGTCTACCGGGGCGCCGAGATCCCGGCGCTGCGGGGCAAGTACGTCTACGGCGAAGGTGTCGGCGGCCGGATCTTCTACTCCGACGTGGCGGACATGCGCCGTGGCGGGCCGCTCGCCGAGGTCCACCAGTTCAGGGTCCTCGACGCGGCCGGAGCGACGACCTCGATGGCGGAGCTGGCCGGGGACGACCGCGTCGACCTGCGGTTCGGTACGGACCGCGCCGGGGAGCTGTACGTCCTCGCGAAGGCCAACGGCAAGATCTGGAAGGTGACCGATGCGCGCTGACACGCCGGGGCGCCGGCTCGCCCCGACTCTCGCCCTGGCCACGACGCTGCTGGTGACGGCCTTCGCGCCGGCCGTTGAGCCGGTGGTCGTTGAGCCGGTGGTCGGGACCGCCGACGCCGCTTCACGTGTGCCGCGCCCCGTCGCCGCCTACGACTTCGAGCACCCCGTCTCCGGTGACCCGGCCCGCGAGCGCGACCGGGGCCGCTCCGGCACCACGCTCGAACTCGTCAACGGCGGCGCCCAGTCACGGGTCAGGGACGACGAGCGGCGCGGCAAGGTCCTGCGAACGCGCCAGGTCTCGCCCACGACCACGGGTAACGACGACTGGAAGGCCGGCGTGTACGGCCCACAGGGGGTGCCGACCCTGAGCGCCTTCAACGGAGCGCGGCAGGCCACCTTCATGGGCTGGTTCAGGATGACCGGCGAGAATCCCGCACCGAACTCGGGCACCCCCGACCCGGACGACCGTTACCAGGCGATCGGCCTCGCCGGGATCCTCTCGGGCACCTCGCAGGGCCACGACGTACGCGCCCTGCTCGAACTCATCACCGTCGACGGGGAGATGAAGGTCGTCGCCCTCGGGCGCCGGGTGGACGGCGGGAGTTCACAGACGTTCGCCGCCGACGCCGACTGGCGGCGGATCCTGCCGCCCGGCACCTGGGTGTCCCTCGCCGCCACCTTCGACTTCGACACCGGCACGATGGCGCTGTACCGCGACGGCCGCCCGCTGCCCGGCCGGTACGTCGTGCCCGGCGACCCCTGGGCGGTGGACGGGCCGCCGGAGCCCGACGCCGCGTCGCCCACCGATCCGCGCGGCATCAAGATCGGCGGCAGCTATCCGCAGAACACCCAGGAGGGCAACCCCTGCGACTGCCGGATGGACGACCTGCTGTTCTTCGACCGGGCGCTCACGCCCGCCGAGATCATGTCGCAGTACCGGCGGACGCGAGGATAATGGGGCAGGGCCTGTCTTTCGGATGGCCTCAGGGGAAACACAGGGCAATCAGTGGCATGAGGGTATGAGAAGTCGGGTGACCGTCGTCCGCCCCCGGCCCCGGCCGGGCACACGAGGAGCCGTCCGTACGACCCGATACGCCACAGTCCGGAGTCGAACGTGAGCCGTTCCCGCATCGTCGTCGTAGGAGCCGGATTCGCCGGCTTCGAGGCCGCCCGTACGCTCTGCCGGAGCGTACGGGACAAGGCCGAAGTCGTCCTCCTCAACCCGACCGACTACTTCCTCTACCTGCCGCTCCTGCCCCAGGTGGCCGCCGGGATCCTGGAACCACGCCGGGTGACCGTCTCGCTGCCCGGCGCGCTGCCCCGGGTACGCCTCGTACTCGGGGAGGCCGACCACGTCGACCTGGAGAAACGGTTCGTGCGGTACACGGGCCCCGAGGGCGAGAGGGGCGAGCTGACGTACGACCGGCTCGTCCTCGCCGTCGGCAGCGTCAACAAACTGCTGCCGATCCCGGGCGTCGCCGAGTACGCGCACGGCTTCCGGGGCCTGCCCGAAGCCCTCTACCTGCGCGACCACGTCACCCGCCAGATCGAACTCGCCGCCGCCGGGGACGGCCCCGAGAGCCCGGCGCGCACCACCTTCGTGGTGGTCGGCGCGGGCTACACCGGCACCGAGGTCGCCGCCCAGGGCAAGCTCTTCACCGACGACCTGATCCGCAAGCAGCCCGGCTGGAAACGGAAACCGGCTCCGCGCTGGCTGCTCCTCGACATCGCGCCCAGGGTCCTGCCCGAGCTGGACCGCAGGCTCTCCGCCACCGCCGACCGCGTACTGCGCAAGCGCGGCGTCGACGTCCGCACCCGCACGTCCGTCAAGGAGGCCACCTCGAAGGGCGTCCACCTGGACGACGGGGAGTTCATCGAGACCCGGACCCTCGTCTGGTGCGTCGGCGTACGGCCCGACCCGTTGGTCGCCGACGTCGGACTGCCCGTCGAACGCGGCAGGCTGGTCGTCGACCCCCGGCTCAACGTGCCCGGCCACCCCGAGGTCTTCGCGTGCGGTGACGCCGCCGCCGTACCGGACCTGACCAGGCCCGGAGAGTACACACCCATGACCGCGCAGCACGCGACCCGCCAGGGCAGGGTGGCCGGCCGCAACGTGGCCGCGTCCCTCGGCCACGGGGAGCAGCAGACGTACCGGCATCACGATCTCGGATTCGTCGTGGACCTCGGCGGGGTCAAGGCCGCGGCCAACCCCCTGGGGGTGCCGCTCTCCGGACCGGTGGCCGGGGCGGTCACCCGCGGTTACCACCTGGCGGCCATGCCGGGGAACCGGGTGCGCGTGGCGGCGGACTGGGTGCTCGACGCGGTGCTGCCGCGGCAGTCCGTCCAGCTCGGCCTCGTACGCTCCTACAACGTGCCGCTCGACACCGCGTCCCCCGAACTGGCCAGGGTCCCCGGCGGGCCCCGTAAGGAGTGACCTCATGGCGAAGGAATCACTGTCACCGCAGGAGATCGACGACCGGCTGGCCGCGCTGCCGGAGTGGTCCCTGGAGGACGGGAAGATCACCCGGAGTTACCAGCTCACCGACCACTTCGCCGCGACGGCGATGGTCGTGCACGTGGCGCGGATCCAGCAGGAGCTGAATCACCACTCCGATCTCACCCTCGGCTACAACACCGTCGACGTGGCGGTGAACTCGCACGACGTGGGCGGGATCACCGAGCGTGACTTCGATCTGGCGGCGCGGGTCGAGGAGATCGCTCCCACGCACGGCGCGCTCTGAGCCGGCGACGGCCGGTGTGCGTGGGAGCCGGGAGGCCCGTACCGCCCCGCACCCGTATCCGCGACGCCCGCGCCGACGCGCGCGACGAACTCCGGGGCCCGAGCACCCGCGTGCTCTTCGCGGCGGCCCCCGCGCTTTGCCTCGGCGGCCGGCTGCTGACGCGCCCGATCGACGGCTGCCGGCGGGCCCGGCGCTGCTCGGCCGTGAGCTGGGCAGCGGCGGGGGAGACCTCCGGCGCCGGACGGTCTGAACCCGTCCGGCGCCCGAGGACAGGCACGCTCAGCTGTCGAAGGTGTCCGGGTTCGGGCCCAGCCGGGTCCCGGAGTCCAGCGCGGCGAGCGCCGCCAGGTCCTCCGGGTCCAGCTCGAAGCCGAACGGGTCGACGTTCTCCTTGATCCGCGACGGCGTCACGGACTTCGGTATCACCACGTTGCCGAGCTGAAGGTGCCAGCGCAGCACCGTCTGCGCGGGGGTCCTGCCGTGCTTCCGGGCGATCGCCAGGACCGTCGGGACTTCGAGCAGCCCCTTGCCGGAGCCCAGCGGCGACCAGGCCTCCGTGACGATGCCGTGCTCGGCGTCGACCGCGCGCACCTCGGCCTGCGGGAACTGCGGGTGCAGCTCCACCTGGTTGACCGCCGGCACGACGGACGTCTCGTCCAACAGGCGCCGCAGGTGCGCGGGCTGGAAGTTGGAGACGCCGATGGCCCTCGACCGGCCGCTCTCGGCGATCTCCTCGAAGGCACGCCAGATGGTGAGGTAGTCGTCACGCGCGGCGCGCGGCCAGTGGATCAGATACAGGTCGATGTGGTCGAGACCGAGCCTCGCGAGGGAGCGGTCGAACGCGCGCAGGACGGTGTCACGCGTCCATGTCACGTTCCTGGCGTTCCACAGCTTGGTGGTGACGAAGAGTTCGTCGCGGGGGATCCCGGAGGCACCGATGGCCTTGCCTGTGCCCTCTTCGTTCCCGTAGATCTCGGCCGTGTCGATGCTGCGGTAGCCGACCTCCAGGGCCGTGCTCACCGCCCGCGTCGCCTCGTCGTCGGGGACCTGCCAGACACCGAACCCCAATTGGGGCATTTCGATACCGTTGTTGAGGGTGAGGGAGGGGACCTTACTCACGTGCGGTCGATCCTTACGTCGTCGGTTGACTTCTCAGGGCCGCAACCAACCCGGCCGCGCGGGCATTCCCGCCCACGCGTACTCCTGCTCCCGCGTGCTCCCCCGGTCAGCGGTAGAGCGCGTCCACCTCGACCGTGTAGGCCGTCTCGATCGCCTTGCGCTTGAGCTTGAGCGACGGCGTCAGCAGCCCGTGCTCCTCGCTGAAGGGATGGGCCAGGATCCGGAACGTACGGATCGACTCGGCCTGCGACACCAGCGTGTTGGCCGCCACCACCGCACGCCTGATCTCCATTTCCAGATCCGGGTCGCGCACCAGGTCGACCGGTCTGAGCGGCGGCTTTCCCCGCATCGCCAGCCAGTGCTCCACCGCCTCATGGTCGACGGTGACCAGCGCGGCGATGTACGGCCGGTCGTTGCCGACCACGATGCACTGGGCGACCAGCGGATGCGCCCGTACGCGCTCCTCAAGACCGGCCGGCGAGACACTCTTGCCGCCCGACGTCACCAGGATCTCCTTCTTCCGGCCGGTGATGGTCAGATAGCCGTCCTCGTCGAGCGCGCCGAGGTCGCCCGTGGCGAGCCAGCCGTCGCGCAGGACGGCATCGGTGGCCTTCGGGTCGTTCAGATAGCCGCTGAAGACATGACCGCCGTGCAGCCACACCTCGCCGTCCTTGGCGATATGCACGGTGGTGCCGGGAATGGGCTGGCCGACCGTCCCGTACCGGGTGCGCTCCGGCGGATTGGCGGTCGCCGCCGCGCTGGACTCCGTCAGGCCGTACCCCTCGAAGACCGTGACGCCTGCGCCCTCGAAGAAGAGGCCGAGCCGCCGGTCCATCCCCGAACCGCCCGACATCGCGTGCCGCACCCGGCCGCCCATCGCGGCGCGCACTTTGGAGTACACGGCCTTCTCGAAGAACTGGTGCTGGATCCGCAGCCCCGCCGACGGACCGGGGCCGAGCCCGAACGCCTTGTGCTCCATCGCCTCCGCGTGCTTCACCGCCACGTCCACGGCCCTGTCGAACGGGCCCGTCTTGCTCTCGCGTTCCGCCTTGCGGCGCGCGGCGTGGAAGATCTTCTCGAAGATGTACGGCACGGCCAGGATGAAGGTCGGCCGGAACGCGGCCAGGTCCGGGAGCAGTTCATTCGCCCGCATCACCGGCTGGTGGCCCAGCTTCACCCGCCCCCGGATCGCGGCGATCTCGACCATCCGGCCGAAGACGTGCGCGAGCGGCAGGAAGAGCAGCGTCGATGCCTCGTCGCCGCGCTTGGAGTGGAAGACCGGCTCCCAGCGGGCGATCATCGTGTCCGTCTCGAACATGAAGTTCGCGTGCGTGATCACACAGCCCTTGGGGCGGCCGGTGGTGCCCGAGGTGTAGATGACCGTGGCCGTCGAGTCGGGTGTCACCGCCCGGCAGTGCCGGTGGACGACCTCGTCGTCGATCTCGGCGCCCGCGCGGGTGAGTTCGTCGACGGCGCCGGCGTCCAACTGCCACAGCTTCTTGAGACGGGGGAGACGGTCGATCACCGAGCCGACGGTCATCGCGTGATCCTCGTGCTCGACCATGCAGGCCGACACCTCGGAGTCGTACAGCATCCAGAAGACCTGCTCGGCGGAGGAGGTCGGATAGACCGGCACGGACTGGGCGCCGACCGACCAGAGCGCGAAGTCGAAGACCGTCCACTCGTACCGGGTACGGCACATGATCGCGACCCGGTCGCCGAACCGGACACCGTGCGCCAGCAGCCCCTTCGCCAGCGCCAGTACCTCGTCGCGGAACTCGGCCGACGACACGTCGTGCCACACGCCGTCGGCGTCCTTGCGGCCGAGCGCGACCCGGTCGGGATCGTCCATGGCATGATCGAATACGGCGTCCGCCAGCCCGCCCACATGGGGCGCAGACGCCATGGGTCGGACAGTGAACTCGCGCAATGACCTGCTCCTTGTGGCGCTCCGCACGGCGCCGTGACGCTACCCCAAGGGAGAGTCCGGCGGGAGGGAGCGGACGGAAGTCGCGCCTTGCCGTATCGATGCAGGTCAGAGGCTGAAAGGCCGCGCCGAAGAAGGACTGCGGACGGTCTTCTGACCGTAGAGTAAGTGTGCCTTGGGGGAATCTCCACCGAATCTGTACGGTGCGATTACGCCCCTCGCCCCGGGGAGGGGGCTTGGCCTGTACCAGCACCTCGGCCTGTCGGGTTTTCGTCGGTGGCGGATGTGGCGGATGTGGCGGATGTGGCGGATGTGGGGGTGTGCCGCGAGAGGCGCGGCTCAGCGCGCCTCGGCCGGGCGGTGCAGCCGGTCGCCGCCCGCCAGGATGGCGTCGGCGAGCGCGTCCGCCGGACTCCGGTCCGGCGCCCGCGCGGCTCCACGGGCCTGCCGCCGCCCGTGCAGCAGCACGAAGTCCACGCCGCCCAGCTCCGGCAGCGCCGCGCGGGCCGGTACGGGCACCAGGCCCGGCGGGATCAGCCCACGGGTGTGCGCCATGACGCCGAGCCCCGCGCGGGCCGCCGCGATCAGCCCGCTCAGGCTCGCGCTCGTACACGCGATGCGCCACGCGCGGCCGTCCGCCTCCAGCACCTCCAGCGCGCGGGCGCGGGTGATGCCGGGCGGCGGGAACAGGATCAGCGGCACCGGACGCTCGGGGTCGATCCGCAGCCGCGGCGCCCCGATCCAGACCAGCGTGGACTGCCAGACCAGCTCGCCGTGCGTGTCGCCGCCCCGGCGCTTGGCCAGCACCAGATCCAGCTCGCCGGCCGCCAGCCGCTCGTGCAGGACCCCGGACAGTTCGACGGTCAGCTCCAGATCGACCTCGGGGTGATCCGTGCGGAACGACTCCAGGATCTCGGGCAGCCGCGTCAGGACGAAGTCCTCGGAGGCGCCGAAGCGGAGCCTGCCGCGCAGCCGGGTCCCGGAGAAGTACTCCGCCGCCCGCTCGTGGGCCGCGAGGATCGTACGGGCGAAGCCGAGCATGGCCTCGCCGTCCTCGGTCAGCTCCACGCTGTGTGTGTCCCGCGTGAAGAGCTGCCGGTCCCCGGCCGCCGCCTCCAGCCGCCGTACGTGCTGGCTGACCGTCGACTGCCGTACGCCGAGGCGCCGCGCGGCCTGCGTGAAGCTCAGGGTCTGCGCCACGGCGAGGAAGGTGCGCAGCTGCGCGGGGTCGTACATGTCGTACATGCGGCACAGGGTAGCCCGCGTCATCGCACATCGTGATGACAGTCAGAGCCGTATGCGGGATTCCCGATCAAGCTCGGGCCCTGGATCATGGAGAGCGCGCGATCCGTCCCGGACCACGGACCAAGATCCGGAACGTGTACGAGATCCAGAGCACACAGCAAGAGCCAGTGGAGCACATGAACCGCCGCCGTACCCCGTCGCCGTCCCCGTCAACCCCGTCCCCAGGGTCCCCCCGGCCCCGGCGGCTGCCGTCCTGGCTGCCCCTCGACCCATACATTCTCGCCCTCCTCGGCACCGTCGCCCTCGCGGCACTGCTGCCCGCGTCCGGCACCACGGCGGACGTCGCCGGCGGGGCGTCGACCGGCGCGATCGCGCTGCTCTTCTTCCTGTACGGCGCCCGGCTCTCGACCCGCGAAGCGGTGGACGGCCTCAAGAGCTGGCGGCTCCATCTGACCGTCCTGGCCTGCACGTTCCTGATTTTCCCGGTGCTGGGGCTGGCCGCGCGCGGGCTCGTGCCCTTCGTCCTGACACCCGAGCTCCACAACGGGCTGCTCTTCCTCTGCCTGGTCCCGTCGACGATCCAGTCGTCCATCGCCTTCACGTCCATGGCACGCGGCAATGTCCCCGCGGCGATCTGCGCCGGGTCCTTCTCCAGCATCGCGGGCATCGTGGTGACACCGCTGCTCGCCGCCCTGCTGCTGGGTGGCGGCGCGAGCGGCATCTCGCCCGACTCGCTGCTGCGCATCGTGGCGCAACTGCTGCTGCCGTTCGTGGCGGGGCAGTTGCTGCGGCGCTGGGTCGGCGGCTTCCTCGCCCGGCACCGCACACTGCTGGGCCGGGTGGACCGTGGATCGATCCTGCTGGTCGTCTACACGGCCTTCAGCCAGGGCATGGTGGCGGGCATCTGGCACCAGGTCACTCCGGCGCGGCTCGGCGCGCTGTTCGCGGTCGAGGTGGTGCTGCTCGCGGCGATGCTGACGATCAGCTGGTACGGCTCGCGGCGGCTCGGCTTCAACAGGGCGGACCGGGTGGCGATCCAGTTCGCCGGCTCGAAGAAGAGCCTCGCGGCCGGGCTGCCGATGGCGAGCGTGCTGTTCGGTGCGCAGGCGAGCATGGCGGTGCTGCCGCTGATGCTGTTCCACATGCTTCAGCTGGTGGTGTGCGCGGTGATCGCCAAGCACCGCTCGGCCGAACCCCTTCTGGCCGAGCCGGCCGTGGACGACACACCGGTGAGTGAGCCGAAGGGGCGCGTCGGTGTCGAAAGGGAGAGCGCGCAGAGGTCCCGAGGAACGAGGGGCTGAGCACGGTCGACCGTCGACATCGGCTCAAAGCGCCCCGGAGGCGAACCGAGCCCCCCAGAAAAATGGGGGAGGGACCCGGCCGGCGCAGGGGGCGCTCCCCGCCGGCCGGGTCCTTATCCCGTGTATCCCGTGCAGCGGCAGCGCGTCACACCTCGCTGTGGAGGGCGATGCGGTCGTCGCCGGCATACACGTTCATGGAGGGGCCACGGAGGAAGCCGACGAGGGTCAGCCCCGTCTCCGCGGCGAGATCGACGGCGAGCGACGACGGCGCGGAGACCGCCGCCAGGACCGGGATTCCGGCCATCACCGCCTTCTGGGCGAGTTCGAAGGACGCCCTGCCCGAGACCAGCAGGATCACCCGCGAGAGCGGCAGCAGACCTTGCTGGAGCGCCCGTCCGACGAGTTTGTCGACCGCGTTGTGGCGGCCCACGTCCTCCCGGATGTCGAGGAGTTCGCCGGTCTCGGAGAAGAGGGCCGCGGCGTGCAGACCCCCGGTCCGGTCGAAGACCTGCTGTGCCGCCCGCAACCGGTCGGGGAGGCCGGAAAGCAGAGCCGGTTCGACCCGGACCGGGGGAGTGTCGGCGATCGGGAACCGGGCCGTGGTGCGTACGGCGTCGAGGCTGGCCTTGCCGCAGAGGCCGCACGAGGACGTGGTGTAGACGTTGCGTTCCAGCGTGATGTCCGGCATCGGGACGCCGGGCGCGAGCTGGACGTCCACCACGTTGTACGTGTTCCTGCCGTCGTCCGTCGCTCCGGCGCAGTACACGATCGACCGGACGTCCTCGGCCGAGCCGAGGACGCCCTCACTGACCAGGAATCCGGCGGCGAGCGCGAAGTCGTCGCCCGGGGTTCGCATGGTGATGGCGAGCGGCTTGCCGTTCAGCCGGATCTCCATGGGTTCCTCGGCGACGAGGGTGTCGGGGCGGCTGGTGACGACACCGTCCCTGATGCGGATGGTGCGGCGGCGTTCGGTGACCCGTCCCATGGCGATCCTTCCTGTTCCTCGCTCGTCGCGCTCTGCCGGTGCCGGGGTGACCGGCTCTAGTGCTGCTGCGCGTGCTGGTAGCCGAAGCGGCCCTTGATGCACAGATTGCCGTGGGTCACCGGGTTGTCGTGCGGTGAGGTGACCTTGACGATCTCATTGTCCTGTACGTGCAGGGTGAGGTTGCAGCCCACGCCGCAGTACGCGCAGATGGTCGTGGTTTCCGTCTGCTCCTCCTCGTTCCAGGTCCCGGCCTCGCGCATGTCGAACTCCGACTTGAAGCTGAGCGCGCCCGTGGGGCAGACCTCGATGCAGTTGCCGCAGTAGACGCACGCGGATTCGGGGAGCGCCACGGCGTGCTCGGTGGAGATACGGGCGTCGAAGCCGCGGCCGGCGACGGAGATGGCGAAGGTGTTCTGCCACTGGTCGCCGCAGGCATCCACGCACTTGTAGCAGAGGATGCATTTGTCGAGGTCACGGACGTAGAGATCGTTGTCGATCTTCGGTGTCTCGTTGACCCGGGCCGCATCGGGCCCGAACCGGTCGGGCTTCGCCTCGTACTCCTTGATCCATTCGGCCGCGCGCGGCGTCGTGGAGAGGTCGGTGGACGACGCGAGCAGTTCCAGGACGACCTTGCGGCTGGTCCTGGCGCGCTCGGAGTCCGTCTTCACCTGCATGCCGGCCTCGGCGCGGCGCGAGCAGGCGGGGGCGAGCGTACGGGCGCCCTCGACCTCGACGACGCAGACCCGGCACGCGTTCTTCGGTGTGAGCGTGTCACCTTCGCAGAGGGTCGGGATGTCCTTGCCGGCGGCCCGGCAGGCGTCCAGGATCGTGGAGCCCTCGGGGACCCGGGTGGGTTCGCCGTCGAGCGTGAACTCAAGGAGCCTGCGCGGCAGTTGAAGAGGTATGACGGTCACTTGAAAGCCCCCAGACGGTCGATGGCGGACTCGACGGCATTCCACGCGGTCTGTCCCAGACCGCAGATGGAGGCGTCGCGCATGGTCTGACCGACCTCGCGCAACAGCGCGACGTCGTCGGACGCCTCGGCGCCCGTACGGTCCTTGATGCGGTGCAGCGCTTCCTCCTGGCGGACGGTGCCGACCCGGCAGGGCACGCACTGACCGCAGGACTCGTCGCGGAAGAACTCGGCGATGCGCAGCAGTGTCCGGGGCAGGCCGACGGTGTCGTCCATGACCAGGATCACGCCGGAGCCGAGGGTGGTGCCGGCGGCCCTGGTTCCCTCGAAGGTGAGCGGGATGTCGCGCTCGTCGGGCCGTACGAATCCGCCTGCCGCGCCGCCGAGCAGGATCGCCTGGATCTCGGTCGGGGTGCCCGCGAGGTCGAGGAGATCACCGAGCGTGGCGCCGAACGGCAGCTCGTAGATGCCGGGCCGCTCGACGCTGCCCGAGACGCAGAAGAGCTTGGGCCCGGTGGAGTTGCCGGTGCCGATCGCCGCGTACGCCTCGGCTCCCATCGTCAGGATGGGCAGCACGTTGATGAGTGTCTCGACGTTGTTGGCTGCCGTCGGCTTGCCGAAGAGCCCCTTCTCCACCGGGAACGGCGGCTTGGAGCGCGGTTCGCCGCGGAAGCCCTCGATGGAGTTGAAGAGGGCCGTCTCCTCGCCGCAGATGTAGGCGCCGGCGCCCCGGCGGATCTCGATGTCGAAGGCGTAGCCCTGGCCGAGGACGTCGTCACCGAGGAAGCCGCGGAGGCGGGCCTGGGTGAGGGCGTTCTCCAGGCGGTGCAGGGCGCGCGGGTACTCGCCGCGCAGATAGAGGTAGCCGACGTGGGCGCCGGTGGCGTAACCGGCGATCGTCATGGCCTCGATCAGGGCGAACGGGTCGCCCTCCATGATCACCCGGTCCTTGAAGGTGCCGGGTTCGGACTCGTCGGCGTTGCAGACGAGGTAGTGCGGCCGGTCGGGCTGGGAGGCGGTGGCCTGCCACTTGCGCCCGGTCGGGAAGGCCGCGCCGCCGCGGCCGAGCAGCCCGGCGTCGGTGACCTCGCGGATCACCCCGGCGGGTCCGATGTCGAAAGCGGTCCGCAGGGCGTGGTAGCCGCCGTGCGCCCGGTAGTCGTCGATGCTGTACGGGTCGACGACGCCGATCCGCTGGAGCAGCATCAGGCCCTCCTGCCCGGCCTGCGGTACGGCCAGGGCGGCGGAAGGCTCCTCGGGGGCGTCCTCCGGCGCCGTGGCGGCCTCGATCAGCGCGTCGACCGTGGCCGGGCCGATGACGGCGAACGCCTGCCGCCGGGGCGCGGGTTGGGCCGATGAGCCGTTGGCGTGCGCCCGCAGGGGCGTGACCACCGCGCCGTTGGGGGCGAGGTCGGCCCGGATGGGGGTGACCTCGGCGCCGTCGTCGTCCGCCTCGTCCGGGAGGCGCGCGGGCGCCGGGGCGAGGACGTCCCTGAGCCGGGGATCCCGCTGCGCGGGGACCGTGTCGGAGGGGGTGCCCGCCTGTAGCACCAGTGCCGCCGGGGCCCGTTCGCACAGGCCCAGGCACGGGCTCGGCTGCCAGACGACGCCGTCCGCCGCCGAGCCCGCGGCGCCTATCCGTTCCTCCAGGTCCGCGCAGAGCTTGGCGGAGCCGTTCCCGGCGCACGCCAGGTCGGTGCAGACGTGCAGCACC
Source organism: Streptomyces sp. NPDC051217 (assembly GCF_044455465.1). Lineage (NCBI taxonomy): Bacteria > Bacillati > Actinomycetota > Actinomycetes > Kitasatosporales > Streptomycetaceae > Streptomyces > Streptomyces sp. NPDC051217. Next base: position 438,776 of record NZ_JBITEV010000001.1, read on the forward strand.
TTGGCGGGCCGGGGCTTGACCGCGAACATCGCGTAGAACGTGGCCACGCCATACGCCTCCGCCGGCGGCACCGTGAGCCGGCGGCAGAGGTAGGCGAGCGCGCCCTCGCTGATCCAGCCCACGCGGTCGTTGACGGCATGCAACCCCGGCAACAGCAGGTCGCGCCGTTCGCGTGCCTCGCGACCACCGCGGGCCCAGCGCAGATCCGCGTCCGAGCGGTCTTCCGCGCCTTCCCACGCCGACGTCGCGGGGCCGAGCAGCGAGTCGACCGCCGCCCGCTCCTCGTCCGTCGGTTTGCTGTCACCGAAGTGCAGGTCCACTGATTCTCAGCTCCTCGCTGCTGTCGCGGACATCTCTGTCACGTATCCGGGCAACTTCTCGATCCGGATGGCCGACGCCTTGAACTCGGCGGTGCCGGCGATCGGGCAGTTCGCCTCGATCGTCAGCTGGTTGGTGTCCACCTCGTCCGGGAAATGCATGGTCATGAAGGCCAGCCCGGGACGGAGCCCCGGGTCGATCCACACCGGCGCCTGCACCGTGCCGCGCCGTGAGGAGATCTGGACCTCCTCGCCGACCTGGACGCCGTACATCTCCGCGTCCTCCGGGCACAGCTCCAGGTACTCGCCGCGGCGCATCGGGGAGGCGAAACTCCCGCTCTGCACACCGGTGTTGTACGAGTCGAGCCGGCGCCCCGTGGTGAGCCTGATCGGATACTGATCGTCCGTCAGATCCACCGGCGGGTCGTGCTTGACGATGCCGAACGGGGCGAGCCTGCCGCGCTTGGCAGGATCCGAGTCCCACAACCTGCCGTGCAGATAGGTGGGTTCGAGCCGCTCGGTGTCGGGGCACGGCCACTGGATGCCGTGGTGCTCGGCCAGCCGGTCGTACGTCATGCCGTAGTGGTCGGGCGACAGGTCGCGCAGCTCGTTCCAGACGGTCTCGGCGTCCGCGAACTTCCACGGGTGCCCGAGCCGGGCGGCCAGGTCGCAGATGATGTCGATGTCCTCGCGTGCCTCGCCCGGCGGTTCGATCGCCTTGCGGACGCGCTGGACCCGGCGCTCGCTGTTGGTGGTGGTGCCGTCCGTCTCGCACCACGCGGCGGTGGCGGGCAGGATCACGTCCGCCAGGTCGGCCGTCTTGGTGTGGAAGATGTCCTGCACCACCAGGAAGTCGAGCGCCTTCAGCCGGTCCATGGCCTGCTCGCTGTCGGCCTCGGACTGCGCGGGGTTCTCGCCGATGCAGTAGACGGCCTTGAGGTCCCCGGTCTCCATCGCCTCGAACATGTCGGTCAGGTTGAGGCCGTAGTGGGGCTGGATCACGGTGTCCCAGGCGGTCTCGAACTTCTGCCGGATCTCCGGTTCGAGGATGTCCTGGAAGCCCGGCAGCCGGTTGGGGATGGCCCCCATGTCGCCGCCGCCCTGCACGTTGTTCTGCCCGCGCAGGGGCTGGACCCCGGAGCCGTACCGCCCGACGTGCCCGGTGAGCAGCGACAGGTTGATCAGCGCCCGGACGTTGTCCGTGCCGTTGTGGTGCTCGGTGATGCCGAGCGTCCAGCACAGCTGGGCCCGCTCGGCGCGGGCGTAGGCGTGGGCGAGGTCGCGGATCGCCGCGGCGGGTACGCCCGTGACCTTCTCGGTCACGCCGAGGGTCCACGGCTCGACCTCGGCCGCGTACTCGTCGAAGCCGGTGGTGGCCTGCTCGATGAACGCCTTGTTGTGCAGCCCGGCGTGGATGATCTCCCGGGCGACGGCGTGCGCCAGCGGGATGTCCGTGCCGACGTTGAGCCCCATCCAGCTCTCGGCCCACTCGGCCGTGGAGGTGCGGCGGGGGTCGACGGCGTACATCCGCGCGCCGTTCCTGATGCCCTTGAGCACATGCTGGAAGAAGATCGGGTGCGCGAAACGGGCGTTGGAGCCCCACATCACGATCAGGTCCGTGTGCTCGACCTCCTCGTAGGAGGAGGTGCCGCCGCCGGATCCGAAGGCCGCGGAGAGGCCCGCGACGCTCGGTGCGTGACACGTCCGGTTACAGGAGTCGACGTTGTTGGTGCCCATCACCACTCGCGCGAACTTCTGCGCGACGTAGTTCATCTCGTTCGTGGCCCGCGCGCACGAGAACATGCCGAACGCGCCGCGCGCGGCACCCAGCCCGGCGGCTGCCCGGTCCAGTGCTTCCTCCCAGGTCGCCCGCCGGAACGGGCCGCCCTTCTCGTCCCGTACCAGCGGGTGTTCGAGCCTGGCGTAGGTCTTCGGCGTGCGATCCCGCCTTCTTGCGCTGCTTTTCACGCTGCGCTCCCTCATGAGTCATGGCTTGTGGCCGCGCCATTGCATACAGTATCCCGATGGCCGTCGTGAAGCGGAAGTCTTGCGTACGGGTTTTGTGCGGGACCGGGGAGTGCCGGGTCCGTCCGGCGGGCCGGTTCGTCCTCGATCGCCGGACGGGCTCGGTCGAGCCCGTCCGGCTCACGACGCCTGGCGCGCACGCTCGCCGCGTTGTCTTCGGTCGCCCGAGTACGCCCGGTACGAGAGCGATCCTCCGCCTTGCGATCGCTCGCACCAGCCGCCGTGACCCCCCCTGCGGGCGGACGACGCTACTTCCACCACACGTTCTAGGCGGCCACGCCCCGTGCCAGCAGGTCCGAGATGGCGTCGACCGTGCGGAGCGTCGGCACCTCGATGTCGCACATCGCGGCGAGTTCGACGACCGCCGCGAGCAGCACGTCGAGCTCCATCGGCTTCCCCTTCTCCAGGTCCTGGAGCGTGGAGGTCCGGTGGTCCCCGACCCGTTCCGCGCCGGCCAGCCGGCGCTCGACGGAGATGTCGGGGTGGCAGCCGAGTGCCTCGGCGACCCGGAGCGTCTCGGTCATCATTAGCTGGATGACCTCGCGTGTGCTGCGGTGCAGGCACATCTCCCGCATCGTGGCGCGGGTCAGCGCGCTGATCGGGTTGAAGGAGATGTTGCCGAGGAGCTTGATCCAGATTTCATTGCGGAGTTCGGCCTCGACCGGACATTTGAGCCCGCCCGCCCGCATGGCCTCGCTGAACTCCTTGGTGCGCGGCGAGAGCGACCGGTCCGGCTCCCCGATGGAGAACCGGGTGCCTTCCAGGTGCCGTACGACTCCGGGCCCTTCCAGCTCCGTCGCCGCGTAGACCACACAGCCGATGGCGCGCTCCGGCGGCAGGACCGCGCTGACCGAGCCGCCGGGGTCGACGCTCTCGATACGGCGGCCGTCGTGCGGGCCGCCGTGCTGGTGGAAGTACCACCAGGGGATACCGTTCTGCGCGGCGATGACCGCCGTGTGGTCCTGGAGCAGAGGCGCGATGAGCGGCCCGCACGCCGCGTACGAATTCGCCTTGAGGCCCAGGAACACATGGTCGACCGGCCCGATGTCGGCCGGGTCATCGGTGGCGTGCACCCGCGCGGTCCAATCGCCGCGCGGGCTGTACACCCGGACTCCGTGCTGCCTCATGGCCGCCAGATGCGGTCCACGGGCGATGAGATGGACTTCGGCGCCTGCGCGATCCAGCGCGGCTCCGACATAGGCGCCGATCGCACCGGCGCCGACGACTGCGACTTTCACCGTGGGGCTCTCCGTTCGCTTTGAGGGTGTTGAGAGAAGCGCGGAAAGGGGCACACTTTGCCGACGATATATTGTCTACAGTATGGAATAACTGCCGACAAGAGGTCTGCCGTCGGCATACGGTCGACCTGGAACAGGTAAAAGATCTTCCCAAACGGTGGGAACGGTTCCTAGAGTTCGCGACCATGACCCCACCACTCGCCCCGGTCGGCTGGAGCCGCTGGCTGGTACCCCCCGCCGCGCTCTCGGTGCACCTCTCGATCGGTCAGGCCTACGCATGGAGCGTGTTCAAGCCGCCGCTGGAATCCGCTCTCGACCTCTCAGGCACCCAGAGCGCCCTCCCCTTCCAGCTGGGCATCGTGATGCTCGGCCTCTCGGCCGCGTTCGGCGGCACCCTCGTCGAACGCAACGGCCCCCGCTGGGCCATGACCGTCGCCCTCATCTGTTTCTCGTCCGGCTTCCTGCTGTCCGCGCTCGGCGCCGCGACCGAACAGTTCTGGCTGATCGTCTTCGGCTACGGGTTCGTCGGCGGCATCGGACTCGGCATCGGCTACATCTCGCCCGTCTCCACTCTGATCAAGTGGTTCCCCGACCGGCCGGGGATGGCGACCGGCATCGCGATCATGGGCTTCGGCGGGGGCGCGCTCATCGCGTCACCGTGGTCCGCGCAGATGCTGGAGTCGTTCGGCTCCACCAGCGACGGCATAGCCAAGGCCTTTCTCGTGCACGGCCTGGTCTACGCGGTCTTCATGCTGCTCGGCGTCCTGCTGATCCGCGTACCGCGCCCGGACGCGGCGCCGAAGGCGGCACCCGCGCCCGCGTCGGCCCTGATAACCACGGCCCAGGTCTCCGCGAACTCGGCTGTCCGCACACCGCAGTTCTGGCTGCTCTGGGTCGTCCTCTGTATGAACGTCACCGCGGGGATCGGCATCCTGGAGAAGGCCGCGCCGATGATCACGGACTTCTTCGCCGACACCGACACGCCGGTCTCCGTCTCGGCCGCGGCCGGTTTCGTCGCCCTGCTGTCGGCGGCCAACATGGCCGGGCGTATCGGCTGGTCGTCCACCTCCGACGTGATCGGCCGGAAGAACACCTACCGCGTCTATCTGGGCGTCGGCGCCGTGATGTATCTGCTGATCGCGCAGTTCGGCGACTCCTCCAAGCCGCTCTTCATCATCTGCGCCCTGGTGATCCTCTCCTTCTACGGAGGCGGCTTCGCGACCGTCCCCGCGTACCTCAAGGACCTGTTCGGCACCTACCAGGTGGGCGCGATCCACGGACGGCTGCTCACCGCCTGGTCGGCGGCCGGCGTCCTCGGCCCGCTCATCGTCAACCGGGTGGCCGACAGCCAGGAGGAGGCGGGCAAGAGCGGGCCCGGCCTCTACGGGCTCTCGCTGACCATCATGATCGGGCTGCTTGTCGTCGGTTTCGTGGCGAACGAGCTGGTCCGCCCCGTACACCCGCGCCACCACCGGCCGGAGAACAGCACCGGCACGGAGCCGGCAGAACCGAAGGAGGCCGCCGATGAGCACAGCACCGGAGAGCGGGAGCGCAGTGCCTGAGTCCCGGCGAACCGCGCTGATCGTCTTCGCCTGGCTCTGGGTGGGCGTCCCACTCGCGTACGGTCTGTACGAACTGGTCCGCAAGGCCACCCAGCTGTTCACCGGGTGACCCAGGGCCTGTCGTTCGGATCAGGCCGGGCTCACGGGCCCCGGCACGATCCGAACGACAGGCACTCGGACGACGCCTGATGATCCGGAGTCTCCAAGAGGAGGCAGGGAATCCTGTTGGGTCGCCTGCCCCCTATCTCGTGAGTCGCTGACGAGACTGGGAATCTCCTGACGTCGACCGAGAAGGAGGTCCCGGGGATGACCGGCACTCGTATCGCCGCGCTCGGGCACTACCAGCCCGCCAAGGTGCTCACCAACGACGACCTGGCGGGCATGGTCGACACCAGTGATGAGTGGATCAGGAGCCGCGTCGGCATCAGAACGCGGCATGTGGCCGGGCCCGACGAGCCGGTGGACGAGCTGGCGGCGCACGCCGCCGCCAAGGCCCTCGCCGCGGCGGGCCTCATGCCCACGGACATCGACCTCGTCCTGGTCGCCACGTCCACGGCGATCGACCGGTCGCCGAACATGGCCGCCCGTGTGGCCGCCCGGCTCTCCATGGGCTCACCGGCCGTGATGGACCTCAACGTGGTCTGCGCCGGCTTCACCCACGCGCTGGCCACCGCCGACCACGCCGTACGGGCCGGAGCGGCGACCCGCGCGCTGGTCATCGGCGCGGACAAGATGGCCGACATCGCCGACTGGACCGACCGCTCCACCTGCGTCCTGCTCGGTGACGGCGCGGGCGCGGCGGTCGTCGAGGCGGTCGGGCCGGACGAGGAGCCCGGTATCGGCCCGGTGCTGTGGGGCTCGGTCCCCGAGATGGGCAACGCCGTACGGATCGAGGGCACCCCGCCCCGCTTCGCCCAGGAGGGCCAGAGCGTCTACCGCTGGGCCACCACCCAGCTGCCGCCGATCGCCCGCAGGGTCTGCGAACGCGCGGGCGTCGCCCCCGAGGATCTGGCCGCCGTCGTCCTGCACCAGGCCAACCTGCGGATCATCGAACCCGTCGCCCAGAAGATCGGCGCGGTCAACGCCGTCATCGCGCGCGACGTCGTGGACTCCGGCAACACCTCGGCCGCGTCCATCCCCATGGCGCTGTCCAAGCTGGTGGAGCGCGGTGAGGTGGAATCGGGCGCACCGGCGCTCCTCTTCGGGTTTGGCGGAAATCTCTCTTACGCCGGCCAAGTCATCCGCTGCCCCTGACCGCTACGGTTCTCGGTAGACTGTAGACGATAGCCAATCGTTGCCGTCTGTTGCCGGGGCCTTTGCCGTAGATCAGCCAGGATGGGGGACCGCATGTTGTCCGCAGGACTGCCACAGGGCTCAGTGCCCAAACTCGAACGCCCCGGCCCGCTGCGCGAGCGCGTCTACGAGGCCCTGCTGGAGCTCATCACCGTCCGCCAGCTGCGGCCGGGACAGCATCTGGTGGAGAGCGAACTCGCCGGTCATCTCGGCGTTTCCCGGCAGCCCGTACGCGAGGCGCTCCAGCGGCTGAACACCGAGGGGTGGGTCGATCTCCGCCCCGCTCAGGGCGCGTTCGTCCACGAGCCGACCGAGGCGGAGGCGGACCAGTTGCTCTCCGTCCGTACGCTCCTGGAGGCCGAGGCGGCGAGGCTTGCTGCCGCGAATTCGGGGTCGGCGGGCATCGCGGCGCTGGAGGCGCTCTGCGCCAAGGGCGAGCAGTCGGTGGCCGACGACGACGTGGATCTCACGGTCGCGACGAACGCGGCGTTCCACGCGAAGGTGATGGAGCTGGCGGGGAACGTCGTCCTGGCGGAGCTCGCGGCGCAGGTGGACCGCCGGGTGCGCTGGTACTACACGCCGGTGGCGCGGCAGCGCGGCAAGCAGTCCTGGATCGAGCACCGGGCACTGATCGCGGCGATCTCGGCACGGGACGAGCGGGCGGCCACCGAGGTCATGCGCGCCCACACGGAGCAGACGCGCACCACGTACCACCACCGCGGGGACACCCAGGTCTGACCGATTCGCACGTGTGCAGATGAACAGCAGGGCGCCTCCGGCCGGTCGCGGAGGCGCCTTTCGTATGCCCGGCGGCCCGTGTCGAGGCAGATACGCGAAACGCCTTTGTCCTGACTGTGGAGAAAGTTAGGAGCGATTCATGCTCAACTTCTTCCCACTCGGGGAAAGCGCTGCTACGTTCCCCTCGAAAGCCCGTCGAAACGAAACCGACGTAGCGACGCATCACACAGCCGAGAGGCGGGGAGGGGCGCGTGAGACGTATGACCGCACGACCCGCGAACGCTCATCAGGCGCGACTGCTCCGGCTCTTGCGTGACGGTGGGCCCAACTCCCGCGCCCAGCTCGGCGATCAGGTCGACCTCTCCCGCTCCAAGCTCGCCGTGGAGGTCGACCGGCTGCTGGAGACCGGGCTCGTCGTCGCCGACGGACTCGCCGCGTCGCGAGGCGGCCGCCGTTCCCACAACATCCGGCTCGCTCCCGCCCTCCGCTTCCTCGGGGTGGACATCGGCGCCACGTCCATCGACGTCGCCGTCACCAACGCCGAACTCGAAGTGCTCGGACACGTCAACCACCCCATGGACGTCCGCGAGGGCCCGGTCGCCGTCTTCGAGCAGGTGCTCGCGATGGCCGCCAAGCTCAAGGCCTCGGGCCTCGCCGACGGGTACGACGGCGCCGGCATCGGCGTCCCGGGCCCGGTCCGCTTCCCCGAAGGCGTACCGGTCGCGCCGCCGATCATGCCCGGCTGGGACGGCTTCCCCGTACGCGAGGCCCTCAGCCAGGACCTCGGCTGCCCCGTCATGGTCGACAACGACGTGAACCTGATGGCGATGGGCGAGCAGCACGCGGGCGTCGCACGCTCCGTGGGTGACTTCCTCTGCATCAAGATCGGTACCGGTATCGGCTGCGGCATCGTGGTCGGCGGCGAGGTCTACCGGGGCACCACCGGTAGCGCGGGCGACATCGGGCATATCCGGGTCGAGCCCGACGGGCGCGCCTGCGTCTGCGGCAACAGGGGTTGCCTGGAGGCCCACTTCAGTGGTGCCGCGCTGGCCAGGGACGCCGAGGACGCCGCCCGTACGGGCCGTTCCGCCGAACTCGCCGCGCGCCTCGAAGCGGCCGGCCGGCTCACCGCCGCCGACGTCGCCGTGGCCGCCGCGGCCGGCGACCCCACCGCCCTCTACCTCATCCGCGAGGGCGGCAACCGGGTCGGCCAGGTCATCGCCGGACTCGTCAGCTTCTTCAACCCGGGCCTCGTCGTGATCGGCGGCGGGGTGACCGGCCTCGGCCACACCCTGCTGGCCAGCGTCCGCACCCAGGTCTACCGCCAGTCGCTACCGCTGGCCACCGGCAATCTCCCCATCGTGCTGGGGGAGTTGGGACCGACCGCCGGAGTCACCGGGGCGGCCCGCCTGATCAGCGACCATCTCTTCTCCCCGGCCTGACACCGGTGTCCCCGGCGCCGGGCTGTACGGCACACGCTTCATCCGCACAACCGAAATAACAGCAAAAGACATAACAAAAGCATCACCGGTCACGGCGTCACCCAGCTCCCGGCGCCACGCGCACCACCACCCGCACCGAGCCGCACCACCCGCACCCCGCACCGCCCTGTTCCGCACGCCCGCAAGCCCGCTCACCGGCCGCATCCGCCGAGGGGATACGCCATGGCACCAGCACCACCCGAAGGCCACCTGCTCACCATGTCCGGCATCACCAAGCTGTTCCCGGGTGTCCGCGCCCTGGACGGCGTGGACCTGGAGGTCCAGGCAGGCGAAGTCCACTGTCTGCTCGGCCAGAACGGGGCCGGCAAGTCCACACTCATCAAGGTGCTCGCCGGCGCGCACCAGCCCGACGACGGTGTCATCACCTGGCGCGGCGAAGAGGTCCAGCTCAAGTCACCCATCGCGGCGATGAAGCTCGGCATCGCGACCATCTACCAGGAACTCGACCTGGTCGAGGGCCTGTCGGTCGCCGAGAACATCTTCCTCGGTCATGAGCCGACCTCCGCCGGTTTCATCGTCAGGGGCGGCGAGGCCAGGACCGCCGCCACCGCGCTGCTCGCGCGGCTCGGCCACCCCGAGATCCCCGCGGGCCGGCCGGTCGGTGAACTCTCCGCCGCGCACCAGCAGATCGTCTCGATGGCCCGCGCGCTCTCCCACGACGTGCGCCTCATCGTGATGGACGAGCCGTCGGCCGCGCTCGACCCGGACGAGGTCGACAACCTCTTCCGTATCGTCGACACGCTCACCGCCGACGGTGTCGCCGTCATCTACATCTCCCACCGCCTGGAGGAGATCCGCCGGATCGGTGACCGGGTGACCGTCATCAAGGACGGCCGCACCGTGGCCGTCGGGCTGCCCGCGAAGGAGACCCCGACCAGCGAGGTCGTCTCCCTGATGACCGGCCGGAAGGTCGCGTACGTCTTTCCCGACCGCCCCGCGGTCGCCGACGCCCCGCGCGGCGAGCCCGTGCTGCGGACCGAAGGACTCGCCAGGGAAGGCGAGTTCGAACCGGTCGACCTCGAACTGCGGCCCGGCGAGATCGTCGGACTCGCGGGACTCGTCGGCTCGGGGCGCTCCGAGATCCTGGAGACCATCTTCGGCGCCCGCAAGCCCACGGCCGGCCGGGTGCTCGTCGACGGCCAGGAGCTGAAGCCCGGCAGCGTCCGCGCCGCCGTACGCGCCGGACTCGGCCTCGCCCCCGAGGAGCGCAAGGCCCAGGCCCTGCTGCTCATCGAGTCGGTCACCCGCAATGTGTCGGTGTCGTCGCTGTCCCGGTTCTCCCGGGGCGGCTGGCTCGACAGCTCCGCGGAGCGCAAGGCCGCCAGGGCCGCGACCCAGGAGCTCTCCCTGCGCCCCGACAACCCCGACGCGGTCATCCGCACCCTGTCCGGCGGCAACCAGCAGAAGGCGGTCCTGGCCCGCTGGCTGCTGCGCGGCTGCCGGGTGCTGCTTCTCGACGAACCCACCCGCGGTGTCGACGTCGGCGCGCGCGCCGAGCTCTACGCCGTGATCCGCCGCCTGGCCGACGAAGGCCTCGCCGTACTTCTCGTCTCCAGCGAGGTCCCCGAGGTCCTTGGCCTCGCCGACCGGGTGCTGGTGCTCCGGGAGGGCCGTGTCGTCCATACGTCACCGGCCCAGGAGCTGGACGAGCACCGTGTACTCGACCTTGTGATGGAAGGGAGCCCGACGCCATGAAACAGCCTGCCTCTGAGGCGCAGCAGGGCGGGCCCGACGCCGCACCCGCCGCCGACGCCGTGCCGCTGACCAAGACCGCCGGAAAGACCCCGGGAGGGTCCAAGGGCCGGCCGGCGCTCGGGATGCGTCTCGATTTCCGTACGCTCTCGCTGCTCGGCGTGCTCGCCGCGCTGATAGTCGTCGGCGGTATCACCAAGCCCGAACAGTTCCTGGACACCAGCAACCTCCAGCTGGTCCTCACCCAGGCGTCGATCATCGGTGTCGTCACCGTCGGCATGACGTTCGTCATCACCAGCGGCGGCATCGACCTGTCGGTCGGCGCGATCGTGGCCCTGGCCTCGGTGTGGGCGACGACCGTGGCGACCCAGGAGTACGGCTTCGCCGGCATCCTGTTCACCGCGATCCTCGTGGGTCTGGCCTGTGGTCTGGTCAACGGCGTACTGATCGCGTACGGCGGCATGGCGCCGTTCATCGCCACTCTCGCGATCATGGCGTCCGCCCGTGGTCTGGCCCTCCAGATCACCGACGGCAACACGCAGATCGTCACCCTGAAGTCGGTGCTCGACCTCGGCGCCCGTGACTCATACATCCTCGGGATCCCGCCGCTCGTCATCATCTTCGCGGTGGTGACGGTGGTCGGCTGGCTGCTGCTGAACCGTACGACCTTCGGCCGCCGCACGATCGCGGTCGGCGGCAACGCGGAGGCGACCCGGCTCGCCGGTATCGACGTCCGCAGGCAGCGGCTGTACCTGTACCTGTTCTCCGGCCTCTGCTGCGGTATCGCGGCCTTCATGCTGATCGTGCTCTCCGGCTCCGGCCAGAACACGAACGGAAACCTCTACGAACTCGACGCCATCGCGGCGGCGATCATCGGCGGCACCCTGCTCAGCGGTGGCCGCGGCACGATCGTCGGCTCCGTCCTCGGTGTCCTGATCTTCACCACCATCACCAACATCTTCGCCCTCAACAACCTGCAGAGCGACGTCCAGCAGATCGCCAAGGGCGCGATCATCGTCGCCGCCGTACTGGTCCAGCGCCGCACGGCGCGCCACGGCGAGGCCTGACCTCGTTGCCCCGGGGCTCCGCCTCGTACCGCTTCCTACGCACCGCTTCCGACGTACCGCTCCATCCGCTCTCTTGAAGGGGACGAACCGCCATGCCAGAGACGAGCCGCAGAGGCCTGCTGTTCGGCACCGCCGCGATTTCCGCGGGTGCCTTCCTCACCGCCTGCACCAGCAACGAGAAGGACGACGAGCCCGCGGCGAACAACGAGCCCGCGGCCGACGACAAGCCCGGCAAGCCGGTCACCATCGGCTTCGCCGGCCCCCAGGCCGACCACGGCTGGCTGAACGCGATCAACGACAACGCCCGTTCGCAGGCGAAGAAGTACTCGGACGTCACGCTCGACATCACCGAGGGCTCGAACGACACCGCCGCCCAGATCGGCCAGATCGACGCCCTGATCAACAAGAAGGTCGACGTCCTGGTGATCCTGCCGGCCGACGGCAAGGCCCTCACCCAGGCCGGTCTCAAGGCGATGCGCGCGGGTATCCCCGTCATCAACCTGGACCGGATCTTCGCCGACCCGCAGGCGTTCCGCTGCTACGTCGGCGGTGACAACTACGGCATGGGCGTCAACGCCGGCAACTACATCGGCGAGAAGCTGAAGGACAAGGCGGGCGCCACCGTCATCGAACTGTCGGGCCCCGACAGCCTGGAGCTGACCAAGCAGCGCACCCAGGGCTTCGACGACGCGCTCAAGAACTACCCGAACATCAAGAAGGTCGCCCGCCAGGCGGCCGACTTCACCGTCGAGTCCGGCCAGGCCAAGATGGCCCAGCTGCTCCAGGCGCAGTCCAAGTTCGACGCCCTGTGGAACCACGACGACGACCAGGGTGTCGGCGCGCTGCGCGCCATCGACCAGGCCGGCCGTGACGGCTTCCTGATGGTCGGCGGCGCCGGTGCCAAGGCGGCGATGGACGCGATCAAGGCCGACAACAGTGTCCTGAAGGCGACCGTGCTCTACCCGCCGATCATGGCTTCGTCGGCGATCGACCTCGCCCGTGCGCTGGGCCAGGGCAAGGGCGTGAGCGGTATGGCCGGTCTGGAGATCCCGGCCCAGGTCACCCTGTTCTCGGCCGTCGTCGACAAGGAGAACATCGACGAGTACCTGCCCCAGGGATTCAGCTGACCGGCTCGCCCTGTCAGGGCCTGGCGTGTGGATCTTGCCGGGCTCGCGGTCCCTGGTGCCGCACTCGCCGTGCTGTCGTCGGTCGGCATGGCTCCGCCATGCCTCCCCTCCGCCGTGCGATCGCACGCACCAGACCCCGCTCCCTGATCCGGCCTGATCCACACGCCAGGCCCGAGCCCCCACACGCGCGAGAGACGAGGAGTACTCCCTTATGACCAGTAGGGAAGCGTCGGAGAAGGAAGCCGGCGCACCGCCGCCACTCGGTATCGGCATGATCGGATACTCGTTCATGGGTGCCGCCCACTCCCAGGGCTGGCGTACGGCGGGACATGTCTTCGACCTGCCGATGCGGCCGGAGCTCGCCGCCATCTGCGGGCGGGACGAGGCGGCCGTCGCCAAGGCGGCCGACAAACTCGGCTGGGCCGCCGCCGAGACCGACTGGCGGGACCTCATCGCGCGTGACGACGTGCAGCTGGTCGACATCTGCACGCCGGGGGACAGCCACGCGGAGATCGCCATCGCCGCGCTGGAAGCGGGCAAGCACGTCCTGTGCGAGAAGCCGCTGGCCAACTCGGTCGCCGAGGCCGAGGCCATGGTCCGGGCCGCCGAAGCGGCCCGGTCCCGCGGCCAGTTGGCCATGGTGGGCTTCAACTACCGGCGGGTGCCCGCCATCGCGTACGCCCGCAAGCTGATCGAGGAGGGCAGGCTCGGCGCGCTCCGGCACGTGCGGGTCACCTACCTCCAGGACTGGCTGGTCGACGCCGAGTTCCCCCTCACCTGGCGGCTCAAGCGTGAGCACGCGGGGTCGGGGGCGCTCGGCGACCTGGGCGCGCACATCGTGGACCTCGCACAGTTCCTCGCGGGGGAGCCGCTGGTCGGGGTCTCGGCGATGACCGAGACGTTCGTACGGGAACGGCCACTGCTCTCCGGGGCGTCGGCCGGTCTCTCGGCGTCCGGCGGCGCGGAGCTCGGCCCGGTCACGGTGGACGACGCCGCCCTGTTCACGGGGCGGCTCGCCTCGGGGGCGCTGGCGTCCTTCGAGGCCACCCGGATGGCGGCGGGACGCAAGAACGCGCTGCGGCTGGAGATCAACGGCGAGCGCGGTTCGCTCGCCTTCGATCTGGAGCGGCTCAACGAGCTGTCGTTCCACGACCAGTCGGAGCCCGCGGTCACCGCGGGATTCCGGCGCATCCTGGTCACCGAGTCCGAGCACCCGTACCTGGAGGCCTGGTGGCCGCCGGGCCACGGGCTCGGCTACGAGCACACCTTCGTGCACCAGGCCAAGGATCTGGTCGAGGCGATCGCCGCCGGAACCGATCCCGCGCCCTCCTTCGCCGACGGTCTTCAGGTGCAGCGGGTCCTCGCCGCCGTGGAGGACAGCGCGGAGAAGAACGCCATCTACACACCCGTGCCGGCCCCGTCCGGAATCGAGTCCTGAGGGAAGGTCCGTATGTCACGCCCGTTCACGCTGTTCACCGGCCAGTGGGCCGATCTGCCACTGGAAGAGGTCTGCCGGCTCGCCCGTGACTTCGGTTACGACGGACTGGAACTGGCCTGCTGGGGCGACCACTTCGAGGTCGACAAGGCGCTCACCGACCCGGGCTATCTGGAGAGCCGCCACCAGCTGCTCGACAAGTACGGCCTCAAGTGCTGGGCGATCTCCAACCACCTGGTGGGCCAGGCGGTCTGCGACAGCATCATCGACGAGCGCCACCAGGGCATCCTGCCCTCCCGTATCTGGGGCGACGGGGAGGCCGAGGGCGTACGTCAGCGGGCCGCCGCCGAGATCAAGGACACCGCGCGCGCCGCCGCGGCCTTCGGTGTCAACACGGTCATCGGCTTCACCGGTTCGTCGATCTGGCATCTGCTGGCGATGTTCCCGCCCGTGCCGCCCGCCATGATCGAGCGGGGCTACGACGACTTCGCGGAGCGGTGGAACCCGATCCTCGACGTCTTCGACACCGAGGGAGTGCGCTTCGCCCACGAGGTCCACCCGGGCGAGATCGCCTACGACTACTGGACGACGCACCGCGCGCTCGAAGCGGTCGACCACCGGCCCGCGTTCGGGCTGAACTTCGACCCGAGCCACTTCGTCTGGCAGGACCTGGACCCGACCGGATTCCTGTACGACTTCCGGGACCGGATCTACCACGTCGACTGCAAGGAGGCGCGCAAGCGTCTCGACGGCCGCAACGGCAGGCTCGGTTCGCACCTGCCCTGGGGCGACCCGCGGCGCGGCTGGGACTTCGTCTCGGCCGGGCATGGCGATGTGCCGTGGGAGGACGTCTTCCGCATGCTGGGGGCGATCAACTACGAGGGTCCGATCTCGGTGGAGTGGGAGGACGCCGGTATGGACCGGCTCGCCGGCGCCCCCGAGGCGCTCGCCGATCTGAAGCGGTTCGACTTCGACCGGCCGACCGCGTCCTTCGACGCGGCCTTCGGCGGCGGCGAGTAGCTTGTCAGCACGGCCCGGCGGGGATGAGTTCCCCGCCGGGCCGTCCGGCATGCCCGGAACGCTCTTTGTCCTGAGGCGGGAAAAAGTTGAACTTCACCGCTGCGCAAGGGCTTTCCGTCTCGGACGAACAGGGTTACGGTCACTGAGATGTACAGGACATGTTGATCTCCGGTGCGACGGCGCGCTCCGGCGAGACAGCGGACCGAGAGCAACAGATGCGGGACCACGGGTGCTTGGACGAGCACTCCCCCCATCCCCCCACCCCGAGGCGAGCGAATCGCTCCTTTTCTCCTCGGAGACCCGCACGTACCACAGGCATTTCCGGAGGACTCTCGTGCACAGTCAACGACGTCCCAGAGGCCGGACATTTCTCGTAACGCTGACCGGCGCCCTGCTCGCGGGGTCGACCCTCAGCGCCGTTCCGGCCACCGCCGCCGACCCTGGAAGACAGGCCGCCGCCCCCACGTTTCAGCAGGTGACCCTGGCCAAGGGTGCCGAAGAAGCAGGCGAGCCCATGACCCTCGCGGTCCTGCCGGACCGTCAGGTATTGCACACCTCGCGCGACGGCACACTCCGTATCACCGACGAGGGGGGCACCACCAAGGTGTCCGGCACCCTCGACGTCTACAGCCATGACGAGGAAGGTCTGCAAGGAGTCGGGGTCGACCCCGGCTTCGCCCAGAACCGGGCGATCTACCTCTACTACGCGCCCACACTCGACACCCCCGCGGGCGACGCGCCCGAGACGGGCTCCGCAGCCGACTTCGCCCCCTTCGACGGGGTCAACAGGCTCTCGCGCTTCACGCTGAACGAGGACGGAACCCTCGACAAGGCGAGCGAGAAGAAGGTCCTCGACGTTCCCGCCTCGCGTGGCACCTGCTGTCATGTCGGCGGTGACATCGCCTTCGACGCGGAGGGCAACCTGTATCTGTCGACCGGCGACGACACCAACCCGTTCGCCTCCGACGGCTACAGCCCGATCGACGACCGCCCGAACCGCAACCCGGCGTTCGACGCCCGCCGTTCGGCCGGCAACTCCAACGACCTGCGTGGCAAGGTGCTCCGTATCAAGGTCGCCGAGGACGGTTCGTACACCGTCCCCGAGGGCAATCTCTTCGCCCCCGGCACGGAGAAGACGAAGCCCGAGATCTACGCCATGGGTTTCCGCAACCCGTTCCGGATCTCCGTCGACAAGGAGACGGGCGTCGTCTACGTCGGTGACTACGGTCCCGACGCGGGCGCGGCCGACCCGGACCGCGGTCCGGCCGGTCAGGTCGAGTTCGCCCGTGTCACCGAGGCGGGCAACTTCGGCTGGCCGTACTGCACCGGCGACAACGAGCCCTTCAAGGACTTCGACTTCGCCACCAACACCTCCGGTGCGGCCTTCGACTGCGCGGCGCCGAAGAACGACTCGCCGCACAACACGGGGCTGTCCGAACTGCCGCCGTCCCAGGCCGCCTGGATCCCGTACAACGGGAACAGCGTTCCGGAGTTCGGCGACGGCTCCGAGTCCCCGATGGGCGGTCCCGTCTACAACTACGACGCGGACCTCGACTCGCAGGTCAAGTTCCCCGAGGAGTACGACGGGAACTTCTTCGCCGGCGAGTTCGGCCGCAAGTGGATCAAGCGCATCGACCAGGGCGCCGACGGCACCGTCAACTCGATCAACGACTTCCCCTGGGCCGGCACCCAGGTCATGGACCAGGAGTTCGGCCCAGACGGCGCGCTCTACGTCCTGGACTACGGCACCGGCTACTTCGGCGGCGACGAGAACTCGGCGCTCTACCGCATCGAGAACGCCACCGAGGGCTACGCACCGGTCGCCGTAGCCGCCGCGGACAAGACGTCGGGCACCGGACCGCTGGAGGTGGCCTTCTCGTCGGAGGGCACCGAGGACGCGGACGGTGACGAGCTGACGTACGCCTGGGACTTCGGCGACGGCGGAACCTCCACCGACCCGAACCCGACCCACACCTTCGAGGAGAACGGCACCTACTCGGCGACCGTCACCGCGAAGGACCCGGGCGGGCTCACCGGCACCGCCTCCGTCCAGGTCGTCGTCGGCAACACCGCACCCGTGGTGAAGCTGGACCTGCCCGCGGCGGGCACGCTCTTCAACTTCGGTGACGAGCTGCCGTTCAAGGTCACCGTGACCGACCCTGAGGACGGGGAGGACATCGACTGCTCCAGGGTCACAGTCCGCTACATCCTCGGTCATGACAGCCACGGTCACCCGATCACCTCGAAGACCGGCTGCGAGGGCACCATCACGGCGCCCGCCGACGCCGAACACGATCCCAACGCGAACATCTTCGGAGTGATCGACGCCGAGTACACCGACGGCGGGGGCGGCGGCCAGGCCGCGCTCACCGGTCACGGCCAGTCCGAGATCCAGCCGAGGCACCGTCAGGCGGAGCACGCCAACGACTCGTCCGGCACCACCGTCACCGACCGTGAGGGCGCCAACGGCGGCAAGACCGTCGGCGGCATCTCGAACGGCGACTGGATCTCCTTCGAGCCGTACCACCTGGCGGGCGCCTCCAAGCTCACCGCCCGGGTCTCCTCCGGCGGCGCCGGCGGCACCCTGGAGGTGCGGGCGGGCGCGGCCGACGGGGACGTCCTCGGCACGGCCGAGGTGCCCGTCACCGGCGGATGGACCACGTTCGAGGACGTCGAGGTACCGCTCACCGGCGCCCCGGCCGGGACGACCGATCTCGTCCTGACCTTCAAGGGCGGCGAGGGCGACCTCTTCGACGTGGACGACTTCGAGATCACCGGGGAGGCACCCGCCGAGGCGGGCGAGCGTGTCCTGGTCTTCTCCAAGACCGCGGGCTTCCGCCACGACTCCATCGAGGCCGGTACAGCGGCCCTGAAGGAGCTGGGGGAGTCCACCGACATCACGGTCGAGTCCACGGAGGACGCGGGCGCGTTCACGGCCGAGAACCTGGCCGACTACGACGCGGTGGCGTTCCTGTCCACCACCGGTGACGTACTGAGCGCCGAGCAGCAGACGGCGTTCGAGGAGTACGTGGCCGGAGGTGGCGCCTACATGGGCGTCCACGCCGCCGCCGACACCGAGTACGACTGGGAATTCTACGGGGGCCTGGTGGGGGCCTACTTCGACTCCCACCCGGCGATCCAGCCCGCCACCGTGAAGGTCGAGGACCACGAGCACCCTGCCACGGCCCATCTGGAGGACACCTGGGACCGTACGGACGAGTGGTACAACTACCGCACCAACCCCCGTGAACAGGCCCGGGTACTCGCCTCGCTGGACGAGTCGAGCTACGAGGGCGGGAACATGGGCGGCGACCACCCCATCGCCTGGTGCCAGACGTACGAGGGCGGCCGGTCCTTCTACACCGGAGGCGGCCACACCAAGGAGTCGTACGCCGAACCGGCCTTCCGTGACCATCTGCTCGGCGGCCTGAAGTACGCCACCGGACAGGTCGAGGCGGACTGCACACCGGCCGGCACCGACCCCGACCCCGGGTACACGCCCATCTTCGACGGCGAGACGCTGGACGGCTGGAAGCAGGCCGGGCCCGGTCGGTTCGCGGTCGTCGACGGTGAACTGCGCTCCGAGGGCGGCATGGGCCTGCTCTGGTACGAGGCGAAGGAACTGTCCTCGTACTCGCTCAAGCTCGACTGGAAGATGGACGGCGACGACAACTCCGGTGTCTTCGTGGGCTTCCCGGCCTCCGACGACGTCAACTCGGCCGTGAACAACGGTTACGAGGTCCAGATCGACGCCACGGACGCCGACGACCGCACCACGGGATCGGTGTACGGATTCCAGGCCGCCGACATCGAGGCGAGGGACAAGGAGCTCAAGCCGCCGGGTGAGTGGAACAGCTACGAGCTCAGGGTCGACGGGGAGCGCCTCCAGGTGTTCCTCAACGGAGTCGCGATCAACGACTTCACCAACACCGACCCGGCCCGGAGCCTGAAGGACGGTTACATCGGCCTGCAGAACCACGGCGCCGACGACCAGGTCTCCTTCTCGAACATCCAGCTCAAGGAGGGGCCTGTGTAAGCGGCACGGTGTGGTGACAGGGACGTGCCCGGCGGTGGTCAGAAGCCATCGCCGGGCCGTCCGGTCTGCCATTTCTGCCTTTGTCCTCAACTGGGAAAAAGTTGAACCCAATTGCTGCGCAAGGTCTTTCCGGCGCGGACCAACCGGGCTAACGTCCAGCGAGATGTAGGGGACACGTTGCCGTCACAGGACGTATCCCCACCCGTCGGGACCGGCGCTTCGGCGTCCCCCGACACCCGCACGTACGAACAGCCCCACCCCTGGAGGACTTTCGTGCCCAGAAGACGTCATAGATCCAGATCCCTCCTCGCACTCATGGCCGGCGCACTGATCGCCGGCCTTGTCTCCGCCGTACCCGCCGCCGCACACCCGGACGACCCGCACCCGGCGGACACCTTCCAGCAGGTCGCCCTCGCCAAGGGTGTCGACGAGGTGGGCGAGCCCATGTCGCTCGCCGTCCTGCCGGACCGCCGCGTCCTGCACACCTCGCGCGACGGAACGCTGCGGATCACCGACGCCGCCGGCGACACCAAGGTCGCGGGCAAGCTCGACGTATACACGCACGACGAGGAAGGTCTCCAAGGCGTCGGGATCGACCCCGACTTCGCGGAGAACCGCGCGATCTACCTCTACTACTCCCCGGTGCTCGACACCCCCGCCGGTGACGCACCCGAGACGGGCACGGCTGCCGACTTCGCCCCCTTCGACGGGTACAACCGGCTCTCCCGCTTCACGCTGAACGAGGACGGAACCCTCGACAAGGCCAGCGAGAAGAAGGTCCTCGACATCGAGACCGACCGCGGTCTCTGCTGCCACGTCGGCGGTGACATCGCCTTCGACGCGGACGGCAACCTCTACCTCTCGACGGGTGACGACACCAACCCCTTCGCTTCCGACGGCTACACGCCGATCGACGAACGCTCCAACCGCAACCCGGCGTTCGACGCCCGGCGTTCCTCGGGCAACACCAACGACCTGCGCGGCAAGGTCCTGCGGATCAAGGTCGCCGAGGACGGTTCGTACACCGTCCCCGAGGGCAACCTCTTCGCCCCCGGAACCGCGAAGACCCGCCCCGAGATCTACGGGATGGGTTTCCGCAACCCCTTCCGTATCAACGTCGACCAGAAGACCGGCATCGTCTACGTCGGTGAGTACGGACCCGACGCCGGCGCCGCGTCAGAGGCCCGCGGCCCGGCCGGCCAGGTCGAGTTCGCCCGTATGACCGAGGCCGGCAACTTCGGCTGGCCCTTCTGTACCGGCGACAACGACGCCTACCGCGACTTCGACTTCGCGACCGGCACCTCCGGCCCGGCCTTCGACTGCGCGGCCCCGAAGAACGACTCGCCGCACAACACGGGTCTCACCGACCTGCCGCCGGCCCAGGCCGCGTGGATCCCCTACAACGGCAACAGCGTCCCCGAGCTGGGCGACGGCTCCGAGTCCCCGATGGGCGGCCCGGTCTACAACTTCGACCCGGAGCTCGACTCCCCGGCGAAGTTCCCCGAGGAGTACGACGGCGACTTCTTCGCCGGCGAGTTCGGCCGTGAGTGGATCAAGCGCATCGAGAAGGAAGCGGACGGCACGGTCACCGCCATCCACGACTTCCCGTGGACCGGCACCCAGGTCATGGACATGGAGTTCGGCCCAGACGGCGCGCTCTACGTCCTGGACTACGGCCGCGCCTGGTTCGGCGGTGACGAGAACTCGGCGGTCTACCGCATCGAGAACATCGCCGACGGCCGGGCACCGGTCGCCGCCGCTACCGCCAACAAGACGTCGGGAGTGGCGCCCCTGCGGGCGAACTTCTCCTCCGCGGGCACCGTGGACCCGGACGGTGACGAGCTCACGTACGCCTGGGACTTCGGCGACGGCGGCAAGTCCACCGAGGCCAACCCCAGCCATGTGTACAAGAAGAACGGCACCTACACCGCGACGCTGACCGCCACCGACCCCAAGGGTCACACCGGCAGCGCGTCCGTCCGCGTGGTCGTCGGCAACACCGCGCCCAAGGTGACGCTCACCGTGCCCGCCGACGGCGCCCTCTTCAAGTTCGGCGACAAGCTGCCCTTCAAGGTCACCGTCACCGACCCGGAGGACGGCCCGATCGACTGTGACAAGATCACCGTCAACTACATCCTCGGCCACGACAGCCACGGCCACCCGATCACCTCGGCCAAGGGCTGCGAAGGCACCATCACCGCCCCGGCGGACGGCGAGCACGACCCCAACGCCGACATCTTCGGTGTCATCGACGCCGAGTACACCGACGGCGGAGGCGGCGGCCAGGCCGCGCTCACCACGCACGACCAGGTGCAGCTCCAGCCCCGCCACCGGCAGGCCGAGCACTTCACCGGCTCGTCGGGCATCCAGACCTACGACAAGGCGTCGGCCAACGGCGGCAAGACCGTCGGTGACATCAGCAACGACGACTGGATCTCCTTCAAGCCGTACAACCTGACCGGGTCCAAGACCCTCACCGCCCGGGTCTCCTCCGGCGGCGCGGGCGGATTCCTCGAAGTGCGTACGGGCTCCGCCACCGGCAAGCTCCTCGGCTCCGCGCCGATCCCGGTGACCGGCAGCTGGGACACCTTCCAGGACATCGACGTACCGCTGCGCGCGGTGCCGAAGGCCACCACCGAGCTGTTCCTCGTCTTCAAGGGCGGTGAGGGCGCGCTCTACGACCTCGACGACTTCGAGATCAGCGACCAGGCGGCCGGCCGCACCGAGAAGCGGGTCCTCGTCTTCTCCAAGACCGCCGGGTTCCGTCACGACTCCATCGCGGCCGGCACAGCGGCCCTGAAGGAGCTGGGCAAGACCAGCAACATCACGGTCGACTCCACAGAGACCGGGGCGCAGTTCACCACCAACAACCTCGCCCGGTACGACGCGGTGGTCTTCCTCTCCACCACCGGTGACGTCCTCAACCCCGAGCAGCAGAAGGCCTTCGAGTACTACATCTCCACCGGCGGTGCCTACATGGGCGTCCACGCCGCGTCGGACACCGAGTACGACTGGGCCTACTACGGCAAGCTGGTCGGCGCCTACTTCTCCGGTCACCCGCAGATCCAGCAGGCCACCGTCCGGGTCGAGGACCACGACCACCCGGCCACCGGTCATCTGGACGACGAGTGGCAGCGCACGGACGAGTGGTACAACTACCGCGACAACCCGCGCTCGGACGTACGTGTCCTCGCCACCCTCGACGAGACCACCTACCAGGGCGGCACCATGAAGGGCGACCACCCGATCGCCTGGTGCCAGACCTTCGAGGGCGGCCGGTCCTTCTACACCGGAGGCGGCCACACCAAGGAGTCGTACACCGAACCGGCCTTCCGTGAGCACCTGCTGGGCGGTCTGCGCTACGCGGCCGGCCAGGTGAAGGCCGACTGCAAGCCGAACACCGACTACCGCACCATCTTCAACGGCAAGACCCTGGAAGGCTGGAAGCAGGCCGGTCCGGGCAAGTTCAACATCGGTGGCGGCGAGCTGCACACCGAGGGCGGCATGGGCATGCTCTGGTACCAGCCCAAGCAGCTCGGCGCGTACTCGCTGAAGATGGACTGGAAGATGGACGGGGACGACAACTCCGGTGTCTTCATCGGCTTCCCGGAGTCCGACGACCCCTGGTCGGCCGTCAACAACGGCTACGAGATCCAGATCGACGCCACGGACGCGGTGGACCGCACCACCGGTGCGATCTACACCTTCAAGTCGGCCAACATCAAGGCCAGGGACCAGGTTCTGCGGCCTCCGGGCCAGTGGAACAGCTACGAGATCAAGGTCCAGGGTGAGCGGGTACAGGTCATCCTCAACGGAGTCAAGATCAACGACTTCACCAACAAGGACCCGGCACGCAGCCTGAAGGACGGCTACTTCGGCATCCAGAACCACGGTGCCGGCGACCAGGTCGCGTTCCGCAACATCCAACTGAAGGAACTGGCCTCCTAGCACCAGGAGGACCGACCGGCCTCCTGGCCCAGTCCAGGAGGCCGCCGCCAGCCGGCGGCGGGCGGGGAGGCGCCGTACCCCCCGCCCGCCGTCCACCAACCCACCCACCCGGCAGGGAGGCAGCCCGTGACCACCAACGATTCGACTGCAGGACGTACCGGAGTCTGGTTCGTCGGAGCACGCGGCTCCGTCGCGACGACAGCCGTCGCGGGATGCGCGGCGGTCACCGCCGGGCTCCACCCCGCGACCGGCATGGTCGCCGAGACGCCGCCCTTCGCGGAGTCGGGCCTCCCCGCCCTGTCGTCGCTGGTCTTCGGCGGACACGACACCGCGAGCTGCCCCCTGCCCAAACGGGCCGAGGCGCTCACCGCGGCGGGAGTCCTGCCGCACGGTCTGCCCAACACGATCGCCGCCGAACTCGAAGCGGCCGACGCGGAGATCCGCATCGGCGGGCCGATGCCCGGCGACACCCGTGACGACGACGAACTGATCGCCGCGTTCGCCGACGACATCACCTCCTTCGTCCGGCGCACCGGCGTCGCGCGCGCCGTCGTCGTCAACGTCTCCTCCACCGAGCCCGAGCCCGCCGCGGACGACCCGCGGCTGCCGGCCAGCTCCCTCTACGCGGCCGCCGCCATCAAGGCCGGCTGCTCCTATGTGAACTTCACCCCGTCGACCGGGCTGCGCACCGCGGCCCTCACGGACGCCGTCGAGGCCAGCGGACTTCCCCACGCGGGCCGTGACGGCAAGACAGGCCAGACGCTGCTCCGTTCCGTGCTCGCCCCGATGTTCGTCCAGCGTGCCCTCGACGTCAGGGCCTGGTCGGGCACCAACCTGCTGGGCGGCGGGGACGGAGCGGCGCTGGCCGACCCGGCGGCCGCCGCCGCCAAGAACGCGGGCAAGGAGCGGGTCCTCGCCGACACGCTCGGGACGGCGCCCGAGGGCGAGGTGCACATCGACGACGTGCCCGCGCTCGGCGAGTGGAAGACCGCCTGGGACCACATCGCCTTCGACGGGTTCCTCGGCTCCCGCATGATCCTCCAGACCATCTGGCAGGGCTGCGACTCGGCGCTCGCCGCGCCGCTCGTACTGGACCTGGCCCGGCTGGTCTCCCGCGCCCACGAGGCCGGACTGAGCGGGCCGCTGCCGGAGCTGGGCTTCTACTTCAAGGACCCGGACGGCGGGCCCGCCGCGCTGGCCGAACAGTTCGACGCGCTCCTCTCCTTCGCCGAGCGCCTGAAGGAGAGCAAGTGACACTGCGCGCCTGGGCCGAACTCCTGCGGGTGTCCGCGCTCTTCACGGTCCCGGGCGACGCCCTGGCCGGCGCGGCGTCCGCGGGCGTACGGCCCAACCGCGGCACCGCGCTGGCCGTCGGCGCCTCCCTGTGCATGTACGAGGCGGGGATGGCGCTCAACGACTGGGCCGACCGCGACGAGGACGCCGTGGAACGCCCGCACCGCCCGATCCCCTCGGGCCGGATCACCCCGAACGCGGCACTGGCGGCGGCGGGCGGCCTGACGGCCACGGGCCTCCTCCTGGCCTCCCGCGCCGGCCGCCCGGCCCTCGCCCTGACGACGGCGCTGGCGGCCACGGTGTGGGCGTACGACCTCCGCCTCAAACACACGGCGGCGGGCCCGGCGGCGATGGGCGCGGCGCGCGCGCTGGACGTCCTGCTGGGCGCGACGGCGACGGCCTCGGCGTCTCGCCGAACCCCGACGCACCGGCCCTCACCGCCCGCTCGGCGGGGCGTACTGGCGCGTCTGTCGGCCTGGGCGGGCGGCCCGGACGGTCAGGGCCGTACGACTCCGCCGGTGGGGGCCATCGCGAGCAAGCTCGCCGGGTCGGCTCCCCGCCCCGCGCTGGAGCCCGGCGCGTCGACGGCCCGCTTCCCGGCGCCGCCGGGCGGACCGGCCCGGCACGGGCGTACGACGATCCAGGCGGGCGGCCCCGCGGAGCCTCTGGCCTCCAGGAGCGCCGCACCGGCGCCCGGTCACGGCTGGGCGGCGCTCCCGACGGCCCGCTCCGCGTCACCGCTTCCCTCGGCGTGGGCGGGCGGCTCCGCCGTCTCCACGTCCCGTACGCCGCCCGCGCCGCAGGGGCCGCTCGCCCGGCTGGCGGCCTGGGCCGACAACTCCGCCGCCCCGCGCCGCCCCGCGGCCGGAAACGGCTGGATCACGCCGGGCGGTTCGACGGGGCGGCCCGCGGCCCCGCCCGGGTGGCGCGGGGGCGCGCCGCTGTACGCCGTGCCACGGGGTGCCCTTCTCCCCGCCGCCCTCCTCGGTGCGCACACCGTCGCCGTCACCGGCGTCTCGCGCGGTGAGGTGTACGGCGGGTCCGTCGGGGCGCCGCTGGCCGCGTTCGTCGTCACCGGGGTGCTCGGCGGGGTCGTCGGGCGGTCCCGGGATCAGGGCGTCGGCGCGCTCGTCAGCGGCGGGCTCGCCGTCGCCTACGCCCTGACCGCCGGGCGGCCCTTCCTGCACGCCGCGCTCAATCCGTCCCCGCAGCTCACCCAGCGCGCCGTCGGTGGCGGGATCCGGGCCATGATCCCGTTCCAGGCCGCGCTCGCGGCACGCGGCGGGTCGCCGGTGGTCGGGCTCGCCGTCATGGCACTCGTGCCGCTGGCGAGGAAGTTCGGGAAAAAGGTGAGTGTGACATGACCATCCGCTACGGATACGGCACCAACGGGCTCACCGATCTGCGTCTGGACGACGCGCTCGGGCTGCTCGCCGACCTCGGGTACGACGGGGTCGGACTGACCCTCGACCATATGCATCTGGATCCGCTCGCCCCCGAACTCGCCGCCCGTACCGCCAAGGTGGCCGCCCGGCTGAGCGAGCTCGGTCTCGACGTCACCGTCGAGACCGGTGCCCGCTACGTGCTCGACCCGCGCCGTAAGCACGGGCCCACCCTCCTCGACGCCGACCCCGACGCGCGCGCCGCCCGCACCGATCTGCTCGTCACCGCCGTCCAGGTCGCCGCCGACCTCGGCGCGCACGCCGTGCACTGCTTCAGCGGCATCACACCCGCGGGCACCGACCCGGACACCGCCTGGAAGCGGCTGGAGGAGTCGATCACCCCGGTCGTCGACGCCGCACAGGCCGCCGGCGTCCCCGTCGCCATCGAGCCCGAACCCGGCCATCTCCTCGCCGACATCGCCGGCTTCCACCGCCTCAGAACGCTCCTCGGCGACCCCGAACCCCTCGGTCTGACGCTCGACATCGGCCACTGCCAGTGCCTGGAGCCCGCGTCGCCCGCCGACTGCGTCCGAGACGCCGGTCCCTGGCTCCGGCACGTACAGATCGAGGACATGCGGCGCGGTGTGCACGAACATCTGCCGTTCGGGGACGGCGAGATCGACTTCCCGCCCGTGCTGGCCGCCCTCGACGCCACCGGCTACCAGGGCCTGACCGTCGTGGAGTTGCCCCGCCACTCGCACGCCGGCCCCGAAATGGCCCGCACCTCCCTGGATTTCCTGCGCTCGAAGGGAGCATCGGCATGAACCGCGAGTCCATCGACGGGCGCCTCGACAGCGCCGCCGTCGCCTGGCTGGACCAGGCACTCGCCGAAGCCGCGGAAGCGGCCGAGAAGCCCGACAACGTTGCCGTTCCCCGCTGGCAGCTGCGCTTCGCCGCCGCCGGCCGCCACTGCGGCCAGGAGAACGCCGACGCCGTCCGGACACTCCTGCTCCGGCGCGCCGCCGCCGACGTCGGCACCCTGACCCGGCTCTACCAGCAGGGCGCCGCCGCCGAGCGCCGCGCCGTACTCCTCGCCCTGCCCGACCTCGTGCCAGGACCCGAGGCCCTGCCGCTCGTCGAGGACGCCCTGCGCACCAACGACACCAGGCTCGTCGAGGCGGCCGTCGGCCCGTACGCCGCCGGCCATCTCGACCCGCACGCCTGGCGGCACGCCGTGCTGAAGTGCCTCTTCACCGGCGTGCCCGTCGCCGCGGTCGCCGACGCGGAACGCCGCGCCCACGGCGACGCCGAACTCGCCCGGATGCTCGCCGACTACGCGTCCGAGCGCACCGCGGCGGGCCGGTCGGTACCCGCCGACCTGCACCGCGTACTGATCATGACCGGCGAGGAGTCCTGATGCGCATCTTCGACCCCCACATCCACATGACCTCCCGCACCACGGACGACTACCAGGCCATGTACGCCTCCGGAGTCCGTGCGCTCGTCGAGCCGTCCTTCTGGCTCGGCCAGCCCCGTACCTCGCCCGCGAGCTTCTTCGACTACTTCGACGCGCTGCTCGGCTGGGAGCCCTTCCGCGCCGCGCAGTACGGCATCGCGCACCACTGCACGCTCGCCCTCAACCCCAAAGAGGCGAACGACCCGCGCTGCACACCCGTCCTGGAGGAGCTGCCGCGCTATCTCGTCAAGGACGGCGTCGTCGCCGTCGGCGAGATCGGCTACGACTCGATGACCCCCGCCGAGGACGTGGCGCTCGCCACCCAGCTCCAGCTCGCCGCCGAGTACGCGCTGCCCGCGATGGTCCACACCCCGCACCGCGACAAGCTCGCCGGTCTGCGCCGCACCATCGACGTCGTCGCCGAGTCCAATCTCGACCCCGAGCACGTCCTGCTCGACCACCTCAACGAGACGACCGTCAAGGACGCGGCGGACAGCGGCAGTTGGCTCGGCTTCTCCATCTACCCCGACACCAAGATGGACGAGGGCCGGATGGTCTCCGTCCTGCGCTCCCACGGCACCGACCGGGTCCTCGTCAACTCCGCCGCGGACTGGGGCAAGAGCGACCCGCTCAAGACCCGGAAGGTCGGCGACGCGATGCTCGCCGCCGGCTTCTCCGAGGACGACGTCGACAAGGTGCTGTGGCGCAACCCCGTCGCGTTCTACGGCCTCAGCGGCAGACTCCAGCTCGACGTCCCCGCGCCGGAAGCCCTCCACGAGGGGAACTCCATCCTCCGCGGCGGTGAGTGAGCCATGCGCTTCCGCCACCCCGACGGCTCCACCGTCCATCTCTCGTACTGCACCAACGTCCACCCCGCCGAGAGCCTCGAAGGCGTACTGGCCCAACTGCGCGACCACTGCGAGCCGGTACGCAAACGCCTCGGCCGCGACCGGCTCGGGATCGGTCTGTGGCTGGCCCGCGGAGCGGCCCGCTCGCTGATCAACGATCCCGCCCAACTGCGCGGTCTGAAGGGTGAGTTGGAGCGCCGCGGCCTGGAGGTCGTCACCCTCAACGGATTCCCGTACGAGGGCTTCGGCGCCGAGGAGGTCAAGTACCGCGTCTACAAACCGGACTGGGCCGACCCCGAGCGTCTGGAACACACCACCGACCTCGCCCGGCTCCTCGCCGCTCTGCTGCCCGACGACGTCACGGAGGGCTCCGTCTCGACCCTGCCGCTCGCCTGGCGCACCGACTTCGACGACGCCGCGGCCCGCACCGCCCACGCCGCGCTCACCACCCTCGCCGAACGACTGGACGCGCTGGAGGAGCTGACCGGCAAGTCCATCCGCATCGCGCTGGAACCCGAGCCCGGCTGCACCGTCGAGACCACCGCCGACGCGATCGGGCCGCTCACCGACGTCGCCAGCTCCCGTATCGGCATCTGCGTCGACACCTGCCATCTCGCCACCTCCTTCGAGGACCCGGCGACGGCGCTGGAGGCCCTCGCCGAGGCCGGAGTCACCATCCCCAAGGCGCAGCTCTCCGCCGCGCTGCACGCCGAACACCCCCATCTGCCCGAGGTACGGGAAGCCCTCGCCGCCTTCGCCGAGCCGCGCTTCCTGCACCAGACCCGCACCCGTACGGCGGCCGGCCTGCGCGGCACCGACGACCTCGAAGAGGCCCTGGCCGGCCAGGCGCTGCCCGACGGCGCCCCCTGGCGCTCCCACTTCCACGTCCCGCTGCACGCACCACCCGCCCCGCCCCTGACCTCGACCCTCCCCGTACTCCAGGAAACCCTCGCCCGGCTCGTCGGCGGCGCCGAACCGCTGACCCGCCACCTGGAGGTCGAGACGTACACCTGGCAGGCGCTCCCGCCCGAGCTTCGCCCCCGCTCACGCGGCCGGCTCGCCGAGGGCATCGCCGCCGAACTGACGCTGGCCCGCGACCTCCTGGTCGACCTGGGTCTCAAGGAGCTGCCATGACCGCCGACCCCGCACCCGAGCCGAAGACTGAGCCCGGCGAGGCCCCGACGAGCCCCACCCCGCTGCTGGTCCTGGACGTCGTCGGCCTCACCCCCCAGCTCCTGGCCCATATGCCGAACCTCCAGAAGCTCGCCGCCGCGGGCTCGCAGGGCCCGCTGACCACCGTGCTGCCCGCCGTCACGTGCAGCGCGCAGTCCACGTTCCTCACCGGCACCCTGCCGTCCGAGCACGGCATCGTCGGCAACGGCTGGTACTTCCGCGAACTCGGCGACGTGCTGCTGTGGCGCCAGCACAACGGACTCGTCTCCGGCGACAAGCTCTGGGACGCCGCCCGCCGCGTCCACCCGGGCTACACCGTCGCCAACATCTGCTGGTGGTACGCGATGGGCGCCGACACCGACTACACCGTCACGCCCCGCCCCGTGTACTACGCCGACGGCCGCAAGGAGCCCGACTGCTACACCCGGCCGCCGGCCCTGCACGACGAACTGCACGACAAACTCGGCACGTTTCCCCTCTTCCACTTCTGGGGCCCCGGCGCCGACCTCGTCTCCTCGCAGTGGATCATCGACGCCACCCGCCACATCATCGACACCCGCCACCCCGACCTTGCGCTGTGCTACCTCCCGCACCTGGACTACGACCTCCAGCGCTTCGGCCCCGACGACCCCCGCTCCCACCAGGCGGCCCGCGACCTCGACGCGGCCATGGGCCCCCTGCTGGACGACGCGCGCCGCGAAGGCCGCACCGTCGTCGCCCTGTCCGAGTACGGCATCACCAACGTCTCCCGGCCCGTCGACATCAACCGGGCCCTGCGCCGCGCCGGACTTCTGGAGGTCCACACCCAGGACGGCATGGAGTATCTGGACCCGATGGCGTCCCGTGCCTTCGCCGTCTCGGACCACCAGATCTCGCACATCTACGTCCGCCGCCCCGAGGACATGGACGCGACCCGCGAGGCGCTGAAGGACCTCAAGGGCATCGAGGAGATCCTCGACGACGAGGGTAAGAAGAACTACGGCCTGGACCATCCGCGCTCCGGCGAACTGGTCGCCGTCGCCGAACCGGACGCCTGGTTCACGTACTACTACTGGCTCGACGACGCCAAGGCGCCCGACTTCGCCCAGCTCGTCGAGATCCACCGCAAGCCGGGCTACGACCCCGTCGAGCTGTTCATGGACCCCCTCGACCCGTACGTGAAGGTCAAGGCGGCCAAGGCCATCGCCCGCAAGAAGCTCGGCATGCGCTACCGGCTCGCCGTGGTCCCCCTGGACCCCTCACCCATCCGCGGCAGCCACGGCCGCCTTCCCACGAGCGACGACGAAGGTCCGCTCATCCTGTGCTCCACCCCCGAAGCCGTCACCGGCCGCACCGAGGCCACCGACGTGAAATCCCTGCTCCTCAATCTCGCAGGACTGCACTGACATAAGGAGTTCCACGCATGAGCCGCAAGAAGTCAGTCGACCCGGAGCTCGCAGCCAAGCTCAGCCGGCGCAACATGCTGGGTGTCGCCGCGGGCACGGGTGCCGCCGCCATCCTCGGTCTCTCGGCGGCCACCCCCGCCGCCGCGGCGGCCGGACAACACGATCGGGGTCACGGTCACGGCCACGGAAAGACCGAGCCGGTCCTCACCCCGGGCCACCTCGGCATCCAGCTCTACTCGCTGCGTGACAAGGTCAACTCCCTCGGCTTCGCGAAGGTCTTCGAGGAGCTGGAGCGCTTCGGCTACGACGAGATCGAGTACGCGGGCTACACCCAGGGCAGCGCCGGCGACATCACCATCCCCCAGCTGCGCAAGCTCGCCCGGGACCACGGTCTGCGCCCGATCGGCAGCCACGTCAACTACGCCGACGACAACAACCCGGACGCGTACAGCTTCGCCCAGAACCTGGAGAAGGTGCTGGACGACGCCCAGGCGCTGGGCCTCGACCACATCGGAACGGCCTCCGGCCCCTTCCGCCACGGCGACACCGTCGACGCCTGGAAGCGGGCGGCCGATGACTTCAACACCTACGGCGCCGCCGCCCGCAAGCGCGGCATGAAGTTCTACCAGCACAACCACGCCGAGGAGTTCTCCTTCGCCAGCGACAAGCCGGGCGTCCGCCTCTACGACGTCCTGCTCGCGGAGACCGACCCCAAGCTGGTCTATCTGGAGATGGACATCTACTGGGCCTTCGCCGCCGTGCACCGCTTCAGCAAGACCGGTGACGGCAAGCCCGCTCCCTTCGACCCGCTGCGCTACGTGCTCAAGCAGCCCGACCGCTACCCGCTCTTCCACGTCAAGGACGGCGTGAAGAACGAGGAGGCGCGCGACGGTTACGACATGGTCGACGTCGGCGACGGCGACATCGACTACAAGAAGTTCATCTCGGCCGTGAACAAGACCCACAACGGCCGCAGGGACCACCACTGGCAGGCCGAGCACGACAACCCCGTCGACTCGATCCTGTTCGCCGAGAAGTCGGCGGACCACCTGCACTCGCTGCGCGAGAAGCGCTGCTGACACGCCCACGACGAGGCCCCCTGCGCGACTCCTTCCGGAGCCGCACAGGGGGCCTCGTGCGTGTGTTCGCGATCCCGTGATCCGGATCCGCTCAGGCGTCCTCCCGCCCGATCGGGTTCGGATTCGCCTGGATCTTCTTGATGTCCGGCCGGCCCGGAGCCTTCAGGAAGGTCGCGAGGCACGCCGAGAACAATCCGACGCCACCCGCGATGATGAACGCGGTCTCATAGCCCCAGTTGCTCACCACGACTCCACCCACACCGGCACCGACCAGGCCGGAGATGAGCTTGGAGCTGTAGACCATGCCGTAGTTCGACGCGTTGTTGTTCTCGCCGAAGTAGTCCGCCGTCATGGCCGCGAACAGCGGGAAGATCGCGCCACCGCCGAAGCCGGAGATCATCGAGCAGATCAGGAACAGCGGCATGCTGCCCGCTGATCCGGAGGCCAGCACGCCGAACTGCGACATGCCCAGGACCAGACAGACGAAGATCAGTGTCTGGCGGCGTCCCACCTTGTCGGATATCCAGCCGATGACGCCGCGTCCCGTGCCGTTCACGATGGCCTTCAGCGACATCGCCGTGGCCACGATTCCGCCGGCGAAGCCCATTTCCTTACCGAAGGGCACCTGCATCGAGATACCGAAGATGTTGATGCCCGCCGTGCAGAGCAGGCAGAACCACATCATCCACAGGACCGGGACCCGTGCCGCTTCCTTCGGTGTGTACTGCCGGACGGCCGGCGGGTTCTTCTCCAGCGCGCGCCGGATCCTCGGGTCGTCGGAGACCTTCAGCGGGTCGGCGCCCTCGGGCCACCAGAACTTCGGCGGGTCCTTGAAGAACCATCCGGCGGCGGCCACCATCGCACAGCAGACCACTCCGGTGAAGACCAGCACGTTCTTGTAGTTGCTCAGGTCCATGTACGAGGTGAACAGGAAGACGAACGGCACCGAACCGTAGGCGAAACCGCCGTTGACGAGGCCGGTCTTGCCTCCCTTGCGCTCCGGATACCACTTGCCGACCATGTTCACGCAGGTCGCGTAGACCAGACCCGCGCCGATACCGCTGAACATTCCGAAGCCGATGTACGCCACGATCACGTGCGGCGCGTAGGCCAGGGAGATGTATCCCAGTATGGTGCCGAGCGCGCCGAGCATCATCGCGTAGCGGGCGGGCAGCTTGCCGCTCTCACGGAGCTGTCCCGCGGGGAAGGCCACGGCGGCCTGGAAGAAGATCCAGACACCCAGCAGCCAGAAGATGTGCCCGCTGTCCCACATGTGTGCCGTGTGCAGGGTGTCCTCGGCCGCGGTGAACGCGTATTCCGAGGAGCTGATCCCCATCATGCCGATCCACGGGAAGAGCACCATCGTCCATCGCGGCCTGCCCATGATCTGCAGGTCGGACTGGCCGATCCGGTAGATGCGACCGTTCTTGTCGGTCACCTCCCTGTAGGGGACGGATGCGGAGATGTCGGTTGTCGCCATTGTCGATCGAACCCCTTGCGTCGAAGAAGTCAGGCCAGCGCCCCCTGTCCGTTCTCTTCGTGCGGGGGGCCTGCGATGAGCGGAATCCACAGGCCCCCTGGGTCGCACCGTCAGCTCATGCGGTGCCTCCCCACAGCTCCTCGGCTCCCGCCGGCCGACCGTTGTACGGCCGCTGCCCGTTGCTCACAGCAGCCCCGCCGCCCGTGCCCAGCGGTACTTCGCGCCGAGCACCTCGACAGGCTTCTCGGTGGTGTACGGGTACGCCACGACGCCCCGTTCGTAGAGGTACTGGCACGCGGCCTCCACCTCGACGTCGCCCGCGAGCGAAGCCACCACCGGCTTCTCGATGCCGCGTTCCTTGAACTCGGCCACCACCCGCGCCGTCAGCTCGGCGAAGACCATCGGCGGGGTGACGATTGTGTGCCAGTAGCCCAGGACGAGGGAGTGGATCCGGGGATCCTCCAACCCGAGCCGGATCGTGGCCTCGTACGTGGACGGCGGCTCGCCGCCCGTGATGTCCACCGGGTTGCCCGCCGCCCCGAAGGGCGGGATGAAGGCGCGGAACGCCTCGTCCAGGTCCGGCGGAATCTCCATCAGCGACAGGCCGTTGTCGACGATCGCGTCCGACAGCAGCACACCCGACCCGCCGGCGCCCGTGATGATCACGACGTTGTCGCCCTTGGGGGTGGGGAGTACGGGCAGCCCGCGCGCGAACTCCAGCATCTCGCTCAGCCCCGGCGCCCTGATGACGCCGGACTGCCGCAGGATGTCCTCGTACACCGCGTCGTCGCCCGCGAGGGCCCCGGTGTGCGAGCCCGCCGCCTTGGCACCGGCCGCCGTACGCCCGGCCTTGAGGACGACCACGGGCTTCTTCGGTACGGTCGCGCGCGCCGCCTCGACGAAGGCGCGGCCGTCTTTGAGGTCCTCCAGGTGCATCGCGATGCAGTCGGTGTTGTCGTCCTCACCGAACCAGGTCAGCAGGTCGTCCTCGTCGAGGTCCGACTTGTTGCCGAGTCCGACGATGGCCGACACACCGGTCCTGGTGGTCCTCGCGAAGCCGAGGATCGCCATACCGATGCCGCCGGACTGCGAGGTCAGTGCCACGCCGCCCTTGACGTCGTACGGGGTGCAGAACGTGGCGCAGAGGTCCTGCCAGGTGGAGTAGTAGCCGTAGATGTTCGGCCCGAGCAGCCGGATCCCGCTCTCCTCGCCGATCGTCACGATCTGCTGCTGGAGTTCGTGCTCACCGGTCTCGGCGAAACCGGAGGGGATCAGGACGGCGTTGGGGATGTTCTTGCGGCCGACCTCGGTGAGCGCGTTGGCGACGAACTTCGCGGGGATCGCGAATATCGCCACGTCAGGCTCACCGGGAACATCCATCACGCTCTTGTACGCCTTACGGCCGAGTATGTCATCGGCTTTGGGATTGACCGGGTAGATCTCGCCCGCGAAACCTCCGTCGATGAGGTTCCGCATGACCGAATTGCCGATCTTGCCGTCCTCGTTGGAGGCACCGATGACCGCCACCGAACGCGGCTCCATGAGCCGGCGCATGGAGATGAGGATCTCCTCGCGCGTGTAGGTGCGGCGGGGGACCGGCACCTCCTCGGTGAGCAGGATCCGTACGTCGGCCGCCATGACCCCGCTCGCCGAGGCGAAGACCGGGTTGAGGTCCACCTCCGCGATATTGGGGAAGTCGGCGGCCAACTGCGAGACCCGCACCACGAGATCGGCCAGCGCGTCGCGGTCGACCGCCGCGCCGCCCCGTACCCCGCGCAGGATCTCCGCGGCCCGGATGCCGTCCAGCATGGACAGCGCGTCGTCCTTGGTGGCCGGCGCGAGCCGGAAGGTGACGTCCTTCAGCACCTCCACCAGGACGCCGCCGAGACCGAAGGCCACGACCTTGCCGAAGGTGGGGTCGGTGACCGTACCGATCAGGATCTCGGTGCCCGCGGGCACCATCTGCTGCACCTGCACACCGAGGATCTGCGCGTTCGGATCGTACGCCCGCGCGTTCGACACGATCGTGGTGAAGGCCGCCCGTACCTCGGCCGCCGAGTTGACGCCGATCTGCACGCCGCCCGCGTCCGTCTTGTGGAGGATCTCCGGCGACACGATCTTCATCGCGACCGGGAACCCGATCCGGGCGGCCGCGGCCACCGCGTCGTCGGCCGACTCCGCGAGCGCCTCGCCCGGCGTCGGGATGCCGTACGCGTCCGTGATCGCCTTGCCCTCGGGCGCGGTCAGCGACGTACGCCCCTGCGCCAGCGCGGCCTTGATGATCGCGTCGACGTTGTCCTTGTCGGGCTTGAAGGCAATGCTGTCCGCCACTAGATGACTCCGTTCGTTTTCAACAGGCGCAGTTCCTCGTCGCCGAGACCGAGCTCGCCGACGTACACCTCCGCGTTGTGCTCACCGAGCAGCGGGGACGCGGTGATGTGGACGGGGGAGTCGGAGAGCTTCAGCGGGCTCCCGACCGTGGTGAAGCTCCCGCGCTGCGGGTGCTCGACCTCGACGACCATCTCGTTGGCCGCGAGCGAGGGGTCCTCGATGATCTCCTTGGTGGAGAGGATCGGGCCGCACGGGATGTTGTGCGCGTTGAGCTTCTCCAGCACCTCCCACTTGGGAAGCGTCGCGGTCCACTCCTCGATGAGCTGGAACATCTTGCCCAGCTTGGTGAGGCGGGCCTCGGGAGTCGCCCAGTCCGGGTCGTCGGCCAGTTCGGGCCGGCCGATCAGCTCGCTGACGGGCTTCCAGCCGACCGGCTGCACGATCACATACACGTAGTCGTTGGGGCCGCCCGGCGCGCACTTGACCGCCCAGCCCGGCTGACCGCCGCCGCTGGCGTTGCCCGAGCGCGGGACCGCGTCGCCGAAGTCCTCGTTCGGGTACTCGGCCAGCGGGCCGTGCGACAGACGCTGCTGGTCGCGGAGCTTGACCCGGCAGAGGTTGAGCACGGCGTGCTGCATCGCGACGTTCACGCGCTGCCCGCGCCCGGTGGCGGTGCGCTGGTAGAGCGCGGCCAGGATGGCGGCCACCGCGTGCATACCGGTGCCGGAGTCGCCGATCTGCGAGCCGGTCGCCATCGGCGGGCCGTCCTCGAAGCCGGTGGTCGACATCGAGCCGCCCATCGCCTGCGCGACGACCTCGTACGCCTTGAAGTTGGTGTACGGGCCTTCGCCGAAGCCCTTGATCGAGGCGTACACGATCTTCGGGTTGATCTCCTGGATCTTGTCCCAGGTGAATCCCATCCGGTCGACCGCGCCGGGGCCGAAGTTCTCGACCATCACGTCGGAGCGGCGGATGAGTTCGGTGAGGATCTCCTTGCCGCGCTCGCTCTTGGTGTTGAGGGTGACGCTGCGCTTGTTGCAGTTGAGCATCGTGAAGTACAGCGAGTCGACATCGGGGATGTCGCGCAGCTGCTTACGGGTGATGTCTCCCGTCGGCGCTTCCACCTTCACCACGTCCGCACCGAGCCAGGCGAGGATCTGGGTGGCCGAGGGGCCGGACTGCACATGCGTCATGTCGAGGACACGGACGCCGCTCAGCGCCTGGGGGCTCGGTGTGTCGGGGGAGTTCTCCGGGGCTTCGAGAGCCTGGGTCATCATGGCCTCCCTTACTTGTACATGGTCTGGTTCATGGTTCCGGGGGCGTACGCGTCGGGGTCGACCCAGACGTTGATCAGCGACGGCAGCCCGGACTCGCGGGCCCGCTGGAGGGCGGGTGCGATGTCGGCCGGGTCCCTGACCTCTTCGCCGTAACCGCCCAGCATCTGGGCGAACTTGTCGTAGTGGACGTCGCCGAGGGTGTTGCCGACCCGCTCGCGCTCGTCGCCGTACTTGGCCTTCTGGCCGTAACGGATCTGGTTCATCGACGAGTTGTTGCCGACGATGCCCACGAACGGCAGGTTGTAGCGGACGAGCGTCTCGAAGTCCCAGCCCGTCAGCGAGAAGGCTCCGTCGCCGAAGAGAGCCACGACCTCCTTGTCAGGCCGCGCCTTCTTCGCCGCGAGGACGAAGGGGACGCCGACACCGAGCGTGCCGAGCGGGCCCGGGTCCATCCAGTGGCCCGGTGACTTGGGCTGCACGACCTGGCCGGAGAAGGTGACGATGTCGCCGCCGTCGCCGATGTAGATCGAGTCCTCGGTGAGGAATTCGTTGATCTCGCTGACCAGCCGGTAGGGGTGGATCGGCGAGCTGTCCTTCTTGAGCGACGGCAGCCGCTTCTCGATCGCCGTCTGCTCGGCGGCCCGCAGCTCCTCCAGCCATGCCTTGCGCTTGACCGAACCGCCGTTGATCCGGCCGCTCGCCGCCTCGGTGACCGACTTCAGCACGAGACCGGCGTCGCCGACGATGCCGAGGTCGATGTCGCGGTTCTTGCCGACCGTGCGGTAGTCGAGGTCGATCTGGACGACCGTCGCGTCGGGCGAGAGCCGCTTGCCGTAACCCATCCGGAAGTCGAAGGGCGTGCCGACGATGATGATGAGGTCGGCGTTGGTGAAGGCGTAGCGGCGGGAGAGCTGGAAGTGGTGCGGGTCGCCGGGAGGCAGGGTGCCTCGCCCCGCACCGTTCATGTAGGCCGGGACATTCAGCGTCCGTACGAGCTCGATCGCGTCGTCCGTGGCCCGCGTGGTCCACACCTGGCTGCCGAGCAGGATCGCCGGCTTCTCGGCGTGCACCAGCAGATCGGCGAGCTTCTCGATGGCCGCGGGGTCACCGGGCGAACGGGTCGAGGCCCGGTACTGGCCGGCCTTGGGTACGCGTGCTTTGTCGACCGGGACCTTCGCGTCGAGGACATCGCGCGGAATCTCCAGGAAGGACGGGCCGGGAGCGCCGTTGTAGCACTCCCGGAAAGCCATGGAGACCATGTCGGCCGCGCGGGCCGTGTCGGGGACGGTCGCCGCGAACTTGGTGATCGGCGTCATCATGTCCACGTGCGGCAGGTCCTGCAGCGAACCCATCTTGTGCTGGGTGAGTGCGCCCTGGCCGCCGATGAGCAGCATGGGTGACTCGGCACGGAACGCGTTGGCGACACCGGTGACGGCGTCGGTCGTGCCCGGTCCGGCGGTGACGACGGCGCAGCCGGGCTTGCCGGTGATGCGCGCGTAACCGTCGGCGGCGTGGGCGGCGACCTGCTCGTGACGTACGTCGACGACTTCGATGCCCTCGTCGACGCAGCCGTCGTAGATGTCGATGATGTGGCCGCCGCAGAGGGTGTAGATGACCTCGACACCTTCTGCCTTGAGTGCCTTGGCGACCAGATGACCACCGGAGATGAGTTCCTGGCTGTCGTCGGGCATGAGGTTGTCCTGTCCCTTCGTAGGGGAGCCGGGGGGCTCTTGGGGGTGCTCCCGAGTGCTCCCGCGATGGATTGCATACAGTCGACGAATACTGTATGAAGCTTGTTATCCCGCATTCGGTGGGTGGTGTCCAGGGGGCGTGCGGCACTTTCATTCCTTTCTGTTGCAGTGGGAGCCGGCATGGATCTGTACGAGCACCAAGCCAGAGACCTGTTCGCGGAGTACGGCATCGCCGTGCCGGAGGCCGAAACCGTCGAGTTCGCGAGGGAGGCCGCGCTCGCGGCCGAACGGCTCGGCGGCCGGGTCGTCGTCAAGGCACAGGTGAAGACCGGAGGCCGGGGCAAGGCCGGCGGGGTGAAGCTCGCGGCCGATCCGGCCGCCGCGGAACTGACCGCTCGCCAGATCCTCGGGATGGACATCAAGGGCCACACCGTCCGCACGGTGATGCTGGCCCAACCGGTGGACATCGAGACCGAGTTCTACGTCAGCTATGTGCTCGACCGCGCCGCGGGGACCTTCCTCGCGATCGCGTCCGCCGAGGGCGGGATGGACATCGAGGAGGTGGCGGCGACCCGCCCCGAGGCGGTGGCCAGGATCCCCATCGACCCGGCCGAAGGCGTTACGGCGGCCAAGGCGGCGGAGATCGCGGCGGCGGCTGCGCTGCCGCCGGAGACCGCCTTCGTACTCCAGTCGCTCTGGCAGGTCCTGATCAAGGAGGACGCCCTGCTGGTCGAGGTCAACCCGCTCGTCAGGACAACGGAGGGCCGCATCCTCGCACTTGACGGAAAAGTGACCCTCGACGACAACGCCCAGTTCCGCCAGAGCCGTTGGGGCGACGACCAGCAGGACCCCGGCGCCGACCCGCTGGAGGCGGCGGCAGCCGCCAAGGGCCTCAACTACGTCAAGCTCGACGGCGAGGTCGGCATCATCGGCAACGGCGCGGGGCTCGTCATGTCGACCCTCGACGTCGTCGCCGGCTGCGGCGCCCGCCCCGCCAACTTCCTCGACATCGGCGGTGGCGCCTCGGCGCAGGTCATGGCCGACGGGCTCTCCGTCATCCTGTCCGACCCCGACGTCAAGTCCGTGTTCGTCAACGTGTTCGGCGGCATCACGGCCTGCGACGCCGTCGCCGAAGGCATCGTCCAGGCCCTGGAATCGGTCCGGCTGACCAAGCCGCTCGTCGTACGCCTCGACGGCAACAGCGCCGCGCGGGGCCGCGCCATCCTCGACGACCGTGCGCATCCCCTCGTGGAGCAGGCCACGACGATGGACGGCGCCGCGCGCCAGGCCGCCGTACTCGCGAACGCCGGCTAAGTCCGGGAGTACGCGAACGACACGGACAACGCGGACAACGGAGAAGAGGAAGCAGAGACCATGGCGATTTTCCTGACCAAGGAGAGCAAGGTCCTCGTCCAGGGCATGACCGGTGCCGAGGGCATGAAGCACACCCGCCGGATGCTGGAGGCCGGAACCGACGTCGTCGGCGGCGTCAACCCGCGCAAGGCGGGCCAGAGCGTCGACTTCGACGGCCGGGCGGTCCCGGTCTTCGGTTCCGTCGCCGACGGCATCGCGGCGACCGGCGCGGACGTCACCGTCGTCTTCGTACCGCCGCCGTTCGCCAAGGCGGCGGTCCTGGAGGCCGTCGACGCGGGCATCGGCCTCGCCGTCGTGATCACCGAGGGCATTCCCGTCCATGACGCGGTCGTCTTCCAGGCGTACGCTGGGAAAAGCGACACCCGGATCATCGGGCCCAACTGTCCCGGGCTCATCAGCCCCGGACAGTCCAACGCCGGCATCATCCCGGCGGACATCGCGACCAAGCCCGGCAGGATCGGACTGGTCTCCAAGTCGGGCACGCTGACGTACCAGTTGATGTACGAGCTGCGCGAGATCGGCTTCTCGTCGGCGGTCGGCATCGGGGGAGACCCCGTCGTCGGCACGACGCACATCGACTGCCTCGCCGCGTTCGAGGCCGACCCGGACACCGAACTCATCGTGCTCATCGGCGAGATCGGCGGCGACGCGGAGGAGCGTGCGGCGGCGTACATCGCCGACCACGTGACGAAGCCGGTGGTCGGCTACATCGCGGGCTTCACCGCGCCCGAGGGCAAGACGATGGGCCACGCGGGGGCGATCGTCTCGGGCTCCTCGGGCACGGCGGAGGCGAAGAAGAAGGCACTCGAAGCGGTCGGCGTCCGCGTCGGCTCGACGCCTTCGGAAACGGCCCGCCTGGTGCTGGACCGCATAGCGGTCACGGCCTGATGCGACGCCCGGCCGGGCGGACCTCACCGGCCGGCCGGGCGACGTCGTCAGTACCGGGCTGTCCGGCGACGCCGTCGCGCCAGCACCTCGGCCCGTCCGGCGTGTGAGCACGAACCGCCCACCGGGCGGAGCCCGACAACCGAACACCCGCCCCCGCACCACGCGCCCTCGGCGGACGACCCGTGCATCTCGTCCGGCAACCGCGCTCGCGCCTTCCGCCAGCCATGCAACTCCCGCCCCCTTTCGAGCGGAGAACCCTCAATGGCACCCACCCTCATCCTCAAGCCGGGCACCGCGTGGTCCGACGCCTGGCAGCAGTGCCTCGCCATCGCGCCCGAGGCCTTCCGGGAGGACCACGTCCTCAACCTCTGGGACGCCTCCTGGCAGTCCGGCGGCCGTACCCTCCCCGCCTACAGCGCCGTCGACGGCAGCCCCATCGTCGGGCCGCCCCGGCTCGACGCCGAAGCCGCCCAGCAGGCCGTACGCGCCTCGCTCGACCAGCACCGCGCCTGGCGGCACGTCCCGCTGGCCGAGCGCCGCGCCCGCGTCGGCGCCACCCTCGACGCCCTGACCGAGCACCGCGAGCTGCTCGCCCTCCTCCTCGTCTGGGAGATCGGCAAGCCCTGGCGGCTCGCCCAGGCCGACGTCGACCGCGCCATCGACGGCGTGCGCTGGTACGTGGACGGCGTCGAACCCATGCTGGAGGGCCGCTCCCCGCTGCCGGGCCCGGTCTCCAACATCGCCAGCTGGAACTACCCGATGTCCGTCCTGGTCCACGCCATGCTCGTGCAGGCCCTGGCCGGCAACGCGGTGATCGCCAAGGCGCCCACCGACGGCGGAGTCGCCTGTCTCACCCTGGCCTCCGCACTCGCCGTCCGCGAAGGGCTGCCCTTCACCCTGGTCAGCGGCAGCGGCGGGGAACTCTCCGAGGCGCTGGTCCGCTCCCCGGAGATCGGCTGTGTCTCCTTCGTAGGAGGCCGCGACACCGGCGCGCGCATCGCCACCACCGTCGCCGACCTCGGCAAGCGCCACATCCTCGAACAGGAGGGCCTCAACACCTGGGGCGTCTGGAACCACTCCGACTGGGACGCGCTCAACGCCGTCATCCCCAAGCTGTTCGACTACGGCAAGCAGCGGTGCACCGCGTACCCGCGCTTCGTCGTCCAGCGCTCGCTCTTCGCCGACTTCCTCGGGGCCTATCTGCCCGCCGTCCGCTCCATCCGGCTCGGCCACCCGCTGGCCGTCGAGCACCCCGACGACCCGCTGCCCGAACTGGACTTCGGCCCGCTCATCAACGCGGCCAAGGCCAAGGAGCTGGACGACCAGGTGGCCGAGGCCATCGACCGCGGCGCGGTCCCCATCCACCACGGATCGCTCGCGGACGGGCGTTTCCTGGCCGGCCAGGACACCTCGGCCTATCTCGCACCGGTGACGTTGCTGAACCCGCCGCCGTCCTCGCCGCTGCACCACGCGGAGCCCTTCGGCCCGGTCGACACCATCGTCCTGGTCGACACCGAGGCGGAACTCCTCGCCGCGATGAACGCCTCCAACGGGGCGCTGGCCGCCACGCTGGCGACCGACGACGCGGAGACGTACGCCCGGCTGTCCCCGCAGATCCGCGCGTTCAAGGTCGGCCACGGCCGGCCGCGTTCACGCGGCGACCGTGACGAGCTCTTCGGCGGCTTCGGGCACTCCTGGCGGGGCGCCTTCGTCGGCGGCGAACTGCTCGTGAAGGCCGTCACCAACGGACCCGACGGGGAGCGCCCGCCGGGCAACTTCCCGGACTACCACCTGATGCCGTGACGGTGCGGTCACCCCGACTCCCACCCTCACCATGAGCCGGAATCGGCTGAGGTCGCACGGAACCCCTCCTCAGCCGATTCCTCTCATCCAACGTGCGTTCTCGCAGGTCAGGCGTGCTTTCCAGGGCCCGGTGGTAACGTGGCGCCCATGGACCCGAAGGATCTCGCCAACCTCGCGCATCTGCGTCGGGCGCGCGATCTGATCGACCGCGAGTACGCGCGTCCGCTCGACGTGCCCACGATGGCCCGGCACGCGTTCATGTCGCCCGCGCACTTCTCGCGGCAGTTCCGTGCCGCCTACGGCGAGACGCCGTACAGCTATCTCATGACCCGCCGTATCGAACGCGCGATGGCGCTGCTGCGCGCGGGCACGAGCGTGACCGACGCGTGCATGGCGGTGGGCTGTACGTCCCTCGGCTCGTTCAGCTCCCGGTTCACCGAGATCCTGGGGCAGACGCCGAGCGCGTACGCCGCCCGCGAGCACGGAGCCGTCACCGCGATGCCCTCCTGTCTGGCGAAGGTGGTCACCCGGCCCACCAGAGAGACACCGAGCAGGATTCGAGAAGCGGGCCCCGAGGCCGCCGCCTAGCGTTGACGACATGACCATCGCACTCCAGTACTCCCACATCACTGTCAACGACCCCGACGAGGCGCTCACCTTCTACCGTGACGCGCTCGGCCTGGAGGTCCGCAACGATGTCGCCTCCGGCGGATTCCGCTGGGTCACCCTCGGCAGCCCGACCCAGCCCGGCCTTGAGATCGTCCTCTCGGAACCGCACGCGGGCCGCTCCCAGGCCGACGGCGACGCTCTCCAGGAGCTGCTCACCAAGGGCGTCCTGACTCAGGTCGTGTTCAGCACCGACGATGTCGACGCGACCTTCGAGAAGGTACGGGCGGCCGGCGCCGAAGTGCTCCAAGAGCCCATCGACCAGCCGTGGGGCCCGCGCGACTGCGCCTTCCGCGACCCCTCGGGCAACACGGTACGAAT
Source organism: Streptomyces sp. NPDC051217 (assembly GCF_044455465.1). NCBI lineage: Bacteria > Bacillati > Actinomycetota > Actinomycetes > Kitasatosporales > Streptomycetaceae > Streptomyces > Streptomyces sp. NPDC051217. Next base: position 482,223 of record NZ_JBITEV010000001.1, read on the forward strand.
CTCCCAGGAAGCGAAGGCGGCGTAGCCGCGGCGCGCTGTCGGCACCGTACGCTCCGCCGCGTCCCGCAGGAGCGTACGGTGCCGTCCGAACCGCGCCCGCACCGGGCCCCGTGCGCCCCGGACCATGGGATATGCGGGTGAAGAGCACCCCTGGGCCCTGGTATCGTTCACTACGTCGCCCGGCGGAAACGCCGAGGTTCGACCACTCGTCCGGGTGGCGGAATGGCAGACGCGCTAGCTTGAGGTGCTAGTGCCCTTTATCGGGCGTGGGGGTTCAAGTCCCCCCTCGGACACAAATCATTGCCCCATGGGGTGGTGCGGGAGAAGTGATCAGGTCCGGACAGAGGGTCGCCTCTATCCGGACCTGATGTTTTCCGGGGCTCCGAACCATGCGCGTCGTCGTCGTACCTCGCGCTGTCCGACGGCCTCCGCGGTTCCGGAGTCCTGCTGTCAGGCCCAGGGGTCGAAGGGGATGCCAGACGGCTTGGAGGCATTCAGGAGGTTCCGGAAGCGGTCGTCCTTGTCGGTGGTCTTGATGGTGGCCGATCCGAAGTCCGCGTTCATCAGGCGGTCTCGCAGGGAAGTGCTGGGCCACCCGTTCCAGTCCACGATGGGGGGCTGGCGCCAGTTGTGGTAGTGGTTCTCCGCCGGCTCGTCGTTACCGTTGGCAAGCCGGAAGAAGTGGGTGCCTATACCGTCCTTGTGGTAGACGACCTTGGGGTGGGAACCCTCGAAGCGTACCTGCGAACGCGGATAGGTCTGCTGGCTGGAATGTTGCGTGGTCGTGAGGTATTCCACCTGGTTGGACCCCTGGTTGATCCATGAGATCACATGCTCGAAGTCATGGCGGTGACCACCGAGTCCGCTGCCGGCCAGGGCCTGGTCCTTCTCGAAATAGCTGGCGTATACGACTGCACACCATCCGTTGTTGCACTTCGAGCGGGCATAGGTCTGGGTCCGGTCCAAGTCGGACTGATCACGGCAGCTGCCGTTGACCGCGCCCGAGGTGTTCAGACCGGGATTGAGCGTTCCGTCGGGTGCGACGGCGGCAACGGGGTAGCAGCCGTCGCCGTCGTAGTCGTACGCAGGCGAGAACGACGCCTCATAACCTCCGGCGTTCTGGGGCAGGTTCGGCAGATTCTCGGCGTGAGCCACTGACGACGGCAACACCACACTCAGGACCGTGGCGCCGACCAGCGCCCCCAGCCAGGACCGCTTCTGCTTGAAAAACGCCAGAGCCGACCTACTCGCTCCACGCGACGGCAGATTATCCATGTGCGTCCTCTCGGATGACTCGGCGAGCAGTCGACGCGGTGCCGACACGGCCGAGTGATGGCTGCCGACAGCATCCCCTGACGGGAGTGTCCATGACAGGTTCTTCTGAAGATCGCTCCGGTGAACTGCTCCTGAACAAGATCGATCCCTCCTGGGGCGGCCACCCGGAGTGACACCTCCTGTGGACGAGTTCCGGAGGCCGTCGGCGACCTACCGGCGTCGAAGCGTCCACGATCACCAAGTGGTGGCGACACCCGCGACGTTCCGCCCGGCCGCTGCCCGAAGTCGTCGTCACCGACGCCCCCGACGTCAGGAATCGCCGGCGGACATCGTGGGCTGATCCACGGTCCTCGACGCGGACCGCGTGCTGGTCATGGACGCGGGACGCGTCGTCGAACAGGGCCCGCCGGCCGCCCTGTTGGCGAACGAGGGCGGGACTGCGCGAACTCGTACGGCGTCAGCCGGCGTAATCGCGGCGGTGCGCCGACACCCTTCCGCCACGCGGCACCGTCCAAGCGCACGGACGGCCTCCCTCAGGACGTGCTCCGGGATCTCCACGGGACCTTCCCCCTCCGGCGCGTGAAGCCGTTGAAGACATCACCCCGCACGACGAGGGAACCGCGCCCCTCGCGCCGGTGGACGTTCGGCAATCGTCGTCGTCACAATTGGGCCCGTTGACCCGTCGCCCCAGCTCTATGCCGACTCCGGACTATTCCTGTTCCGGAATAGACGATCTTGCTTGACTGGGCTGAGCGCGCTCCGATCCACCAGGACCGAAGGTGTGTCCACGGCCGGAACCGGTACATGGCCCGGTCCGTTCCACCGGCCGTCGGGCGGACGACACCGCACGGTCGCGCGGAGCGGGAATCCCCAGGAGGAACCCCCGCCCGCGCCCTGGCGCGTCATGGAAGGACGGCTGCGCCGTGTCGATGACCCTGCCCTCCGCTCTGCGGCGAGTGCCGCTGCGGCAGTTGGTCTGTCTCGTTCCGCTTCTCCTCGTGGCCGCCTGGGTGGCCGGGAACTGGCCGGTGATCCTCTCGGGCATCGGGGAACTGCGCGGCGCGGACCGGAGCTGGCTGCTGGCCGCGGTCGTCCTGACCGGGGCGTGCTGGATACCGGTCTGCCTGCTGCGCCAGGGCACCGTCATGGAACGGCTGCCCGCGGGGCGGCTGCTGGCCTCCCAGATCGCCGCCGGGTCGGCGAACCATCTGCTGCCCGCCGGGCTCGGCGCGCACGTGGTGACGCTGCGGTTCCTCCAGGGCTGCGGGATATCCACCGCGCGGTCCTGCGCCGCGCTCGCCCTCTACTCGCTGGCCCAGCCCATCGGCCGGTACACCCTGCTGCTCACGCTCATGGCCGCCTGGCCGGGGGCCATCCCGACGGGCGGACTGCTGCCGGCGGAGTACGGGATGCTCGCGCTGCTCCTGCTGGCCGGCGGGCTCACGCTGGCGGCGCTGGTGCTGTGGTCGGTACGGCCGCTGCGCGGCTTCGTCCAGGACTTTCTGCGGACCGCGCTGACCGACGCGCGCGCCCTGCACACCCGGCCCGCCCGGGTGATCGCCCTGTGGACCGGGACACTCGCCTTCCCCGCGCTCCAGGCCGCGGTCATGGTCACGGTGGCCCGCGCGCTCCAGATGCCGGTGCCCACCGTCGACATCATGATCGCCTACCTGGCCGCCAGCATCGTGGCCGGGATCGTGCCGACCCCGGGCGGCATCGGCTCCGTCGAGGCCGCGCTGCTCATCGCGCTCGTCGGCGCGGGCTCCCCGGTCTCCGTGGCGACCGCCGCGGTCCTCGGGTTCCGCATCGTCACGGTCTGGCTGCCGCTGCTTCCCGGGGCTCTGGTGCTGGCCGCCCTGGTCCGCCGGAAGGTCCTCTGAGCGCCGGGTGCGGCGGCCGGAGGGGGAGAGCCAGGAGCAGTACCAGCTCCGTCCAGACGAACGTGTTGCTACCGATGAAGCCGCCGACGCCGCTCGCGTCGTACCGCCACAGCCATACGACGTAGCTGCACAGGATCAGGTACACCGCTACCGCCACGATCAACGGGCGGCCACGGCGCGGCGGTTCGAGGGCCCGGTCCGCGAGGACCGCGAGCGCCGGGAGCAGCCAGACCAGGTGGTGCACCCAGGTGACCGGGCTGACGAGGCACGCGGCGGCGCCGGTCAGCGCGATGCCGCCGCGCACGTCGCCCACCGCTCGGGCCTTGTCGACCCGGTACGCCCAGGCGCCGACGACGGCGACGACGCCGCACGCCCACCAGAGCCGCTCCGGTTCGGCCGGTGCGGAGAGCCGGGCGAGGACGCCCTGCCAGGACTGGTTGGAGACGTAACTCAGGTCGCCGATGCGGCTCGTGTCCCAGAGGGCCGATGTCCAGTACGCGTGCGAGGCACCCGGTGAGAGCCACAGAGCGACCAGGGTCGTGCCCACGGCGACGGCGGCGGCCGTGCCGGCGGCACGCCGGCGGCGGGTGACGACGAGGTAGCCGATGAAGATCGCGGGGGTGAGCTTGACCGCCGCGGCGAGCCCGATGCCGATGCCCGCCCACCGGCTGCCGGTGGACAGCAGACGGGCGTCGGTGAGGACGAGAGCCAGCAGGAGAAGGTTGACCTGGCCGAAGCTGATGCTGTCGTAGACCGGTTCCAGCAGTGCGAGCATGCACAGGATCAGGGTGTACGAGGTCCACCGGTCCAGGCCGTGACGGCGGATCACCGGCTCGGCGAGCCGGCGCAGGATCAGGGCCAGGGCGCCGAGGTTCGCCACGATGCCCGCGGTGAGCGCGACGGGCCAGCTGAGCAGGGACAGCGGCAGCACGCACAGCGCGGCGAAGGGCGGGTAGGTGAATCCGTACGTCTGGCCGGGTACCCGGTAGTCGTAGAGCCCGGCGCCGCGCACCCCGCCCCCGGCGTCGGTCCAGTGGCGCACCGCGTCGTAGTAGACCCACAGATCGAACCAGTCGCGGTGGTACGGGACGGTCGCGACGAAAGCCGTCACGCCCGCGCACAGCACGCCCAGGAGCAGATGCCTTCGGCGCCGCGACATGGGCCGCCACCCCGCCTGCCGCCACCCCGCCTGCCACCGGCCCGTCATGCCCCGGCCCGTCATGCCCCGCCCCCTCATGCCCCGGCCCGTCATGCCACCCTCCCTGGTTCCCGCGCGGTCAGCGTCACTTCGTCGCCCGACATCTCGCGCGCCCAGAAGAGCGCGACCACCGCGAACAGCCCGCCGCACGTCGCGAGCGCCAACTGGAGGCCGTCCGCGGCGAGTCCGCTGGGCAGCTGGGCCAGCGCGAGCACCCCGCTGGCGACGGCCACCACCCGGCGCGCCGGTCCCGGTGGGGCGGCCGCCGCCAGCGGGAACAGGCCCCACAGCACGTACCAGGGGCGGATGGCCGGACCCAGGACGGCGACCGCGATCAGGCTGAGGCCCAGCGCGTACACAGGGCTGTGCCGGGGGCGGCGCAGCCACACCAGCAGCACGGCGACGGCTGTCGACGCCAGGCCGACCGCGCGCCAGGCGTCCAGGGCGAACGGTGCCAGGTCGCTGCCCGCGCTGTGCAGCGCCGAGGCGGTCATCCGGCCGAGGAGGGAGGTGAGCGCCCAATTGTGCTGGGACACCGGGGTGTTGAGGGCGCCGATCCAGCCGTAGCCGGTGCCGGTGACCGCGGTCACCACGGCGGTCGTCGCGAGGGAGACCCCGGCGACCGCGCTCGCCGCTCTGAGCCATCGGTACCGGCCGGTGAGTCCGCCCGCCCAGAACGCGGCGACGGCCAGCAGACCCAGCGCGGCGGGCGCCTTGACCAGCGCGGCGAGAGTCATCAGGACCGCGCCCAGCACGGGGAAGCGGCCCTTCGCGGCCACCAGCGCCATGCCGAGCAGCCCCAGCATCACCGCGTCGTTGTGCGCGCCGGCCACCAGGTGCAGCAGGAGCAGCGGATTGAGCGCCCCCAGCCAGAGCGCGGCGCCCGGTGCGGTTCCGCTGCGGCGGGCGAGCAGCACCAGCGACACCACCATCAGGCCCACGCCGAGCAGTGCGACCAGCCGCATGCCGAGCACCCCGGCCGAGAGCTCCGCCCGCGTGGCGCGCGCGATCAGCGAGGCGAACGACAGGAACAGCGGACCGTACGGGGTCGGCGTGTCCTGCCACATGGGCGAGACCTGCGCGGCGAGCGGACCGCCGAGCTGGTCGGGGCCATGGGCGTACACGTCGATCTGGGCGTCCACCATGGCGCCCTGCGCCAGGTAGCTGTACACGTCGCGGCTGAACAAGGGTGGGGCGATCACCAGCGGTGCGGCCCACACCGTGAGCGTGACCACCATGCCGCGCGCACCGGGCGGCCGCGGTCCGCGCACGGCGCGGCCCAGCCAGGCCCAGGCCGCGACGAGCAGCACGAGCCCGAAGTAGGCGCCGAAGAGTCCCACCGCCGCCGCTCCCGACGACGGTGCGAGGGCCTCACCGACCGGCAGGGCGCCGGCACTCGCGCCGCCGACGGCCACGGCCGTGGAACCGGTGAGCCCCAGTAGCCGGCATTTGCGTATATGTGATTCGTCGCCCGGGGTCCGCACTCGGGGAGCGTGCCCGCGGCCGGTGGCGAGAAGGGAACGTGCGGGGCGCCGGAGGGAGTCCGGAACGTGTCGGGCGCGACAGATGCGGACCGAGGGTCCTCGATCCGCACCTGCCGTGGTGTCACGCCTTCACGCAGTGGTTACCGTCGGCCACCGCCCGTCAGTTTGCCCGGCGCGAGCGGCGGCGTCGGGCCGCCGGTGATCACGAAGCCCGATCCCGGCTGTGTGACGATGTCGCCGTCCGCCGAGTTGGTGATCGTGACGTTCGACAGCGTCGCGCTGCCCCGGGCCCCGCTCATGGCCAGGATGCCCGCGCCGTTGTTGGATTTGTCGATCTTGACGTTGTTGATCACGACACCCGGCATGGTGCCGCCGCCCGTCTTGAACTGGATGCCGTCGTACGTGGAGTCGTAGATGTCGGTGTCCCTGATCGTGACGCCGGGTATGTCCCGGCTCGCCGCGAAGAGGGTGATGGCACCGAACTCCTGGTCCTCGTTCCAGAAGGCACCGCCCGTGCGGTGGAGCGCGTTGTTGGCGATCAGGGTCTGCCCCGAGAAGGGCAGCGGATCGTGGTCGGTCGCCAGCATGATGCCCGGGTAGTTCGCCGTGTCGGAGACGATGTTGTTCTCGATCTTGTTGCCGTAACCGCCGTAGACCGCGATGCCGGTCGCCCGCCACGGCAGCTGGATGGTGTTGTTGGTGAACGAGTTGTCGTGCGCGACGTCGACGGAGGTGTCCTTGACGTACCGGTTGGCCCAGACCGCCAGGGAGTCGTCGCCGGTGGTGCGGAACGAGGAGTTGAAGACCTTTGAATTCCGCGTGCCGTTGGTGAAGTTGATGCCGTCGGCGTACGTGTTGCGGATCCGCATGCCGGTGAACTCAAGGCCGTCCGCGGGACCCCAGAGGGACGGGATGTTGTCGTAGTCGCGGCCGACCCAGGCACCCACGTTGGCGTGCTCGATCCATACGTTGGAGATCTTGGTGTTCTTGCCGAACCGGCCGTTCAGGCCGACTCCGCCCTCGGCGTTGCCGTCGCCGCCGCGGATCCGGCCGGAGCCGAAGATGGCGATGTCCGAGATCTTGGTGTTGTCGTCGATGTCGAAACCGAAGTTGCCCTCGTGCGGGTGGTTGATCCCGCCCGCGTTCTGCGGCTCGGTCAGGGTGTAGAGCTGTGAGTGCCACATGCCCGCGCCGCGGATGGTGACGTTCTTGATGCCGATCTGGTTGAACTGCCCCTGGTTCAGCGGGTCGTCGGTCAGGATCTTCTTCTCCTGACGCCACTGGCCCGCCGGGATCCAGACGCAGGCGATGGTGCCGTTCTGGTCGGCGGTGACCGCCGACTGGATGGCGGTCGTGTCGTCGATCCCGTCGCCCGGGACCGCGCCGTACTCGGTGATCGAGGTGCACTCGGCGGGCTTGGCCGCCGGGGGCGCGACCTGCTCCAGGTCGATCAGGTCGATGTAGTAGAAGGACGCGCTGTCACCGGCGTCGCGCTGGAGCTTGAACTTGGTGCCCGCCGGATAGGTCGTGGACAGTAGCGAGTTGGCCTCGTCGAAGAGCCGCCGGGCGTCCGCCTGGGGCGTGTTCGTCAGGGCCTCGGGGCCGTCCGTGTTGCCGTACAGCCAGCTGTGCTTCGAGGAGAGATTCAGCTTCTTCACGAAGGTGTCGTTGGCGTACAGACTGATCGTGGCCTCGGTGCCGCCGCCGCCCGGGGCGTCGGGGATCGAGTTGCGTACCACGATCGAGTTGGCCGGGTTGGTGGAGGTGAACTCCACGAACTGGCCCTGGGTGTTGAGCCGTACCGACTTGCGGCCCGAGGACTCGGAGCCGAAGTTGGTGTGCCCGAAGGTGCGAACGGCGTCGGCCTCCACCAGGGTGCCCGAGTACCGGCCTGCCTCGGCCTCGTACTCCACGTACGGGTCGGCCGCGCCGCGCCCGACCACGATGGAGCGGGAGAACGAGTTGTTGGTCTCGTTGGTCTCCGTCACGACATTGGTCGCGTCGGCCGTGGCGACGATGTTGGCGCCGCCGCTGGTGGCGGTCCAACTGCCGTTGACACTCACGTTCGTCGTCGCGCCGGCCGCGATCGACGGGGTGTTGGTGTTCAGCGTCGTGCCGCCCACCGCCACCCGGGTGACCGTGGTGGCGCCGCTCGCGGTCGTCCCGCGGTTCTGCACCGCCACGCTGAACTGGACCTGCGCGCCGACGGCCGGGTTCTGCGGCGTCGAACTGACGCTCAGCACCTGGAGGTCGGGCCCGGGGGCCTGCCCCACGACCAGTGATCCGGCCGCGGTGAAGCTGTTGTTGTCGTTGTCCTGCTCGACGATCGTGTCGGTCGGGTCCACCACCGCCGTCACCGTGTAGGTGCCTTGGGCGCGCTTGCCCGCGGCGACCTGGACCGTCCCCGAGGCGCCTGCGGCGAGACCGCCCACGGAGGCACTGCCCGCGACCACTCCGCCGATGCTGACGTTCACGGTCGTCGGGCCTGACGCGGCCGTCCCGGCGTTGCGCACCGTCGCGCTCACGGTGGTCGCGTCGGTCTCCACCGGGGCGGTGGGGGACCACGAGAGCGCGGTGACGGTGAGGTCCGGGTTGGGCGCGGGGCGCCCGATGACCTGGAGTTCGGCGACCTGGCCGCCCTGCGCACCGGTGTTGGAGAAGATCTGGAGCTGTACGTCGGCGACGCGCCCGGTGACCGGGATGCGGACCGTGTTCTGGTTCGTCGCCGGGTTGAAGCCGTAATCGGCGCGTGCCTTCAGCGAGGTGAACCCGGTGGCGCCCTGGGCGCGGCCGAGCACCTGGATGTTCTGGGTCCGGGGGCCCCACGCCGAGTCGGGGTTGAGCTTGACCACGACGGAGGTGATGTCGGCCTCGGCCCCGAGCTTGACCGTCAGGTTCGACGGGTGGCCCGCGGACTCCCAGTACGTGTTGACGTTGTTGTCGTTGGCGTTCGCCGCGACGAACGTGTGGATCGTCGACGACGCCTCGATCGCCTTGCCCCGTGCCAGGTCGGTGCCGTCGTCACCCGGGTCCGGGTCGGGGTCCTCGCCCGCGGGGCCGAAGATCCCGAACTCGGATATCTGCGCCGCCGGCCAGCCCGTGTTGCCGGTGATGTTCAGCCGTACGTAACGGACACCGGTGGAGGGGAAGTCGATGGTGACGGTGTTCGCCGACGCGGGGGTGAACAGCCGCCCCTGCGAGGCGGAGAGGGTGCTGTAGGTGTTCCCGTCGGTGCTGCCCTGGACGCTGAGGGCCTGGGTGCGCGCCTCCCAGGTGGTCGGGAGCTTGAGCACCACCTGGTCGACGGCGACGTTCGTGCCGAGGTCGACCCGGAGCGTCTGCGGGAACGCGTTGTTCGGTCCCTCCCAGTACGACGCCTGATTGCCGTCGGTGACGTTGGAGGCCGGGTGGCTCCCCTCGGATCCGCTCGCCGACACGCTCTTGCCTGTCGCCTGGTTGGGGCGCTCGGCCGCCGTGGCCGAGAGGGGGGTGAGCCCGACGACGGTCAGGGCGGCCATGACGATGCCGGTGATCAGCCGCCGGCGGAGCTGTCCGCGCCTGAGCCGCGTGGGCTGTGGGGGTCTGAGCTGCTTCCGTCTCATATGGTCCTCTGTTCGGTTGGAACGAGGGGGCAGGCCGTGCGCTGCCATGAAGTTGCGAGAAGAGCCTTAAGAAATTGAGCCACTTGCTTACTTTTTTGCGATTCACAGGTTGCAATCATGTCAACGGCTTGTCAACGGTTTTCGCACAGCTATCACGGGAGCCGTGCGGGGCACGGCAGACGCCCCTGCCGGTCACGGCAGGGGCGCGGAACGGCTGTTGACGGCGCGTCAGAGAGCCGGAGCGGCGGGTCCCGGCAGGAGCGCCATGCGCTCCTGCTCCTCCGCGACGATCTGCCGGGCCAGCGACTGCTCCGAGATGTCGACCGCGTCCGGCGTCGACTCCGCGACGTCGCTGTGGCGGGCGTACGCGTCGAAGAGACGCTTCTTCGTACCCAGCAGGCGCAGAACGCGCTGGTCGACACTGTCGGCGGTCAGCAGCCGGTGGACCTGGACATGGCGTATCTGCCCCATCCGGTGCGCGCGGGCGATCGCCTGGGTCTCCAGCGTGGGTTTGACCTGCGGCTCGCACAGGATGACCACCGACGCGGCCTGGAGATTGAGGCCGGTGCCGCCCGACTGGATCTGGCTCAGCAGGACCGCGTGTCCGGACGCCTCGGCGAAGCCGTCCACCAACTCCTGCCGTCGGGCCGCGGGCACCCGGCCGGTGAGCGGACCGAAGACGGTACGCGGATCGGTGCCCGCCCCGGAGGCCGGGCCGAGCGCCTCCTCGGCGGCCGCCAGCACGTCGTGGAAGAAGGAGAAGACGACCACCTTCAGACCGTTCGACGCGGCCTCGCCCACGAGTTCGCGCAGCCGCCGGAGCTTGGCGGACGTGGCGGGATCGGCGTACGCGGCCCGGCGCATGGCCATGAAATTCCCTGCCGCGACCGCCTGCCGGTAGGCGGCGCGCGCGGCGGGGCTGAACTCCTCCCACTCGTCCACCTGTTGCAGCTCCGGCAGCTCGGTGAGGACGTCCTGCTGGTTACGGCGCAGATACGTGGGCGCGACGGCCCTGCGGAAGGCTTCCGAGCCGATGGCCGCGTCGCCGTGGCGGACGGCGGGAAGGAGCGCGGGCTGGAGATGGCGCACCAGGCTGCGGAACTCCTCGACCCGGTTCTCCATGGGGGTCCCGGTCAGGAACAGGACATGGTCGGTGCGTTCCACCCAGCTCCGCACGGTCCGGGAGCGCCGGGTCTGAGGATTCTTCACATAGTGCGCCTCGTCCACGACGAGCATGCCGACGCTCACGTCGTCCGGCACGGCGAGCGAGCCGAGTATGTCGTACGTGGTCACCGCGACGTCCCCGTGCCGCGTCCACTGCCCCAGGGCCACCGTCCGGTCCTGGCCGTGCACCCGGTACGCGCGCAGTGTGCTGCGGGACTCGATCTCCCGGATCCAGTTGATGACGACGCTGGCCGGGCAGACCACCAGGAAGTGGGTACGGCCCTCGGACTTGAGGTGTGCGAGGGCGGCGATGGCCTGGATGGTCTTGCCCAGACCCATCTCGTCACCCAGGATCACCCGGCGCTGGGCCAGCGCGAACCGGGCGCCGAACGCCTGGTAGCCACGGAGCGACACCCGCCGGTGGGTGTCGTCCAGCCGCTGCGTACGGACACGCTCGGAGATGTCGCCGGGCAGAAAGCCCTCGGCCGCGTCCACGTCCGGGGTGACGTCGGAGAGTTCGGCGAGGAGGACCAGGTAGTCGGCGGGGCGGACCTGGAAGTCGAGCCACGCCTCGTCCTCGGAAACGGCGGGCCGCAGCAGATCCGTGGCCGCCTGGGCGAGCAGCAGCGGGACCTCGCGATCGGCGGCGTCGTCGAGGAACGCGTCGACCGACCGGACCGCCCGCCGCGCCTGCTGCCGGCGCCGCTTCCCGGTGAGCAGCATGCGCAGCCGGTCCCCGGCCGGGCGCGCCGGAGGCAGCAGCGGGGCGAGGTCCGCGTCGGTCCCGGCCGCCGCGGCGAGGGCGCGGGGCATGTCGGGGCCCGCGTTCACCATCCGGTTCAACGCGACGACCAGGGCGGTGGCGTGGGGATCGCCGATGTCGTCGGCGTCGAGGCGGACGGCCACGTGCTCCTCCATCGCCTCCGCGAGCCGCCGCGCGGCGGCGATGGCGTGACCGGCGCTCTGTGTGCCGATGCCGGGGATGTGGCGGAGCTCGTACGCCGTCGCGTCGAGCACCTTCCTGACGTTCGTGTACCCGGCCTGTTCGAGCGCGCCCAGCCGGAGCCGGCCCTCGGTGACGTCGGCGAGCCGCGAGAGGGGGATGCCCTCCAACTCCTGTCGGACCAGCGCGTCGCGCAGCGGGGTGATGGCTTTGAGGACACCGCCCCGCACCTCGGCGTGATCGGCGGTCACGCGGCGCGCCGTGGCGAGAAGCCTGTCGGCCCGGTCGAGCACGGCGCGCGCGACGCCGCCCACCGGCACCGGTCTCCGCTCAGGCCCCGCTCCCTCGCCCATGACGCCTCTCGTGGTCCATCACATCCGGTCGAGCGACATGATTCCACGGGGGTACGACATCGCCGGGCGGCCGTTTTCGGCGCGCCCGGCGATATCGGGGTCGGTCGGTCCCGGGCCGGGGACCCCCCGTGAACTACGCCGCCATGGTCCAGCGCTGGCCGGAGGCGCCGTCGCAGGTGCGGAGTTCGAGCTTCGTACCGTTGGCCGTTCCGCCGGCCACCGGCGTCAGGCACTTACCGGAAGCGACGCCGACGACGGTGCCGTCCGCGTTGACGCGCCACTGCTGGTTGGCCGTGCCGCGGCAGTCCCAGATGATGACGGGGGTGCCGTCGGCGGTGGCGGCGCCGCTCGCGTCCAGGCAGCGGTTGCCGTACACGCGCAGCTCGTTGGAGGCCGTACGGGCCCACTGCTGGTTCGCCTCGCGGTGGCAGTCGTAGACGATCGTCCGGGTGCCCGCGGTCGCCACGGCCCCGTCGACGTCGAGGCAGCGGCCCGACCGCGCGTTGACGAGTGTGCCCTGAGCGGCGCCGCCGAGCGGGACGAGGCTGGCGGGCACCGAGCGCAGCGCGTTGTACCAGACGGCCGCCATCTTGGCGTAGCCCGCGGCGTTGGGGTGGACGCCGTCGGCGAGGTCGGCCACCGTCAATGCCTTGTACATGTCAACCAAATGGACGCGCGGACCCTTGCTGCTGACGATTCCGGGCACCGCCGCGTTGAACGTCTTGACCCGGGCTTCGAGGCCGGGGCTCGCCTCGGGCGTGATCGTCGTGACGAACAGCTCGATCTGCGGCTTCTGTTGGAGAATGCGGTCGATGAGGTCGGAGAGCCGGGCCGGGGCGTTCGCCAGGTCGTAGTTCTGGTTCACGTCGTTCGTGCCGATCTGGAGCATGATCGTGCGCGGGTCACTGGCGGCCAGCCAGCCGTCGATGTTCGAACGGAGCTGGTCGATACGCCAGCCCGAGTGGCCCTGGTGGTCGTGGTCGCCCAGCTCCGGCGGGCCGTTGAACTGTGAACCGACGAAGTCGACGGTGTAGCCGCCGGTGGTGAGGTGCTGCCAGAGGTTGACGCGGTAGCCGCCGGGGATGTTGTGGCCGTCGGTGATCGAGTCGCCGAGAGGCATGATCCGGACTCCGCCGTTGGACTCGGCGGGAGCGGCGGTCGCCGCGTTCGCGGCGGTCTGGGTGAGCGTCATGAGGGCCGCCGTGACGGCGAACACCAGGAGGCTGAGGAGAGCTTGCGCACGGCGTGAGGCAGTTCTTCGCAAGACGGGTCCTTCCTAGGGGCCGCCGGGGAATGGGGGGAGCGCGTCATGTGTCCGGTGATGCGTGCGCGCGTGGAGGGAGGTGCGGGGGGTGAGTGGCGGCCATGTTGTAGATACCACCGGCCGGTCCTCCCGGCGAGGCATCGCGCGGCGGAGTCGGCGAAATGACGCTGTTCCGGCCACGGTCCGACGGGCTTTGGGCCAGGAACAACCGCCGGACGGGCCCTGTCGGGGTCAGTCCTCGTACAGAAGGCGCCGCAGGAAGCCGTTGGTGAACTTGCCCGCCGGGTCCAGGGACTCCCGCAGCTCCAGGAAGTCCGCCATACGCGGATAACGGCCCCGCAGTTCGGCCGGCGCCGTCGTGAACACCTTGCCCCAGTGCGGCCGTGCGTCGAGCCCCTCCAGCGCCGCCTCCAGCCGGGCGATCACCGGCACGACCGACGCCGGGTCCTTGACCCAGGTGAAGTGCAGCGCGACCGTGTCCCGTCCCTCGGCCGGGCTCAGCCACAGCCCGTCGGCGGCCACCGTGCGCACCTCGCAGATCTGGAGCACGGGCGCCATCACCGGCCCCAGCGCGGCCACCGCCCGCAGCGCCGCGACGGCGTGGTGGCGCGGGACCAGATACTCCGACTGGAGCTCCTCCCCGTTGCTGGGGGTGAACTCGGCCCGGAAGTGCGGCAGTCGGGCGTGCCAGGGCCCCGGCACCCCTCCCTGCTCGGTGCAGTGCGTCGCGGGCATGCCGGGCACGGGATGCATGGGCTCACCGGCCGGGGCGCCCCAGGGGAAGTCCGGCTCGGCCGGGCCCGACGCGGGGCCGGCACGGTGCTTGAGCCAGACCTGCCCGAAGCGCGGGGCGCGCCAGTCGGTGAACAGGCTCACGCTGTACGCCGCCGAGGTGATCGCGTCGAAGTGCTCCTCCAGCACCGCCAGGGGCAGCCCGGTGCGGACGAACTGCGCTACGTCGAAGTCCGGAACGAGGTCCAGGGTGAGCGAGGTGACCACGCCCAGCGCGCCGAGCGCCACCACCGAACCGGCGAAACGCCCGCCGTCCTTCTCGCGGTCCAACGTCACCGGGTCGCCGTCCGCGGTGACCATCTCCACCGCCCGTACGGCGGTCGCGAGCGAACCGGAGGTGTCACCGGAACCGTGCGTGCCGGTGGCGACCGACCCGGCCACCGAGATGTGCGGGAGGGACGCCATGGTGTGCAGGGCAAGCCCCTGGTCGTGCACCTTCCGGGCGAGTTCCGCGTACCGTACGCCGCCCGCGACGCGGACCGTACCGGCCGCCGTGTCGACGTCCACGGTCCGGGGCAGCCCGGCGAGCGAGACCAGGGCGCCGTCGGTGTCGGCGATGCGGTTGAACGAGTGCCCGCTGCCGAGCGCCCGTACGCGCGGGCTGCCCGCGACGATCGCGCGCAGCTCGTCGAGCGTGGCCGGGCGGTGCACCCGGTCGGCCGAGAAGACGATGTTCCCGGCCCAGTTGGTCCCCGCGCCGCCGGCCACCGGCCCGTCGGCCACCGTCTCCGTCAACTGTCCGCCCTCTTCCCGCTGTGACCTGGTACGGCGGTGTCCGAGTCCGCTCCGAGTCTGGAGTATGCGCCGGTCGCACGGTGATCCTCAACAGCACCCCCCGGAGCCGTGGTCGGACTCACGCCAGCTGACGCCGTACGAGTTCGTGCAGCCTGCCGCCCTTGTCCGCCAACAGGTCGGCCGGCGGCCCCTGTTCGACGATGCGTCCCGCGTCCATGACCAGCACGCGGTCCGCGTCGAGGACCGTGGAGAGGCGGTGGGCGATCACCAGACGGCCCGCGTTCAGCCCCCGGGTGCTCTCGATCACTATGCGCTGGGTCTCGTTGTCCAGCGCGCTCGTCGCCTCGTCCAGGAAGAGCAGGCGCGGGCGGCGGACCAGCGCCTGGGCGATCATGAGGCGCTGGCGCTGGCCGCCGGAGATGGCGCCGCCTCCGGCGATCATGGTGTGCAGACCCATCGGCATGCGCTTGATGTCCTCCGCCAGCCCGGCCATCTCGACGGCCTCCCAGACCTCCTCCTGCGAGAACGTCTCGGCGCCGCAGACGCAGTCCCAGATGGAACCGGTGAGCGGCTGCGCGTTCTGCAGGACGACACCGCACTGCCGCCGTACGGCCGCGCGGTCGAGGGCCGCCAGGTCCTGGCCGTCGTACAGCACGCCGCCCGTGACCGGCCGGTCGAAGCCGATCAGCAGCCGCAGCAGCGTCGATTTGCCGCAGCCGCTCGGCCCGACGACCGCCACGAACTCGCCGGGCTCCATCCGCAGCGACACGTCGTCGAGCACGAGCGGGCCGTCGTCGGTGTACCGGAAAGAGAGCTTCCGGGCCTCGATCCGGCCGGTCAGCACACCCGGCTGGGCGCCCGTGTCGCCGCCCTCCGGCGCCTCGTCCAGGACCGGCTTGATCTGCTCGAACATGGGCAGCACGGCGGCGACCGACACGAGCGCGCCGGTGAGCTGGGTGACGGAGGTCAGCAGCATGGTCACGGCGGTGTTGAAGGTCAGGAACTCGCCGGCCGTCATGCTGCCGCGCGCCGGTCCGGCCAGCAGCATGAACATCACCAGGGAGCAGAACGGCAGATAGACCGCGTCCAGCACCGTCGCCACATTCTTGATCCGGCCCGCCCGCTGCTGGAGCTCGCGCGAGCGGGCGAAGCCGCGCGCCCAGGCCGCGTACGCGAAGCCCTCGGCCGCCGCGACCCGCAGTTTCGGCAGCCCGCGCAGCGTCTGGAACGCCTGGTTGTTGAGCTTGTTGCCGAGTTCGACCAACTGCCGCTGCCAGCGCAGCTGCCACAGTCCCAGCCCGAGGAACACGGCGGCGATCACGACGAGCATCCCCATCGCCGCCAGCGCGAGCGGGACACTGTGGACGAGCAGCAGCACCAGACTCATCGCGCCGACCGCCGCCGACTGCACGATCACAGGACCGATGCCCGACAGCACCCGGCGGATCGCGCTCACGCCCATCGCCGCGCTCGCGAGTTCACCGGTGGAGCGTTCGGCGAAGAACTTCGTGGGCAGTCTCAACAGCCGGTCCCACACGGCCGGTTGGAGCGTGCTCTCGATACGGCCCTCCATCCGCAGGATGGTCAGGCTCTGCGTCAGCATGAAGGCGGCCGAGACGATGCCGGTGATCATGACGGCGATGGAGACCTGGGCGATCAGCCCCGTCCGGGCGCTCGGTACGTACTCGCCGAGCACCTGTCCGGTCGCGATCGGCACCAGCGCTCCGAGCCCCACCGTGACGAGGCAGGTCAGGGCCAGATTACGCAGATCCACACCGTTGCCGCGCAGGCCGAAGCGGAGCAACCGCCAAGGGGTCAGGGGCTCTTCGGGGAGCGGGCGGTAGAACATCACCGCGCGCGGTTCGAAGTCGTCGGCGTTGTGCGCGCCGACACGGAGCCGTGCCTGGGTGGCCGGGTTGACCGCCTCGTAACGGCCGCGCCGCCAGAGCAGCGCGACCGGGGCGCCGGACTTGGCCCGGTGGCCCACGAGCGGGCCCGCGTCGGTCCGCCACCAGGGGCCGCCGAGCCGGACGGCGCGGGTGCGGACCCGTGAGGCGATCGCGATGCGCTCGACCGGGCCGACGCGGTCGTCGAGCGGGGTGCCCGCGCTGCGCGAGTGGTCGGACAGGGTGATGCCGGAGGCCGCCGCGACCAGGCGGCAGACCGCGAACGTCGCGTCCCGGGCGGCGTCGCCGGTCGCGCCCTCGGCCGCGCCGCCCTCGTCGGCGCCGGTGCCGGGGCGGCCGATCGACGCCACCAACGCCTCGTCGGCCCGCGCCCGTACCGCCTCGCCGGCCTTGATTCCGGCGGCCGTCCGGTCCTCGTGCGCGCGCTCCTGCCGCTCGATCCAGTGGTCGACGGCCGACAGCAGCCGGTGCTGCTGGTTGACCATCCGCTGCCACATCGCGCCGTCGACGAGCAGGTCGCCGGCCGCGTCCGCGCTGTACGAGGCGCCGTACTGGACGCTGCCGGGGGAGACCGGCATCCACAGCACGTCGTCGTCCGAGACGGCGCCGTCCGTGGACGGGCGGGCATCGAGGGGCGTCTGGAAGAGCGCGCCGAGTCCGCGCGCGGCGCCGAGGGCGAAGGCGTGCTCCAGAGCGGTCGGGACCGGGGGTGCGGACGACGACGTGTGGGCGGCGCCGTACGCGTCCGGGCCGTACGGATCGGGGCCGTACGGCTGGGCGTACGGGTCCCCGGACTCGGGCGGCGGAGCGTACAGCTCCCGCAGGGCGATCCGGCGCAGCGCGCAGTCCTGCGACGGCCTGCTCAGCAACGTGTGCCGGGGCCCCTCGACCGGACCGAGGAGCAGCGTTCCGGCTTCCAGGCGCCCGAGGAAGTGCCAGTGCCCCTGCCCCACCGCGTCCACGGCGAAGAGGTCGAGCGTGCCGCCGACGACCAGCCACAGCACGTGCGGGCCCTCCAGCGGCACATTGCGCACACCGGCGCAGTCGACCGGTGTCCCCAGGGCGCCCAGCGCATGGATCACCGGGTCGACGCCCGCCGTCGCGCCCGTCCCCGCTCCCGCCGTCGTGGAGGTCATGTCAGTGCTCCCTGACCAGTCGCGCGTACGGACCCTCGGCGGCGACCAGTTCCTCGTGCCTGCCGCGCTCCACGACCGTGCCGTGGTCGAGGACCACGATCTCGTCGCTGTCGCGCACCGTGCTCAGCCGGTGCGCGATCACCACGCACGCGCAGCCGCGCCGCCGGAGGTTGTCGATGATCAGGCGTTCGGTCTCCGCGTCCAGCGCGCTCGTCACCTCGTCGAGCACCAGAATGCTCGGCCGCCTGACCAGCGCGCGGGCGATCTCCAGCCGCTGCCGCTGACCGCCGGAGAAGTTGCGCCCGTCCTGCTCGACCCTGCCGTGGATGCCCTCGGGGCGGCGCGCGATCACGTCGTCGTACAGCGCGGCGTCCCTGAGGGCGGTGACGACCGCGTCGTCCGGTATCGACGGGTCCCACAGCGCCACGTTGTCCCGGACCGTGCCCTCGAAGAGGAAGACGTCCTGGTCGACGAAGGACACCGAGGCGGCGAGCGCGCTGCGGGAGATGTCCTCCAGCCGCTGCCCGTCGATGCGGATCGTCCCCTCCCACGGACTGTAGAGACCCGAAATGAGCCTGGAGACGGTCGACTTGCCACTCCCGGACCCGCCGACCAGCGCGACCTGCTGCCCCGGACCCACCGACAGCGAGAAGCCGTCGAGCAGCGGCGCGTCCAGCGGGCTGTAGCCGAACACCACGCTCTCCAGCTCCACATGGCCCAGCAGCCGGCGCGTACTGGAGTCCGGCTGCTGCCGCGAGTAGAGCGGGTCGACGGGGAAGCTCTCGACATCCTTGAGGCGGGCCACGTCGGCGGCGAAGTCCTGGATCCGGCCCGCCACCCCGTTCAGCCGGGTGATCGGCGCGGTGAAGCGCACCACCAGCGCCTGGAACGCGACGAGCAGACCGATCGAGATGGCCCCCTCCACCGCGCGCAGCCCGCCGATCCACAGAATCAGCGCGCTGTTGAGCGTGGCCAGCGTGGGAGCGACGACCGTCAGCGCCGCGCTCGGCACGCCGAGCTTCTGCTGCTCCTCCAGCGTCGTCGCGTGCTGCCCGGCCCACCGCCGGAAGTAGCCGTTCTCGCCGCCGGTCGCCTTCATCGTCTCGATCAGCTGAAGGCCGGTGTACGAGGTGTTGGTGAGCCGCGCGCTGTCCGCCCGCAGTTTGCGCGTACCGGTGGAGCGCAGCCGGATCACGATCCGCATCGCGACCACGTTGAGCAGCGCCATCAGCACGCCGAACAGGGTCAGTTGGGGGTCGTACGACCACAGCAGCGCGGCGTACAGGATCACCACGACCCCGTCCACACCCGCCGCCGCCAGATCCCGCGCCAGTGTCTCGGCCACCGCGTCGTTGGACTGGAGCCGTTGGACGAGATCGGCCGGGCTGCGCTGCGCGAAGAACGTGACCGGCAGCTTCAGCAGATGCCGCAGGAAGCGGGCGCCGCTCAGCGTGGAGGAGATGACGCGCCCGCGCAGCAGGTTCGCCTGCTGGAGCCCGGTCAGTACGGCGGTGAGCAGCACCATCGTGGCCATGGACGCGAACAGCGGTCCCAGCAGGGAGGTCTGGCCGCCGATCAGGAACACGTCGATGTACGTACGGCTCAGCGCGGGCACTGCCGCGCCGACCGCCACCAGCAGCAGGCTGGCGAGCAGCGCGGTCAGCAGAGTGGCTGCCGTGCCGCGCATCCGCGCGGGCATGGCGCTCATGATTCCGGGCTTCCGGCCGCCCTTTCGGAAGGCGTCGGTGGGCTCGAAGACGAGGACCACGCCCGTGAAACTGGTGTCGAAATCCTCCGCCGGGACGAAACGGCGGCCCTTGTCGGGGTCGTTGATGTGCACGCCCCGGCGGCCGGGCCCGCGGCGCATCCCGTCGTACACGACGTAGTGGTTGAACTCCCAGAACAGGATCGCGGGCGCCCGTACCTCGGCGAGGGCTTCCGCCTCCATCTGCATGCCCTTGGCCTGGAGGCCGTAACTACGCGCCGCTTTGAGGAGGTTGGAGGCGCGCGAGCCGTCGCGCGAGACACCGCAGGCGATGCGCAGCTCCTCCAGGGGGACATGGCGGCCGTAGTGGGCGAGCACCATGGCGAGGGAGGCCGCGCCGCACTCCAGGGCCTCCATCTGGAGGATGGTGGGGGTGCGGACAGCCCTGGGCCTGGGGCTTCCGGCGGCCGGGCGGCCGCGTTTGGCGGCCCGGCGCCGTCCGCCGGTGGAAGGGGTGCCGGCGGCCGGTGCTTCGTCGGGCCGGTGCCTGCCGCGTCCGGCGGGCGGCAGTTGCTGGTGCTTCCGCGGGGCCGGAGGAAGCTGATGGCGCCGCGGGCTCACGGGAGCAGCCAATCGATCGGGTGCTGTTCGGCCAGCCGGATGGAGCCGGTGGCCAGGGTCATGGACTCGACGGCGTACGGCGGACCGTCCGGCGACGACCAGGTGTAACCGGACTTGGTTGCTGACGACTCGTCAAGTCGCACCAGTACGGCGACGGGTGGGCCCTCGCGCGAGAACTGCTCGCCCAGCTGCGTACTGCCGAGGAACCCCGTGATGCGCCTGCTGGTCTCGGCGACGCGGCCGACCGCTTCGACCCGGCCGCGCAGCACGCCGTACCGCTGCTTGGGCACCGACTGGACGGTGACGTCCACGGACGCGCCCACGGGTACGCCTCCGCCGCTCTCGGCGGGGGCGTACAGCATCACCCTCAGCGGATCGTCCTCCTTCTCGACCCGCTCCACCGCCGCGACGTCGGCGCCGGTGGTGATCACGGAGCCGACGGCGGCGACCAGGGTCGTCAGCCGGCCGGCGCCGATGGTGCGGACGACGGTGCTGCCCTCGGCGGTACGGACCTTGACGAGGGGGGCGTCGGCGGACACCCGCCGGCCCTCCTCGGCGAGTACGTCCGTGACCTGGCCGGCGACGGGGCTCTGGATGACGTAACTGCCCTGCGCGTGGGTGAGGATGCCGGGGGCGCCGAGAGTGGACGAGACGCTGCCGGTCACCGCCCAGACGGCCGCGGCGATCATCACGACGACCGTGACCCCCAGGACGAGACAGCCCTGGGGCCGGGCGAAGCGCACCGGCAGATCGATCTCCTCGGGCGACTGCAGTCTGGAGAGGGCCTGTTGGCGGAACTGCACGACGCTCTTCCCTCATTGCTCAGTGTTCGGACACCGTGGCTCACCTCGACCACCGCCACGACCACCGCCGCGTCGGCCGTGTGCCCGGGACCCGGGGCACACGGCCGACGCGGCGGAACTGGGGTCTCAACTCAGAGGCTGGAGACCAGGCCCGTGGCGAGGCCCGTCACACCCGACGTGTTGATGCCGGTGACACCCTCGACGGTGCCGACGACGCCGCCGACCGTGCTGGAGACGGGGACGATGGAGTCCACGGTGCCCGTGACGGTGCCGACGAGGCCCCCGACGAGACCGCCCGACACGTTGTCGAGGTCGCTGTCGGAGATTTCCTGGGTCTCAACCTGGGGAGAGTGGTTCATGATATGAGATTCCCTTCGCATGGCTATTCAAATGGCCACGACCGGCCTCGCCGTACTGGCGCACCTGCCGTCGCAGCGGTCGTCGGGGCGACTCCTTCGGATTTCCGAGTATCAGGATTCGGAAATCCGCCGAATGGCGCCGGGGTGACTCCCGCAGTGCGAAGGATCAAAGCACGGGGGCCGACCGGGTAGCCACTCGAACGCCCAACGATCAGGCCCCACGTGTGCGTTGGAGCCCCTACAAGTGCCTGGGCGTCCATCGCTTCGTGGCAGCTTCTTCACGCGATCGAACGCCCTGAAGTGGACATTCCCGCACCAAGGCCGTACGTGTACACCGTCACAGGTACGGACCTGGCGGCCGACTGTGTCCGCCTGCGTATTCGGTGTGCAGATTCGTCGAAGGAGACAGGCGGAGGAGAGGACGGCGGGAAGCCCGGCGCCGACCGCGCGGATTGCTTGGTCATGGTATTTCCGGGGAAACCGCGCGGCTTCCAGGAGAAGGCAACATAAACGCATAACGGCGTTGCGCCGGACGCGGGGGAAATGGCCGCTTTCCGGCCGGTCGCCCTACGGTTCGACGCGATTGGGCCTGTTTGTCGTGCGGTGCGCTCAGTGCGAGGGATCGCCGTTCATGTCTGTCCCCGGGGCCGGATCGTCAGCTGGTCGGCCACGGCCCGCTCCCGTCCCCGGTCCCACATCGTCTGGAGGACCGGCTCGTCTGGAGCACCGGCGCCGGCGAGCGCCCCTCGGGCGTGAGTGAGTACTCGTCGTGCCGGGAAGTGGCGATGACCGCCATGCGCGCGACGATGCCCTGTCGCTCCAGCTCGCGGAGCCGCTGCGTCAGCATCTTCTCGGTGATGCCGGCCACCACCGGCGAATCGAGAAAAGCGGAGGCTCTCATTCTCTTTGAGGTGCGCCGGCACCATCGGCGTCCATTTGCCGCCGGTCACCTCCGCGGTGACCTCGACGGCACACCGCTGACCGCGCTCCGGCATCGATCCCTTCCGCCTCTGGCGGCCGTACACCCCCGCGACACCGATGATACGCACCCCAAAGCGGGTACCCCGGAGCCGGAATGCTCTGTGCGTTCTCGCTGCCGGAGGTCGGGGCCACATGATCCTCGAATATATTCGCTAACGAATTCCCGAGAACGGCGCGGCCGAATTCGAAGCGTCCCACGCTCGCGCGGCGGGCCTCCCGGCCCGGTCGTCCGTCCGCCACGCCACGAGCTCCCCCGCCGCGTCGAGGAGCCCGGCCACTACATCCTGCGGATCCGCTGGGAGTCCGTCGACAAACTTCTGCGGGACTTCAGATCCAGCGAGGAATTCCGTGCCTACTTCGCGGAGATCCGCCCCTGCGTCGACGCCATCGAAGAGATGCGCCACTACTCCCTGCCGGATGCCGTCGGAATCAGCGCCGGCGCACCACAACCGCCGAGCCTTTATGAATGGGACGGTGGCAGTGATGCCTTCGAGCGTCTTTTCGGCCGCTTCTACGAAAAGGTCGTCGATGACGAATCGCCGTCACCCCTCTTCGCCGGCATGAGTGAGAATCATCCGCACCCTGTCGCGCTCCGGATCAGCGAGGCGTTCGGCGGCCCACCGAATACACGGCCCACCACGGCCGGTTACGAGAACATGCTCGCCCACGAGACCGGCCGTAGCCCCGCGACCGGTTCCCATCGGCTCCGGCGCGCCAACTGCCGCGCGGTAACCTGCCGATGAGCCGGTCAGGCCCGAGGACACGAGGAGGACCGTGGAGCGATGCCACGACAGGGGACGGCGGCAGCGGTGAGCGCCCCCGACCCCGCCCTCGAAACCGTCACCGGCGCACGCGGGACGCTTACCGTCGTCGTCCCGATCCGGCTCAGCCGCACCCCCGGCGCCCGGTCCGGCTGGGTCCAGGGCCCGTACCCGTTCGAACTCGGCAGCCGTCGTACCGACACCGCCACCCGGTCCCGGTACTTCGCCCCGGCCGCCGCCCGCGTCCTCTACGGGACACCGGACCGCCCCTGCCGCTGGCACCGGCCGCTCTCCGTCAGTCACGACGGACTGCACCTCGTCGGTATGGAGATCCTGCGCACCGCCACCGCGCGCGACGCCCAACACGCCCTCGCCGTACTGCACTTCGCCCTCGACGGGCCACTACTCCCGGTCCTGCGTGCCATCGGCCACCGCCCCACCGCCGGACCCGAACCGCTCACCGGCCCCCTGGACCCCACGGCGCTCCTCGACGGGATCGCCGACGTACGCGACGGGACCGGCACCTTCGCCCTCGCCCGCCCCTACACCGTGGCGTTCGTGACCCCCGAGGCCCACCACACACCGGCGCTGCGCCCGGACCCCGAAGCGCTGCTGCCGCCCACGGCCGACCGGTGGCTCTGGCAGCTCGCCTCTCGGTCCGCGCCGGGGGACTTTCCCGTGGCGCCCGAGAGCGCCCCGCACCACGACGCCTCCACCGTGCGGATATCCGCCGACTGGAGCGCCCTCGTACTGCGGCACGGTGCCGCCTTCCTCGGGCATCGTGTCGATACCGGTGACGGTGACTTCTACGACTTCGCCGCCCTGCACGCCCGGACCGTCTACCTCGACGCACTGCTTCTCGGTTCGCTCCAGCGCGATCACATCGATGAACTGACCGAGGAGCTCTCCGAGGTCTTCGACTCCGAACGGCTCACCCGGCGGGTGACCGCGCTGGAGAAGAACATCGCCCGCTTCCGCAGTACCTACTGGCGTCAGCACCTCACCGCCCACGGCCCCGCCAACGGGCTGCTGCTCGCCTTCCAGCACCAGCACCGGCTGCCCGAGCGCTTCGCCGAGATCCTCGCGGAGGCCGCCGACTACAGCCGGCTGGTGCAGACCCTGGAGAGCCAGCAGATCAGCGGGGCCCTCGGAGTCCTGACCGTCCTCGGCCTGCCGCTCGGGACCGCGCTCGGGGTGCTTCAGGTGCTCGGCGACGAATCGGTGTCCCATCTCCTCGTCGCGCTCGGTCTGTCGATCGCCGCGACGGCCGCGGCGCTCACCACCCGCTACGGCCGTCTGGTCCTCTCCTCCCTCCGTGGCGGCGGGAGGCCCCACGAGCGCGGTTAGGCGAAGCGCCGCGCCACCGCCCGGAACGACTCCTTCGGCTCCCAGCCGCCGCCGACCGCCTTCAGCAGGCCGAAGCTCGCCATGTCCAAGTCCCGTGCCGGGTCGGGGGAGTGCGGCTTCGACGAGGCGAACTCGTAGACGTACGCGCCGTGGACGCCGTGGGCCTCGTAGAGGTCGAGCAGGTCCGTCAGGTAGTCGGCCTGTTCCCCTTCCGCGCGGACGTGGGGGCCGTTCAGGACCGGGGGATCCGCCGTCCAGTCGATGATGTCGTAGCCTGACGGGCCGGCCGCCGCCGCGCCCTCGAAGGTGCAGCAGCCGAACTCGGTGATCAGCAGCGGCTTTCCGTGGTCCAGGTGCGCGCGCAGACCGTCGGTGTAGTGCTCGGTGTTGTACGACATCCGGTAGTAGTTCTGGCCCACGAAGTCGAAGCCCGACCAGTCGACCTGCTCCCACAGCGCGCCGCCGTACGTCAGCCGGCCGCCGAAGCGCGCGCGGGCGACCTCCACCGCGCGGGCGAGCATCATGTTGAGCTTCTCGCTGAACTCCGGCATCCGCGGCCACCACTCCGGGAGCGCCAGCTTGGCCAGGCGGTCGCCGTAGGTGTCACCGGGGATGAGGCCCGCCCCGAAGACCGTCAGTTCGCAGCCGACGTTGAGATCCACCGCCCCGTGGCGCCGGCGCAGTTCCTCCGCCGCGTCGGCCGCCGCCGACAGATGCGTCAGCGTCGCCTCCGCGTCGCCCTCGATGAGCCGGGGCTGTAACCAGACATGCAGGCCCGCCTCGGCGGCGAAGCCCGCGTACGCCGTCAGCCGGTCGATGTCCGTGCCGAGGACGGTGACCGAGTTCGCGTGCAACTCGTCCCGGATGAGGGTCATATGGCGCCGTACGACATCGTCCGGCCAGGGCGGTGAGGACGAGCCGACGCCCGAATAGTCCGTCCCCGCGTCGTAGTTGACGCCCTTCCAGACCAACGGCGCGGCGCGCTCTGTGGGTTCGTCTCGCATGGTGCGACCATAGAGACTCCGGACACCCGTACACACGATCGATCGATGCCGGACTGAATCGTCCGGATCCACGCCGATCCCTGCCCACCGGCGGGACCGGCGGGCTAGGGTCGTGACCTGACCTGCATGCCCGTTCCCCTAAGGAGGGTGAAGATGCCCCCGCCGGAGGAGTCGGCCGGCCTCCCGCTTCTCGAACGCGAGCCCGAGATCGCCGCGGCCGCGCACGCCGTCGAGGGGCTCTTCGGAGACACACCGTCCGGCGGACTGCTCGTCTACCGGGGCGCCGCGGGACTCGGCAAGACCGCGCTGCTCGCCGAGGTCCGGCGCATGGCGGCCGGGCGCTGCACGGTGTGGTCGGCGCGCGGCGGCGAGACCGTGACCTCCGTGCCGTTCCATGTCGTACGCCAGTTGCTCCAGCCCGCCCTGACGGAGCGCGGACCCGACGACGTACGGGACCTGCTCGGTGACGGGTACGACATCGTCGGTCCCGCCCTCGGAGTCGCGCCGCCCGGCGCACGGCCCGCCGACCCGCAGGGAGTCAGGGACGGCCTGGAGGCCCTGTTCCGCAGGCTCGCCGAGACACTGCCCCCGCTCGTCGTGGTCGTCGACGACGCGCACTGGTCCGACCTGGAATCCCTCGCCTGGCTCGCGTCCTTCGCCCGGCGTACGGGCGGCCCGCCGATCCTGGTCGTCGTCGCGTACCGCAGCGAGGACGCGATCGGCGAATGCGCCCACCTCCTGCGGGCCCTCGGCGAGAGCGCCAGACTGCTCGTCACTCTCAAGGCGCTGACCTCCGAGGCCACCGCCAAACTCGCCCGCGCCACCCTCGGCGAGCACGCGGACGACCCGTTCTGCCGCGAGGTGTGGGAAGTCACCGGCGGCAACGCCTACGAGACCGTCGAACTGCTCGCCAAGGCACGGGACGAAGCCCTCGACCCCGTCGGCAGATCCGCCGACGTCCTCAGCGCGCTCGGCGCCGCGACCCGAGGCACCGGCCTCATCGCCAGGCTGGAGGGGCTCGGCACCACCACGACCCGCTTCGCCTGGGCCGCGGCGATCCTCGGCACCGACATCTCCCTCGAACTCGTCGTGTCTCTCGCCGGGATGGGCCCCGCGGAGGCCGCCGACTGCGCCGAACGGCTCCGGCTCGCCCGCATCCTCGTCGGCGACGACCCACTGGAATTCGTCCACCCCCTCATCGCCACCGCCGTCTACCGCGCCATCCCCTCGGCCACCCGGACCGCCTTCCACGGCAGGGCCGCCTGGCTCGTCACCCGCAAGGGCCTGGGCGCCGCCCTCGCCGCCCGGCACCTCCTCGAAGTCCACCCCGACAACGACGCCGAACTGGTCGAGCAGTTACGTGAGGCCGCCGCCGAGCACCTCGCGGTCGGTGCCCCCGACGCCGCCCGCCGCTGCCTCGAACGCGCCCTGACGGAACCGCCGTTGCCCCGGGTCCGGGCCGAAGTCCTGTACGAACTGGGCTGCGCGACCCTCCTGGCATCGCCCGCCACCACCGTCAGGCACCTCCGCGACGCGATCGACACCCAGCTTCTCGACGACGCCCTGCGCGTCGACGCCGTCTTCCGGCTCTCCCAGGCACTCACGCACAACGACCAGACCCGGGAGGCCGCCCAGGTCGTCGCCGCCGAAGCGGCCCGCACCCCGTCCGGCCCCGCCCAGATGCGCCTCAAGGCCGCGCACTTCCTGTGGGAGTGCGTGCAGGAGACCGAGGACGACGGCCGCGAACGTGCCCGCCGTCTCGCCGAGACCGCCGCCGCGCTCTCCGGACGTGACAACACCGAACGCGTCCTGCTGATGCTGCGCGCCTTCGACGCCACCGCGCGCGGCGAGAGTGCCGAAGAGATCGTCCAGATCGCCGAACGGGCCCTGCTCGACGGCGGACTCGCCCCCGGCACCGGCTGGACCGGCATGGCCTGGGGCTTCGAACCACCCGCCCTGCTCGCGCTCTCCTTCGCCTTCGCCGACCAACTCGACCGCGCGGAGACCCTGTTCGACGAAGGCATGCGCGCCTTCGAGATCTCCGGCTGGAGCGGCGGCCATCTCGCCTTCGCCCACACGCTCGTCGGCTACGCCCACCGCAGACGTGGCCACCTCGCCGACGCGGAGACGTATCTGCGCGAGAGCCTGCGCCTCGCCGACCGCGTCGGTGACCGCCTGCCGATGCACTGGAACGGCATCTGCATGCTCGTCGACACCCTGCTCGCCCGGGGACATGTCGAAGAGGCTCGCGAAGCCGCCGAGCGCTACGGCTTCGGACCGCCGTACGCCTCGTCCATCGCCATCCCCGACGCACGGTCCGTACGTGGCAGGCTGCTGCTCGCCCTCGGCCGCACGGAGGAGGCGATCACCGAACTCGAAGGAACGGGGCGGGCGTTGACGGCCCGAGGCCGGCACAACGGGGTGATGGCCACCTGGGCGATCGACCTCGCGCGGGCGCTCGCCGACGTGAACCCGGGCCGCGCGGCCGAACTCGCCGCGTACGCACGCGACCGGGCCGAGCGTTTCGGCACGCACACCGCGATAGGTGTGGCCCTGTGCTGCTCCGCGTCCCTGACCCGGGGACCGGCCGCGGTCGAACTGCTCGGCGAGGCCGTCACTCATCTTGAGGCGTCACCGTGCAAGTACGAGCTGGCGGTCGCGCGCGTGGAGTACGGCATCGCCGCGAGGTCCGCGCCGGACCTCGGCCGGGGCCGCGTACTCGCCGAGTGGTGCGGCGCCGACGGGCTCGCGCAGCGGGCCCGGCTGGCACTGGAGGACCTGCGTACGGTGGGGGACGGGGCCGGTCACCGCCAGGACTGAGGACCGCCGCCGCGCCATTCGACCAAGGTGGCGTCGGTCATCAGCGCGGGGTCGATACCGGCCCTGCGCAGCAACTCCGCCACGTCGGCGGGCCGCCGTGCACGGCCCGCGTCGTGGCCGTCCACCCAGACTCTTCGGCCGCCGCCGCACGGGGGCTGGACAACGGCCACCACCTGTCTTTCCATCTCACCACTGTGCGTGCTGTCGCCGCCGGCCGCATCCGGACCGTGCGCCCGGCGCCCGCGGACGGCGTCCACGGACAGCGGCTACAGCAGCGGGCCCACCGGATACCGGCGTCGCCGTGCGGCACGCCGTACGAGGAACAGTGCCAGCGCGGCGAGACACGCGGCGCCGATGAACACGATGGGCCAGACGTACCCGGACGGTGCGGAGTCCCGGCCCGACGGCTCGGACGGCTCCACCCGCGTGGCCGCCGCGAGCCTGCCCGCCTCCGCCACGCGCGCCCCTCCTGCCGCGTCCGCCTCGGGCCCCGCCGCCCGCCCGGCGCGCGCGACCGGGCCCTGCTTCTCCTCCTCGGCCGCCTGACGCGGCGGGCTCGGCGGCCGGGGCGGTACCAGTGACCCGACGGGAGTGACGGCGGGCGCCGCCGCGAACCCCCAGTCCAGCAGGGTCCTGGCCTCCTCGTACACCGCCTGCGAGGCCCCGGACCGCGGATTCATCACGGTCACCAGCAGCGTACGGTCCCCGCGCCGGGCCGCCGCGACGAGCGTGTTCCCCGCGTTCGTGGTGTAGCCGTTCTTGACGCCGATCAGCCCCGGGTAGCGCTCCACACCACCGGAGCCCGTCAGCAGCTTGTTCGTGTTCCGGATGCCGAACGTCGAACCGTCGTTGCCGGGGAACTGGGCGTCGACGGTCGAGCAGTGCTCCGCGAAGGCCGGCAGCTTCAGCCCGGCGCGGCCGAACACCGCGAGGTCGTACGCGGATGACACCTGGCCCGGCTCGTCGTAGCCGTCGGGAGAGACCACACGGGTGTCGTTCGCGCCCAACGCCCTTGCCTTGGCCTGCATTTGGGTGATCGTCGCGTCCCAGCCGCCGTTCATCCCGGCGAGGACCCGCACCGCGTCGTTGCCCGAGCTGAGAAAGACACCACGCCACAGATCGGCCACGTCGTACGTCCGGCCGGGGGCGACGCCCACCAGACTGCTGCCCCCGCCGAGCCCGGCCAGGTCGGCCTCGGTCACGCTGTGCCGGGCACCGGCGGGGATCCGGGGCAGCGCGGTGACGGCGAACAGGGTCTTCAGCGTGCTGGCCGGCGGCAGCGCGCGGTGCGCGTTGTGGGCCGCGAGCACCGCGCCCGAGCCCGCGTCGGCGACCACCCAGGAGAGGGCGGAGACGTCCTTGGGCGGCGCGGGCGCGCCGGAGGCCGCGCGCACATGGGTGCCGGGCCGGTACAGCAGCGAGGGATCCGCCGGGCGCGAGACCTCTCTGCCGGGGTCGGCCCGTGAGCCCACCGCGGTGGCGGCGGTGGCCGTCGGGGAGGACACCGACGCCGGGAGGAGGGTCAGCAGTCCGGTCAGTCCGGTGGTCAGAGCCACCGTGCCGGCGAACGCGGGGCGCAGGAACGAGCTGATGATCATTCAGCCACCGTAGAAACGGACCCCGTGGCGCGCACGGCTGCGTGCGCCGAGCGGAGGTATGCCCGTCCGGCCGCCGCTCGTCGCCGGGTCGTGCGTTCTCACCGTTCGTGGGCGAGCGGGATGCCGTGGGCGCGCAGGATCGTGAGGGCCCGGACCGTGGCGTACCCACGCCACTCCAGGGCTGCCGCGGGGGAGTGGGCCGTCCAGTCGACGTTCCAGCCGCCGTCCTCGCGCTGGTCGGCGGCGAGCTGTTCGAGCTCGTCGGCGACCGCCGCCGCGTCGATGAGCGCCCGCAGCGGGCGGCCGGGGCGGGGCGAGAAGTCGAGCAGCCGCAGAGACTCGCCCTCGCCGCCGCCCTCGACCGGCAGGGGGCCCCCGTCCTTCGGCAGGAACCCGGCGAGTCTCTCCAGCTCGGCGGGGGCCCACGGATGGCTGTCGTGGATGGTGTCGAGGAGGTCGAGGACGAAGCGGAACTCGATGACGGGCGGCGGGCGGTCCAGGCCGGCGATCCGCTCCTGGCAGAAGTCGGTGGCACGCGCGAGCCAGGGATGGTCGCGTACGGCGGGGTCGTGCCGGCCCACGCGGTGCGCGGCGGCGGCGAGTTCCGACGTCATATGGAGCGAGGAGACGTCCGGATCGGCCTCGGCCCAGAACGGGGCGGAGCCGACCGTGTCCGCGCCCGTCATCGGCAGGGCGAACGGCAGGCCGCCGTCGGAGCGGCTGACCGACCCCAGCCAGTCGCACAACTGGGTCGCCCGGGAGAAGACGGCGGGGCCGCACTCCTCGAACACCTCGAAGGCGAGCATCGCGCCGACCGGCTGGCTGAGGGCGGACCGCAGGTCGGGTTCCAGCGCCCAGCCGTAGCCGCCGTCGCCGTTGCGGTAGGCGTCCAGCGAAGCGACGACGGCCGCGGGAGTGCCGGTCCCGCGCAGCAGTTCGAAGCGGCGCCGGTCCAGCAGCCGCGCGTGTGTGGTCATGAAGGCGATGGCGCCGGTGAGGTTCGGGGCGTGGGTGAAGTGCATGGGGCGAGTCTGCGCGGTCGGGCCACCACGGGTGCTGAACGAAACGGTCATCGGAACCCGCGTCGCGGCGGTCGGCGGTACGGCGTCAGCGGTACGGAGCCACCCCCGGGCCCCTCACCTCCACGGCGGGCTTCATGGCGACAGCGTCACCTCGACCGCGCCACCCGGAACCCGAGGTCGTCGACGCGGAAGGCCGGGTGGCTCCTGCGCCGGCACGACGCCCGGCACCCCCGGGGCAGGTCGTACGCGCCGCCGCCCCGGAAGACCCGGTACGGCCCGTAGACCTCCGGGTCGTACACGTCCCAGCACCACTCCCAGATATTGCCGATCATGTCGTGCAGTCCCCACACGTTCGGGGCCCGGGTCGCCACGTCGTGCACCCGGTCGCCGGAGTTCCCGCGGTGCCAGGCGATCTCGTCCAGTTCCCCGTACCGGACGCCGGACGAGCCGGCCCGGCACGCGTACTCCCACTCCGCCTCGGTGGGGAGGCGGTAGCCGTCGGCATCCGGGTCGCGGACCACGCCCCGCCCGTCGGCGTCGCCCTCCGTACGGATGCCCGTGTACGCGTAGCAGGGGGTGAGCCCCGAAGCCTCGGAGAGCAGGTCGCAGAACCGGACCGCGTCCAGCCAGGAGATCTCGGTCACCGGTGTCCGCGGGCCCGCCGGGCTCCCGGGCGCCTCGCCCAGGACGGCGTGGTACAGCTCGCGGGTGACAGGCGACGGCGCCAGCCGGAAGGCGCCGACCTCGGCGCGCCACTGCGTCCTGGTGCCTTCGTCCCGGAGGACGATGTCTCCGGCGGGAATCTCGATCATGCGCTCGGGGACGGCCTTCATGCCGTGATCGTACAACTGCCCACCTCGGGCCCATCTTTCGGAGCTTGCCCGGGAGCGCCCGGTTCGTCCCACCGCCGTCGACAGGGCTCGGCCGACACAAGGGGCCCAGGGGTAACAGACGCACAGGGCCGCGCCATTCGAACTGATGTCGTCACTATACGTGCTGGTTTCAAAGCTCTCCGTGCAAAATTCGCGAGTCTATGCCCGCCGGGCCCGCCCGCGCACGAGGTTCGTGAATATGCCGTTGCGGTGTTTCGCCCGCACTAAGCTCTCGCGGAGCGCGCCGAGTTGAGATGGAATCAGGCGCTTGTTCCCATGTGCCGCAATAGTTTCGAATACCCGACCCCGGAATCGACCGCCAGAGGGCTTACATGGTTCGTGTTGAAGCACCCATGAATGATCAAGCGTCATCCACCGTTCGCGCGCTCCTGCTCTCCGCGGCCCTGATGGTGACAGCGACAGCTGTCGTCGTGGTCTTCGTCGCCGAAGCCGCCCGTATGCCGGTCGCGGCGTACGGCGCGGTCGCCACCGTCCTCGTCAGCTGGGGTGCGGTGGAGATCAGCAGGCGGGGAGAGGCGACGCGGGCTCTGCACACGCGGTACGGACAGCACGTCGCGTTCCTGGAACGGCGCATCGCCGAGCACGACAGCCAGAGCGTGCGCCTCGGCAAGGAACTGATGCCGCTCGCGATCTACCAGCTCCGCCGGGGGAACTCACCCCAGGAGGTCATGAACGTCATCGTCGACGGTGACGAGCGCTACCGCGAACTCCCCGAGTCGCAGCGCGCGTTGCTCCGCGCGATCCTCGACATCGTCGACGACGAGGAGGCCATGCGCGAGTCCGCGCAGCGCTCCTTCGTCAACATCGCCCGCCGCGTCCAGTCCCTCGTGCACCAACAGGCAAGCGAACTGCGCGAGATGGAGGAGCACCACGGCCGTAACCCCGACGTCTTCGACGACCTGCTGCGCATCGACCACGGCACGGCCCTCATCGGCCGGCTCGCCGACAGTGTCGCCGTCCTCGGCAAGGCCCGTCCCGGGCGCCAATGGCCCAGGCCCGTACCGCTGTTCAGCGTGCTGCGCGGTGCCATGTCCCGGATCCTGGAGTACCAGCGCGTCGATCTGCACTCGATCGCCAAGGTCGCCATCGTCGGTACGGCGGTCGAGCCGCTCATCCACGCGTGCGCCGAACTCCTCGACAACGCCACCCGCTACTCGCCTCCGCAGACGCGCGTCCACGTGACCGCCGTCGAGGTGCAGACCGGCATCGCCATCGAGATCGAGGACGGCGGCGTCAGTCTCAGCGAGGAGGCACGGACCCGGGCCGAGCGGATGCTCGCACAGGCGCAGGCCGGTATCGACCTCAACGACCTCGGCGAGAGCCCGCGCCTCGGCATGGCCGTCGTCGGCCGCCTCTGCCAGATGTACAACCTCCAGGTCTCGCTGCGGCAGTCCGCGTACGGCGGCGTCCGCGCCGTCCTCGTCGTACCGCGCGACGTGGTCACCACCGGGCCCGCGCCCGGTATCGCCCACGGCATCGGCGCGACCGCGATGGGCATCGGCGGCACCGAGCTGCCCGAGATGCGCCCGTCGCGCACGGCCGCCGCGAGCGGCACACCGGACCGGGCGGCTCCCGCCGCAGCCCCCGCCCCGGCCCCCGCCCCGGCCCCCGCCCGTACGTCCGGCCAGGCGCCCGCACCGGCCGCCGTTCCCGCCCCCCGCCCGGCCACCGGCCCGGTACGCCCGGCGCCCGCCAAGGCGGGCCCGGAGGACGACGTACCCGTCGTCACCGAGTGGACGGCCAACGGCCTGCCGCAGCGCCGCAGCCGCGGCAGGGCCCCGCTGGGCTCGCACAACATCGTGCGCACCCCGGCGCCACGCCCCTCGAACGGAGCAGCCGCCGGTACGGCGGGGGCGACCGGTGCGCCCGGCACCTCGAACGGCACCGGGGAGGACCGGAAACCCGGCCCCGGCATCTGGCTCGAAGCCTTCACCAAGGCGGTCAACGGCGATCCGCGGGGGCCGTCGACCGGTCCCGCCGGCACGGGCGCCGCGACAGGAACAGGGGAAGCGCCGCCGGACCGGCCCGGCGAGCGCGGCGAATCAGACGATGTATCGGGCAAAGGGGACCTGAAGTGATCCAGCAGCGCGCAAACTTGGACTGGATGCTCAAGGAGCTCGCGGACGGGGTTCCGCAGGTTCAGCAGATCGTGGTGCTCTCCGCCGACGGACTGCGTATCGCCAGGCACGGCGGTGACCCCGACGTCGCAGACCGGCTTGCCGCCGCCTGCGCGGGACTTCAGAGCCTCGCCGCCGCGGTCGCCGCCGAAATCCCCCTGAGCGACGGCCGGATGAGGCTCGTCGTCATCGAAGTGAGCGGTGGATTCTTCTACTTGATGGAAGCGGGCACGGGCGCCTATCTCGCCGTACTGGCCGACGAGACGGTGGACGCCGGACTCGTCGGCGCACGGATGCGGGACATGGTCGTCCGGATCGGCGCCCACCTGACGAGTCCGCCGCGACATGACGGGCAGACCGGATGACTCCTCCCCGACGAGAACGCAGGCTGCCCGGGGCCGACGTGGGGGACCCGGAACGGCTGTACGTGATCACGGGTGGCCCGGACGGCGCCAAGCGCGCCTCGCTCGACCTCGTCACCATGATCGTGGCGCGCGAGGCCCCCTCACCGACGGTGCCACCCGAACAGGCCGCCATCCTGCGGCTGTGCGGGGCGCCGCTGTCCGTGGCCGAGCTGTCGGCCTATCTCAGCCTGCCGTTCAGTGTGGTGACGGCGCTGCTGACCGACCTCCTCACGCTTGATCTGGTCGAGTCCCGCGCGCCCGTCGCCCGCGCCTCTCTCCCCGACAGGTCTCTTCTCGAAGCGGTGATGCATGGACTCCAGAAGCTCTGACACGATCACAGGCCCCAGGAGCGAGGACGTACTTCCCACCACGGCGACATCCGCGGTGAAGGTCGTGATCGTGGGCGGATTCGGGGTGGGCAAGACCACCATGGTCGGTTCGGTGAGCGAGATCCGCCCGCTCACCACCGAAGAGACCATGACCCAGGCCGGTGTCGGCGTGGACGACAACTCCGGGGTGGAGAGCAAGACCGCCACCACCGTCGCCATGGACTTCGGCCGGATCAGCATCAGCGACCAACTGGTGCTCTATCTCTTCGGCACCCCCGGCCAGGAACGGTTCTGGTTCCTCTGGAACGGTCTCTTCGAAGGCGCCCTCGGCGCCGTCGTCCTCGTCGACACCCGCCGTCTCGAAGTCAGCTTCGACGTGATCGGGCGGCTGGAGGAGCGCGGTGTGCCGTTCGTCGTCGCCGTCAACACCTTCCCCGACGCGCCGAGCCATCCCGTCGAGGCGCTGCGTACCGCGCTCGACCTGCCCGACGAGGTGCCGATGGTCGACTGCGACGCGCGGCTGCGGGCGTCGAGCCGTGACGTCCTGCTGACCCTCATGCGCTATCTGCACTCGCTGGCGCTGCCGGCCTGACCCCCCTTTCCCCTCCCTGCCCATCCCTGGACTCCTCCCATCCCTGGAGTGACCGTGACAACGCCCTATTCGCACCGGCCGGGAGCGGACGAACCCGCCGCCCCGCCGCCGGGCTGCCCGGCCCACGGCCTCGTCGCCGACGCCTTCGGCGGCGACGACCTGGCGCCCACCGGGCTGCGGCGGCTCTACGGCCCCGAGGCCGAGAACGACGCCACGGGTCTGTACGAGAAGCTGCGCGCCGAGCACGGTTCGGTGGCGCCGGTCCTGCTGCACGGGGACGTACCCGCCTGGCTGGTCCTCGGCCACAGCGAGAACCTCCACATGACCCGTACCCCCTCGCAGTTCTCGCGGGACTCACGCCGCTGGCGCGCCGTCAACGACGGCAGCGTGCCGCCCGACCACCCCCTCGCGCCGGTCTTCACCTGGCAGCCGATCTGCGTCTTCGCGGACGGCGCCGACCACGAGCGGCTGCGCGGCGCCGTCACCGACTCGATCGGCCGGATCGACCACCGGGGCGTACGGCGCTTCATCAACCGCTACAGCAACCGGCTCGTCAACGACTTCTGCCAGTCGGGCAGGGCCGATCTCGTCAGCCGCTTCGCCGAGCACCTCCCGATGATGGTGATGGCGCAGATCCTGGGCATGCCGGAGGAGTACAACGAACGGCTGGTCCAGTCCGCCCGCGACATGATCAAGGGCACCGAGACGGCCGTCGAGAGCAACGAGTACGTGATGGGGGTCCTGGACCGGCTGGTCGCCCGCCGCCGCGCGGCGCCCCAGGAGGACTTCGCCGGCTGGCTCGTCGAGCACCCCGCCGGACTCACCGACACGGAGGTCGCCCAGCATCTGCGGCTGGTGCTCGTCGCCGCGTACGAGACCACGGCCAACCTCATCGCCAACGTGCTCCGCATGGTCCTCACCGACCCGCGCTTCCGCGCCCAGCTCAGCGGCGGCCATATGACACTGCCCGAGGCGGTCGAGCAGACCCTCTGGGACGAGCCGCCGTTCACCACCATCTTCGGCCGCTGGGCCGTCGGCGACACCGAGCTCGGCGGGCAGCGGATCAAGGCGGGCGACGCGCTGGTCGTCGGGATCGCCGCGGCCAACGTCGACCCGGTGGTACGGCCCGACGTCAACGCCTCCATGCAGGGCAACCGTGCCCATCTCGCCTTCAGCGGCGGACCGCACGAGTGTCCCGGCCAGGACATCGGCCGCGCGATCGCCGACACCGGCATCGACGCGCTGCTGCTGCGGCTTCCCGACCTTCAACTGGCCATTCCCGAGGAGGACTTGCGCTGGTCGTCGTCGCTCATGTCGCGGCACCTCCAAGAGCTGCCGGTGACCTTCGCCGCGCGCCCGCCGCAGGATGTCGCCGGGCCGCCGTCGGCGACGCCGGAGCACGCGCCGCGCGAGGAGTGGCAGGTCCAGTCACCTCGCCCGGCGCCCGCCCGGACCTCGCCCGGCGGGCCCGCCGTACCGCCGCCCGTACCGCCCACCGGGCCGCCGGCGGCCGTCGCGCCGGCGCCGGCCGCGCGGATCCCGGCGCAGCGCGGGCCCGGCGCGCCGGCGCGGGCGTGGCGTTCAGTGGTGCGGTGGTGGCGGGGGTACTGACCGGTGCGAGGGGCGGGAGCGGGAGGCGGGCCGGACGCTCAGAACGCGGTGTCCAGCTGCTCCCACCACCACGAGATGGTCGGGATGGGCAGCGGTTCGGTGCCCGAGTCGGAGGGGTGGCGCTTCCACCAGCCGCCCGGCTCCGCCGCCGGTCCCGCCGGCACCGAGTAGCGGGGACAGGCCGACGCCCAGTCCAGATGGCCCCGGACGAACTGCCCCAACCCCTCTACGTAGCCGCGCAGTTGGCTGCTCGCGTCCACCAGGACCTGCTCACTCAGCCGGCCGTGCAGCACCA
The DNA here is from genome assembly GCF_044455465.1 of Streptomyces sp. NPDC051217. Lineage (NCBI taxonomy): Bacteria > Bacillati > Actinomycetota > Actinomycetes > Kitasatosporales > Streptomycetaceae > Streptomyces > Streptomyces sp. NPDC051217. The sequence continues at coordinate 519,218 of NZ_JBITEV010000001.1, forward strand.
TCACCCGGTCCCGCATGGCCACCGCGTGATTCAGCGCCTCGCGCGGCTCGCAGCCGAGCTCCTGGCAGAGCACGTCGATCAGATTGAGGTCGTCGCCCGCGCGCAGCAGTTCCTTGTTCCGGGAGTAGAGGTCGTTGTCCCAGCTGACCAGCGTCCAGGCGATCTCGGTGAGCGCCTGGACGCGCGGGTCCGCCAACTCCTCGTCCCGTACGGAGAATCCGCCCACGATCTCGATCATCGCCGTGGACGGTGCCATGCCTATGGCCCGCATCCACAGGGTGATGTAGTCGTTCAGCGACGGCAGATCGGCGCTTCTGCGCCACGACGCCTCCCACACCAGACCCGATGTGTACACCCGCATGGCGTCGGTCCAGCGGCGCAGCTGCTGCGGGGACGCGTACTGCTCCAGCTCCGTCCGTAAGGCGCGCAGCGCGGCGGTGTGCGGCGAGTCGGAGCGGGAGTTGGCGGCCGGGGCCTCGACCGCGCGGAGGATGCGGGAGGTCTCCTGGGCCATCAAGTCGGCCGTGGCGTCGGTCTCGTCGCAGACACCGTCGTCGAGGGAGAAGAGCACGGCGTGGAACTTGGCCATCAGGGTGAGCGGTTCGAGCTTCCCGTACGGCATCGTCGACGCGGTGAGTCCGCCGAAGTCGCAGACGGCGAGCCTCTTGCGCTGCTGCTCGTCGGTATCGAGATTCTGGCGCAGCATCCAGTCCACCGTCAGGTCGTTCAGGACGTCGGCGCCGGGATGTACGGCCGGTTCCACCGGACAGTAGAACGGCACGGCCGGGAGCTGTCGGGCCATGGCCTGTTCCTCGACGCACGTCATGACCGGCCTCCTGGGAGATATGTGAACGCAGGGCGGGTTCAGTGAACATCTGGCGCGGGGTGGTGTAGGGCGGGGGCTGTTCGAATGGAGCGTATATGCCCATGACGGTTCGTCAATAAGAGTGCGACTGACCTATGCCTGGCCGGAATTGACCGTATGTGGCCTGGCCGGGATCACATGGCGTATCCGTGCCGCCGGGTTCCCATGTCAGAGCGGGGGCAGCTCTGCCGTACGACAGCGGAGAGACCGGTTTCGGCGGAATCTGTGCGGTCGAGTTCGATCCGCGACATAAATAGTCCTGATCGTGCTCGATACGCCACCGGCCGGTGAGCGAACGAGACGAAGTACGTGGGATTCGTCAGCTCGGCCCTCGGCCCCGGCCCCACTGTCCGCCCGCCGTCGGCCGGCACCCTCAGCCGCGCGCGCCGAACGCCTGGGTCCACCACGGTCCGCCGGACGCGTCGTGGACGCCGACACCGATCTCCTTGAAGGCGCAGTTCAGGATGTTGGCCCGGTGGCCGGGGCTGTTCATCCAGCCGTCCATCACCGAGGCGGGCGTCCGCTGGCCCCTCGCGATGTTCTCGCCGTAGGTGGTCCACTGGTAGCCCGCCGCCGTGATGCGGTCGCCGGGATCCCTGCCGTCCGGGCTGTTGTGGTCGAAGTAGCCCTTGGCCGCCATGTCCTGGGAGTGGCGCAGCGCGGCCGTCTCCAGCTGGGATTTGGCGGTCACCGGGCCACAACCGGCCTTGGAGCGCTCGGAGTTGACGAGTGTGGTGACCTGCTCGGTGAAGCCGCCACCGCCGCCACCGCCCGGCTGAGGTTCGTCCGGTGTCGGCTTCGGATCGGGCTTCGGGGCCGGATCGGCGGTGGAGGGACGCCGGTCGGGCGCGGCCTTGCTCGGCTTCGCCGCCTTCTTGGAAGGCGAGCGCGTGGGCGAGGGTGACGGGCTCGCGCTGGTGCGTGAGGGAGAGGGCGAGGGGTCGGCCGACTCCGCCGTACGGCTCGCCGCCGACGTGGGTTCCAGCGCTTCCGGCTCGACGGCGGCGGAGGCGCGCGACTCGTCCTCGGTCCGCTCGCCCGAGACGAACTGGGCGACGCCGGCGGCGGCGACCAGCGCGGCGACGGCGGCGGTCACGGTGACGACGCGGCGCCGTTTCGCCCGCCGGTCGCGGCGCTGGGTGTCCCTGGCCCGCGTACGGCTGCCGGCTCCGTCGTCGCGGCCGCCGGTCGGGGCGCTTCCGTGGCTGTACGCGGACGGGGACCCGGACGGGCCCGGACGGGAGTCGACCGGTACCGGCGGGAGGTCGGCCACGAGGGCGTCGGCGGGCACCAGACCTGCCGCGTACCCGGAGCAGACGGTGCATTCGTAGGTGTGCCCGGCTATGCGCTCCCGCCAGAGCGGGGACGGTATGCCGCCCCAGCCACCGGTCAGCTGCTCCAGCAGGACGCACGGCGGCTCGGCCGACAGCGCGCGGACCACCACCCGCGCGGTCTCCAGCTCGTGCTCCATCCGCTCGACCCTGGCGTCCACCTGCTGAGCGTTGGCGGCGAGGGCGGCGGCGACCTCGGGCCGGGTGAGTTCACCGGCGCACTCCAGCCACCACAGCGCCACCAGCGCGTGGTGCTCCTTGTCGACCCATCGCGTGGCCTCGGCGACCTCCCGGTGCTGGCCGGTCAGACCGAGGCAGCTGACCATCAGATCCACGAAGTCGAAGTCGGGGCGGTGGAGGGCCGGGTCGTAGACGTAGTCCGTGTGCTCACGGATCCGGGCGATCGTGGTGGTCACCAGATACGAGCGGAAGTCGGCCGGGCGGCGCAGCCCGCCGAGGCCGTCGAGAACATGGCGCACCGTTTCCCGTGCCACGGCGTCCACTTCGGGGTGGCCGTGCAGGGCGTGGCCGACGAGCTGGTGGACAAGCGGCAGCGACTCGTGGCCGAGCCGGTCCCTGGCCGGCTGGTCCCCGGCCTGGGCCGCCTTGACCACTGAGGCCTTGAACGGACTGCTCACGCTGTCTCACTCCCACTCATGACTCGCGGTGGCCACCGATCGTAAGGGGAGTGGCGACGTGCCATCTCGTGGATGCCGTACTCAGGTCCGTACAAGTGGTCGATTTATTGCCTCGTTTCCGATTCGGCCCACCGCCCCGCTCCCGTGCCGCGTGAAGCTTGGCTGTCGGCCCGCTTAAGAAATCCTCGATGGACTGAATGGTCGTGGCGGCGGGAGATTGGTGCCGACATCGACCAGCATTGATCGCGTCCGCACGCGCGGCGCACCCGTTTCCGCGCCTCGGTCCGCACCCCTCAGCACCCCCTCCGCACTCCGTCCGCACCTGGACCGCACCACCTGGAGCCGCCCCGATGAAGGCACTTGTGAAGCTGACGGCCGAGCCGGGGCTCCGGCTCACCGATGTGCCCGAGCCGGACACCGGGCCCGGGGACGTACTCATCAAGGTGCTCCGTACCGGCATCTGCGGCACCGATCTGCACATCCGCGCCTGGGACGGATGGGCCCAGCAGGCGGTCGATGTGCCACGTGTTCTTGGTCACGAATTCGTCGGCGAGGTCGCTTCCGTCGGCGCCGACGTCCAGGACATGGCCGTCGGCGACCTCGTGAGCGGCGAAGGGCATCTGGTCTGCGGCAAATGCCGCAACTGTCTGGCCGGGCGCAGGCATCTGTGCCGCAGCACCGTCGGACTCGGGGTCGGCCGCGACGGCGCCTTCGCCGAGTACGTCGCGCTGCCCGCGTCGAACGTCTGGGTCCACCGCGCCCCCGTCGACCTCGACATCGCGGCGATCTTCGACCCGTTCGGCAACGCCGTCCACACCGCGCTCACCTTCCCCCTCGTCGGCGAGGACGTGCTGATCACCGGCGCCGGTCCGATCGGCATCATGGCGGCGGCCGTCGCCCGCCACGCGGGCGCCCGCAACATCGTGATCACGGACGTCAGCCCCGAACGTCTGGAGATCGCCCGCAAGGTCGGCGCGACGCTCGCGCTCGACGTGTCGAACACCGGCATCGCCGAGGCACAGCGGCGGCTCGGCCTCAAGGAAGGCTTCGACATCGGTCTGGAGATGTCCGGTCGCCCGGAGGCGATGCGCGACATGGTCGACAACATGACCCACGGCGGCCGGATCGCCATGCTGGGGCTGCCCGCGGAGGAGTTCGCCGTCGACTGGGCGAAGATCGTGACCTCGATGATCACGGTGAAGGGCATCTACGGCCGCGAGATGTTCGAGACGTGGTACGCGATGACCGTGCTGCTCGAAGGCGGCCTCGACCTCGGGCCCGTCATCACCGGCACCTACGACTACGAGGACTTCGACGCGGCCTTCGACGAGGCGGCGAGAGCCACCGGCGGCAAGATCATCCTCAACTGGGCCTAGCGCCTGTCCGGTGGATCTTCGTGGAGCGGCCCGGGGCGGCTGGTGCGGTGCATCGCGAGGCGGAGGATCGTGCTCGTACTGGACGTACTCGGACGAGTCCGACAACGCGGCGAGGTGCCGTGCCAGGCGTCTCGGGCCCACGAAGATCCGCCGGACAGGCCCTGAGGCCCCTCGGCCTCTCCGCGACCCCGACCCCCCTTCGCCCCGCTCACCCTTCTCACGGGAGTCCTGTTATGTACGCGTCCGTCCGCGACGACCTCCGCACCACCCTCGACGAGATCCGCGACGCCGGACTCTTCAAGCCCGAGCGCGTCATCTCCACCCCGCAGAGCGCGTCGGTCTCCGTCGGAGCCGGTGACGTCCTCAACTTCTGCGCCAACAACTACCTCGGCCTCGCCGACCACCCCGACGTCGTCGCCGCCGCCAAGGACGCGCTCGACCGCTGGGGCTACGGCATGGCCTCCGTACGCTTCATCTGCGGCACCCAGGAGATCCACAAGGAGCTGGAGCGGCGCCTCTCCTCGTTCCTCGGCCAGGAGGACACGATCCTCTACTCCTCCTGCTTCGACGCCAACGGCGGCGTGTTCGAAACCCTGCTCGGCCCCGAGGACGCGGTCATCTCCGACGCGCTCAACCACGCCAGCATCATCGACGGCATCCGGCTCTCCAAGGCCCGGCGGCTGCGCTACGCCAACCGCGACCTCGCCGAGCTCGAAGCCAGGCTCAAGGAGTCGCAGGACGCGCGCCGCCGCCTCGTCGTGACGGACGGCGTCTTCTCCATGGACGGCTACGTCGCGCCGCTGGCCGAGATCTGCGACCTCGCCGACCGGTACGACGCCATGGTGATGGTCGACGACTCGCACGCCGTCGGCTTCGTCGGCCCCGGCGGCCGGGGCACCCCCGAGCTGCACGGCGTGATGGACCGCGTCGACATCATCACCGGCACGCTCGGCAAGGCGCTCGGCGGCGCGTCCGGCGGCTACGTCGCCGCCCGCGCCGAGATCGTCGCGCTGCTGCGCCAGCGCTCGCGCCCCTACCTCTTCTCCAACTCCCTCGCCCCGGTCATCGCCGCCGCCTCGATCAAGGTCCTCGATCTGCTGGAGAGCGCCGGCGAGCTGCGCGAGCGGCTGAACGCGAACACCTCGCTCTTCCGTACGGAGATGACGGCGGCCGGGTTCGAGATCCTGCCCGGCGACCACCCCATCGCCCCCGTGATGATCGGCGACGCCGCCGAGGCCGGACGGATGGCGGATCTGCTGCTGGAGCGCGGCGTGTACGTGATCGGGTTCTCGTACCCCGTCGTCCCGATGGGACAGGCGCGGATCCGGGTGCAGCTGTCCGCGGCGCACTCCACGGCGGACGTGAAGCGGGCGGTGGCGGCGTTCGTCGACGCGCGTGCGGCGCTGGGTGGCTGAGGGGCCCGGCCCGAACCAGCCGTGGCCTGGCACTATTACTGAGTGATCGACCCCCGGCGACTGCGCATCCTGCGAGCCGTGGCGGACCACCGTACGGTGACCGCCGCGGCCGCGGCGCTGTATCTGACCCCGTCGGCCGTCTCCCAGCAGCTCGCCGCGCTGGAGCAGGAGACCGGCCACGCGCTGCTGACCCGCAGCGGCAGGGGCGTACGGCTGACGGCGGCCGGGGAGATCCTGCTCACACACGCCCACGCGGTCCTCGCACAGCTGGAACGGGCCGAGGCGGAACTGGCGGACTACGCGGGCGGGGCGGCCGGCGAGATCACGGTCGCCGCGTTCGCCACCGGGATCGCCGAGGTGCTGGCCCCGGCCATCGCGCACCTCGCCGACTCGCACCCGGGCATCCGTGTACGCGTACGGGACTCCGAGGGCGACGAGAGCCTGCCGCTGCTGCTCGACGGGCAGGCGGACGTGGCGCTGGCGGTCGAATACCGGGGCGCGCCCACGCAGGACGACCCGCGCCTGTCGCGCGTACCGCTCTACGCCGAGCCGTTCGACGCGGTCCTGCCCGAGGGGCACCCGCTCTGCCGCGAGATCGAGGTCCCGCTCGCCGAACTGTCGGACAGCGACTGGATCAGCCCCTACCCCGGCAACCCGTGCCACGAAGTGATGCGCCTCGCCTGCGAGTTGGCGGGCTTCGAACCGCGCCTGGTGCACTCGTCGGACGACTTCCGCGCGGTGGTCGCCCTCGCGGGCGCCGGGGCGGGGGTGGCACTCGTACCGCGCTCGGCGCTGCGCGGGATGGAGCTGAAGGGCACGGTGGTACGCCCGGTGTCCGGCCCGCCCGCCACGCGCCGGGTCTTCGCCGCCGTCCGCAGCGGCGCTGACCACCACCCCCTGATCCGCCCGGTCCTGGACGCGCTGACGGAATCGGCGTCGGGCCTGACGACGGGCTGACGACCGGCCGCCCTCCCCGAGCCGTGCGGCAGGTCCCGCTGGGCCCCCGCGGCGGCGGCTCGATCAATCCGGCGCTCCGACCCGTTCGGCCCCGCGCGTGAACGGGACGCACCCGTCACCTGGTGACCCGCGCCCAGCAACAGCGGTACGAGCGGCCGGCCGACCGCGCCGGTCGCCCCCGCGACGAAGACATGTCGTCGGGCCACGGACACGCCCTAGGCGGCCAGCCACAGGATCAGGACCACGATGATGACGATGACCGCCCCGGCCGCGATCAGGCGGCGCTTCAGCTGGTTCGACAGGGTCGGGACGACTTCGAGCCTCCGGGCGCCGGGGAAGACGTAGAAGACCCGGTTCGGATCGTCGATCAGCTCCACCCGGGCCAGCGGGCAGGTTTCGAGGGTCACCCGCCGGGACAGCTCCACCGTCCCGCGGGCGAGGTGCGCCGACACGGCGGCCCGGTGTTCGTGGTCGACGCCGGCGGGCACCCCGCCGCCCGGCGGGATGTCGCGCCGCTGCCATCGAGCGGTGCCCGCCAGCCGGTCCCGGACCTTGTCGGGCCAGTCCGGCCTCGGCAGTGACAGGGGCGCCTTCTCGTTCGCGTACTCGACCGTTCCCTCCACCCAGTGGGAGAGGCTGCCCCGGCCGCCGCACACCTCGTGCGGGCCGACGCCCCGCCCCGAGCAGCGCGCGCAGGTCTCGTGCCCCCGGCCGTCGCACCGCGGGCACCGGATCCTGCCGCGGCCCGAGCAGCGCGGGCAGGCGGCCTCGGCGGTGCCGCACACCGCGCAGGTGATCCGCTGCGCGCCGGGCGCCGTGGCGCGCGGACCCGTCGCGGCGGGGCGGGCCTTCGTCGTACGGGTGCGGCGCCGACCCGTCGTCTCGCACTGCGTGCAGGGGGCGACGTCCAGACATACGTCGCACGTGGGCGGCTCGTTGCGGCAGGAGCACGGGTGCCGGCCGCTGCCGGAGCAACTGGCGCACTGCTGCGTCCCGTTGTCGCACGGGCAGGGCACCAGCCGGTACGAGCCGGAGCGGATCAGGGTGAGCTTGCCGGGACCTTCGGGCGCCGGTAACGGGTGGTCCGCGAGGGAGCCTTCGTAAAGAGGCAGCGCCGACAGGTCCTCCGTACCGAAGGCGGTCCGCTGGGTCTCGGTGCGTCGCTCCGTGAAGCGGACGACGTCGCAGCGCACCAGTTGCCGTCGCTCGACGTCCCGGATCCGGATCACCCCGGCCGCCGCGCCGCCGCCCCTGGCCATGTAGGGGGCGAGCGCCTTGAGTATGTCCGCGTCGGGCAGATCGCCGGAGAGCGCGTCGTCTTTCGTTGCGTCGGACATGGGCGGGTCTCGTCCCTCCTCCGGCGCGCGGCGACGCCGCGCAGACCGGCAGGGTAGGACTGTTCCCGACCCGCCATCAAGAGGGCCCCGGCGGCGTGCGCCGGTGGGGCGGGGGAGTACGCCGACGCGTTCGCGTACGCCGATGTCCCACCCGCCCCGCCGACCCCGGCCGCCCTACGAGAGCAGGCTCGGCGCCGCCCGGTCCAGCACCGAGCCGACGCGCTCCCAGGTCTCCATGTCCCTTGCCACGGGCGGGAGTTCGGGACCGTCGCCGGTCTTCCAGGAGGCGGCGATCGCCACCGGGTCCTCGTCGGTCGCGGCCGACGCCGCCAGCGCCGCCGCGCCCAGGGCGACCAGTTCGCCGCTCTCCGGCACGATCACCGGGCGCCCGGAGAGGCGCCGTACGGTCTCCACCCACGTACGGCCCTGGGCGCCGCCGCCCACCAGCCGCAGCGGCCGGCCCGCCACCGCCGGGTCCGCCGGGTCGAGACCGCAGGCGCGCAGGACCTCGTCGAGCGCGCGCAGGACCGTCACCGCCGCGCCCTCGTACGCCGCCCCCAGCAACTGCTGCGGTGTCGTGTCGTGCCGCAGGCCCGTCAGCAGGCCGGAGGCGGTCGGCAGGTCGGGGGTGCGTTCGCCGTCGAGGTACGGCAGGAGCACCGCCTCGCCGCCGGGCGCCACGTCCTCGCGGTCCAGGCGCAGGAGCTCGGCGACCTTGTCGACGGCGAGCGTGCAGTTCAGGGTGCAGCCGAGCGGCAGGAACGTGCCGTCGGCCGCCGCGAACCCGGACAGCGCGGCCGAGGCGGGCCTGGTGCGCGTGGCGGCGAAGACCGTGCCCGAGGTGCCCAGGCTCAGCACGGGGTGGTCCAGCAGCCCGGCGCCGCCGAGGCCGAGGCCGACGGCCGCGCTCATGTTGTCGCCGGTCCCGGCGGCCACCGCGATACCGGCCGGCAGCCCCAGCTGCTCGGCGGCCGAGGCGGTGAGCGAGCCGACACGGGCGCCGCCGGTCGGGGCGACGGCGGGGAGCATCGACTCGTCGAGGCCCACGAGCGCGAGCAGTTGGGGGTCGTACGTCCCGGTCTCCGTCGAGTACCAGCAGGTGCCCGACGCGTCGCCGGGGTCGGTGGCCGCCGTACCCGCGAGGCGTTCGGTGAGGAAGTCGTGGGGCAGCCGGACGGCCGCCGCCGCTTCGGCGGAGGCGGGGTCGTTCTCCCGGAGCCACTGCCACTTCGCCGCCGTCATGGAGGCGACGGGCACCGATCCGGTCCTGGCGATCCACGCGCCCGGCCCGCCCAGCGCCTCGGTGAGCGCGGCGGCCTGCGGGGCGGAGCGGGTGTCGTTCCACAGCAGGGCGGGGCGCAGGGGCTTCCCGGCGGCGTCGAGCACCACCAGACCGTGCTGCTGGCCGGCGACCGCCAGGCCCGTGACCGCCGATGCCGGTACGCCCGACTCCTTCAGGCCCATGGCGACCGCCTCACGCAGCGCCTGCCACCACACCTCGGGGTCGGTCTCCCGAGCCCCGGCCTCGCCCGTCACCCGGTGCGGGGCGCGCCCGACGGCGAGAAGCCGCCCGGTCGCCGCGTCGGTGAACGCCGCCTTGGTCGACTGGGTGGAGCTGTCGACGCCGATGACCACCTGGCTGTGCGGCACGCTCGTACCTCTTCCTGGTTTCCGGGGCTTGCGACGGTATTTTGGCCGCAGGCCAACAAATTACGTGATGTTGTCGTGCATCCGGCAGGGATGGGCGTCAAATCCTTGCCCGAAGCGGGGTTCGTCGCTCCCGGCTGTGTTGGGCGAACACGGGGTCTTTTCCGTACCCACCCGGAGGTGCATTATTAGTCATGTCAGGAAACAAAAAGGTCTGCACCTGCCGGACCTGAGGTATCGAAGGCGGCCAGAGAAATGACGGAACGTTTCACTCCCACCCCCGCGGACAAGTTCAGCTTCGGTCTGTGGACGGTCGGCTGGCAAGGCAGGGACCCGTTCGGAGACGCGACGCGTCCGGCGCTCGATCCCACCGAGTCCGTACAGCACCTCGCCGAACTGGGCGCGTACGGAGTGACCTTCCACGACGACGACCTGATCCCGTTCGGCTCGTCCGACGCCGAGCGCGAGGCGCACATCAAGCGCTTCCGGCAGGCGCTGGACACCGCCGGGCTTGTCGTGCCGATGGTGACCACCAATCTCTTCACCCACCCCGTCTTCAAGGACGGCGGCTTCACGGCGAACGACCGCGACGTCCGCCGCTTCGCGCTGCGCAAGACCCTGCGCAACCTCGACCTGGCCGCCGAGCTGGGCGCGAAGAGGTTCGTCGCCTGGGGCGGCCGTGAGGGCGCGGAGTCCGGCGGGGCGAAGGACGTACGCCTCGCGCTCGACCGGATGAAGGAAGGCTTCGACCTGCTCGGCGAGTACGTCGTCTCGCAGGGGTACGACATCAAGTTCGCCATCGAGCCCAAGCCGAACGAGCCGCGCGGCGACATCCTGCTGCCGACCGTCGGCCACGCGCTCGCCTTCATCGAGCGCCTGGAGCGACCCGAGCTGTACGGCGTCAACCCCGAGACCGGCCACGAGCAGATGGCCGGGCTCAACTTCCCGCACGCCATCGCGCAGGCCCTGTGGGCGGGCAAGCTCTTCCACATCGACCTCAACGGCCAGCACGGCACCCGGTACGACCAGGACCTGCGCTTCGGCGCCGGCGACCTGCGCGCCGCGTTCTGGCTGGTGGACCTGTTGGAGACGGCGGGCTGGGACGGCTCGCGGCACTTCGACTTCAAGCCGCCGCGCACCGAGGACTTCGACGGGGTGTGGGCGTCCGCCGCGGGCTGCATGCGCAACTACCTGATCCTCAAGGAGCGCGCCGCCTCGTTCCGCGCGGACCCGGAGGTCCAGGAGGCGCTGCGCGCCGCGCGCCTGGACGAGCTGGCGCTGCCGACCGCCGCCGACGGCGTGGCCGGCCTGCTGGCCGACCGGGGCTCGTACGAGGACTTCGACGTGGCGGCGGCGGCGAGCCGCGGCATGGCCTTCGAGCACCTCGACCAGCTGGCGATGGACCACCTGCTGGGTGCCCGCTGACCCGGCACTGACCACCGTGTCCTGACATGAGGAAGCACGAGGGGCGGGCCGGCCGCCGGCCCGCCCCGCGTGTGTCCTTCCCGCACCCCGCCGCCGCGGCCTCGCGCGAGGCTCCCGGCCGACCCCCGTCGACGCCCGGCGCCCGACCCCCGTGCGGCTACGCGCTCGTGCGGTCCGCGTACGCCACCGGGTCCGCCAGCACCGCGCGGACCACCAGCGCCGCCGCGCCCCGCGCCGCGTCGCCCGCCGAGGATGACGCGCGTAGCCTGCCACTGTCGTGCGGCCACAGGCCCGAGACCACCCGGTCGGTCAACTCGCCGTCGGCGGGCGGCGAAAGCCAGGGCATCAGGCTCCGGTAGATCCCGCCGAGCACCACCGCGTCGGGGTCGAAGAGGTTCACCGCGCCCGACAGGACCCGCCCCAGCATCCGGCCGGCGTCACCGATGGCGGCGATCGCGCGCTTGTCGCCGCTCCTGGCCAGGGCCTCCAGCTCCGCCACGCCCGGCACCCCGGCGTTCTCGTCGAGCCCGGCGCCGCGCAGGAGCGCCGACTGGCCCGCGTACTGCTCCAGGCAGCCACGTGATCCGCACCGGCACAGCGGCCCGTCGGCGTCGACGACCACATGGCCGATCTCACCGGCGAACCCGTTGGCACCGCGCAGCAGTTCACCGTCGAGCACCAGCGCGCCGCCGACGCCGATCTCGCCCGACAGATAGAGGAAGCTGCGGATCCCGCCCAGGCCGCCGAACCAGAGCTCGGCGAGCGCCGCCAGATTGGCCTCGTTCTCCGAACGCACCGGCAGCGCGGGTGCGGTGGGCCCCGCCTCGGCCAGCGCCCGCGCGAACAACTCCTCGGCGGGCACCTGGTTCCAGCCCAGATTGGGCGCCTGGCGGACCGTACCCCCGGCGACGAGACCGGGCAGCGCGAGCTGCACCCCGACCGGCGACAGGCCCTGTTCGGCGGCCGAGTCGAGGGTGCGCGCGGCGATCCGGGCACCCCGGGCGAGGACTTCGTCGGGTGCGGCACCGCGATTGTCGAGGTGTTCGGTGAGGCGTACGCGGTCGGTGCCCGACAGGTCGACCACGCACACCGACACGTAATCGATGTTGATCTCGACGCCGATGCCGGCCGGACCGGCCCGCGTCACCTTCAGTACGGTGCCGGGCCGCCCCGCCTGTCCGCTGAACGTCTTGCCGGACTCGGAGAGGAATCCGCTGTCCAGCAACTGCTCGACCAGCGACGACACCGCGGCCCGGGTCAGTCCGACCCGCGCCGCCACACCGGCCCTGGTCGCTTCGCCCGCGTCCCGTACGGCGCGCAGCACCAGGCTCAGATTGTGCCGGCGCACCGTCTCTTTGTCGGCCTTGGGACCGAGCGATGTGTGGTTGCTCTTCATGGTGCCGTCGAGCCTATGTGATCGGTATCCGGACGGATGGCCGGTCGCACGAGATCGTTGTCCCTTCCAGTCACTTCCCCGGTCACTTGTTTAGATTAATTAGTAATAATCGTTGACAGGGTCGGGTCGCGCGGCGACAGTCTTCGTCGTGACCCCAACCTTCGGGAGACATCAGTGACTTCGCATCGGGCCACGGTGGCCGCCGTCGTCGCCGCGCTTGTCGCGGTGGCCGTGCCCTCCGCGCAGGCGGCCGACGGCCGGGACGCCGTCCGGGCCGCGCACCAGCCGGCAGCAAAGACCGGGACCGGGAACGGGACCGTGGACCAGGGGGCGCCCGAGTACTACGACAGCGGGCTCGCCCCCACGCCGTACATGGGCTGGAACACCTACTACGGACTCGGCGCCCCCAGCGAGGAGGAGGTCAGGTCGGTCGCCGACCACCTCGTCAGCAGCGGGCTCCGGGACTCCGGCTACGACATCGTCTGGCTGGACGGCGGCTGGCAGGCCGACAACCCCCGCGACAGCGAGGGCCGGCTCGCCGCGCACCCCGGCCGCTTCCCGTCCGGCATCCCCGCCCTGGTGACGTATCTGCACGAGCGCGGACTCAAGGCCGGCATCTACACCGACGCCGGCACCTACGACGGCGGCAAGAGCTGCGGGCTCGGCAGCCGGGGCCACTACACCGAGGACGCGCGGCAGTTCGCCGGCTGGAAGATCGACGCCATCAAGGTCGACTTCCTCTGCGGGATCACCGCGAAGCTCGACCCGGGCCCCGCCTTCAAGGAGTTCAGCGACGCCGTCGCCAAGTCCGGCCGCCCGATGCTGCTCAACCTCTGCAACCCGCTGACCGACGACTGGGGCATCCCGCACACCCCCGAGCAGGACGCGCACAACACCTACGTCTACGGCCCGCGGACCGGTGACTCCTGGCGTACCGGCACCGACGTCGCCTTCGGCACCCCCTCCACCGGCCAGTGGGCCAACATCCTGCGCAACATGGACGCCAACGCCTGGCACCCCGAGGCCCAGGGACCGGGGCGCTACAACGACCCCGACTACCTCATCCCGATGCGCAAGCTGGAGGACGGCTCGTACGAGCTGACCGAGGAGGAGTCCACCACCCAGCTCGTCATGTGGGCCGTGATGGGCTCGCCGCTGGTCATGGGGTCCGACCCGCGCACTCTGTCGCAGTCGATGACCGACACCCTGCGCAACCCGGAGATCATCGCCGTCGACCAGGACCCGCTCGCCGTCCAGGGCGTACGCGTCGCGACCGACTCCACGGGCGACGTCTACAGCAAGACCCTCAAGGGCGCGGGCAAGCGCGCGGTCGTCCTCCTCAACCGCTCGGACCGGGCGGCGACACGGACCGTGACCTTCGCGGACGCCGGACTGACGGGCGACGTTTCCGTACGGGACGTCCGCGCCCGCGCCGACCGGGGCACGCACAACGGCTCGTACACCGTCACCGTCCCCGCGCACGGCACCGCCTTCCTCACCCTCCGCGGCCAGGACGACGCGCCCGGCGCCTCGCTCGGTACGCGTTCCACCGCGAGCCCCGCCCTCGTACGCGACGGCGACCGGCTGACCGCTTTCACCAGGGGCGCGGACGGTTCGCTGCGCCAGCAGAGCGGACGTGACGGCCACTGGTCGTCCCGTACGACCGACCTCGGCGGGCCGACGAGCGGCCGGATCCTCGGCCAGCCCGCGGCCTACGCCTCCGCCGACGAGCCCGGCCGGATCGATGTCTTCGTCCGCGGCACCGACAGCGCCGCCTACCAGCGCGCCTTCGCCGACGGACGGTGGGGACGCTGGCAGAAGCTCGGCGGGAACCTCGCCGACGCGCCGTCGGCCGCGTTCGAGAGCGCCGACCGCTGGACGCTCTTCGCCCATGACGAGGACGGCCGGATCCTGACCCGCGGCCCGCGTTCCGGGTGGACGTCGCTGGGCGCGCCCGAGGACCGGACCGTGTACGGACGGCCGTCCGCCGTGGTCGACGAGGCGGGCCGGACCCATGTCGCCGTACGCACCGCCGAGGACGCGGTGTGGTGGCGGGTGCGGGACACGGCGGGCGCCTGGTCGCCGTGGACATCGCTGGGCGGGACCGTCAGCGGCAGCCCGACCCTGGTCGCGGTGGACGGCGGCGTGCGGCTGTACGCACGGGCCGGCGACTACACGCTCTGGCAGCGCGCGTACGGCACCGGCTCCGGGGCCGAGGGCGGCACCTGGGGCGACTGGTCGGCGCGCACGGAGTTCGTGAGCGGCGTCTTCGAGGGCGCGCTCGGCGCGACCGCTGGGCCCGGCGACACCGTGCTCACCGCCTTCCGGGGAGTCGACGGCCGCGTCCACCAGACGTCCGTCCCGGCCGGCTCGTAACCACTTCGGGGGCCGGCCGCGACGCGACTGTGGCCGGCCCCCGTACCACCCACCGACACAGACAGACCCCCCGACGCTCGCACCACCACGCAACCCGCACCGTCCGACAGTCCGACAGGGAGTTCACCCATGACCACCCCACCACCCGGCCGCCGTCAGTTCCTCGCCGGCACCGGCGCCGTCGGCGCCGCCGCGCTGCTGAGCGGCTGCGTCACCTCGGGATCGACCGGCAAGGGCGAATCGGGCGGCGACATCACCCTCCAGTCCAACCTCTCCGCGCCGCAGGCGAAGACCGCCATGCAGAAGGTCGTCGACGACTTCGGCAAGCAGGGCGGCGCGAAGGCGAAGCTCAACACCGTCGCCGCCGAGACCTTCCGCACCCAGCTGCCGACCTACCTGACCTCCGCCAACCCGCCGGACCTCTACACCTGGTACCCCGGCTCGGTCGCCGAGTCGTACGCGGCGAAGGACCTGCTCCTCGACATCAGCGACATCTGGACCAAGCCCGAACTGACCGGCTACTCCGCCGCGTTGCAGAAGATCTGCACCTCCGCCGCGGGCAAGAAGGTCTTCGTCCCCACCACCTACTACTGGTGGGGCGTCTTCTACCGGAAGTCGAACTTCGCCAAGTGGGGCGTCGATGAGCCCAAGACCTGGGACGAGTTCCTGGACCTCTGCGACACCCTCAAGGGCAAGGGCGTCGCTCCGATCGGTCTCGGCGCCGGCGGCAACACCCCCTGGGTGGCGTCCTCCTGGTTCGACTACCTGAACATCCGGATCAACGGGGCCACCTACCACCGTGAACTCCTCGCCGGGAAGCACCGGTTCGACGACCCGGAGGTCCGCAAGGTCTTCGACCGGTGGGGCGAGGCGCTGCCGTACTTCGACCCGAACAGCACCGCTCTGCCCTTCCAGGACGCCACCACGGCCCTGCTCCAGGGCCGTACGGGGATGATGCTGATAGGCACCTTCTTCGCCGACTCCGTCCCCAAGGAGCAGGTGGAGGACCTCGACTTCTTCCGCTTCCCGGTCATCGACCCGAAGGTCCCGGTCGCCGAAGAGGCCCCCACCGACGGCTACTTCGCCAGCGCCCGCACCAGCCGCGAGGCCGAGGTCAAGGAGCTGATGCGGTACCTGGCCACCGCGGAGTCGCAGGAGATCTACCTCAAGAACTCCTCCGGCACCGCGCTGCCGACCCACCCCGACGCCAAGGACAGCGGAACCGCCCTGGTGAAGAAGGGCCGTGCGCTGATCGAGGGCGCCGCAGAACTCACCCAGTACTTCAACCGCGACTCCAGCGACGCCCTCCAGCCGCCCGCCGACGCCGCGCTCACCCGATTCCTCGCCAAGCCCAAGGAGATCGGGTCCATCCTCACCACCTGGCAGCGCGAGTCGCAGAAAATCTGGGGCCGCTGAGATGGCGGCGGTCGTCACCGGCGGTGCGCTGAAGGAGCGGGAACAGCCGACGGCGAAGGAGGACAGGGGGCCCCGGCGCAAGCGGTCGACCCGCGTCCCGCCCGTGGTGCTCGCCTTCGTCCTCGTCCCCCTGCTCGCCGAGGCGTTCTGGGTGTTCTGGCCGGCGGCCCAGGGCTTTTACCTCTCCCTGACCGACTGGGACGGTGTCTCCGCGCCGCGCTTCATCGGCCTCGGCAACTTCCGCGAGATGCTCCACGACGACATCTTCCGCACCGCCGTGCTCGACACCGTCCTGTGGCTGCTGCTCTTCGGCGGGCTCTCCGCGCTCCTCGGCCTCGGCGCCGCCCTGCTCCTCCAGCAGGAGCGCCGCGGAGTCGGCTTCTACCGGGCCGCGCTCTTCCTGCCCGTCGTGTTCTCCCTCGTCGCCACCGCACTGGTGTGGCAGGCGATGTACCAGCCGGACGGCCTGATCAACCAGGCCCTCGAATCCATCGGCCTCGGCAACCTGACCCGCGCCTGGCTCGCCGACCAGGACACCGCCCTGTACGCCGTGATCGTGCCCGCGCTCTGGCGCCAGATCGGCTACGTGATGATCCTCTACATCGCCGGCCTCAAGGGCATCGACCCGGTGCTCTACGAGGCGTCGAAGGTCGACGGCGCGAGCCGCTGGCAGCGGTTCCGGCACATCACCCTGCCGCAGCTGCGCAGCGTCAACGCCGTCGTCCTGTCGGTCATCGTCATCGACTCGCTGCGCTCGTTCGACGTCGTGTGGGCCCTCACCCGTGGCGGCCCGTACCACTCGTCCGAGCTGCTCTCCACGTACATGTACTCCACCGCCTTCCAGTCGCTGCGACTGGGATACGGTTCCGCCCTCGCGGTCGTGATCTTCGTGCTGGCCTTCGGGGTCATCGCCTCGTACCTCGTCCGCGCCTTCCGGGAGGCCGACTGATGTCCGCCACCTCCGGCTCCTCCACGGCCACCCGCCGCAAGCTGGCGACCGCCGGGTTCCATCTCGGCGCCGGCACCCTGTCCGTGCTGTGGCTGCTGCCCATCGCGCTCGTGCTGGTCACCAGCGTCCGCTCGTTCGACGACATCGCCGCCAACGGGCTCGGGGGCCTGCCGCACTCCTTCACTCTCGACGGCTTCCGCCAGGCGTGGGTCGACGGCGGTCAGCAGCGGGCCCTGATCAACAGCATGCTCGTCACCGTGCCGACCGTGCTCGCCACGCTGGCGCTCGCCTCGATGGCCGCCTTCGCGCTGAGCCGGTACGAACTGCCGCTGCGCCGCACGCTGTTGCTGCTGATGCTCGGCGGCAATCTGCTGCCGCCGCAGATCCTGCTCATCCCGGTCTCCCGTATCAGCGAGACGCTCGGTCTTTACGACACGCTGTACGCGCTCATCGGCGTACAGATCGGCTTCGGCGTCGGCTTCTACGTCTTCGTCCTCTACGGATTCATGCGGTCCATCCCCGTGGAGATCCAGCAGGCGGCGGTGATCGACGGGGCGAGCCCCTGGCAGATCTACTGGCGCATCGTGCTGCCGCTGACCAAACCCGCGCTCGCGGCGCTGAGCGCCCTGTCCTTCACCTGGATCTTCAACGATCTGCTGTGGGCCATCACCGTGCTGAGGACCGACAGCCAGATGCCGATCACCGCGTCACTGATCGGGCTCCAGGGTCAGTATGTGTCCATGTGGAATGTGATCGCGGCGGGCTCCGTCATCGCGGCGGCCCCCACCGTCGCCGTGTTCCTGCGGTTCCAGCGCCACTTCGTGGCCGGGCTCAACCTGGGAGCGGTCAAATGATCCCGCACGACGCCCCGCGCTCCGGCGGACCCCGCCCGCCGTGGGTGCTGCGCACCGCGAACACCGTGTACGCCGTCACCCTCGCCCCGGACGAGGGCTGGGCCGAACTCGCCGCCTGGGGTCCACACGGCGCCGAACAGGGGCCCTCCCCGCTCGACTGGTCGCGGCGTACGCACTTCATCACCCCCGCCGACGCGGCCCCCGCCGAGTACATCCCTTACGGGCCAAGGCCGTTCACCGGCGCCGACCTGGTCGCCCAGCGCCCCGGCGAGGAGCGCGGCGTGTGGTGGCGCTTCACCGGCGCGTCCGCCGACGGCGACCACGCGCTGCGTCTCGTCTTCACCGACGAGACCCTCGGACTGACCACGGCCCTCTGCTACGAGACCGTGCCCGGCACCGATGTGATCCTCCGGTGGACCGAACTCACCTGCACCGGCGACGCCGAGCTGCGCCTGGAACGCTTCGACTCGGCCGCCGTGAACGTCCCCGTCACGGACACCGCGCGGCTCACCTACCTGGCGGGCCAGTGGTCCCAGGAGTTCACCCGAAACCAGCTCGAACTCACCCGTGGACGCTTCGAGTTGGCCAGCACCCAGGCCGTTCCGGGCCACGCGTACGCGCCGTGGCTCGCGGTCCAGGACGCCGCGGAACCGGCCGAGGGCGCCACCCCCACGTACGGCATCGCCCTTGAGTGGTCCGGCAGTTGGCGCATCAGCGCCGACGCCGAACCGGGCGGCGCGCTGCGTGTACGGGCCGGGCGGCTGGCCCACGAGAGCGCGGTGCGTCTGGAGCCCGGCGCCACGCTCAGCACGCCGCGACTGGCGTGCGCGTTCAGCCCGGACGGGCTGGAAGGGCTCGCCCGCGTCTGGCACCGCTACGAACGCCGGCTCTCCGGTGAGCGGCTGCACCGGCCGCGCCCGGTGCTCTACAACTCCTGGGAGGCCACCGGCTTCGACGTCGAGGCAGACGGCCAACTCGCCTTGGCGCGCGTCGCCGCCGACATCGGGGCCGAACTGTTCGTCGTCGACGACGGCTGGTTCACCGGCCGCGGCGACGACACCGGCGGTCTCGGCGACTGGTACCCCGACCCGGCCAAGTTCCCCGGCGGATTCGACCGGTTCATCTCCCACGTACGCGAACTGGGGCTGGACTTCGGGCTCTGGGTGGAGCCGGAGGCGGTCAGCCCCGGGTCCGCCCTGCACGCCGAACACCCCGAGTGGGTCTACCGCGTCGAGGGCCGCCCGGTCACCCTCGTACGCAACCAGCTGCTCCTCGACCTCGGCCGCGCCGATGTCCAGGACTTCGTCATCGCCACCCTGGACCGGCTGCTCGGCACGTACGAGATCAGCTACCTCAAGTGGGACATGAACCGCCCGCCCACCGAACGCGGGCGTCCGGGCGGCGGCCCCGTCGAGAGCCAGGACCTCGACGCCGCGCACGTCGCCGGCTACCTCCGCGTACTCGACCATCTGCGGAGCGCGCATCCGCACGTCACCGTCGAGGGCTGCGCGGGCGGCGGCGGCAGGATCGACCACGCCACGCTCGCGCGCACCGACGTGCTCTGGCCCAGCGACAACACCGCCCCGCTCGACCGGCTCACCATTCAGTACGGCTATCTGCACGCGCACGCCCCGCACACCATGAGCTCGTGGGTGACGGACGCGCCCGGCGTCTTCGACCCCCGGCCGCGCTCGCTCGCCTTCCGCTTCGTCAGCTCCATGTCCGGCGTCCTCGGCATCGGGGCCGACATCCTGAAGTGGACGCGGGAACAGCGTGCCGAGGCCGCGCGCTGGGTCGCCCGCTACAAGGAGATCCGCGACGTCGTCCACCACGGCGAGATCCGGCTGCTGAACTCGCCCGCCGAGCCGACCTGCGGAGTGCAGTACGACGAAGACGCCCAGGGCGCCGGCGCGCGCACCGTCGTGACCGCCTGGAACACCGGCCCCCTCGACGGCGCGCCACTCGTGCCGGGACGCCCGGCCCGGCTGCGGCTGCGGGGTCTCGACCCGGCGGCCCGCTACCGGGACGAGGAGTCCGGCACGGTGTACGGCGGCGGGTATCTCCTGCACTCGGGGCTGCCGTTCCACTGGACCGCCGACCACGACGCCGAACTGGTCGTGCTCACCCGGGTGGACCCCGGCGGACCGCCGACGGCGGCCTCATGATCCGCAACGTCACTACAGTCGCCCAGGACGCCGGAAGGCGGCCCCGCACCCGGAGGAGTCGAACCGCCGCATGAACCACGCACCAGCCCGCTTCCACGACCGCGTCGCCGTGGTCACCGGAGCCGCGTCGGGCATCGGGGCCGCCGCCGCCTCCCGGCTCGCCGCCGAGGGCGCGGCCGTGATCCTCGCCGACATCGACGCGGCCCACGGAGAGGCCGTCGCCGCCGCGATCCGCGACAAGGGGGGCCGCGCCGACTTCGTACCGGCGGACGTCGCAGAGCAGGACGACTGGGACCGCGTCGTGGCCGCCGCCCACCGCCACGGTCCCGTCGGCGTCCTCGTCAGCAACGCCTACACCGTCGATGTCGCCCCCGCGCACGAGATGACCGTCGCCTCCTGGGAACGCCAGCTCGCCGTCAACCTCACCGGCGGGTTCCTCGGGTTCCGTGCCGTCCTGCCCGATCTCCGTGCCCACCACGGCGCCGTGGTCCTGACGTCGTCCGTCCACGCGCACATGGGCATCCCCGGCCACCCCGCCTACGCGGCGAGCAAGGGCGCGCTGCTCTCGCTCTGCGGGCAGCTCGCCGTCGAGTACGGGCCCGACGTACGGGTCAACGCCGTACTGCCGGGCCCGATCCTCACCGCCGCGTGGGACCGGGTACCGGAGGAGGACCGTGCGCTCAGCGTCGAGGGCACGGCGGCGCGCCGCTTCGGCACCCCCGAGGAGGTCGCGGCGGCCATCGCCTTCCTGGCGGCCGACGAGGCCTCCTACATCACCGGATCGAGTCTGCTCGTGGACGGCGGATGGAGTGTCGTGAAGGCCTCGGCCTAGCCGGGCCCGGACGGCTCCGCGCTTCCGGGCGGGCCCGGCCGTACGACCACCGCCGCTCACGAACGACCAGCAGAAAGGCAGAACGACACATGACGCCATACGCGCGCCGCGGAGTGCACGGCCAGACCGTGGAGACTCTCGCGCGCCGGGTGCTCAGCGGCGAGATCCCCGAGGGAGCCACCCTAGATCTCGTAGAACTGCAGCGCGAGTTGGACGTCAGCCTGACCGCCCTGCGCGAGTCGCTGAAGGTGCTCGCCGCGAAGGGAATGGTCGACGCGCGGCAGCGCCGGGGGACGTTCGTCAGGTCCCGCGCGGACTGGAACCTCCTCGACGCCGACGTCCTGCGCTGGCAGTTCGCCGAAGGGACCAGCGCCGGTGCGGACCTGGCACTGCTGCGCAACCTCGGCGAGGTGCGCGGCATCATCGAACCGGCCGCCGTCCGGCTCGCGGCCGAGCGGCGCACCGACGCCGATCTCGCCGCGCTGGAAGCCGCGTTGACGGAGATGGGGGAGGGGGACGGCGGAGCCGCGCACGCGGTCGAGGCCGACCTCGCCTTCCACCGCGCGCTGCTCGCCGCGACCCACAACGAACTGCTGACCCGCATGGAGATGGTCATCGAGTCCGGCCTCGCCCACCGCGACCGGATCGTGCACTCCTCGCCGCACGGCGAGGATCCCGTGCCGAGCCACCGCGCCGTCCTGGACGCTGTACGCGCCCAGGACCCGGACGCCGCGCAGCAGGCCATGCGCGCCCTGCTCGACCAGGCCGTCCGCGACCTCGACAAGGTCCACGGCACCACCGGTCCGGCCGCCGCTCCCGAGACGAAAGGCTCCGAGGCGAAGTGAAGATAGTTCGCGTGGAGACGTTCCTCGTCCCGCCCCGCTGGCTGTTCTGCCGTATCGAGACGGACGACGGTACCGTCGGCTGGGGCGAACCGGTGGTCGAGGGCCGGGCGGAGGTCGTACGGGCGGCCGTCGACGTCCTCGCCGAATACCTCGTCGGCCAGGACCCGCTGCGGATCCAGGACCACTGGCAGGTCATGACCAAGGGCGGCTTCTACCGGGGCGGCCCGGTCCTCTCCAGCGCCGTCGCCGGGGTCGACCAAGCACTGTGGGACATCGCCGGCAAGACGTACGGCGCCCCCGTGCACGCCCTGCTCGGCGGACCCGTCCGGGACCAGGTGCGGGTGTACGCGTGGGTCGGCGGCGACGAACCCGCCCGGCTCACAGACGAGGTCACCGCACAGGTCGAGGCGGGCTTCACCGCGGTGAAGATGAACGCCGCGGGGCGTACGTCCCCGATCACCAGCCCAGCCGAGACCGCCGCCGTGGTCGAACGCGTGGCGGCGGCACGCGCGGTCCTCGGCCCGCACCGGGACGTCGCCGTCGACTTCCACGGCCGCTTCAGCCCGGCGGGCGCCCGCCGCGTGCTGGCCGAACTCGCCCCGCTCCACCCGCTGTTCGTGGAGGAGCCGCTGCTGCCGGAGCACGGACATCTGCTGGCCGGACTGGTCGAATCCAGCCCCGTACCCATCGCGACCGGTGAACGGCTCTACGGGCGCGCCGAGTTCCTGCCCGCGCTCGCCGCGGGCATCGCGGTCGCCCAGCCCGACCTCTCGCACGCAGGCGGCATATCGGAGGTGCACCGCATCGCCTCCCTCGCCGACACCTACGGCGCGCAGCTCGCACCGCACTGCCCGCTCGGCCCGATCGCCCTGGCCGCCAGCCTCCAAGTCGCCTTCTGCACACCGAACTTCCTCATCCAGGAGCAGAGCAGGGGCCTGCACTACAACAAGGACGCCGACCTGCTGTCGTACGTCGTGGACACGGAACCGTTCCGCTTCGTCGACGGCCACGCCAACCGGACAGATCTGCCGGGGCTCGGCGTCACGGTCGACGAGAACGCCGTACGCGCCGCCGACCGCACCGGGCACGCCTGGCGCAATCCCCTCTGGCGCCACGACGACGGCTCGTTCGCCGAATGGTGAGCGAACCGCTGTCCGTCACCACCGACCCGGCGCGCGGCGGACGCTGGACATCGCTGCGCGCGGGCGGCCGGGAATGGCTGTGGCGGCGCGACGAGCCGAGGCGTCACCTTGTCGCGCCGGGCGACGGCTTCGCCGACGCGGGCGGACTGGAGGAGTGCGTCCCCACGGTGCGTGGCACACCCGACCACGGCGACGCGTGGTCCCGGCCCTGGCACGGCGGTGACGGTGACGGTGACGGTGCGAGCGTCGACTGCCCCGACTTCCGTCTCACGCGCCGCATCCGTACGGAGGGCGACACCCTCGTCGCCGACTACCGGCTGACGGCCGCACCCGGCTACCGCTTTCTCTGGGCCGCCCACGCCCTCCTCGACGTGTCGCCGCGCGCCACCCTCCACATCCGGCACGGCGCGCCCACCCGGCTCTACCCGGACGACGGGGCCGACTGGCGCGCGGGCGCGTGGCCGCTGGCCGACGGTGTGTCACTCGACCGGCTCGGCCCCGACGACGGCACGGCGGTAGGCGCGGTCGTCGCCACGCCACAGGTGTCGGTGCGTGACGGGCGGGACACGTTGCGCCTGTCGGTCGAGGCCCCGGGACAGCCCGTCTCCGTCGCGCTCTGGCGCAACCTCGGCGGCTTCCCGGTCGGCGCCCCGTACCGCTCCATCGGTGTCGAACCGATGCTGGGCCGGGTATTCGACCTGGCGGCGGCGGGCGAGAGCGACGCCGCGCGGGTCCCCGCGTCGGGCGAGGTCCGCTGGCGGCTCACGATCACGGCGACGGCCGACGAGCCCGCCCCATGAACGACCCGCGCGTCCGCGGCCTGCCGCGACGGCGGGGTTCGTCCCCCGTCACGGACAGGCCGTTCCCTCGCCGCCCGGCGACCACCGGCCCGCACCCGGACGGATCACGGCCATCCCGGAGGCCCGCGTAGCCTCGACGGTTCGACCACCCACCGCACACACGAGAAGGAACCCACCCGTGGATCTGCCCGCCGCCCTGCGCGCCCACCGACTCGTCGCCATCGTGCGCGGCGACGACCCCGACGCGGCGCTCAGGACCGTACTCACGCTGATCGAGGAGGGCGTCGCGCTCGTCGAGGTGTCACTCACCGGGCGGGACGCGCTGGACGTCATCGCGCGGGCCCGCGCCGCGCTCGGACCTGACGCGCCCCTCGGCGCGGGCACCGTCCTGACCGCCGAGGACGCCCACGCCGTGCACCGGGCGGGCGCGGACTTCGTCGTCACACCCGCCGTCTGCGAAGGCGTCGACGCCGCGCGAGGACTCCAACTGCCCGTGCTCGCCGGGGTGATGACACCCACCGAGATCGTGGCGGCGCTGCGCGCCGGAGCGTGCGCGGTGAAGATCTTCCCCGCCGCCCAGGCCGGCGGGCCCGCGTATCTGCGCGCGCTCCAAGGCCCCTTCCCGGACGTCCCGTTCGTGCCTGTCGGGGGCGTCGACGCCACGGCCGCCGCCGCGTATCTGGAAGCCGGAGCGCTCGCGGTCGGCGTCGGGACGCCTCTCGTGGGCACCGCGGCCGACTCACCGGCCGGAGCCGGTCACGACGGCCTGCGCTCCCGCGCCCGCGCCTTCCTCGACGTCGTACGTGCCGTGGGTCAGGACCCCGCGTGAGTACGGCCCCTCTCCCGCGCCCCGGTCCGGTCGTCTGTATCGGCGAGACGATGGCCGCGCTGGCGCCCGACCCGGCCGCCCCGCTCGACACCGCGGAGCTGCTGCGGCTCGACGTCGCGGGCGCCGAGTCGAACGTGGCGATGTATCTGGCGGACCACGGCGTGCGAGCCCGCTGGGTGTCCGCGCTGGGCGACGACCCCTTCGGACGGCGCGTCCGGGAGCGGATCGCCGCGTCGGGCGTCGACGTCTCCGGCGTACGCACCGATCCGGCGCGCCCCACCGGCCTGCTGGTCAAGAACCCGGGCGCGGACGCGACGAGCGTCCACTACTACCGCACCGGATCGGCGGCCTCCGCCCTCGGACCACCGGTCCTGGACGACCCGGCCGTGCGCGATGCCGCGCTCGTCCATCTCACCGGGATCACCCCCGCGCTCTCGGCGTCCTGCCGCGCGCTGGTCGAGCGGGCGCTGCGTCAGGAACGCCCGTACGCCGTCAGCTTCGACGTGAACCACCGCCCCGCGCTCTGGGGCGACGAGCCGGCGGCCGACGTCCTGCTGCCGCTCGCGGCCCGCGCGGACCTCGTCCTGGTCGGTCTCGACGAGGCGCAGGCGCTCTGGGGCAAGGTGCTGGGCGACGACGCCGGCCCCGACGCGGTCCGCGACCTGCTGGCTGAGCCGCGCGTCCTGGTGGTCAAGGACGGGGCGCGGGCGGCCACCGCGTACATCGGCCCGGACACGTACACCGTGCGGGCACCGAAGGTGCGGGTGGTCGAACCGGTGGGCGCGGGCGACGCGTTCGCCGGCGGCTTCCTGGCGGGGCTGCTGCGCTACGACGATCCCGTACGGGCCCTGCGCCTCGGCCATCTGACGGCGGCCTCCGCCCTGGGCGTCCTGGCCGACCACGGCCCGCTGCCGCCGCCGGACCGGACCCGCGAGCTGCTGGCGGCCGACGAGGCGACCTGGAACGCGCTCTCCCTGTGAGGAGGCCGCCCCGGACCCGTCCTCGTTGAGAAGAAGGCGGCTGTCAGCCGTGCTGCCGCACCGGGATCTCCGCCTGCGGCCGCGCCTCCCACGTAGGCGTCGTCCCCGCGAGCTGGCAGACCATCAGATAGAAGGGGATCGGCGGGGTGTACGGCGTGGGGGCGTCCGGCCAGTGGATCAGCCGGGGGTGCGCGGCCGGGACCCGGGTCCCGGAGACGTAGAGCGCGGGCCGCGGCCAGTCCAGTTCGAGGTCCGAGCCGGCGGGGACGATCCACCACCACCAGTCGGTGTCGGCGAAGACGCAGCCGGTGCTGGGCAGCCTGCCCATCAGCCGGAACCCGTGCCTCGCGGGGACGCCCACCGCGTCGCACCCGAGCGAGGCGGGCAGGGTCGGGGGCAGCGGCAGGTGCGCGAAAGCGCTCCCCTCGTCACGCAGCCCACGGGCGAACCGGCGTACCGCGTTCATCAACACGGCTGCCCCTCCTCATGTGGCAGCTCGGCCCAGACGACACGCCCGGCGCCGTAGCCGGACGTGTCGTGTGTTCCCCAGCAGCTGCTCATCGCGTCCACAAGAAGGAGCCCCCGGCCGCCCTCGTCGTCGGACGCGCGGTGCAACTGCGGACCCATGGGGCCGAACCCCTGGTCCTCGACCGCTATGTGCAGTCGGCCGTTCCCTTCGCGCAGTTCGCATATGACGTGGTCGCCGGGGGCGTGGACGACGGCGTTCGTGACGAGCTCCGAAATGATCAAGATCGCCGTCTCCAGCGTCTCGTTTGTGGTGCCCCAGCGGCCGAGCCGCTCACGGGTGAGCTGTCTGGCGCGGCAGACCGACTCGGCATGAGCCGGAAGTGCGAATCCGTAGCGTCGGACAACGTTGCCAGGGCACACGGTCATAAGCGGGGGGGTGAGCGCGTTACCAGGTGCCACGACCGATTCCTAACGGTGGGGAAGCAGCACCGTGCGAAACCTCCGGGCGGAGCACGACAACTGCAAGAGCTGGTTCACCGAACTACTCTCCACCCGTGCGGGACACTTGGCAAGTAGCACTGTGAATTTTTCAGAGTGCCGTGTTCTTCCTGGCAAGGGCATGGCACACTGCTCGCAACCGTGCATGGGGAGGTTCCAAAGTGAGTGAACCGCGGTCTGCCCCGACCGTGGGACAGGTCGTACTCGGCAGGCGTCTGCTGGACCTGCGCGAGAGAGCCGGCCTGAAACGCGAGGAAGCCGCGAAGCTTCTCCGGGTGGCGGCGGCCACCGTCCGCAGGATGGAGACCGCCGAGGTCACGCTCAAAGTCCCCTACGTGCAGGTACTCCTGCGGGCCTACGGAGTCGGCGACGAGGAAGCCGCGGTCTTCGTCGAGCTGACCGAGGAGGCGAACAAGCCCGGCTGGTGGCAGCGGTTCCACGACATCCTGCCGGACTGGTTCAGCATGTACGTCAGTCTGGAAGGCGCCGCCTCCCTGATCAGGGCGTACGAGCCGCACTTTGTACCAGGGCTGCTCCAGACGGAGGGGTACGCCCTGTCGGTCATGCACGCCGGCGCCGTGGGGCAGGTCCAGCCGGAGGCCATCGACCGGCATGTGGCACTGCGTATGCAGCGCCAGTCCCTGCTCACCCGGTCGGACGCACCCAAATTGTGGGTGATCATGGACGAGACGGTGCTTCGCCGTCCCGTCGGTACGCCGGAGATCATGCGCGAGCAGATCGACCGGCTCATCGACGCGTCCGAGATGCCCAATGTGACGCTTCAGATCGCGGAGTTCTCCTCTGGACACCACCCCGGAACGTACGGGCCGTTCGTGCTCTTCCGTTTCGCCATGCCCGAACTGCCCGACATGATCTACAGCGAGTACCTGACCGGCGCCGTCTATCTCGACGCGCGTCCCGAGGTGGCGACCCACCTTGAGGTCATGGACCGTATGGCGGCTCAGGCTGCAACTGCACAACGCACGAAGGAGATCCTCAAGGATGTCCGCAAGGAGCTGTGAATGGATCCGATATACAACGGCATGCCCGCCACCGACCTCGGCGCCGAAGGCTGGCACAAGCCGTGGAGCGGCGGCAACGGCGGCAACTGCATCGAGGCCATGAAGCTGGCCGACGGCAGAGTCGCCGTGCGCCAGTCCAACGACCCTGACGGCCCCGCGCTGATCTACACCCACGGCGAGATCGCCGCGTTCATCCAGGGCGCCAAGTCCGGCCAGGCCGACTTCCTGCTGACCTGACCTGACATGACCGACGTGACCGACGTGCTGTGATCCGGCCTGATGTGACGGGAACCGTACGTCCTGATCGGCCGGATCCCGCCTGGTACGAGCCGACCAGGCCTGATCGGATCTGAACTCACCTGTTCCTTGCCGCTAGTCCCGCCGGCACCCGCCGACGACGCTGAGACTCATGGAGTGCACATGACCGGGCATGACGCCATTGACACCAGCAGGCCGCACCCTGCCCGGATGTACGACTGGTTCCTCGGCGGTAAGGACAACTATCCGGTCGACGAGGAGATGGCCCGGCAGCTCCTCCAGCTGAACCCGCTCGGCCGGGAGATGGCCAAGTCCAACCGGGCCTTCATGCACCGGGCCATCCGTTGGCTCGGGACCGACGCGGGGGTGCGTCAGTACCTGGACATCGGTACGGGTATCCCGACCGAGCCCAACCTGCACCAGATCGCGCAGGAGGTCGCGGCCGACTCCCGCGTCGTCTACACCGACAACGACCCCATCGTTCTGCGCCACGCCGAGGCGCTGCTGCGCAGCAGCGCCGAGGGCCTGACCGAGTACATCCAGGCCGACGCGCGTCAACCCGACGAGATCGTCGAACAGGCCGGGCGGATCCTGGATTTCAAGGAGCCGGTCGCCCTGTCGCTCATCGCGCTGCTCCACTTCGTCCCGGACGAGGACGGCGCGCACGAGCTGGTGAGCAAGCTGCTGGCCCCGCTGGCCTCCGGCAGCTATCTCGTGATCTCCCACACCACGGGCGACTTCGACGCGGAGAACTCGAAGAAGGCGCAGGAACTCTACAAGGCGAAGGGCGTGCCGCTCGCTCTGCGCTCGCGCGAGGAGGTCGGCCAGTTCTTCGACGGTCTTGAGATGGTCGAGCCCGGTGTCTCCCTGGTGGCCGACTGGCGGCCGGAGCTGGGCGAGGTCGTCCCCGTACCGGACAACGGGCTCATCGCCGGGTACGTGGGCGTGGCCCGCAAGCCCTGACGGCGCACAGCGTCGGACGGAACAGCTACGGGGCCGGGCCGGACACCCGCTCGAACACGCGGGACGGCAGGGCAGCAGGACAGCGGAACAGCAGGACACAGACCTTATTCGGCCCGGACCCGGCGGGGGTCCGGGCAGGCAAGCGCCTCGGCGCCGCGGCACTCTGGGGGAGTGCGGCGGCGCCGAGGCGTTTTCCGGACACGGCGGGTCCCGTCCCGGGGTTGCCCCGCAGAAAGCGCTTGTGCGCCGTGTCGCGGCGCCGGAGCGCCCGGCGGCCCCGTGTGGGCGAAGGGGCGCCAACGGCCGCTCAGCGGCCCTCGGAACGCCTTCTTGGCCCTCCCCGGGCCTCCGGACGTCGGCGGCCGGGCACAATGTGCGGATGTCCCGACGCCCCACGCGCCCCACTCGCACCTCATCGACCAGGCGGACCCCGCCGGGCACCAGCACGAGCACGGGCACGAGAACAAGCGCCGCCCGAGACGACTCCCCATGTCTCTGCGGTCTGCCCGCCTCCTACGGAGAGTGCTGCGGCCGCTTCCACTCCGCGGCAGCGGCAGCCCCCACCGCCGAGCGACTGATGCGCTCCCGCTACAGCGCTTTCGCCGTGGGTAACGAGCCGTATCTGCTGAGCAGTTGGCACCCCGCCACCCGCCCCTCGCGGGTCGGCCTCGACCCGGCGATGCGCTGGGTGGGTCTGGAGATCCTGGCCTCCACCGAGGGCAGCGCCTTCCACACCACGGGCACCGTCACCTTCCGCGCCCGCTACACCCGCCGGGGCGAGGAGGGCGCGCTGCACGAGCGGAGCCGCTTCGAGCGGTACGAGGGCGCCTGGGTCTACGTCGAGGGCACCTTCGTGGAGTAGCCGGGCCCGCCGACCCGGATCGCCGGAGGGTCTCAGCCGGACGCGAGCACCGCCGCCAGGTCGTACCGGACCGGCTCCTCCAACTGCGCGTACGTGCACGACTCGGGAGCACGGTCCGGGCGCCAGCGGCGGAACTGCGCCGTGTGCCGGAAGCGGTCGCCCTCCATGTGGTCGTACGCCACCTCGCAGACCAGCTCCGGCCGCACCGCGACCCACGACAGGTCCTTCTTGCCCGTCCAGCGGCTCGGCGCGCCCGGCAGCCTCGCGCTCTCGTGGGCCGACTCCCGCGCCCAGGCGGCCCACGGATGGCCCTCGGCCGCATCCATCAGCAGGGGCGCCAGCTCGTCCACGAGTTCGGCCCTGCGCTTCATCGAGAAGGCGGCGCACACGCCCACGTGCTGCAACGTCCCGGCGGTGTCGTGCAGTCCGAGCAGCAGCGAGCCGACGACCGGACCGCTCTTGTGGAGACGGTATCCGGCCACGACCACGTCCGCCGTCCGCTCATGCTTGATCTTGTACATGACGCGTACGTCCGGCCGGTACGGCAGATCCAGCGGTTTGGCGACCACCCCGTCGAGCCCGGCGCCCTCGTACTGGCGGAACCACTCCCTCGCCACCTCCACGTCCGTGGTGGCCGGTGCCACATGGACCGGGGCCGAGACCCCGCCGAGCGTGTCCACGAGAGCGGTGCGGCGCTCGGACTGCGCGGTGTCGAGCAGCGAACGGTCGTCGAGCGCCAGCAGATCGAAGGCGACGAAGCTCGCCGGGGTCCGTTCGGCGAGCGTGCGCACCCGGGAGTCCGCCGGGTGGATGCGCTCGCTGAGCCGGTCGAAGTCCAGCCTGCCCTCGTACGCGATCACGATCTCGCCGTCGATCACGCACCGCTCGGGCAGCTCGCGCCGGAATGCGGTGACCAGCTCGGGGAAGTAGCGGGTCAGCGGCTTGCCGTTCCGGCTGCCGATCACCACCTCGTCGCCGTCCCGGTGGATCAGCGCACGGAAGCCGTCCCACTTGGCCTCGTACTGCATTCCGGTCGGGATCTTGGCCACGGACTTGGCCAGCATGGGTTTCATCGGAGGCATCACCGGCAGATCCATGCCCCCGATTGTGCGCGGAACAGGGCCGGTCCGCCCAATATGCGCGGCGGGGGAGCCGGGCCTACGGTGGCGCGTATGGTGAGCAAGGGTGCGGCGGTGGAGCTGGAGGTCGGCGGTCGGTCCGTGCGACTGTCCAGCCCGAACAAGATCTACTTTCCCGACCGGGGCTTCACCAAGCTGGATGTGGCCCTGTACTACATCGCCGTGGGGGAGGGGGTCACCCGCGCCCTGCGCAACCGGCCGACCACCCTCCAGCGGTACATCGAGGGCATCGCCGGTGAGTCCTTCTACCAGAAGCGGGCGCCCAAGAACCTGCCCGGCTGGATCCCCACCGCCCGTATCGCCTTCCCCAGCGGACGCACCGCCGACGAGATCTGCCCCACCGAGCCGGCCGCCGTGCTCTGGGCCGCCAATCTCGGCACGCTGACCTTCCACCCCTGGCCCGTACGGCGCGGGAACACCGAGTACCCGGACGAGCTGCGCATCGACCTGGACCCGCAGCCGGGCACCGACTTCCGGGACGCCGTCAGGGCCGCCCACGAACTGCGCGCCCTCCTTGAAGAGCAGGGACTGAACGGCCGGCCCAAGACCTCCGGCGGACGCGGTCTGCACGTGTTCGTGGCGATCGAACCGCTCTGGACGTTCACCCAGGTACGGCGCTGCGCGATCGCCGTCGGCAGGGAGCTGGAACGGCGCATGCCGGGCCGGGTCACCACGGCGTGGTGGAAGGAGGAGCGCGGCGAGAAGATCTTCGTGGACTACAACCAGACGGCGCGCGACCGCACCATCGCCTCGGCCTACTCCGTACGCCCCAATCCGTACGCCACCGTCTCGGCGCCGCTGCGCTGGGAGGAGCTGGACGACGTCACGCCCCGCGACTTCGACGTGGCGACGATGCCGGCCCGCTTCGCCGAACTCGGCGACGTGCACGCGGACATGGACTCCGAGGCGTACAGCCTGGAGGGCCTGCTGGAACTGGCCGCCAGGGACGAACGCGACCACGGCCACGGCGACCTGCCGTACCCGCCGGACTACCCGAAGATGCCGGGCGAGCCGAAGCGCGTCCAGCCGAGCCGCGCCCGCGACGCCCAACCGGACGAGAGCTAGGGCCTGTCGTTTGGATCAGGCTGGATCAGGTCGCCTCGCCCTCAACGGCGAAGTGCCCCCTCCGTCAAGGGAAGGGGCACTTCTGTCGGCTCAGCCTCCTACGGAGGTGTCCTTCTCATGACGCGTCCGGTCACAGCTCCTTGATCCGGATGTCGCGGTACGAGATGACGTCCGTCGTGCCGTGCACCTGGAGACCGACATAGCCGGAGGCGTAGCGTCGGCCGTCGGTACCCGGGTCACCGGCGCGCGGCGGAGTGAACTCCTGGCCACCGATGTTGTCGAACTCGTTGATCACGACACCGTTGCGCAGGATCGTGTAGTGCTGGTCGACGACCTTGATCTCGTAGTCGTTCCAGCTGCCCTTCGGAGTGACGCCCGCGCCGGCCAGGCCGACACGGTCGAAGCCGTAGAGCGATCCCGTCTTGTACATGTCGCCGTCCGGGCGGTCCAGGATCTGGACCTCGTGCCCGTAGTTGATGGCGACCCACTCCGGCCGGCTCTCCAGCGGGTGACCGTTGACGTCCGGGAAGCGCACGAAGACACCGCCGTTGGCGTTGCCCGTGCCCGGCGCGTCGTCACGGAACTGGAGCTTCAGCGAGAAGTCGTCGTACTTGCGCTCCGGGAACCAGAGCATGCCCATGCCCTCGACGGTGGTGCTGCTCGTCATCGCACCATCGGCGGAGAGCGCGAACTTGCCGCCGCCGACCTGAGCCCAGTTGGAGAAGGTGTCCGCCGTGCCGTCGAAGATCGTGCGGTAGCCGGTCGTCTGACCCGGCTTGCCGATCTTCGACTGCTTGGCGGCCTTCGTGATCTTCGTGTGCTCGCGCTTGTCGATCACACCGTCCGACTTGAGCTTGTCGAGCACCGAAGCGACGTGCTTGAGGAACAGCGCCTGCGAGGACCAGTCCTTCTCGTCCTCGATCAGCTCGTTGATCGTGCAGCGGCTGGTGGTGAGCCGGTTCGGCACACCCGTGTCGACCGCGCCGACGATGACCGTCAGCCGCACGTCGTACTCGGGGCAGTTGGGGGCCGGAACGCCACCGCCCTTGGCGATGGTGAACGTCACCTCCTTGGCCGCCGAGGTGTTGCCCGCCTTGTCCGTCGCACGGTGCGCGAGCTTGTGATAGCCCACCGCGTCGACGATCACGGGCTTGGTGTACGCGAGGTACGGACCGCCGTCGAGGGAGTACTCGATCTTCTCGACACCCGAGAGGTCGTCCGTCGCCTTGAGCGTCGCCGTGGCACTGGTGATGTACGCGCCGTCGGAGTTCTTCTCACCGCTCACGGCCGCCGTCGACACCGGCGCCGTCGTGTCCTCCTCCGGAGGTTCCACGACGCTGAAGTCGACGGCCTTCTCGGCCGCGGCGTTGCCGGCCTTGTCGGTGGCGCGGTAACGGACCTTGTGCGTACCGACCTCATGGACCATCACCGGCGCTTCGTAGGCCTGCCAGGCCCCGTCGGCACCGATCGCGTACTCGATCGTGTTGACACCGGAACCGGCGTCGGACGCGGTCACGGTGACCGTGGCCATGCCCAAGTACGCGCCGTCCGCGTCCTGTTCACCCGTCACCGTGGCCGAGGTCTCCGGCGCGGTCGTGTCGCCCGTGTCCGGCGCCACGACCGTGAACTCCGCCGTCTTCTCGGCGGCGACGTTGCCCGCCTTGTCCGTCGCCCGGTATCTGATGGCGTGGTCGCCGACCGTGTTGACCACCACCGGGGTGGTGTACGGCTGCCATTCGCCGTCGGCCCCGACCGCGTACTCGATCGTGTCGACACCCGATCCGGCGTCGGTGGCGGAGAGCGTCACCGTGGCCTGACCGACGTACGCGCCGTCACCGTTCTGGTCGCCGTCGATCTTGGCGGCCGCTTCGGGCGCGGTGGTGTCGTCACCGCCGCCACCGTCGGTGACGGTGAAGGTGCCGGTCATCGTGCCGTGACCGGGGATCGTGCAGAAGTAGCGGTAGGTGCCCGGGGTCAGTACGACCTCGGCCGTCTGCTTACCGCCCTGCGCGTCCTCCGGACTGGCCATCAGGTTGAGCGTCACGTCGTTGTTGTAGTCGGGGTTCGACGTGTCGAAGGTGACCGTGTGCGGCATCGACGTGGTGTTGCCGGTGGCCTTGCTGTTCTCGAAGACGATCGTCGCGGGACCCGCGACGGCCGTCGTCGGGAACGTCAGGTACTCCGTGGTGGAGTTGCCCGCGGTCCAGTTCAGTACCTGGGCCGCCGCCATCGGCGATTTCCCGTTGGTGTCACGTCCGAATGCCTGTGTCGAGGTCAGCCCCAGCACCAGCATCAACGAGCCCAGCAGGGCCGTCCACAGGCGTAGAGGTCGCTGTCTCACTGCGCCGCCTTCCTGGCCAGATCCGCGGCGGCGGGAGTGGCCTCGCCGCCCTTGTACGTCACGCGCCACAGCGCGGACTTCGCGTCGGAGGTGAAGAAGCCACGTCCGTAGTCGAGCACGTAGAGCGAGCCGTCCGGGGCGAACTTCCAGTCCATGAGGTTGCGGATGCCGCTCTCACCGACGGGAATGATCTCCTTCAACGACTCCGCGTGCACGGGCAGTCCGCCCTTGCCCGCGGTCTTGGGGTCGAGTTCCACCGCGTGGCGCGGCTGGGTCTGGTCGTAGAAGTCACCCACGAACCACTTGCCGTCCCAGTACGACGGCCACGCCTCGGCGCTCGCGTTCTCCGCGTCGAACCGGTAGAGGGGACCGTTCATGGTCGCCTGGCCACCGCCCTTGAGCCACGGGAGGAGGTAGGTGGCTTCCGCCGCCTTGTAGCTCGGGATTCCGTTCGCGTCACGCGGGTAGTCCGGCGCGCCGCCCTGGGGCGAGTACCAGATGGTGTTCCCGGTGATCGGCGGGATGTTGACGAGACCGTCGTTGTTCGGGGACTCGTTCTTCGGCGCGTCGCAGTTGTACCAGCCCAGCGGCTTCGTCGGGTCCGGCAGATTGCGGTCGCGGTAGGGCTGCTTGTTGCCCATGCAGTACGGCCAGCCCTGGTTGCCCGCCTTGGTGATGGCGGCGAAGGTGTCGTACTTGGCCGGGCCCCAGGTGGTGCTCGGGGCACCCGCGTCGGGGCCGACCCAGCCCGCGTACAGGGTGTCGGTCTTCTTGTCGACGGAGATACGTGCCGGGTTGCGCACACCCATCACATAGATCTCGCCGCGGGTCTTGCCGCCGCCCTCGGCGGTCTCCTCACCGGTGAAGAGGTTGCCCGTGGGCAGGGTGTACGTGCCGTCGTCCTCGGGGTGGATCCGCAGGATCTTCCCGTTGAGGTTGTTGGTGTTGCCGGCCGTACGGCGCGCGTCCGCGAAGGAGACGCCCTTGTAGTTCGGCTGCGGGTTGTTGCCCGAGTAACCGTCGCTGAACTGCGAGGAGTTGTTGTCCCCGGTCGCGATGTAGAGGTTGCCCTTGGAGTCCCACGCCATGCCGCCGCCCGCGTGGCAGCAGCTGTTGATCTGCACCGGCCAGCCCAGCAGCTTCTTCTCGCTGGCGAGGTCGAGCTTGTTGGTCGCGAGGTCCAGCGTGAACCGGGAGACACGGCGCTCGGCCATCCGGGTGTCACGGTTGATCCCCGAGTGGGGTGTGTAGTGCAGATACACCCAGCCGTTGGTCATGAAGTCGGGGTCCAGCTCGATGCCGAGCAGGCCCTCCTCGTTCTTGACCAGCTCGTCGCCGCCGCCCTTGTTGCCGAAGATGGTCAGGCCGCCGGCCTTGGTGACCTTCTTGGTCTTCGGGTCGTAGACGTGGATCTGGCCCTCGCCCTTGCCGATGTCCGGGTTCGCCCAGTCGGTCACGACGGGCTGGGTGTTGTCGCCGCCACCGCGGCCGATGTAGAAGACGCGGCCGTCGGGCGCGACGACGGTGCCGTGCGGCTCGCCGATCTGGTCCGACTCGCCCGGCTTGTTGGGCTGGGTGACGCGCTCCGCCGTGTAGTTGGAGGTGATCGTCGCCTTGCAGTCGGCCCGCGAGATGCGCGTGGTCCACTGGAGGGCTCCGCGCAGGTGGTCGCGGAAGTCGGTCTCGGCGTACGAGTCGACGGTGGCGCCCATGCCGGTGTAGAAGGAACGGCCGCCGTCGTAGTCACGGCACCAGGAGATCGGGTGGTCCGCGCCGTTGGCGCCCTCACCCGGCTTGTAGGTGCTCTCCCGGAGGCGGGCGACGGTGTGCACGTCGCCGGTCGGGTTCTGGTCCCAGTTGAACCACTTGTCGGAGCGCTTCCACTCCAGCGGCAGGTTCTTGGTCGCGGGGTGCTGGCGGTCGCCGATCTCGACGGTCGCGCGCTGGACGGTGTCCGGGCTCGCGTCGTCGGGACGGGCACCGATCAGTCCGGTGAACCACTCCGAGTACGGCTCGGTGCGCGCCGCGTCCCGGATACCGAGGAAGCCTCCGCCGGCTTCGACGAAGGCTTCAAGTCCTGCCTCCTGCTCGGGATCCAGCACATCGCCGCCGCCTGTAAGGAAGACGACGGCGTTGTACTTGCCGAGCTTGGTGGCGTTGGTGAAGACCGAACCGTCACCGTTGGTCTCGGTCTTGAACCGCTGCGCGGCCGGGCCGGTCAGGCCGATCTTCTCGATGGCCTCGATTCCGGCGTTCACGATCGGGGACTCTTCCGACGTCGAGCCGTGGAAGACGAGTACCTTCACGTTCTTACCGCCGGGCGGCGAAGGAAGGGACAACGTTGTCGACGGCGGCTCAGGGTACGGACCCGCCATGGCGTTTCCGCCTAGCAGAGTCGCGGCCATGGTGCCGGCCACCACGGCCGCGGCCATTGCGCGCCGGGATCTTGACCGGCGATGTGGTACGCGCTGCATGTGTTCACCCACCCATCTTTGGTCACAGCAACAGGCGTGAAGCTAGACCTCTTTCGGTGGCGAGCCAAGAGGTATCACCAGAATGGAACTAACTTTGTCCTGAGTGTGGATAAACGAAGATCCCCGAGCTACCGTGTGGCCGTCCCGGGGCTTCACTGTGTCCCGACAGTCTCAGCACCGCATGTGGGGAGTTCGGCATGGCGATGGACAGACGGAGTTTCAACCGGCGCCTCATGGCCGGCGGCGCGGTTGCGGCAACTGGCGTGACATCGTTGTCCGTTGCCTCGGCCTCTTCGGCCGCCCCCGCGCCGACCGCGGCCGCGGCGGGCCCGAAGCGGGCACCCGCCGGCGGCAAGGTGCACCATCTCACGATGGTGGCCGAGCGGTTGGGCACGGGGAAGATCGGCTACGGCTTCGAGAAGGGCAAGGCGACTGTCCCCGGCCCGCTCATCGACATCGTCGAGGGCGACACCGTCCACATCGAGTTCACCAATCTCACGGACGTGGACGCGAGCCTGCATGTGCACGGTGTCGACTACGACATCGCGAACGACGGCACCCGTATGAACAAGAGTCACGTTCCGCCGGGCGGCAAGCGCACCTACACCTGGCGCACGCACAAGCCGGGCAAGCGCGCCGACGGCACGTACCGCGAGGGCAGCGCCGGCTACTGGCACTACCACGACCATGTCGTCGGCACCGACCACGGCACGGGCGGGATCAGGCAGGGCCTCTACGGTGGTGTCGTGGTCCGCCGGGAGGGTGACATCCTCCCGGACAAGCAGTTCACGATCGTCTTCAACGACATGCAGATCAACAATCTGCCGGGTGCCGAGAGCCCCAACTTCGAGGCCACGGTCGGCGAGCGTCTCGAAGTCATCATGATCACGCACGGCGAGTTCTACCACACGTTCCACATCCACGGTCACCGCTGGGCCGACAACAGGACCGGCCTGCTCAGCGGCGCCGGTGACACCAGCCGGATCATCGACAACAAGATCACCGGACCGGCGGACTCCTTCGGGCTCCAGATCATCGCGGGCGAGGGCGTCGGCGCGGGCGCGTGGATGTACCACTGCCACGTACAGAGTCACTCCGACCAGGGCATGGCGGGCCTGTTCCTGATCGCCAAGCCGGACGGCACGGTTCCCGGGTACGAGCCGCACCACCCGGCGTCGGCGAAGAACGCGAAGGGCGCGAGCGCGCAGGGCGGCGCCGCGCAGGGTGCGCACGCGGGTCACTGACGCACGGACTGTCACCGGGCGCCGGACGGGCTGATCATCGGCCTGTCCGGCGCGGCCTGTCCGGCGCGGCCGAAGAGCGGCGGGCATACGGGCATACGGGCGTACGTTCGGGCCCCTGGGCGCGGCGTCGAGCCTCTTGATCGCGCTCTCCCGTCGTACACATGCGCGGGGCCCCGATAGGTAGCAGACTCGGGAGTGGAAGCGTACGGGGGGTCTCTCAGAGGAGCCATGATGCTCACCACCCGTTATGTGCAAGGTTCACCGAACTGGGCAGATCTCGCCACGCCCGACATCGAGGGTGCGAAGTCCTTCTACGGAGGCGTTCTCGGCTGGGACCACGTGTCGGCCGGTCCCGAATACGGCGGCTACGGCATGTTCCAGCTGAACGGGAAGACGGTCGCGGGGGCCATGCAGCTCCCCGCCGAGCAGGCGCCGCCCTCCTGGACCCTCTACCTCCAGACCTCCGACGCCGACGCCACCGCCACCGCGGTGAAGGACAACGGCGGCACGGTCGTCAACGAGCCGATGTCCGTCAAGGACCTCGGCCGGATGACGATGTGCGCCGACCCGGCCGGGGCGGACTTCGCCACCTGGCAACCGGGGACGAACAGCGGCCTGGAGGCCGTCGACGGTCCGGGCAGTCTCTGCTGGGCCGAGCTCACCACTCCGGACAAGGACGCCGCCACCGGCTTCTACGGCTCCGTCTTCGGCTGGGAGACGAGCACCACGCCGATGCCTGGAGGCGGTGGCGAGTACACGATGGTCCACCCCGCCGGCAAAGGCCCGGACGGCATGTTCGCCGGGATCGTCCCCTCGGAGGCCGACCCGACCCCCGACACGACGGGGCCGAACTGGCTCCTGTACTTCGGTACGGCCGACTGCGATGCTGCGGTGGCGAGTTCGGACCGGCTGGGCGGCACGACCGTCCAGGAGCCCACGGACATCGAGGGCGTCGGCCGTTTCGCCGTGGTGAACGACCCGTACGGCGCTCGCCTCGCGTTCATGCAGGGTTTCGCGCAGGACGCGTGAACGACAGGGGCCGGAAATCGCCCCTCCGACGGCCCTCATCAGGTCGTTGATCGAATGTTTATGGCCACCAGGCAGCGTGTGCGCCATGCAGATCGATGCAATGAAAACCCTCACCGGCATCACCGGGCGCACGGGACAGGAACTCGCCTGGCAGGAGAATGCCCTGTGCGCCCAGACAGGGCCCGAGTTCTTCTTCCCGGCCCCCGGCTCGTCCACCCGCGAGGCCAAGCAGCTCTGCGGTGCCTGTGAGGGGCGGCGCGCGTGTCTTGAATATGCCCTGGACAACGACGAGCGCTTCGGCGTGTGGGGCGGGCTGTCGGAGAAGGAGCGCGAGCGGCTGCGCCGCGGCGGTTCGGCCGGCACCGGAGCCGGTCCGGCCGCGTCCGGGACCGCCTGACCCACGCCTGACCCACGCCCGAGCCGGAACGTCAGATCGTCGGCACGGTCACCGGAAAAACGTCGTCGCCGCCTCCGCCGAACGGGACGGAGACGGCGACGACGAGGGGTGCGCCGGTGAGGAAGAGACGGGTGACAGCCTTCGGGCCGTACGCCCTACGCCGTACGGGGCGTACGAGGCCCGGTCCCGGCACCCGCGGGGAGCTCCGCCTCGCGCTGACCGTCGCCGGATCAGCCCAGCGACCCGCGCGGGATCAGCCGGCGGCGCGCGCGGCCATCCGCGCCTTGCGGGCGGCGAGCTTCTCGTCGAACTTGCTCGCCTCCGTGTCCAGCCCGCCCATGTACATGCCCAGCTCTTCCTGCGCCTTGAGCCCCTCGGGGCCCAGCCCGTCGATGTCGAGCACCTTCAGATAGCGCAGCACCGGCTGGAGCACGTCGTCGTGGTGGATGCGCATGTTGTAGATCTCGCCGATCGCCATCTGCGCGGCGGCGCGCTCGAAGCCCGGCATACCGTGCCCCGGCATCCGGAAGTCCACGACCACGTCACGCACCGACTGCATGGTGAGGTCCGGGGCGATCTGGAAGGCCGCGCCGAGCAGGTTGCGGTAGAAGACCATGTGCAGGTTCTCGTCGGTGGCGATACGCGCCAGCATCCGGTCGCAGACCGGGTCACCCGACTGGTGGCCGGTGTTGCGGTGCGACACGCGGGTCGCCAGCTCCTGGAAGGCGACATACGCGACGGAGTGCAGCATCGAGTGCCGGTTGTCCGAGGTGAAGCCCTCCGACATGTGCGCCATCCGGAACTGCTCCAGCTTGTCCGGGTCGACGGCGCGCGACGCGAGCAGATAGTCGCGCAACACGATGCCGTGCCGGCCCTCCTCGGCGGTCCAGCGGTGCACCCAGGTGCCCCACGCGCCGTCGCGGCCGAAGAGGCTGGCGATCTCGTGGTGGTAGCTGGGGAGGTTGTCCTCGGTCAGCAGGTTCACCACGAGGGCGACCTTGCCGAGGTCGGTCACCTTGGACTGCTGCGGCTCCCAGGCCGTGCCGTCCTCGAAGAGACCGGGGAAGTTGCGCGCGTCGGACCAGGGCACGTACTCGTGCGGCATCCAGTCCTTGGCGACCTTGAGATGGCGGTTGAGTTCTTTCTCCACCACCTCTTCCAGCGCGTACAGCAACCGGGCGTCGGTCCACGCCTCCGAACTGCCGGGATGGGGAGAGGTGAGTGTCACGGATGCTCCTGGGGACGGGAGTGGTACCTACGGGTTCGTAGGTTACGTGACCGTAGGTTAAGGGTGCGGTAAGCCGGGAGCCAAGACCGGATCCGCGATGCCCGCTTACATGTGGTTATGCGCGCAGGTCGCGGAGCCGTACCGAGAGACAGGTCACGCATCCTTCGAGTTTCTCGAACTCGCCGATGTCGACCCGAACGGGCTCAAGACCGAGATCCGCGAACAGTTCGGCGCTGCGTGCCGCGCTCGCCGCCATGAGCACCTTCTCGCCACCGAGCAGCACCACATGCGACCCCGCCTCCTCGGGCACGGACAGGAAGCGCGGGAAGAGCGACGGCTCGTCGACGAGTGGCGCGTAACCGATCACGGTCCCGTCCGGCAGCGCGGTCACCGCCGATTTCAGGTGCAGCACCTTGCTCACCGGAACGGCGACGACCCGCGCGCCCAGCGGTTCGAACGAGGCGCGCACCTGGCGTACGCCCTCCTCGTTCGTGCGCCCGCCCTGCCCCACGTACACCGTGTCGCCGACCTTGAGCACATCGCCGCCGTCGAGTGTGCCCGGCTCCCGGACCCGTTCGACCGAACAGCCGAGCGCGGTGAGCGCCTCCTCCACGGCCGAGGTCTCCGGCCGGCGCGACTCGGCACCCGAACGGGCCATCAGCGCGACGTTCCCGAACACCACCACGGTGTCCTCGACGAACACCGCGTCCGGGCAGTCGTCGGCGGGCGCCGCCTCCGTCGTCTCCCAGCCGTGCGCCCGCAGGGCGTCCGTGTACGACTCCCACTGCGCGAGGGCCCGTTCGGCGTCGACGGGCGTGCGCTCCAGATGGGTCACCAGACCCTCGGTGAGACGCGGGCCGGGGCGTCGGACCAGGGCTTTCCTGCTGGGCAAGGGGCTCCTCCGGGTGGGTGTCGCGGGCGGGTCCGGCGGGTCCTCGGATCGACGACCCACCCACGCTACGTCAGCCCACGATCACCGGCGAGACCCCGTTGCCGGCGCGACGCCGTCACACCCCGAGATCCTGCCGGAGGTACTCGGCGGTGAACGACTTGGGATGGCGCAGCAGTTCGGCGGGCGTCCCTCGAAGACGATCTCGCCGTCGTGCTTCCCGCCGTCCGGCCCGAGGTCGATCACCCAGTCCGCGCGCTTGACCGCATCCATGTTGTGCTCGACGCGGATCACCGTGTTCCCCGCGTCCACCAGCCGGTCGAGCAGCGCCGGCAGGGTGCCCACGTCCGCCATGTGCAGCCCGGTGGTCGGCTCGTCCAGGACGTACACGGTGCCCGTACGGTGCAGTTGTGTCGCCAGCTTGATGCTTCCCCTCGCTGCGCTGGGGAGGCCCCATGGCGCTCCCCGCCCGACAGGGAACTCAGCGGCTGGCCGAGCGTCAGATACGTCAGCCCCACCTCGTTCAGGGTCCGCAGCTTGCGCAGCATGGTCCTGTCGCCGCCGAACTCCTCGAAGAACAAGGTCGCCTGAGCGGCCGTCATGTCCAGTACGTCGGCGACGGACCTGCCGCCCACCCGGAGCGCCAGTACGCCGTCGTTGAACCGCCGCCCCTCGCACACATGGCAGACCGTCGTCACCGGGTCCATGAACGCGAGGTCGGTGTAGATGATCCCGCGCCCCGCGCACGCGGCGCAGGCGCCCGACGAGTTGAAGCTGAAGAGCCCCGGCTCGACGCCGTTCTCCTTCGCGTACACCTTGCGGATGGTGTCCATGGCGCCGAGGTACGACACCGGGGTGGAGCGCGAGGAGGCCGTGATCGAGCCCTGGTCGATGACGATCGCGTCCGGATGGGCGGCGGTGAAGACCTGGGAGACCAGCGTCGACTTGCCCGACCCCGCGACGCCGGTCACGGCCGTCAGCACCCCGGCGGGGAAGCGTATCTCGACGCCCTTCGGATTGTGCAACGCGGCTCCCCGCACCGGCAGTTGGCCGGTGGGGGAGCGGAAGCCGTCCTTGACGGGGGTACGGACTCACGGGATGCCGGCCGGTGAGGGTCCCGGCCTGCCGCAGCCGCTCGACCGTCCCCTCGAACACCACCTGCCCGCCGTCCGCGCCGGGGCCCCATGTCGACGACATGGTCCGCGATCGCCACCACATCCGGGTCGTGCTCCACCACCAGCACCGTGTTGCCCCGGTCGCGCCGCCGCCGCCGCAGCAGATCGTTCAGCCGTCCCACGTCACGCGGGTGCAGGCCCCACGCTCGGCTCGTCGAAGACGAAGGTCAGCCGCGTCAGTGAACTCCCCAGATGCCGCACCATCTTGAGCCGCTGCCCCTCACCGCCGGAGAGCGTGGTCGTCTCCCGGTCCAGACTCAGATAGCCGCTGCGGCAGGAAGCGCGTCGGCACCAGCGCCTCGGCCTCGCCCGCGACCGGCGCCAGTTCCCCGGCGACCGTCCGCAGCAGCGTCGTCTTGCCCGCCCCGTTCCGGCCGACCAGCGCGATCCGCTCCGGGCCGTGGATTGCGAACTCGCCCCCGGCCCGCGCTCCGTACCGCAGCTCCAGCTCGCGCAGGCGCTGCACGCCCATGCCGGGATGGACCTCGGTGGCGGGCAGCTCGATCCGGATCTCGTCGTCGTCGCGTACCGCCTCCACCGCCTCGTCGAGCCGTTCCCTGGCCTGCGCGAGCTTCGTGGTGTGCATGGTGCCGTGCTTGCCTGCCGAGACCTGCGCCTGGCGGGAGGGACAGCAGGGATGTTTATGATTCGCCTATGAATACGGAATCTCACACCTATGTACTGGTCCCGGGTGCCTGGCATGGTGGCTGGGTCTGGCGGCCCGTTGCCGAGCGGCTGCGAGCGGCAGGACACCGGGCCGTGTGTCTGACCCTGCCTGGCCTGGGCGACGGCGACGACCCGACGGGTCTGCGACTCGGTGACGCGGTTGATCACGTAGTGCGCGAAGTCGAACGTTTGAACCTTCGCAGTGTGACCCTGGTGGGTCATAGCTGGGGCGGCTACCCGATGACCGGTGCGGCTCACCGGTTGCGGGGCACGGTTTCGAATGTCATCTACTACAGCGCGTTCGTGCCGAGGCAGGGGGTGTCGCTGGCCGAGGAGAATCCCGATGGCGGAGCGTTCCTGCGTGGTTTGATAGACGAATCGCCGGATCAGGCTATTCATCCCAATCTCGGATATGTCCAGGGCATCTTCATGCAGGGTGCGGACGAGGGGGCTCAGCGTCTGGTGGCGGATCTCCTGACTCCGCAGCCTGGTGACTACATGCTGGATGCGCTCGATGTGCCTAGCGTGACCGAGATCGGCATTTCCGCTCGGTACATCCTCAGCGGAGAGGACCAGGCGCTTCCGCGGCCGGGTAGCGAGTTCGCAGCGCGTCTCGGACTTGAACCGGTCATGGTTCCTGGGCCCCACGACGGAATGCTGACCCACCCGGACGAGGTGGCGAAGGCGAT
Organism: Streptomyces sp. NPDC051217; assembly: GCF_044455465.1. Lineage (NCBI taxonomy): Bacteria > Bacillati > Actinomycetota > Actinomycetes > Kitasatosporales > Streptomycetaceae > Streptomyces > Streptomyces sp. NPDC051217. The sequence goes on from NZ_JBITEV010000001.1 coordinate 563,200, forward strand.
CCTGAACGGTTGAGTGCCGGACAGGTCACTCGCTGCCGGGCTCGTTGGGCCGGGTGAGGCCTGCGCATTATGGTGCGGTGATCTGTTGAGAGGTCGTTTTCGTCCAGGGCTGGGGGCTCCTTGCGGCCTTGGGCTCGAACGGCGGTGATTTCACCCGTCTTTAGTCGCTGGGGATAGCGAATCCGGGACAGCCCGGCTCCGGCGGTGGCAGAGTGGGACCGGAGTCGGGATCTCGGTGACGTGATGGGCAACACGGTGGGCACCGTGTTGAAGATGATCATTACACACCACGGGCCCCGGGGGGATCAGCCATGACCATCCCCGGGGCCGGTAGAGGTTCACGCTGTCTGTGCGTTCTCACTTTTCCTGCGGTAGGTAGAGGGCTCTGAACTGCAGTGCCGCAGATAGTTGAGATGCCTCTTCTTGCTACTCGTGGTGCGGTTGATCTGGGCCGCAACAAGTTGGGTGAGAAGACCGCAGGCAGTGAGAACCCTACTGCGGTGATGAAAGCGTCTTGCCGAGGCGCGGAACAGCTGGTTCTTCACCAAGGGCACGAGCTGTCCGGCATAGCCGGAGTCGGCCCAGGCGATGGTGATCTCGGGGTGCATCAGCCGCAGCCGGATCAGGATTTCTTTGGCGGCATCGCGGTCGGTCATATCGGCTGGGGTGACCATGACGAACAGCGGCAGGCCCTTGGTGTCCACAACCAGGTGCCGCTTGCGGTCGTTGATTTTCTTCGCGCCGTCGTAACCGCGGGAGTCACGGCCGACCGTGTCGGCGGCCTTGACCGACTGGGAGTCGATCACCGTGGCGACCGCGCCGGGAGAGCGGCCCATCTCGCGGCGGATGCGCTTGCGGAGCTGGTCACGGATCTGCCCGACGACGCCGGCGGCAGCCCAGCGGGCCATGAATCCGTAACACGTGCGCCAGGGCGGGAAGTCCTCGGGCAAAGCGCGCCACTTGCATCCGGTGTCCACGACGTACCGGATCGCGTCCACGATCTCCCGGCGGGGGTGTTTCTCGGGCCGGCCGCCGGTCGGGGTGTCGCAGGCCGGGACCGGCAGCAGGGGCTCGATCAGCGCCCACTCCTCGTTCCACAGAACCCGGGATCGAAAACAGGCACTCACGCTTGGTGTCCCACATCCTCTGTCCGTAGCGCTTGCGCCGGGCCAACTTGACCTGGGCGTCGGCCAGTTCGCGTTTCTGCCGCTGCACATCACCCTCGGCGACGCGCACCATCCGCTCGGCGGCCTCCTGTTCGACGGCGAGGGCTTCCTCGTAGGCGGAGAAGTTCCCGCCGTACCAGGTGACCTCGCCGTCCCGCAGGTCGGCGATCCGGTCGACCAGATCGAGGAGTTCACGGTCGTGGCTGACCACGACCAGCAGCCCGGACCAGGCGGCGACGGCCTCATGGAGCCGCCTGCGCGCGTACAGGTCCAGATTGTTCGTCGGCTCGTCGAGCAGCAGCACCGAGGGGCGGGCCAGCAGCAGCGCCGCCAGCCGCAGCAGGACACACTCGCCGCCCGACACCTCGCCGATGGTCCGGTCGAGGCCGGCATGGCCGAGTCCGAGCTGGTCGAGGGTGGCGCGCGCCCGTTCCTCGACGTCCCAGTCGTCGCCGATCACGGCGAAGTTCTCCTCGTTCGCGTCGCCCGCCTCGACGGCGAGCAGTGCGGCGCGGGTGCCGGCGATGCCGAGCGCCTGGTCGACGCGGAGACCGGTGTCGAGCACGGCGTTCTGCGGGAGATGGCCGATCTCGCCCACCGCGCCCGTCCTGCCGCCGGTGGGGGTGAGTTCGCCCGCGATCAGCTTCAACAGGGTTGATTTCCCTGCCCCGTTGACGCCGACCAGACCGGTCCTGCCGGGTCCGACGGCCAGTTGGAAGTCCTCGAACACGATTGACCCGTCGGGCCAGGCGAAGGAGAGCGCGGAGCAGGTGATCTGGGGGGAAGCAGACATACGGGTCTCCTGGCTGCTGCGAAGGGATGCGAGGCAACGGTGGGAGACACCGGCGTGGGGCACCGGGGAGGGACGGCTCGACAGCCGAGGTCGCACGCGGTGCGCGCAGACAGAGAGCTGCGCGGCACGGTGTCTCAGGACCTCAGAAGAGCAACGTCCTACTCCGTTCGGTGACAACAGGACTGCTGTGCACCGTACGAGGGGGGCGGGGAGCAACGTGTTTTTACGGGGCCCGGCGTCGGGGGAGGGGAGGGCTCGGCGGCGGATCAGCAGGCGTCGCGCAGCAGCTCGGCGACGTCGTGGTCCAGATCGAGATACAGATGCTCGCGGCCGACCGGAACGACACCCAGGGAGCGGTCGAGGAAGCGCCGTACCTCCGAGGTGCGGACATGGACCATCGCGACGCCTTCGGGGGCATGGAATTCGAGGACCGTACGGTCGTAGCCGAACGGCCGCACCCGTACGTCACCGAGCCCGGCCGGTTCGTCCATCCCGACGGTCAGCAACTCCCGCGAGAACGCCCAGGAAACCTCCGTTCCCTCCAGCGTCGCCGTGGGCGGGAACGCCATCCGTACGGCGAAGGGATCCTCGCCGTCGTAGCGCAGGGTCGCGGGAACGGTCTCCAGCTGTGGCGCCGAGGCGACCAGCCGGGCTTGCAGGGCCTGCTCGATGACGGTGGACAAGGCCAGCTCCCCTTCGCACGGCTCGGGCGGATGAGTGTCTTCCGCTACAGGGAAAGACGACGCAACGCGCTGAAGAGTGCTCGGTGAACGGCGTGACCTACGTCACCGTTTTTCCTACTCGCGGGTTGGTCCCCACGGCACCGCCCGGCTCGGGACGAAATCGGTCGCGGCCACTCGCGGCACTACGCCTGGCGCACCATGATGACGTTTCCGACACCCGCCGACGAGGCCGAAGCCAGGGCGATCCAGGACGAGTTGCGCGAACTGGTCGTGCTCGACGAAGCGGGCCCGGAGGCCGGGACGGGGCTGGTGACCGGGGTCGACGTCGCGTACGACGACGACCGCGACATCGTCGTCGCCGCTGCCGTCGTCCTCGACGCGGCCACCCTCGCCGTCGTGGACGAGGCCACCGCTGTCGGCCGGGTCGCCTTCCCCTACGTACCGGGCCTGCTCGCCTTCCGCGAGATCCCGACCGTCCTCGCGGCCCTCGACGCCCTGACGTCGGACCCGGGACTGGTCGTCTGCGACGGTTACGGCCGCGCCCACCCCCGCCGGTTCGGACTCGCCAGCCATCTCGGGGTGCTGACAGGGCTGCCGGTGATCGGTGTCGCCAAGAACCCCTTCACCTTCTCCTACGAGCAACCCGGCACCCGGCGCGGCGAGTTCACGCAGCTGCTGGCCGACGACGGTGAGGAGGTGGGCCGGGCGCTGCGTACGCGGGACGGGGTGAAGCCCGTCTTCGTCTCCGTCGGCCACCGCACCGGTCTGGACACCGCCTGCGCGCACACCCTGCGCCTCGCCCCCGACTTCCGTCTCCCGGAGACGACCCGCCGGGCGGACACGCTCTGCCGTCGGGCACTGCGCGAGGCCGTGGAGGCGACCGACGGAGCCGGGGACCCGGAGGCGACGCGCGGAAATTGATCCGGCGCGGAGCGATGAGTTTCGCGCGCCGCCGGGGTCTGCCCGTCGGAGGGGTACAAGCGCGGCGGCCCGTGCTGGGGGCGGGCCGCCGCGTTCCCGCGCCTGGAGCGGACGGGTCAGTGTGAGTGCGCGACCCGGAAGACCATCCCGGCGGACCGCAGACGTGCCAGCAGCGCGTCACCCATCGCGGCGGCCGTGGTGACCTGCCCCGCCGTCCGGGGAAGGTCGTCGAAGGCCAGGCTCAGCGCCGTCTCGGCGAGCATCTTCGCCGTCTCGTCGTAGCCCGGGTCGCCGCCCGTGACCTCGGTGAACACCCGGCGCCCCCCGCCCTCGCCCACGAAACGCGCCGTGAACCAACTGCTGCTCCTGCGTGCCTCGCCGGGCCCGGTACCCGGCGCGAAGCGGTCCATCAGGGCGCGCCGGACCGCCGGTATCCGCGCCAGCGCGGCGCCCGTCCCCGCCGCCATCGTGCCGCCCAGCGCGACCGGCAGCGTCTTGACGCCGGCGAAGTGGCGGTAACGGAAGTCGGGGCCGTACCGGGGCAGCGCCGCCGCCGAGCGTGCCACCACCCGCGCGTCCAGCGTGGGCAGCGGCAGCGCCCAGAGGCCCGTCTCCTTGCTGAAGTGCGGCGTGCCCAGCGGCCCGACCGCCCGCCGTCCCACCAGCCGGGGCTCGTGCAGCCGGCGCTGTTTCGCGGCCTCCATGGTCTGCCGGCCGCGGCTCAGCACGTTCATGGCCGTGGCGAGGGTCCCGCCGGAGAAGAACGCGTTGGTGCGGACGAACCCGTCGATACGCAGCGGCACGTCCTCGGGCAGGTGCTTGACCGTGAAGTACGCGCCCAGATCGTGCGGTACGCAGTCGAACCCGCAGGCGTGCAGGAGCCGCGCCCCGGTCTGGCGGGCACGGTCCTCGTACGCGACATACATCCGGTCGACGAACTCCTGCTCCCCGGATACGTCCGCGTAGTCCGTCCCGGCTTCCGCGCAGGCGGCGACGAGGCCCTCGCCGTGCCAGAGGTACGGACCGACGGTCGTGGCGAGGACCTGGGTGGACTCGGCGAGTTCCCGTAGCGAGGCCGGGTCGGTGGAGTCGGCCACCAGCAGGGAGAGGTCCGCGCAGCGCGGCGCGAGCTTGGCCAGCCGGGTCCGCAGCCTCTCCAGCCTGGCCCGGTCGCGGCCGGCTATCGCCCATCGGCAGTTCTCCGGCGCGCTCAGGGCGAGATATTCGGCCGTGAGCGTTCCGACGAAGCCTGTCGCCCCGAAGAGCACTATGTCGTACGGGCGTTCTGCGCCGTTCTGCCTGTTCATCCAGTCCTCGCCGTTGCCGGGCCGCTGTCGGGGGCGAAGGCTAGCGCCTGGGGCGGTGGGCCGGGTGAGGGGGTGACCCGCATCGGCCACCACACGGGTGCGGGTGCCCGCGCGGGATGTCATTTCGTGGAAGTCTGCGACCATCGGAAAAGAACAAGCGCTTGCTCGCCGAGCGGCCCCGGCGGGGCTTGTGCGGAGTGGCGGGCGTTCCTAACATCATCGCTGTTACAGCGTTGGTGTCACACTGCTGGGGGCTCACCATGACAGCGACAGCGAACGGCCGCGGCGCCGACGGCCCGGCGGCGAACGGCCCGCTGGCCGGGGTGCGGGTGGTCGAGCTGGCCGGCATCGGGCCCGGCCCGTTCGCCGCCATGCAGCTGGCCGACCTCGGCGCCGACGTCGTACGGGTCGACCGGCCGGGCGGCGCCGGGCTCGGGATCGATCCGCGGTACGACCTGATGAACCGCAACAAACGCTCCGTACTCCTCGACCTCAAAACCGACGACGGACCCGCCCAGCTTCTCGACCTCGTCGAGCGCGCCGACGTCCTCATCGAGGGCTACCGGCCGGGGGTCGCGGAACGCCTCGGCATCGGCCCCGAGGAGTGCCTCGCCCGCAATCCCCGGCTGGTGTACGGCCGGATGACCGGCTGGGGCCAGGACGGCCCGCTCGCCCAGCGCGCCGGACACGACATCGACTACATCGCCGTCGCCGGCACCCTCTCCATGTTCGGCCGGGCCGACCAGCCGCCCACCGTCCCCGCCAACCTCGTCGGCGACTACGCGGGCGGCTCGCTCTACCTCGTCATCGGCGTCCTTGCCGCCCTCCAGCACGCCCGTACCCCCGGCGGGACCGGACAGGTCGTGGACGCGGCGATCGTCGACGGCGCCGCCCACCTGACCACGATGATCCACGCGATGACGGCGGCCGGCGGCTGGCAGGACCGGCGCGGGGCGAACCTGCTGGACGGGGGCGCCCCCTTCTACGGCAACTACGAGACGGCCGACGGCGAATACATGGCCGTCGGCGCGCTGGAGCAGCGGTTCTACAACGAGTTCATCGAGCTGCTCGGCATCAAGGACGACGTCCCCGCCCGCAAGGACTTCGCCCGCTGGGACGGACTGAAGGAGGCGATCACCGCCCGCTTCAAGGAGAAGACCCGCGCCGAGTGGACGGCCGTCTTCGAGGAGTCCGACGCCTGCGTGGCGCCCGTACTGTCGCTGCGCGAGGCCCCCGCCCACCCGCACCTCGTGGCCCGCGGCACCTTCATCGACCACGCGGGTATCACCCAGCCGGCCCCCGCGCCGCGTTTCTCGGCAACACCCACCTCCGTACGGAGCGCGCCCGCGCTGCCGGGGGCGGACGCCGAGGGGATCGCCGACGACTGGGACGTACCGAGCATCAGGACCAGCACCACCACCCTCAGCACCTCCAGCACCTCCAGCACCCCCAGCACCTCCAACGACTCCGAAAGGCCGCTGACTTGAGTACCGAAGCGTTCGTTTACGACGCGATCCGCACCCCGCGCGGTCGCGGCAAGGCCAACGGTGCCCTGCACGGCACCAAGCCGATCGATCTCGTCGTCGGTCTGATCCACGAGATCCGCGACCGGTTCCCCGGCCTAGACCCGGCGGCGATCGACGATGTCGTCCTCGGAGTCGTCAGCCCCCTCGGCGACCAGGGCTCCGACATCGCGCGGACCGCCGCCGTCGCCGCCGGACTGCCCGACACCGTCGCCGGCGTCCAGGAGAACCGCTTCTGCGCCTCCGGCCTCGAAGCCGTCAACCTGGCCGCCGCCAAGATCCGTTCGGGCTGGGAGGACCTGGTCCTGGCGGGCGGCGTCGAGTCGATGTCACGCGTCCCGATGGGCTCCGACGGCGGTGCCTGGGCGATGGACCCGATGACCAGCATCCGTACGGGCTTCGCCCCTCAGGGCATCGGCGCCGATCTGATCGCCACCATCGGCGGCTTCACCCGGCGCGACGTGGACGAGTTCGCCGCGCTGTCGCAGGAGCGCGCGGCGGCGGCCTGGAAGGACGGCCGGTTCGCCCGCTCCGTCGTACCCGTCGTCGACGTCAACGGACTCACCGTCCTTGACCACGACGAGCATCTGCGCCCCGGCACCACGGCCGACTCGCTCGCCGCGCTCAAGCCCTCCTTCGCGCAGATCGGCGAGCTCGGCGGATTCGACGCGGTGGCCCTCCAGAAGTACCACTGGGTCGAGAAGATCGACCACGTCCACCACGCGGGCAACTCCTCCGGCATCGTGGACGGCGCCTCCCTCGTCGCGATCGGCTCGAAGGAGACCGGCGAGCGCTACGGCATGAGGCCCCGCGCCCGTATCGTCTCGGCCGCCGTGTCCGGCTCCGAGCCGACGATCATGCTCACCGGGCCCGCGCCCGCCAGCCGCAAGGCACTCGCCAAGGCCGGACTGACCATCGACGACGTCGACCTCGTGGAGATCAACGAGGCGTTCGCCGCCGTCGTCCTGCGCTACGTCGCCGAGATGGGGCTCCCGCTGGACAAGGTCAACGTCAACGGCGGCGCCATCGCGCTCGGCCACCCGCTCGGCGCCACCGGCGCGATGATCCTCGGCACCCTCGTGGACGAACTGGAGCGCCAGGACAAGCGGTACGGCCTCGCCACGCTCTGCGTCGGCGGCGGCATGGGCGTCGCCACCATCGTCGAACGCGTCTGACCGTCCCCCTCCGCACGGGCCAACACCCCACGCACCTCTACGGAGCAGCAGCATGAGCGAGTCCACCACCATCCGCTGGGAGCAGGACGGGACAGGCGTCGTCACCCTCGTCCTCGACGACCCCGCCCAGTCGGCGAACACCATGAACCAGGCCTTCCGGACCTCCGTCGCCGCCGTCGCGGAACGCGCGGAGGCCGAGAAGGACAGCATCCGCGGCATCATCGTCACCTCCGCCAAGAAGACCTTCTTCGCCGGCGGAGACCTCAAGGACATGATCAAGATCGGTCCGGACGACGCCCAGCAGGCGTTCGACGCGGGCCTCGCCGTCAAGCGCGCCCTGCGCGCCATCGAGACACTCGGCAAGCCCGTCGTCGCGGCCATCAACGGCGCGGCCCTGGGCGGCGGTTACGAGATCGCCCTCGCCTGCCACCACCGGATCGCGCTCGACGCGCCGGGCTCGAAGATCGGCCTGCCCGAGGTCACCCTCGGCCTGCTGCCGGCGGGCGGCGGCGTCACCCGTACCGTACGGCTCCTCGGCATCGCCGACGCGCTGCTCAAGGTGCTGCTCCAGGGCACCCAGTACTCACCGCGCCGCGCGCTGGAGAACGGGCTCATCCACGAAGTCGCCGCCACCACCGAGGAGATGCTGGACCGGGCGCGCGCGTTCATCGACGCGCACCCCGAGTCGTCGCAGCCCTGGGACGTCAAGGGCTACAAGATCCCCGGCGGAACGCCGTCCAGCCCCCGCCTCGCCGCCAACCTCCCCGCCTTCCCCGCCAACCTCAAGAAGCAGACCGGCGGCGCGCCCTACCCCGCCCCCCGTAACATCCTGGCCGCCGCGGTCGAGGGCTCGCAGGTCGACTTCGAGACCGCGCAGGTCATCGAGGCCAGATACTTCACCGAGCTGGTCACCGGGCAGACCGCCAAGAACATGATCCAGGCGTTCTTCTTCGACCTCCAGGCGGTCAACTCGGGCGCCAGCCGCCCCCAGGGCATCGAGAAGCGCCCGGTGCGCAGGGTCGCCGTCCTCGGCGCCGGAATGATGGGCGCGGGCATCGCCTACTCCTGCGCCCGCGCCGGTATCGACGTCGTCCTCAAGGACGTCACGGCGGAGGCCGCGGCCAAGGGCAAGGCGTACTCGGAGAAGCTGCTGGCCAAGGCGGTCTCCCGGGGCCGTGCGAGCGAGGCCGACCGCGACGCGCTCCTGTCGCGGATCACCCCCACCGGCGAGGTGGCCGACCTCGCGGGCTGCGACGCCGTGATCGAGGCGGTCTTCGAGGACACCGCGCTCAAGCACAAGGTCTTCCGGGAGATCCAGGACGTGGTCGAGCCCGACGCGCTCCTGTGCTCCAACACCTCGACGCTGCCCATCACCGCCCTCGCCAACGGCGTCACCCGGCCCCTGGACTTCATCGGCCTGCACTTCTTCTCACCCGTCGACAAGATGCCGCTCGTGGAGATCATCAAGGGCGAGAAGACCGGCGACGAAGCGCTCGCGCGCGCCTTCGACCTGGTACGGCAGATCAAGAAGACGCCGATCGTCGTCAACGACTCCCGTGGCTTCTTCACCTCGCGCGTCATCGGGCAGTTCATCAACGAGGGCGTCGCGATGGTCGCCGAGGGCGTCGAGCCCGCATCCGTCGAGCAGGCGGCGGCGCAGGCCGGCTATCCGGCCAAGGTCCTCTCCCTGATGGACGAACTGACCCTCACCCTGCCGCGCAGGATCCGTGATGAGACACGGCGCGCGACCGAGGAGGCGGGCGGCACCTGGACCCCGCACCCCGCGGACGCGGTCATCGACCGCATGGTGGACGACTTCGGCCGCCCGGGACGCAGCGGCGGCGCCGGCTTTTACGACTACGCGGAGGACGGCAGCCGCGCCGGCCTCTGGCCGGGCCTGCGCGAGCACTTCACCAAGGCTGATGTGGACGTGCCGTTCACCGACCTGAAGGAGCGGATGCTCTTCTCCGAGGCGCTGGACTCAGTGCGCTGCCTGGAGGAGAACGTCCTGACGACGGTCGCCGACGCCAACATCGGCTCCATCATGGGCATCGGCTTTCCCGCCTGGACCGGCGGCGTTCTCCAGTACATCAACGGGTACGAGGGCGGCCTGCCCGGCTTCGTCGCGCGGGCGCGTGAACTGGCCGGGACGTACGGGGAGCGGTTCACGCCGCCCGCGTCGCTGGTGGCGAAGGCGGAGCGGGGCGAGACGTACCACGACGGCTGAACCCTCACGCGGGCCGCCTCACGCCTCCGTGAACGCGGCCCGCAGCTCCTCCTTGAGCGACCGCTGGAACGCGGTGACCAGCGCCTGCACGACCATCGGCCGCATATGTGCCGACAGCGACTTCATCGCGGCCACCCGCTGCGGATCCGGCTCGCTCTCCTCGTACGGATTCCACACCTCGTCCCGGAAGAGGCGCGACAGCTCGCGCGCGGCCGAGCGGGTGTGCTCCAGCAGGATCGTACGGGCGGCGAGGATCGTCTCGTGCGCGATCGGCACGTCCAGCAGCTCGACCCCGAGGCGCAGCAGCCCCGGATCGAGCCGGTAGTGGACGGGGGAGTCGGAGGAGTCGGCACGGGCCAGGACGCCCATCGCCGCGAGCCGGTCCACGTCCTCGTCGGTGAGTGCCCGCCCGGCGCGCCGCTCCAGCTCGGCCCGCGTCGCGTCCTCGGCCGAGTCGGGCGCCCAGGTCGCCACCAGCGCCCGGTGGATCGCCAGATCGTGCGCGCTCAAGTCCGGCGGCAGCTGCTCCAGATACCGCTCGATGGCGGCGAGGGTCATGCCCTGGTGCTGAAGCTCCTCGATGAGCGCGAGCCGTGAGAGGTGGTCCCGGCCGTAGTGGCCGACGCGGCGGAGGCCGATCACCGGGGGCGGCAGCAGACCACGGGTGCTGTAGAAGCGGATGGTGCGCACGGTGACCCCGGCGCGGGCGGCCAGCTCGTCGACGGTGAGCGTCGGCTCCTCGGGCGCTCCGTCGTCGGCGGTTCCGGTCGCTGCCCGGTTCTCCGATCCGGCCTCTGTGTCCATACCGACAGTATTGCTGTCTCACCGGTACTGCGAAAGAAAAGGCGGAGGACCCACGCCGCGTCGGGCGGAGACACCGATCTGAAGCGGCAGCTCACACAGTCCTGACGCCGCCCTGGGGGCGCGCTCACCGCATCACGCCTCCCCACCGGAGGGGGGCGTCATTCGAACAGACCGCGCGAGTGTCCCCGGCCGGTGGGGTACTGTGACCCGACCTACGCAGAGCTCGACCGAGGAGGTGGGACCCATTACCGCAGTGTCAGGCCGGGTGCTCCCCACTCACGGCCGCGCGGTCCGTCCGACAGGCTGAGACCGCGGGAGCGCCCGAGAAGCGCCCCGAAAGGTTTCCATGTCGGCAACACCCACCTCCCCGTTCTCCCCTTCCTCGCTGCCTTCCCTCACCGCCGTCGTCACCACGCTCCGCGCCGCAGGCTGCGTCTTCGCCGAGGACGAGGCACGGCTTCTGGTCTCCGCCGCGGAAACTCCCGCCGAGCTCACCGACATGGTGAGCCGCCGCGCCGCCGGACAGCCCCTGGAGCATGTCGTCGGCTGGGCCGAGTTCCACGGCCTGCGGATCGCCGTCGACACCGGTGTCTTCGTCCCCCGGCGCCGTACGGAATTCCTCGTGCGCCAGGCGACGGCCCTGATCCATCAGACCCCCGCCGGACGGCCCGTCGTCGTCGACCTCTGCTGTGGCTCCGGCGCGCTCGGCGCCGCGCTGCTCGCTACGGCGCATGCCCCCGTGGAGCTGTACGCCTCCGACATCGACCCGGCGGCCGTGGCCTGCGCCCGCCGCAACGTCGCCGCCGGCGGCACGGTCCTCGAAGGGGACCTCTTCGATCCGCTGCCGGACGACCTTCGGGGCCGTATCGACATCCTGCTCGCCAACGTGCCCTACGTACCGACCGAGGAGGTCCCCCTGCTGCCGTCCGAGGCGCGCGAGCACGAGCCGTTGGTGGCGCTCGACGGCGGCGCCGACGGGCTCGACGTCCTGCGGCGCGTGACGGCGCGGGCGCCCGACTGGCTGGCGCCCGGGGGCCATCTGCTGTTCGAGACCAGCGAACGCCAGGTGCCCGGCGCCGTCGGCACGGTCAGGGGCGCCGGACTCGCTCCCCGGGTCGTGACCTCCGAGGAGTGGGACGCCACGGTCATCGTCGCCCAGCTCCGGGGCGCCCGGCTGGGACCCGTGGCACTCACCCCGGACCCCCGGGGCCGCTAGGGCGTGCCCCCGCCGCCGTGGACCCCCGCCGACGTCACTCCGTCAAGACTCGAACGCAGAACCGCGTCGACCGACGCCCAACTGCCTTCTCTGTCAGCTCTATTGACACTCAGGTTTCAGGAGTTTTACGTTCCTTTACGTCTGAGAGCGCTCTCGGACTCCCTTCCCCCCATGACTTCGAGGTGCCGTCCATGCCCACCTCCCGCTCCAGACCCGCCTCGGTGCTGGTTCTGGTCACCGCCATGGCCGCCGTAGGACTGGGTCCCGCCGCCGGTCCCGCGTCGGCCGCGAACATCCCCGTCGGCTCGGGCAGTTACTCCGACACCCGCCCCGCGGGCGCGTCGGGCCCCACGAACAATGTGGGCGCGCCGGTCACGCCCAAGCTGACCGAGCAGGCCAAGGACAGGCCGGTGCCCACCAACGACTGGTGGACGTCGCTCGCCTATCAGCGGTACGGCGACAACCCGTACTCCACCCCGATGTACGGCCACCCCCTCACCTACCAGGCCACCGCCGGAGGACTGGAGGTCGGACACCCGACGAACCCCGCCGTCGTGGGTGACGGACGGCAGTACGAGTACGCGCACAAGGCCGATCTCACCCTGGGCCTGACCGGCCTCAACTCCGCCGACACCAAGGCCGACGACTGGTCCGACTGGACCGTCACGCCCTACTGGTCCGACGGCACCCGCACGCTGCGGACCACCATCGGCCACGGCATGCCCTACGTCTATGCGAAGGGCTCGGGCGGCGACGCCAGCATCACCACCGCGTCGGCCCCGACCGTCTTCTCCGACGACGGCAACGTCCTCGGCATCACCGTCGCCGGACACCACTACGCGCTCTTCGCGCCGACCGGCAGCGACTGGTCGGTCTCGGGCTCCACCGTCACGGCCGGACTCGGCGACAAGGACTACTTCTCGCTCGCGCTCCTGCCCTCTGAGGACGCGCTCGCCACGTACACCACGTACGCCTTCAGCTTCGTCACCGGCTCCACGACGAGTTGGAACGCAGAGGGAGGCGAGGTCGAGGCGACGTACACCCTCACCACCGAGCCGCAGGAGGGCACCGAGAAGGGCACACTCCAGGCCCTCTACCGGCACCAGTGGCTCAACACGACCGACGCGCTGACCCCGTACACCTATGTGTCACCGCGCGGCACGATGAAGGTGCGCGAGTCCACCGCCTTCACCACTCGTCAGCAGGCGTCCGGTGTGCTGCCCGCGCTGCCCGAGTCGAGCGGGGTCGACGCGGCGGCGCTCAAGGCGCAGTTGGACGACGTGGTGAACGCCGGCGACCCGTTCTCGGGCGCGACGGACACCTACTGGACGGGCAAGGCGCTCGGCCGGCTCGCCCAACTGGCCCCGATCGCGGACCAGATCGGCGAGACCGCGACGCGCGACAAGATCGTGGATCTGCTGAAGGGCCGCTTGGAGGAGTGGTTCACGGCGGGCGGCGCCAGTGAGTTCAGCTACGACAACGACTGGAAGACGCTGACCGGTTACCCCGCTTCGTACGGCAGCGACACCGAACTCAACGACCACCACTTCCACTACAGCTACTACGTCTACGCCGCCGCGATCGTCGCCCAGTACGACCAGGCGTGGGCCGCCGAGTCCGCCTGGGGCGGCATGGTCGAGACGCTGGTACGCGACGCGGCCAACCCGAGCCGTACGGACAGCGACTTCCCGTTCCTGCGCGGCTTCGACGTGTACGCGGGCCACAGCTGGGCCTCCGGACACCAGGGCTTCGCCGCGGGCAACAATCAGGAGTCGTCGTCGGAGTCCATCAACCTCAGCGCGGGACTCGTCCTGTGGGGCTCGGCGACCGGCGACGACGAACTGCGTGACCTGGGCTCGTACTTGCTGGCCACCGAGTCCGAGGCGATCGGCCAGTACTGGTTCGACGCCGATCAGGAGGTCTTCCCGGCCGAGTTCGCGCGCGGCACCGTCGGCATGGTGTGGGGGAGCGGCGGCGCGTACTCCACCTGGTGGACCGCCAACCCCGAGGAGATCCATGGCATCAACGTCCTTCCCGTGACCGGGGGTTCACTCCACCTGGGCCGGGAGAAGGAGGCCATCGGCCGCAACATCGCCGAGATGGAGGAGCAGAACGGCGGGCCCGCCGTCGAATGGCGCGACATCCTCTGGGAGTTCGAGGCCATCTCCGACCCGGCGGGGGCCAAGGCCAAGTGGGACGCGGGCCAGGCGGCCCTGTCCCCGGAGGCGGGCGAGTCCAAGGCCCATGTCCACCACTGGATCGGCACCCTCGACGCGGTCGGCGCCCCCGACCCGACGGTGACCGGGTCGATCCCGACCTCGGCCGTCTTCACCAAGGGCGGGGTGAGCACGTACGCCGCGCACAACTTCGCGTCGACGGAGCAGACGGTCATGTTCTCGGACGGCACGACGCTCACGGTGCCCGCACGCTCCACGGCGAGCACCACCGGCTGATCCCGCCCCGAGGCCACCCCGGGGCCGACCACCCCGGGAGCCTCGCCCCACCCCCCACCAGCGGCGGGTCTCGGCCTGAGGCGACTCCTCAGGCCGAGGCCCGCCGCACCAGCGTCGTCGGCGTGATCACGGACGCGGGCGCGTGCGTCTCCGCGCTGTCCTTGTCGAGACCGCGCAGCAGCAGCCGGGCCATCAGCCGGCCCTGCCCCTCCACGTCCTGCCGGATCGTGGTCAGCGGCGGGTCGGTGTCCTCGGCGACGGACACCATGTCGTCGAAACCGACCAGCGCCACCTCGTCGGGCACCGGGATCCCGCGCTCACGCAGCACCCGCAGCGCGCCGGACGCCATCAGGTCGTTGGCCGCGAACACCGCGTCCAGGTCCGGGCGCCGGTCCAGCAGTTCCTTCATCGCCCGCGCGCCGCTCTCCACCGTGAACTCGCCCTCGGTGATCAGCCCGGGGTCGGCGTCCAGCAGTACGTCGCGGTAGCCGTCGAGCCGGTCGGTGGAGGAGGTCTGGTCGCGGGGCCCCGCGATGTGCGCGATGCGCTCGCGCCCGAGGTCGCGCAGATACTGCACGGCCGCCCGCGCGCCGCCGCGATTGTCGGCGTCCACGTACGGCACGCCCTGATCGCTGGGGGCCGACGTCCAGCTGGGCCGGCCGCCGTACACCGTCGGAGTCCCCGACCGGCGGATGATGGCCGGCAGCGGGTCGTCGATGTGCAGCGAGAAGGCGAGGGCGCCGTCGACATGGCCGCCCGCCAGATACCGGGCGATCCGTTCGAAGTCGCCGGGGCCTTCGAGCAGGAGGAGCACCAACTGGGTGTCGTGGGCGGTCAGTTCCTTGCTGATGCCGCGTATCTGCTGCGAGAAGAACGGGTCGGAGAAGATCCGGATCTCAGGCTCGGCGATGATCACCGCGACCGCGCCGGTCCGCCGGGTGACCAGCGTACGGGCCGCGTGGTTCGGCACGTACCCCAGCTCCTCCACGGCCCTCAGCACCTTGTCGACGAGCGGCTGCCGCACCCCGGCACCGCCGTTGACGACCCGGGACGCGGTGGCCCGGGAGACGCCGGCACGTGCCGCGACGGCTTCCAGTGTGGGCCGGGACCCAGGTGACTGCTCGGGCAAGGCGGGCACTCCTCGTCGGTGGCCGCGCGGGTGGGCACGGCCCTGTTCCGGCCGGTGGAGTTCCGGCCGACGGACTACGTCCACGCTCTGGACGGACCCGGCGGCGGGGACGGATGACCGTACGGGCAGCCGGGACCGGTACAGGGTATCCGCTGCCCCCTCCACTCAGAGAGCGCTCCCAAGCCCCTCGTGCACCCGCCTCGGCAGGGACGGCGCGCAATCCCCGACATCCGGCTGATCGCGGACAGCCCCCTGTCGCACCTTTGTTCACCGGGGTAGCTTTCCGCACCAAGGAATTCCGTTCACGGGGCCTCCCTCCGCCGGGCCGCCCCGCCGAGCCTCGGAGACCGCACCTGATGACGTCCCGGATTCGCACGCTCGTCCTGTCGGTGGCGGCAGCCGCCCTCGTCGTCCCCCTCACCGCACTTCCCTCGACGGCCGTCGCCGCGGCCCCGGCCGACGCACCGCCGCGTACGGGCTTCGAAGAGAGCGGCGGCGCCGAGTGGACCACCCTGGCGCAGGAGCAGGAGTTCCTCGCCGCCGTCGACCGCGGCGGCGACGGAGTCACCGTCAGCACCATCGGGACCACCAAGCAGGGCCGCCCGCTCAACCTGGTCGAGCTGGGCGACAAACGCTCGGTGAGCAGCCTCCTCCTCATCTGCAGCCAGCACGGTGACGAACCGTCGGGCCGTGAGGCGTGCCTCACCACCGTCCGTGACCTGGCCTATCCCAAGGACCGCGCGACGAAGCGCTTCCTGGACCGTACGAGCGTGCTGGTCGTCCCGACGGCCAACCCCGACGGCCGCGCCGCCGACACGCGCGGCAACTCGGACGGCGTCGACATCAACCGCGACCACATCGCGCTGAAGACCGCCGAGGGCCGCACCATGGCCGCCCTCACGCGCGACCGCAAGCCCGACGTCATCTACGACCTGCACGAGTACGGGGCCACACCGCCGTACTACGACAAGGACCTCTTCGACCTCTGGCCGCGCAACCTCAACACCTCCTCGCAGGTGCACAAGGAGGCCCAGACCCTGTCGGAGGCGTACGTACGCCCGGCCGCCCGCGACGGCGACCACTCCATCGGCACGTACGGCATCTGGACCGACCCCGTCACCGGCGACCCGATCAGGCAGACCGCTGGCGACGGCCAGGAGCGGATCCTGCGCAACGCCTCCGGCGTCAAGCACTCCGTCGGCCTGCTCATCGAGAGCCGCGTCGACCCCAGGTCGGAGGCCGAGGAGAACGACCCGTCGCTGAACCACCGGCGCCGCGTCGACAGCCAACTCGACTCCCTGAACGGCCTGTTCGGTTACGCCGACGAGCGCCGCGTACAGCTCTCGGCCGCGACCGCGCTCTCCCGCGCCGCCGGGCTGCTCGACCACGGCACGGTCTACCTCGGCGGCGGCGACAACGAGCCCGCGACCCCCGAGGACACCCTGAAGAACCCGCCCTGCGGATACCGGCTCGACGCCGCCCAGTACGCGGATGTGAAGGACGAACTGGCGTTGCACGGTGTGAAGGCCCTGCCCGCGCGCGGCGACGGCGCCTTCGTTCCGCTGCGTCAGTCCCAGCGCAAGCTGATCCCGCTCCTGCTCGACGGACGCGCCACCTACCCCCTCACCGTTGGAGAACCTGTCACGGCTTGTTGATAGAAAGAGACTCAAGTCACACGTGTGAGGGCCTGTCTGCCGGATCGGGCCATGAGCCCGGCGAGACCCGGCGGACAGGCCCTCAGGCGTAACGGAGTGCCCACGCATGCTCCGTGAAACCCCGAAAGGTGTTGCTCGTGCCGAAGGACGCAGAGAAAGCGGGAGCCGAAGGAGGTCCGCCGCCGGTCACGCCCGGTGAGCCGGGCCATCCCCAGGAATCCCGGCGCCCCCAGACCGACCGGGTGGTGTTCGGTGTCACAGCCGTCCTCACGCTCGCCTTCGTCGTCTGGGGTTCCGTCGGCACCGACTCCTTGGAGGACGTGTCCAGCTCCATGCTCTCCGGCCTCATCCACAACGGAGGCTGGGCCTTCGTCCTGGTGGCCTCGGGCTTCGTCGTCTTCGCCCTCTGGCTGGCGATCAGCCGCTACGGCAAGATCACCCTCGGTGACGAGGGTGAGAAGCCCGAGTTCAGGACCGTCTCCTGGGTCGCCATGATGTTCAGCGCCGGCATGGGCATCGGCCTGATGTTCTTCGGCGTGAACGAACCGCTCACCTTCTTCACCGACCCGCCCCCCGGCACCGACCCCCCGGACCCGGCGGCGGCCACCGAAACGGCCATGGCCACCACGCTGTTCCACTGGACGCTGCACCCCTGGGCCATCTACGCCGTGGTCGGCCTCGCCATCGCGTACAGCACCTTCCGGCGCAAGCGCCGCCAGACGATCAGCGCGGTCTTCGTGCCGCTCATCGGCGAGAGGCACGCCTACGGCACCACGGGGCGCGTCATCGACATCCTCGCCATCTTCGCGACGCTCTTCGGCTCTGCCGCCTCACTGGGCCTCGGCGCTCTCCAGATCGGCAGCGGGTTCACCGAGCTGAACTGGCTCGACACCGTCAGCACCGGACTCCTCGTCACCATCATCGCCGTCCTGACCCTGGCGTTTGTCGCCTCCGCGGTCTCCGGCGTCGAGAAGGGCATCCAGTGGCTCTCCAACACCAACATGGTGCTGGCGCTGGTGCTGGCCCTGTTCGTGTTCATCCTCGGTCCGACCGTCTTCGTGCTCGACCTGCTGCCGACGTCGATCGCGTCCTACTTCGGCGACCTCGCCCAGCTCGCGGGCCGCACCGAGGCCAGCAGCGGCAGGGGCGTCCCCGAGTGGCTCGGCAGCTGGACGGTCTTCTACTGGGCCTGGTGGATCTCCTGGACGCCCTTCGTCGGCATGTTCATCGCCCGCATCAGCCGCGGCCGGACGATCCGTCAGTTCGTGGGCGGCGTCATCCTCGTCCCCAGCACCGTGAGCCTGATCTGGTTCGCCATCTTCGGCGGATCGGCCATCCGGCTCCAGGAGAGGGAAGGCCGGCTCACCAACGAGGCGACGCCCGAGGGCCAGCTCTTCGCGCTTCTCCAGGACTTCCCGATCGCCACCGTCACCAGCCTGCTGGTGATGATCCTCGTCGGCATCTTCTTCGTCTCCGGCGCCGACGCCGCGTCGATCGTGATGGGCACCCTCTCCCAGAGGGGCCACTTCGAGCCCAGCAAGTACGTGATCGTCTTCTGGGGTGTACTGACCGGAGCCGTCGCCGCGGTGATGCTGCTCGTCGGCGACGGTCAGGGCGACGCGCTGCAAGGGCTCCAGAATCTGACCATCCTGGTGGCCGCGCCGTTCGCGCTCGTCATGATCGGCATGTGTGTGGCCCTGATGCGCGACCTGCGCCGCGACGCGCTGATCATCCGCGGGGAGCGGGGGGTGGAGGTCGTCGAGTCGGCCGTCATCGCCGGCCACGAGCGGTACGACGGCGATTTCGAGATCCGGATCGGCCCGGCCCCGGACGAAGGGTCGGCCGGAAGCACGCCGGAGAAGTCGACGCCCCACTGATCGGATCGGTGCCCGCGGAGGCCGCCGGGCGGGTTCACCCCGCCAGCCGGGCGGCCTCCTCCGCACAGCCCCAGGCCACGGTGACGCCTGCGCCGCCATGGCCGTAGTTGTGCACCAGCCTTGCGCCGCCCGGCAGTTGGACGGCCTCGACCCGTACGCGCGGTCGCGCCGGGCGCAGCCCCACCCGGTGCGCGAGCACCCGCGCGCCCCGCACCCGCGGACGCAGCGCGGCGCAGCGCTCGATGATCGCGGCGGCGGTCGCCGGGTCGGGCCGCGTGTCCCACGCGTGGTCTTCGGCGGTGCCGCCGAGGATCAGCCCGAACGGCTGCGGGAAGAGGTACGACGTACCGGCCGCGTCCCCGGCCGCCGACACCAGCCACTCCTCGATCCCCGGGTTCTCGACCACCACGAGCTGCCCGCGCACCGGGAACACCGACGCGTCCGGCACGAGCTCGCGGGCGCCGAGCCCCGAGCAGTTGACCACGACGGGGGCCTGCGCGGCCGGCTCCTCCAGGGCATCGACGGTTCGCCGCTCCACACTCCCGCCGGCGGCGCGCAGCCGCTCCTCCAAGTACCGCAGGTGCGCGGGCATGTCGATCAGCGGCAGCCGGCCGCGCAACGCCTGGGCGCACCCGTCCGGGAGCTCGTCGGGACGTGCCTCCCGCAGCTCGGGAAGTTCGACCGCCCAACTCCCCAGCCCGCTCAGCTCGGTGTCGGTCATCAGCCCCGCCGTCACGCGTACGCCCGTCGCCGCCGGATCCCGCGCCAGCGCCACGTACTCGCGCAACGACCGCAGGGACCACGGGCCGACCCGCGCGGCGGGCTCTATCCGGTACGGCCAGAACAGCGCGCCCGCCACCGCCGACGTGGTGCGCGCGGCGGGGTCCCGCGACCACACCCGGACCCGTCGGCCCCGCTCGGCGAGCACGACGGCGGTCGTCAGCCCGACGACCCCGCCACCGACCACGATCACCGTGTCACCCATGCCGGGACCGTAGCCCAGGCGGAATTCGGTGGACAGCCCGCGGACCCGGCGCCAAGCTCGTTCACGTACGAGACGACACACCTGACCGACGATGGCCCCGGCGAGCCGCGAATCGCCGTACGACATGACGGACAGGAACACAGCGCCCCGGAGGCCGACGGCCTCGCGCCGATGACCGCGATCCGCCCGCGCACGCCGGGCGAACTGCGCCGCAGCCGCCGGCCGAGAGCCCACTCCTGCTGGGACCACCTCTACGCGGCGCCGCTGTGGCCCCTGCACGGGGCCAATCTCGGCACCCTCGCCCGCACCTGCGACGCGGTCGGCGCCTGCCTCGCGCTGCCGCGCTTCCCCTGGGTCCCCGAGGCCCTGGCACGCGGCAACACCCTGCGCAGGCCCGTGTGCGTCCACTGGACCGGTGATCCGCTCGGCTGGCTCGGCAGACAGCGGGAGCGCGGGGCGCGCGTGGTCGGGGTGGAACTCGCCGACGAGGCGGTGCGCCTGGCGGACCTGCCCGCCGCCCGGCAGCCCACGGTGATGGTCCTCGGCCACGAACAGAACGGCATCCCGCCCGAAGCACTGGACCTGCTGGACACCTGCGTGGAGATCCCCATGATCGGCACGGGCGCCAGCCTCAATGTCGCGGTCGCCGGCAGCCTGGCCCTCTACAGACTGGCGGGCCTCCTCTGACCACGGCCCTACGTCCCGCGCGCCCGAAGGGCTGTCCCGTAGCTGTCGTCGTGCGCCCGCCGGGGATGCCGGGACAGCCCTTAGAATCGACGGTCTGATGACTGCCACTCTCGTCGCCAAGAATCTTGCCGCGGGCCACGGCGACCGCTCACTCTTCACCGGGCTCGACCTCGTCGTCGC
The DNA here is from genome assembly GCF_044455465.1 of Streptomyces sp. NPDC051217. Taxonomy (NCBI): domain Bacteria; kingdom Bacillati; phylum Actinomycetota; class Actinomycetes; order Kitasatosporales; family Streptomycetaceae; genus Streptomyces; species Streptomyces sp. NPDC051217. Next base: position 583,981 of record NZ_JBITEV010000001.1, read on the forward strand.
GCCCGGCGACGTGATCGGTCTCGTCGGGGTCAACGGCGCCGGGAAATCGACCCTGCTCCGGCTGCTCGCCGGGCTGGACACCCCCGAGGACGGGGCGCTGAGCCTCTCCCCGCCCACCGCCACCGTGGGCCACCTTCCGCAGGAGCCCGAGCGGCACCCCGGCGAATCCGTGCGTGACTTCCTCGCCCGGCGTACGGGCGTCACCGAGGCCCAGGCCACCCTCGACGCGGCCACCCAGGCACTCGTCGACGGCGCGCCCGGCGCGGACGACGCGTACGCGGCAGGTCTGGAGCGCTGGCTCGGACTCGGCGGCGCCGACCTCGACGAACGCGCCGAGGAAGTCGTCGCGTCCCTCGGTCTGACTGTCGGCCTCGACCAGCCGATGACCGCCCTCTCCGGCGGCGAGGCCGCCCGCGCCGGGCTCGCGTCGCTGCTGCTGTCCCGCTACGACGTCTTCCTCCTGGACGAGCCGACCAACGACCTCGATCTCGACGGCCTCGAACGCCTCGAATCCTTCGTCAGCGGCCTCCGCGCGGGCACGGTCCTCGTCAGCCACGACCGCGAGTTCCTCACCCGCACCGTCACCAAGGTCCTCGAACTCGACCTGGCCCAGCAGCAGGTGAACCTCTTCGGTGGTGGCTACTCGGCGTATCTCGAAGAGCGCGAGCGGGCCCGGCAGCACGCCCGCGAGGAGTACGACGAGTACGCCGACAAGCGCACGGCCCTCCAGGGGCGCGCCCAGACGCAGCGCTCCTGGATGGAGAAGGGCGTCAAGAACGCGCGCCGCAAGGCCACGGACAACGACAAGATCGGCCGCAAGTTCCGCTCCGAGTCCACGGAGAAGCAGGCGGCGAAGGCCCGCCAGACCCAGCGCCTGATCGAACGCCTGGACGCCGACGCCGTCGACGAGCCCCGCAAGGAGTGGGAACTCCGGATGGAGATCGCCTCGGCGCCGCGCTCCGGTTCGGTGGTCGCGACCCTGAACGGCGCCGAAGTCCGGCGCGGCGACTTCCACTTCGGGCCGGCCTCGCTCCAGATCGACTGGGCGGACCGGGTCGCGATCACCGGCGCGAACGGCGCGGGCAAGTCCACCCTGCTGGCGCTCCTCCTCGGCCGGCTGGCCCCCGACGCGGGCGCGGCCTCGCTCGGCTCGGGCGTGGTGGTCGGCGAGGTCGACCAGGCGCGCGCGCTGTTCCACGGCCCCGAGACGCTGCTCGACGCGTTCTGCGCGGCGGTCCCGGACACGGAACCGGCCGAAGTCCGCACGCTGCTGGCCAAGTTCGGCCTCAAGGCGGCCCACGTACTGCGCCCGGCGACCACGCTCTCCCCGGGCGAACGCACCCGCGCGGCCCTGGCACTGCTCCAGGGCCGGGGAGTGAACCTGCTGGTCCTGGACGAGCCGACGAACCACCTCGACCTCGTGGCGATCGAACAGCTGGAGTCGGCGCTCGACTCGTACGAGGGAACTCTCCTGCTCGTCACCCACGACCGCCGCATGCTGGGCTCTGTCCGAACGGGCCGCCGAATCGAGGTCACGTCGGGCAAGCTCTCGGAACTCTCACCCACCCGCCCCTGAGCTCCCCAAGCCCATGCCGCCGCGCCTCGGGGCCAGGGTATGTCGCGCTCCATGCCCGACGATCCACCCATGTGTCCCGAGTGCGATCAGCCGTTGAAGGCCGGCGCGTTCCTCCTTTCCCACCGAGAGGACGACGGCGCGCGAGCCTGCCGCACGCTGTGGGGGTGCTCCTCCCCGCACGTCTGGTGGAAGTGGGCGGACCGTCCGGGCGACCCGCTGGAGGCATGCCCGAACCCCGAGCTGTTCCGGTCCTGACATCTATGCCTGACATCAACACTGGCGCACAGCCACGCTCCTGAGCGACCCAACACAGCAGAACCTACGCGAGCTGGCCCTCAGCCGTTGCTCAGCAGGGGAGTTGGGTCTGAAGCCAGAAGAAGAGGGACTGCCCGCGCTGCACGGACGCCGAGGAACCCCCAGTCACCCACACAGATGCCCAGCTGGCTCTCGCGGAGCTACCGGACATGCCGCCGGGCGAGCCGATGTATGACGGAGGCGACCTGCGCCAACTCCACCGCACGTATGTGCCGTTCCCAGTTCTCATCAACACGAAATACGAGGAAGAGGCGCTCCCACCGGCCCCGCTCTCGGGCATCCAGTTCACGGAGTACCTACGCACCTACATGCCGCTTCCGACAGCGTGCCCCTGCTGCACGTCCTCCGCGTAACACTCAACGTGGACCACGAGCCCCTTTCACTGTAGGAGTTCCAACTCCCGGGAGACGACATGGAACTGAGCTACCACCTCTGACGCACGAGGGGAGCAGTGGGTCAAACTCTCTCTACGTCTCCAAGACGCTCGCTCCGCTCACCCCGCGGCTCCCGGCTTCCCGCCGGGCCCTCGCTTCTGTCTCCTCCCCGCCTCAGGCCCCGGCTACGCTTGTCGCGCGACAAGAGAGTGAACGCCAGTCGGGGGGAGAGAGAAGCCCGCTGTGGCTGGGTCGGTCGGCTCCACGGCTTTACCCACCTCCCCGGAGCGGGCCCCGCGTCGAGCAAGAGCAGGGGCCACTTGTTCCAATTCCGGGCAGGATAATCACAGTCTGCCCGAGTTGCCAGCTACCGTACGGCCCTCCTGATCATGCCGCACCCACACCGGCCAAACCCGCTCCGCCGCCCTCACCTACCTGTTACCCGTTGTATTGGCAGCCGTGTGCAACCGCCTTATCGCGTAGCTTGGCCCCGAGTTTTTTTCGCTGATTTTTTGTGGAGAGCACGCGATAGTCTATGTATGTGTGCCCAGGAGTCGGAGGATCCTGCTCCTGGATAGCCGAATCGTCCACTGCGCGCAGCCCTTCGGCTGTTATCTCCCCAACGGTTAGGGCGTACGATCCGATGGATCCGAGTTGTAGCACGAGAATGTGGTGGTCATAGGCTGCCTCGGCGGTTACCGAGTTACTCCGCGCCGTGGAAAGTTGCCCCTTGTCGTTGTCACTTGGTACGAATGCAAGCTTTGAGATAGCACCATTCTCGACGTGACTCGGACTGATTTGTCGCCACAGGAATTCATGAGGTGTGTCTAATTCGTGTTCGCCAGTGCGTAGTTCATGCGACTCCACGGACATACTTGCCAATCCCCCTGGCGATGAATTCGACAGCAGACTCAAGATCTGCCCAGTTGACTACGTTTTCCGTTTCATCGGCGTCGTCTACCTTTGAAAAGGCGTAGAGTTCAATTTCTCTGCTCGGTGCTATTTCAACGGAGACTTCCCCTTGGGTTGAAACCCATTCAAGCTGAACGGCACCTCCGTCAGCTGGGTAGATGTTTGGCCTGGGGATACTCGCGTCCAAGCATTCCAGCAAGAGCGATTCGGTTGCCCTTAGGACCTGAAGCGCTATAGCCTCCCCGCCGCTTTCAAGCCAACCGGGCTCAAGTTTGCTTAGCTCAGCGAGACGTGATGACCACTCTGCGGGGAGAGCTGCCTCAATAGATAGGATGTCTTGGAATGCAATCGTTCCGGCGTCAGGTGTCTGTAGAGCGACTGCGCTCATGGCTACAGTTGGAGCCATCGTGGAATGGCCAAGGTGCTGGGTTAATTCTGGCACGAATTCAGCTGAAGAGAACCGGCCCAAAATGGGCCTGGTTGCGCCTACAGGCAGGAACTCGAAGGTTGACTTATCGGCAAGTACACCGATGATCTGTCCCAGCATATGAACCTCGACTTCAAATTGCTCGATCGAGGCGCGTTCTTGTAGAATCCTTCGAATCTCCTGAGAGAAAGTCGCTTCGTGAGGTGATCCCTCATCGAAATAAATCTTCTCGTCATCTTGCAAGCTTCGCCCAAAGCTGGAGAATTCTTTCAGGGCGGCATGTGGGAACCTTGGCGGGATAGCGCCGCCGTCTGCTACGGACCTCAACGTGTCTTGAATCAAGAATCGAGCTTCGTCGAAAATCCCTTCAGATTCTCGCTCGAAAAGTTCACTCTCGGTGCTTTGTGAAATCTCCAAAACAGGCATGACGCTTCCAGGTTTGACCGCCGCTAGGCGGAGGCCGAATCCAGACGCGAAGCCCCGTGGAACTCGCTGTCGCCGCCAGTTTCGCTGTTTGTACAACCCTTTGGCCACATTAATTACTAGTCGCTCATACCTGACAAATTCCGAGAGCATCTCCACGGGGAGGCCGTGTTGTTCGTATCGCCCTCCACGCAAGTGCCACTCACCGAACGAGCGCCTTTCTGTCCCCATGTGCGTACCTTACTGGCCTAGAGCCCATGATGGTCTACCATTTGGCGGATTTGCTCATACTTGCCATCTGCATGATCGAATCCGAGGACGGTTGCTGTGGGTGCCAAATTTGATCCCTGGCGACGAGACTCTGCGTTGAAGTGAGCGGTCACTGGGCGCGTATCGGGCCGTCCTTAGCTACGGATCAGAAGGCGTGCGCGGCTGTGCTTCTTCTGTGTCCTGCATGCGCCTTCCCCTGCCCATCTGCCGCGCGCGAAGGTTCGAGAAGTCCAGAGATCTGGGTTCGGAGTAGGGGAGGCATGCGATGGCATCTCAGCCCACCTCACGATGATCGGCACGTCTCGTTGCGCAAAACACCAGGGGCCCCTGTCGGCCTACGGCGTCGCGCAGCGCAAGGAGAAAGAAGCCAAAGCGAAGAAGCGTCATCTTCGCAAGAAGCGGTAGGCACTCTGGGATCACAACGCTCGCTGGTTGTCCATGCGGGCTCACAGTCCCCTTCGCAGCTGTTCGTGGGCGTCAGTAGCCCAGTGCGCAATCCAGGAACTCGGCCCACGGGTAACCGTGAACCAGGACGAACAGGCCTCGCAGAGTTGGAGGCGTCCACAGGCCAAGTGCCTTGTTGCCGACGGCTCGTGCGGGGTACGGAGCTGGGGTGTGCCGGTGCCGTTCGGTTGCCGGACGCGGCTGCGCCCCGGGGCCCTGGGACAACGAGCAGTTTCACCGATCGATCCCGGAGACCGTAGCAGGGCTGACTCGGCTCGTCGCTATGCGGCCCGGGGTGTCCGGTCGGTTCAGTAGAGATGCTTGGTCTGACATCTCCGTCGTGAGCCCCGTGGCAACCAGCCGTGCGGGTAGTTCGGCAGCATCGGGACGCAGGATGCCGAGGCAGACCAGGCCGTCTCAGAAGACAGATACATCGGCCTTGAGGCCGGGGAAGTCCGTTTCCAAGCCCCCAAGCGGCGTTGCTCCGCCAATGTCTCGGCTGGGTGCTTGGCCTGGGCCCAGCGACGGACGTAGGGGCGGGCCTCCGACAGATTCTCCGCTCGCCGGGCCACGACTCGGCGGGGGTCCATCGCGTCGGGTATGTCGTCTCTCCCGTCAGTTCTTGGGGTGGCAGGTGTCCGCGGCATCGCGTTCGCCGCGTGTGCAGGACAGAGCTCGGCGGAGCAGTTCCGCCAAGCGTTCGGCGGTGGCCGGGTGAGATGCGGTCCAGGTCGATGAGGCCGTGTCCGAAGGCGTTGAGGTCGGCACGCAGGTAGGGGAAGTCGCGGGCCATGCCTGCCGCAGCGAGTACGTCGCGCAGTGCCGAGGTGGCGTTGCGGGCCGCGCACCACTCGTTGGTGTGGGGTGGGGACCAGCGCGCGGCGTCCAGGTTTTCGTCGCTACTCGTCATCGCTGGGCACCGGGTTCTCTTCGCCGCCCAAGCCTTCGACTTCGCTGGCGCGGGCAGCGCCGGTGTACTGCTCACCGTAGTGGTCCGCCCGTTCCATCAGCGCGGCAGAGGCGACCAGCATGACTGCGAGAGAGACCGTGCGCAGCGGGCTCGACTCGGGGCGGTGGTTGGGGGCACGAAGCCACTGATGGCGGTCGCCGGCCAGGGGGATGGGGCCTGGTACGACGATGAAGGAATCGCGCTGGAGATAGCGGTACGCGGGGGGTGTGTCCGTCTCCTGCGCGATCACCCGCGTGAAGCGGTCCTTCGACGTTGGCGGAAGGAAGAAGCCCATCCGGCGAGCGGCCCGGTCGACCAGCACCGGCCCTACCGGCATTCGCCGACGTTCCAGTTGGTCGAACGTCTCGACGCCGAGGCGCTGTTCGGTCACCACGACGTCGAAGGCAACACCTGTCGGCAGTGCATGGGGGCGCCTCGGGTCATCCGCCCAGTGTTTGCGGCACAATTCCGGGTCGTCCGCGACAGCGGACAGCCACTCCATGCCTCGCTTCGTCATCCTCTGCACGTTATCCACCTCGGTCTGACTTTCCGTCACCGACCAGTGCGGTCGCTGTGCGAACAGACTCCTGCGTCCGTGCCGAGCTGGGCAGATGACGAGAGGTGACGGGGGATGACGAGATGCGTGAGGGCGCGTCATCCCCCGTCGGGGTCACCGCGAGCGCAGTTATGCGCACGGAAAGTACTCAAGGGGCTTGCGGATTGCGTACATTCGTCGGATAGTGCGGGCGCCGTGCCCGTGCCCGACGGTTCGTGGAGGCGATGACGGGTGCCGGTAGCGCAGCCGGTCGGTGTCCTCTTGCGAGACGCCCGCGCACGGCGTGGCTGGAGCCAGCTCCGCCTGGTCAGCGAGCTACGGCGGACTGCGGCGCGACACGGCCAAGCTCTGCCGACCGACGCGAGCGTCAAGCGCCGGCTGGCGAGTTGGGAGAACGGGCACAGCACGCCGGACGAGTTTTACGGCCCCATCCTGTGCGAAGCGTTCGGCCTCTCGGCCGCCGAGCTGGGGCTGAACCACCTCTCTGGCCACGACTTCGCCCTGCTGGACGCCGACTACCCCGCCAGCCCGGACGCGGCGATCAGGACCGTCGACCGGCTGTGGCGTGCCGACCTGAACGGATACGAGCCGCTGCTCCGGGCCGAACCGTCCGAACCGGCTTGGAACGAAGCCTCCCTTCGCTGGCTGGTGGCTCCCGAAGCGTCCTTCCCCGAGCCGAGACACGGACAGAGTCCGAGAGTCGGGCTCACGGATGTGGCCGTGGTGAAGGCGACGAGCGACATGTTCGCCCGACTCGACGACCAGTTCGGCGGAGACCACGCACGGCAGTCGGTTGTTCAGTACCTCAGCCGGGATGTCGCACCGTTGCTCACCGGCCGCTACACCGAGGCGGTGGGAGGTGCATTGTTCGCGACGGTCGCCGAAGCCACCTTGCTCGCCGGATGGATGTCCTACGACGCCGGTCACCACGGGCTCGCCCAGCGCTATTTCCTCCAGGCCCTAAGACTTGCTCAGGACGGCGACGACCGGCGCCTCGCAGGCAGCATCCTGTCCGCCATGAGCCACCAGGCCACCTTCCTCGGCCGGTACACCCACGGCGCGACCCTGGCCCGCGCCGCGCTGATGGGAATCTCCGGAGTGGCCACACCGACGCTGCGCGCGCAGTTCCACGCCATGGAAGCCCGCGCCCTGGCCCGTACCGGAGACCGCCGAGCAACCGAGACGGCACTCAGCGAGGCCGCCAAGTCTCTGGACAGTGCCGACGAAGACGACGAACCCGGGTGGATCACCTACTTCGACGCCGCGGAACTGGCGGCAGAGACGGCGCACTGCTTCCGCGATGTCCACCGAGCACGCGAAGCCGTGGCCCACGCGGAGAACGCCATGAGCGGCAGCCACGTCCGCAGCGACTTCTTCGCCACCATGGTCCTCGCGGACGCGCATCTACACGCCGGCGATACCGAGGAGGCATGCCGGGTGACTCTCGACGCCCTGGACCTGGGCGAACAGCTGAAGTCGGCCCGGTGCGTCGCGTACCTCGCGGAGTTCCGCCGACACCTCGAAGGCATCGGTTCATCGTCTGCCTCTCGGGACTTCTTCGAGCAGGCTGCCGACACCCGTTTGTGGGCAGGTACCGAAGAGAATCATTCCGTCTAGAACCGTCACCAATCACACCGGCTCCACCGGAGAGGCGTTGCATGGAATTAGGTGGCGTGGCCGACACTGCCGTGTTGGTCGCAGCGTTGACGGGCGGAACTGCGGTGCTGGCTAGTTGGGTGACGAGCCGGGGGAACGCCAAGGCGGCCAAAGTCCAGGCAGAGACCGCAGTGCAGGTGCAACAGCGGGTCCAGGTTCGCGAGATACGGCGCACGGCCTATCTCGCGCTCATCGAGCAGGCTCATGCCATGGGCGAGACCTACTGGCGGGTCGGCGATGCTTACATGCAGGTGGACGACGAAGAGGCTCTGCGAGCCCGTGTCGAACAGATTCGTGTCGATCTCAGAGACGGTTTCGCTCCGTTGATGCGCTGCGTACGCGTCATCGTCCTGGAAGGACCGCAGGAGGTGGGCGAGAGCGCCGAAGCGCTCTTGAAAGCTGCGTCTACGTGCAACAGTTCCTTATGGCCGGTCTCTCGGGGCGAACCGGATGCGCGGCAGCTCTACGACGAAGCGCATCAGGTCTTTCGCACCCGGCTGGATGCCTTCATCGGTGCGGCACACGCCGCCATGAACAGGGAGTGAGAAGAGAGAAACGCCTCTCAGTCTCAGAACGCGTTCCACTCCCGCCGACTGCCGTCCGTACGCAGTGTCTCCAGCCTCCGTGCGAACTCCGCCATCGACTTCTCGCTACCACGGACCTGCCGCCCCAGCCACAAGACCATCATCAACTCGCGCATATCCGCCATGACCGAGTAGCCGGGCCAGTTCATAATGTCGAAGCCGTAGTGGTGGACGAAGCTCTCGTACTGCTCCCACGTATGCCAGCCGAACCGGTCGTAGTAGATCGCCGTCAGGATCAGGTCCCATTCCCGTGGGGCGAGGGTGAAGCCGTCAAGGTCGATCAGGATCGCGTGGCCGTCGCGGTGCCGTAGGACGTTGCCGACGTTCGCATCGCCGTGGATCATTCCAAAGGGCAGAACGAAGTCCAGCTGCTTGTACTCCTTGGCCAGGTGCACCACATGCTGTTGCAGAAACTCCGCGTCCTCTGCCTCCACGCCGCGCAGCGTGCCCAGCGATGACCGCAGCTTGCCCACCGGATCGAAGAACGTCAGGTGTAGCGACTCCGGTTCCTCCAGCCGGTGCAGGCGTTTCAGCAGGTCGGCCAACTCGGTGACCGTCGCGTACTCCTCCCGCTCCTGCGCGCTCTCCCAGAACGTCACCACCCGGCCGCCGACGGTCAGCGGCTGCTCAATGCCAGGCAGTACCCGAGTAGCGGGGAAGTCCTGCTCCTCCAGCCAGCGGGCCACTGCGATGGCACGTTCCATCTCCCCCGCCGCGTCGACATCCCGGGCGACGCGGACGACAACCGGAGCGGACGGCAACCGGTACACCGCGTTCGAGCCCAGCCGCAGCAGCTCCGCCCCGGACGCGTCGACACCGGCGGCGCCAGACGCCTCACGCAGTGCTGCACCAGCCGTCTCCGCCGTGAACTCCCGCCGCCCTGCCGCCTCGTCACCCGCCTCCGAGATCATGCGAACGACGGTACTCCCCGCTCCAGATGGCACACCAGAACGAGCGGCCGGAGGACCGCACATACAGCTCGTCCGACGATTGGGGACAGAACGCGCCGCCCGCCCCGTCAACCCCCCAGCCCCGCCCTCCGCAGTGCGTCCGCCATCGCGCTGTTCGTCGGTGCCGGTTTCGGCGGCTGAGTGGGGGGCTGGCGCTTCGTGCCGCCTGAGCCGCGCTGCTTGCCGCCGCCCCCGCCACCGCCCCGCTGCTTCGGCGCGCGCTCCCCGCCCGCCGGCTCCGCCTCGTCGTCCAGACGCAGCGTCAGCGAGATCCGCTTCCGGGGGATGTCGACCTCCCGCACCTTCACCCTCACCACGTCGCCCGGCTTCACCACGTCGCGCGGGTCCTTCACGAATGTCTTCGACATCGCCGACACATGCACCAGCCCGTCCTGGTGCACCCCGATGTCCACGAACGCCCCGAACGCCGCCACGTTCGTGACCACGCCCTCCAGCACCATCCCGGCGGTGAGGTCGCCGATCTTCTCGACGCCGTCCTTGAACGTCGCCGTCTTGAACGCCGGCCGCGGGTCCCGGCCCGGCTTCTCCAGCTCGCGCAGGATGTCCGTGACCGTCGGCAGCCCGAACGCGTCGCTGACGAAGTCCGCGGGCCGCAGCGAGCGCAGCGCCCCCGCGTTGCCCATCAGCGTCGCGACCTCGCTGCCCGTCGTCTTCACCATCGCGCGGACCACCGGATACGCCTCCGGATGGACGGACGACGCGTCCAGCGGATCGTCCCCGTCCCGGATCCGCAGGAAGCCCGCGCACTGCTCGTACGCCTTCGGCCCCAGCCGTGCCACATCCTTCAGCGAGCGCCGCGAGCGGAACGGTCCGTTGGAGTCGCGGTGGGCGACGATGTTCTCCGCGAGACCGGCGCCGATGCCGGAAACCCGTGAAAGCAGCGGCGCGGACGCGGTGTTGACGTCGACACCGACGCCGTTCACACAGTCCTCGACGACCGCGTCGAGCGAGCGGGAGAGCTTCACCTCGGACAGGTCGTGCTGGTACTGGCCGACACCGATCGACTTCGGGTCGATCTTGACCAGCTCGGCGAGCGGGTCCTGCAGCCGCCGCGCGATCGAGACGGCGCCGCGGATCGACACGTCGAGGTCGGGCAGCTCCTGGGAGGCGAACGCGGAGGCGGAGTACACGGAGGCGCCCGCCTCCGAGACCATCACCTTCGTGAGCTTCAACTCCGGGTGTTTCGCGATCAGTTCGCCCGCCAGCTTGTCCGTCTCACGGGACGCCGTCCCGTTGCCGATGGCGATCAGGTCGACGGAGTGCTCGGCGCAGAGCCGCGCCAGCTTCGCCAGGGACTCGTCCCACTTGTTCGCCGGGACATGCGGATAGATCGTGTCGATGCCGACGACCTTGCCCGTCGCGTCGACGACGGCGACCTTGACCCCGGTACGGAACCCCGGGTCCAGCCCGAGCGTGGCACGCGTCCCCGCGGGCGCGGCCAGCAGCAGATCGCGCAGGTTCGACGCGAAGACCCGTACCGCCTCGTCCTCGGCGGCCGTACGCAGCCGAAGGCGCAGGTCGATGCCGAGGTGGACGAGGATCCGGGTGCGCCAGGCCCAACGGACCGTGTCGGCGAGCCACTTGTCGCCGGGCCGGCCGCGGTCCGCGACGCCGAAGCGGCGGGCGACCATGGACTCGTACATGCTGGGGCCCGGCTGCGCGGCGGCGTCGTCCGCCTCCGGCTCCAGGCTGAGGTCGAGGATCTCCTCCTTCTCGCCCCGGAAGAGCGCGAGCATCCGGTGCGAGGGGAGCGCGGTGAAGGCCTCGGCGAAGTCGAAGTAGTCGGCGAACTTGGCGGCCGGACCCTCCGTGGCGTTGCCCTTGCCCTCGCGCACCTTCGCCGTGAGCCGGCCGCGCGTCCACATGCGCTCCCGCAGCTCACCGATGAGGTCGGCGTCCTCGGAGAAGCGCTCGGTGAGGACGGCGCGGGCGCCGTCCAGCGCCGCGGCGGCGTCCGCGACGCCCTTGTCGGCGTCGACGAACGCCGCCGCGGCGGCGAGGGGGTCCACCGACGGATCGGAGAGCAGGCCGTCGGCGAGCGGTTCGAGCCCGGCCTCGCGGGCGATCTGCGCCTTCGTGCGCCGCTTGGGCTTGAACGGCAGATAGATGTCCTCAAGCCGGGACTTGGTGTCGGCGGCCCGGATCTGCGCCTCCAGGGACTCGTCCAGCTTGCCCTGCTCGCGTACGGACTCCAGGATCGCCGTCCGGCGCTCTTCCAGTTCGCGCAGGTAGCGCAACCGCTCTTCGAGCGTGCGCAACTGCGCGTCGTCGAGCATCTCGGTCGCTTCCTTGCGGTAGCGAGCGATGAACGGGACGGTCGACCCGCCGTCCAGCAGCTCGACGGCCGCCTTCACCTGCCGCTCACGTACGCCGAGTTCCTCGGCGATCCTGCCTTCGATGGACGTCGTCACGTTCTCCCCGACCCGGCTCTCGTGCTGGCTGTGCTTGAGCCTGCATTGTGCCGGGTGGCCGGGGGCCGTGTCGCGCGCCCTCTCTCGGAAGAGAGTCGTGGCGGGACGGGACCGGGTCAGGCGCGGCGGGCGCGGCCTCCACCACGGGTCCCGCGTGAAGCGCCGCCGAACAGCTTGGCGACGAGCCGGAACGGCAGGCTGACCACGGTGGCGATGGCGCCACCGACGGCGCGAAGTGCATCTGCGATGGCACGCATGACGTAAAACCTCCTGGTAGATCCGCGGGTCTGCCTTGATGACCCACACCTCTCCGGTTTGCCGCTGAGCGCCTTCGCAAACGTCAGCCCTTCCCGATGAGATCTTCCGGAAATGCACCGGCACCGGCCGCCGCCAGGAGGAACCCGCGCGCCAGCTCCGTCAGACGCTCCACCCCGTCGGCGCCCAGGTGCTCGTAGGGCGCGCTGTCGAGCCGGTCGGTGTGATCCTCCAGCTCGGCGCGGAGCGCGGCGCCCGCCTCGGTCAGTTCGCCCGCCTCGTCCAGCAGTCCGCGCTTGCGCAGCCGGCCGGCCGCGGCGTCCCAGTCCGTACGGTGCCAGCCCCGGGTCCCGAGCACCCAGCGAGGCGACATGCCCTTGCCGGTCGCGGTATGGCTGACGAGCGCCTCGACCGGGTCGAGCCCGGCGGACAGCAGCGCGGTGAGATGGCCGTCGCCGCGGTGTTCGCGCAGCAGCGTCGCCGCGTGCCAGTAGGCGAGGTGCGGCTGTTCGGGGACCGGCAGGTCGGCGTGCGCGGCGTAGAGCGGCCGGGCGTTGCGGGTGCACGCCTCGGTGGCGCGCAGCGCGAGCTCGGCCGCCTCGGCCATCTCGTCGGACGCGACGACCTCCTCACCGAGGACACGCCGCAGGGTGGAGTCGACGGCGCGCAGCCTGGCGTCGAGGACGGTCTCGGGCGTGGCGGCGCGCCAGACGGCGGGGACGTGCTGGGCGACCAGGTCGTAGCTGAAGTTGTAGAAGGCGGCGGCGATCACACCGGGCCCGACCGCGCCCATCGCGGCGCCGCGCCCGGCGAAGTACACGGCTCTCGGGTTGTCGACGCCGGCGCCGGCGAGCTCCTTGCCGAGGTCCGGGGAGAAGTAGACCGTCGAGTGGAGCGGATTGACGGCGTTGTGACAGCGGCGTCCGGCGCGGGGGGCGAGAGTGGTCATGCCGGTACGTTACCGACTGGTCGGTACGCCCGGAACCCCGGGTAGGTGACCACGCGCGTCCCGGCCGGCAGGCCCCGGCCCGCAGGTCTCCTACTCCCGCACCGTCCACCCGAACCGCGGCGCCCGGCGTTCCAGGAACGCCGCCACGCCCTCCGCCCGGTCACCGCTGTCGCGCGCCTGCTCCTCCCAGTACGCGTCCCGGTCCTCACGGCCCGCCGCGTACTCCTTCGCCGCCGCCTGCGTCAGTCGCGAGCGCGCGGCCAGTACCCGGGTGAACTCGGCCACCCGCTTGCCCAGTTCGCCCGGAGCGAGCACCTCGTCCACCAGGCCGACCCGCAGTGCCCGCTCGGTCTCGATCAACTCCCCGGAGAACAGCAGGTACTTGGCGGTCGAGGGACCGACCAGCGAGACCAGCCGGCGGGTCGACGACGACCGGTAGACGACACCGAGCTTCGCGGGCGTGATCCCGAAGCGCGCGCCCTCCTCCGCGAACCGCAGGTCGCACGCGACCGCCAACTGGGCGCCGCCGCCCACGCAGTAGCCCCGTACGGCCGCGAGCGTCGGCTTCGGGAACGCGGCCAGCGCCTCCTCCGCCCGCACGCTGAGGTCCTGTATCGCGTCGCCGGGCTCGCGCAGCGCACCGATGTCGGCGCCCGCGCTGAAGGAGTCGCCGGCGCCGGTCAGCACCAGGGCGTGTACGGCGGGATCCGTCGCCATGTCGGCCAGCAGTCCGGGCAGCGCCCGCCACATGTCCGGGGTCAGCGCGTTGCGCTTGGCGGGATGTGTGATGGTGACGGTGGCGATCCCGTCGGCGACGGCGGCGGTCAGCCGTGGCGGTGCGGGCTCGGTGGGCTCCATGGGCCGGATGCTATCCGGGCATGCCGAACCCGCTGTTCCTGGCCGGCGGGACCCTCCGTCCGGAGGAACCGCGCGGACCGGGCGGATCGGACGGGCGGCCCGCTCGGGCACGCGCTTTTCACAGGAGGACAGGAAAGCGACACGGTCGGTCAGCCGTCCGACGCGATGAAACGCACCCGGCCGCAATGCGTCGATAGGTGCTGACTTCTGTTCAGTTCCCTGGTCCGTCCAGCCTCGTTACCAAGACTCGGGGTCCGATGTACAGCGCGCTCGGAGCGCTGGGGAACCGAGGGTGGGTGCCGCGGTGATGGAGAGCCTCGGGAGTGTTCCGGCGAGACCGATGCCGTACGAGGGGGTCTGGCGTTTCACGGCCCCCGCGGTCGAGCTCTCCGTACCGCACGCCCGGCACGCCGTGCGTGATCTGCTCGTCCGGCAGCGCGCCCCGGCGTCCGACGAGACCGTCCAGGGGCTGCTGCTGATCGTCTCGGAGCTGGTGACCAACGCCGTACGGCACGCGGCCCTGCTCTCGCCCGAGCTCGCGGTGGAGGTCGCCATCGCCGCCGCCTGGATCCGGGTGTCCGTGGAGGACGACCACCCGTACCGGCCCAAGCCGCTGGAACGGGACTACGCGCAGACCGGCGGACGCGGCCTGCTTCTCGTCCGGGAGATCACCCGGGAGGCGGGCGGCACCTGCGACGTCGAGCACACGGCGAGCGGTGGGAAGATCGTCTGGGCGCTGCTCCCGCTGTCGCCCGACACCGTGGTGCTGCCCGCCCAGGAGGTCCTGCCGGTCCACGAGGCCCAGGGGCATCCGGTACCCCCGGCCCCCTGATCCGGAGGGCCCGCGCGGAGGACTACCAGCCCCCGGCGGGCCCCGTGAGTTCCTGGACCGCCGGGCGCGCCGCGTCCAGCACGGTCATGAACCACGCGGAGAACGGCGCCGACCGGTGCCGCTCCGCCAGCTCCGCCGGTGTGACGTACGCCGTGTCGCCGATCTCCGTCGGGTCCGGCCGCAGCGACGCCTGCGCGAGCCCCACGAAGAGGTGGTTGTACTCCTGCTCGACCAGCCCGGACCCCGGGTCCGGGTGGTTGTAGCGGACCGTGCCCGCCTCGGCGAGGAGCGTGGGCGAGATGCCGAGTTCTTCGTACGTGCGCCGGGCGGCGGCGGCGAAGGGCGCTTCACCGGGATACGGGTGTCCGCAGCAGGTGTTCGACCAGACGCCGGGGGAGTGGTACTTGCCGAGCGCGCGGCGCTGGATCAGCAGCCTGCCCTGCTCGTCGAAGAGGAAGACGGAGAACGCCCGGTGCAGCTGACCCGGTGCCTGGTGTGCCGCGAGCTTCTCCGCCGTGCCGATGGTGTTGCCGTCCTCGTCGACCAGCTCCAGCATGATCGCTTCTTGTGCGCCGTTCGGCGAGCTGCTCGTCGCAGTGACAGGTGTGGTCGGCATAGCCATCCTTCGCTTCGGTCCTCGGCCCCCAAGTCTGCCGTACAAGAGCGTCCTGTCCGTACTTCCGCGAAACGGGCATGTCCGCCCCCGGAATGTGCTCCGCGGGGGCGGACATGGGTGTTACGTCCCGGCTTCCGCCGGGGGGAGGGCCGTCACGCCACGGGCAACCCTTCTGTCCCTTCTGTCCCTTGCGTCCTCTGGGCCTCTACGGGCTGCCCGGGGCGCAGGACATAACCGGTGTAGCCGTACTCCGTGCCGTGCTCGCGTCGCATCGCGATCTCCGTACGGGTGAGGGCGAGCGCCCGCGACATGCCGGGCGCCTGCGGGTCCGCCGCGTCGGCCCGCTCGGCGAGGGGGCCGTAGTACTCGTCCCAGTCGCTCTCCGGCTGCGGGTACACCTCCAGCACGGTGTATCCGGCGGCGACGGCCGCGGCCGTGTTCTCCTCGGCCGTACGGAGCGGATACTCCGCGTCCCAGAAGGCACGCGCCTCGGCGCTCGGCTCCGCCGTCGTCCACTCGCACTCGGTGACGACCAGGGCGCCGCCGGGTGCGAGCAGCCGCCGCCAGAGACGCAGCCCCTTGTCGAAGCCGATGGAGTAGATCGAGCTCTCCGCCCAGACCAGGTCGAACGACCCGTCCGGGTAAGGGAGTTCCGCCATGTCGACCGCTTCCGTGCTGATCGACCCGGTGAGCCCGCGGGCGGCGGCGACGTGCCGCAGCTCGTCGAGGAACGGCTCGTGCAGATCGACCGCGGTCACCCGCGCGCCGGCTTCGGCGGCAAGCAGGAGCGACGCCCGGCCGGGGCCGCAGCCCAGGTCGAGCGCGCGCGGACGGGACGCCTGCGGTCCGGTGAAGGACAGCAGCCGCCGGGTGGTGGCGTCGGAGCCGGGGCCCTGCCGCGGCAGCCCGTGGTGCAGGGCGAAGAAGGCGTCGTATACAGCGGTTGAATCGGTCGTGTCGTTGTCGGACAACGTGAGAACCCTTGTGTGAGGGGCTCCGGCCGACGCGGGACCGGTGTGGTGCGGACCGGTCAGCCGGCAGCCCGGAAGATGAGGAAGGACCGTGTGCCGCGCGCGGCGGCCTCCACTGCGACGGTCATCAACCTCAGCTCCTCTCACGACGGGGGAGACGGTGTTGTCCCCGGCCGGGACTCTAACAGCCCGTACCGCCGGTCACGGCACCGCTCAGTGGCAGAGATTCGCCTCGTGCTCCGCGTGCCCCACCGGCTCCAGCTGGAAGGTGCAGTGCTCCACGTCGAAGTGGCTGCCGAGGCAGCCCTGGAGATCGTGCAGCATCTTCTCGTGTCCGACGCTGTCCAGCACGGACTGGCTCACCACCACATGCGCCGAGAGCACCGGCATGCCCGACGTGATCGTCCACGCGTGCAGGTCGTGCACGTCCACCACGCCGGGGAGCGCCACTATGTGCGCCCTGACCTCGCCCATGTCCACGCCCTTGGGCGCCGCCTCCAGCAGCACGTTCAGTGTCTCCCGCAGGAGCTTCACCGTTCTCGGGACGATCATCAGGCCGATCACCAGGGAGGCGATCGGGTCGGCCGCCTGCCAGCCGGTGGTCAGGATGATCGTCGCGGAGATCAGGACCGTGACCGAGCCGAGGGTGTCGGCCAGCACCTCCAGATAGGCGCCGCGCACATTGAGGCTCTCCTTCTGCCCGCGCACCAGCAGGGAGAGCGAGATCAGATTGGCGACCATACCGACGGCCGCGAAGATGATCGCGAGCCCGCCCTTGGTCTCGGCGGGGGTGATGAAGCGTTCGACCGCCTCGAAGAGCAGGAAGCCGCCGACGCCGAGCAGCAGCAGACAGTTGGCGAGCGCGGCCAGGATCTCGGCGCGGGCCAGTCCGAACGTACGGTTTCCCGTCGACGGGCGGTTGGCGAAGTGGATCGCGAGCAGCGCGAGGGCGAGCCCGACGGCGTCCGTCGCCATATGGGCGGCGTCGGCGACCAGGGCCAGGGAGTCGGAGACGATGCCGCCGATGATCTCCATGACCATGACGGAGAGGGTGATCCCCAGCGCGATCCGCAGCCGCCCGGCGTACGCGGCGGTCGCGGTCCCCGGCGGTGGCGCACCGCCGTGTGAGTGCCCGTGATCGTGCCCAGCCCCCATGCGGTTGCCTCCCGGTGTGTTCGAGTCGATGCAGTCAGTGAACTACGGGTGGGGGGTATCTAGCAACACGGGACTGAACACTGTTGTCATTACCCCTGACCTGCGGTAATGCCCGCAGGCCAGCGAAGTGACAAGATCGTTTACGGGTCAGTCCACCGACAGTTCGGGGTGCCGCAGCCGCCAGCCTTCCCACGCCGATTCGACCATTTCACGTACCCCGCGCCGCGCCGTCCAGCCCAGATCCGTGGTGATCGACGCGACCGACGCGACGGCCTTCGCCGCGTCGCCGGGCCGGCGCGGTTCGACGACCGGGGGAGTCCTGAGGCCCGTGACCTCGCCCACCAGATCCGCGAGCTCGCGCACCGACACGCCCTCGCCGCGCCCGATGTTGTACGTCACGTCGCCGGGCGCGTCCTGCGCGGCCAGCCGCCGAGCCACCGCCAGATGGGCGTCGGCGAGATCGGCGACATGGATGTAGTCCCGTACGCAGGTGCCGTCCGGTGTCGGATAGTCCGCGCCGAAGATCCGCACCGGCTCGCCGCGGGTGATCCGGTCGAAGAACATCGGGATGATGTTGAACACCCCGGTGTCCGCCAGCTCGGGGCGCGCCGCCCCCGCCACGTTGAAGTAGCGCAGACACGCGGTGGACAGCGAGTGGGCCCGGCCCGTGGCGCGTACCAGCCACTCGCCCGTGAGCTTCGTCTCGCCGTACGGATTGATCGGCACGGCCGGGGTCTTCTCGGTGATCAGCTCCACGTCGGGCACGCCGTACACCGCGGCCGACGACGAGAACAGGAACCGCTCGACCCCGGCGGCGACCACGGCCTCCAGCAGCACCGTCAGACCGTGCACGTTCTCCCGGTAGTAGGTGAGCGGCCGCTCGACCGATTCCCCGACCTGCTTCTTGGCGGCGAGATGCACCACACCGGTCACCGCGTGGTCGGCCAGCGCCCGGTCGACGGCCTCCCGGTCGAGCAACGAGCCCCGCACCAGGGGGATTTCGGCGGGCAGCCGGTCAACGACGCCGGACGAGACATCGTCGAGAACGACGACCCGCTCACCCGCCTCGGCCATGGATCGCGCCACATGCGCCCCGATGTACCCCGCTCCACCTGTGATCAGCCAAGTCATGCCGTCACCCTAGAGCCTGCCGTTCGTCTGCCGCCGGGTCGCCCCGACCGCCCCGGTAGTCGTACGGTTACCGGACGTTCACCTCGCGGTCGCGGCTTCGACGGTGCAGACCGTGCGGAGTCGGATATGTCTTACGGAGCCCATGCGGGTCTCCGGCGGCCACGGTTTGTGAGGCGGGGCACCGATCGACAATGATGATCTCCCGGCGGGTCGGAATTGGCCCGGCTCATGGCGTCCGGGGCGTGAACGGGCGATGAACGCGGTCTTCCGTTCATCCGATAGCCTCTGCCGACATGCCGCCGACCCGGACCCCGGGCAGAGCCGCCGCACGTCCGCCCTGTCAGTGTCAAGGAGTGAATTCGTCTGTCGACCGCCATCCTCACCGGCACGCCGGTACCCGGATCGTCGCTCGAAGGCGATCTGCGGTCGCTGGGATTCGACGTGCGCACCGCGCCCGACGCGGCCGCGGCCCTGAGCCTGCTCGCCGCGGTGCCCGCCGCTGACCGAGTCGCCCTGGTCGACCAGCGCTTCGTCGGTCATCTCCACACGCTGCGGCTGGCGTTGACCGATCCCCGGTTCCCGGCGGCGGCCGTCACCGGCGCGCTGACGGCGCGGCCCGACGCGCGTGCGGCGCTCGCCGTGGCGCTGACCACCGTGACGAACGGCACGGCCGCCGGCCGTACCGCCGCGACGACGGACGCCCCCGCCGTACGGACCGGTGGCACCGGCGTGGTCACCGAGGCCGACCAGCCCGTCACGCACACCGCGCCCGCGACCGCCGGACTTCCCCTCGCCGACCGGGTCACCGCCGCGCTCGAAGCCGACGGCACCGACGTACGGCACCCCGA
Organism: Streptomyces sp. NPDC051217; assembly: GCF_044455465.1. Lineage (NCBI taxonomy): Bacteria > Bacillati > Actinomycetota > Actinomycetes > Kitasatosporales > Streptomycetaceae > Streptomyces > Streptomyces sp. NPDC051217. Next base: position 603,464 of record NZ_JBITEV010000001.1, read on the forward strand.
ACTCGGCTCGCTCGTCGCCGCCGTCCCCGACGAGCCGGCCGCCCGCGAACAGGCGCTCGCCGCTGTCGCGGCCGTCGACGACGAGGCCGTACGGCTGCGCTCCGCCGTGAAGGCCCGCGACGGCTTCTTCACCACCTTCTGCATCAGCCCCTACTCCCGCTACCTCGCCCGGTGGTGCGCCCGGCGCGGTCTGACCCCCAACCAGGTCACCACCGCGTCCCTGTTCACCGCCCTGATCGCGGCGGGCTGCGCGGCCACCGGCACCCGGGGCGGCTATGCCGCCGCCGGACTGCTGCTGCTCTTCTCCTTCGTACTCGACTGCACCGACGGACAGCTCGCCCGCTACTCGCTCCAGTACTCCACGCTGGGCGCCTGGCTGGACGCGACCTTCGACCGGGCCAAGGAGTACGCGTACTACGCGGGTCTCGCACTCGGCGCGGCCCGCGGCGGTGACGACGTATGGGCACTGGCGCTCGCCGCGATGGTCCTCCAGTCCGTCCGCCACTTCGTCGACTTCGCCTTCAACGAGGCCAACGCCGACAGCACGGCCGCGACGGTCAACGGCAAGGCCGTCGTCGGCACCCCCACCACCGCCCTCTCCAGCAGGCTCGACAGTGTCGGCTGGACCGTCTGGGTACGCCGGATGATCGTCCTGCCGATCGGCGAGCGCTGGGCGATGATCGCGGTCCTCACCGCGGTGGCCACCCCCCGGATCGTCTTCTACGCGCTCCTCGTCGGCTGTGCCTTCGCCGCCTGCTACACCACCGCCGGCCGCGTCCTGCGCTCGGTGACCCGCAAGGCCGTCCGGACCGACCGCGCCGCCCAGGCGCTCGCCGACCTCGCCGACACGGGACCGCTCGCCGAGCTGGTCGCCCGCGCGGTGCGGCGCCCGGCCCGCGCACTGCCCGGTGTACTGCCGCTCCTGATCGCCTTCGCGGGCGGCGCCGCCGCCGTCGCGGTGGCCGCCTTCGCCCCGCTCGACAGTCCCGTAGTCGTCCTCGGCGCCCTGGTGTACGTCGTCACCTCGGGGATCGCCGTCGCCCACCGGATGGGCGGCCCGCTCGACTGGCTCGTCCCGCCGGTCTTCAGGGCGACGGAGTACTGCGTCGTCCTGATCCTCGCCGCCCGCGCCGACGCCCCCGGGGCCCTGCCCGCGGCGTTCGGGCTGGTCGCGGCGGTCGCCTACCACCACTACGACACGGTGTACCGCATCCGTGGCGGCGCCGGAGCCCCGCCCCGCGGGCTGGTCCGGTCACTCGGCGGACACGAGGGCCGCACGCTCCTCGTCGCCGTACTCGCCGCCCTCTCCACGGCCGGATCCGACCTGCCGCTGGGACTGACGCTCCTCGCCGTCGTCGTCGCCGTGATCGCGCTCGCCGAGTCCATCCAGTTCTGGGTGTCATCGGGAGCCCCCGCCGTACACGACGAAGGAGAAACCGCATGATCGGCCTTGTTCTGGCAGCGGGTGCCGGAAGGCGTCTGCGCCCCTACACCGACACGCTCCCCAAGGCCCTCGTGCCCGTGGACGGCGACACGACCGTCCTCGACCTGACCCTCGGCAACTTCGCGGAGATCGGGCTCACCGAGGCCGCGATCGTCGTCGGCTACCGCAAGAAGGCCGTGTACGAGCGCAAGGCGGCCCTGGAGGCGAAGTACGGCCTCACCCTCACGCTGGTCGACAACGACAAGGCCGAGGAGTGGAACAACGCCTACTCCCTGTGGTGCGCCCGCGACGTCATCAAACGCGGCGTGATCCTCGCCAACGGCGACACCGTCCACCCCGTCTCCGTCGAGCGCACGCTGCTCGCGGCCCGTGGCGAGGGCCGGAAGATCATCCTCGCCCTCGACGCGGTGAAGCAGCTCGCCGACGAGGAGATGAAGGTCATCACCGAGGCGGACAAGGGCGTACGGCGCATCACGAAGCTGATGGACCCCGCCACCGCCACCGGCGAGTACATCGGCGTCACGCTCATCGAGCCCGAGGCCGCCGACGAACTCGCCGACGCGCTGAAGGCCACCTTCGAGCGCGACCCCGACCTCTACTACGAGGACGGCTACCAGGAACTCGTGGACAGAGGCTTCACCATCGACGTCGCCCCCATCGGCGATGTCCCCTGGGTGGAGATCGACAACCACGACGACCTCGCGAAGGGCCGTGTCATCGCGTGCCAGTACTGACCCGACTCATCCCGTCCCCGGTCGTCGTCGACATCACCAGCGGCGCCATGGACGATCTCGCCGGCCTCCTCGCCGACCAGCGGATCTCCGCGTCCGGCAGGCTCGCCCTCGCCGTCAGCGGCGGCTCCGGCCAGGCGCTGCGCGAGAAGCTGGCGCCCGTGCTGCCCGACGCGGACTGGTTCCTGGTCGCCGACGGCACCATCGACTGCGCGGTGAAGCTCGCCGACGACATAAAGGGCAAGCGTTACGACGCGGTCGTCGGGCTCGGCGGCGGCAAGATCATCGACGTCGCGAAGTACGCGGCGGCCCGCGTGGGCCTGCCGATGGTGGCCGTCGCCACCAACCTCTCGCACGACGGGATCTGTTCGCCGATCTCCACGCTCGACAACGACAACGGCCGTGGCTCGTACGGCGTCCCGACGCCCATCGCGATCGTCGTGGACCTGGACGTCATCCGTGACGCCCCGGCCCGCTTCGTCCGCTCCGGCATCGGCGACGCGCTCTCCAACCTCTCCGCCATCGCCGACTGGGAGCTGTCCCACGAGATCAACGGCGAGCCCGTGGACGGCCTGGCCGCGGCCATGGGCCGTACCGCCGGTGAGGCCGTCCTGCGCCACCCCGGCACCGTCGGCGACGACGATTTCCTGACCGTCCTGGCCGAGGCGCTCGTCCTGACCGGTATCGCCATGTCGATCAGCGGCGACTCCCGCCCGTCGTCCGGCGCCTGCCACGAGATCAGTCACGCCTTCGACCTGCTCTACTCCAAGAGGGCGGCGAGCCACGGCGAGCAGGTCGGCATCGGCGCCGCCTTCGCGATGCATCTGCGCGGCGCCCGTGAGCGGTCCGGGCTCATCGCCGAGGTCCTGCGCAGACATGAGATGCCGGTGCTGCCCGAGCAGATCGGCTTCACCGCCGACGAGTTCGTGCGGGCCGTCGAATACGCACCGCAGACCCGACCGGGCCGCTTCACGATCCTGGAGCACCTCGACCTGTCCACCGACCAGATCAGGGACGCGTACGCCGACTATGCCAAGACCATCAGTAGCTGAACTCCGTCCTGTCGTGCACCCGCCGGGCGTCAAGGACCGGCGGAGCGGCGAGCACTGGGGGGGCCGGCTCTACATGCGCGAGATCTCCCTGCGCGTCGACCGGTACCTGGTGAACACACGGGTCACGCCCAACCAGCTGACCTATGTGATGACCGTCGCCGGTGCCCTGGCCGCCCCCGCCCTCCTGGTGCCGGGGATCGCGGGCGCGGTGCTCGGTGTGCTGATGGTCCAGCTCTATCTGCTGCTCGACTGCGTCGACGGTGAGGTCGCCCGCTGGAAGAAGCAGTACTCGATGACCGGGGTGTATCTGGACCGGGTCGCCGCCTATCTGTGCGACGCCGCCGTCCTGGTCGGCTTCGGGCTGCGCGCCGCCGACCTCTGGGGCCCGGGGCGGATCGACTGGCTGTGGGCCTTCCTCGGCACGCTCGCCGCCCTCGGCGCCATCCTGATCAAGGCCGAGACCGACCTGGTGGGCGTCGCCCGTCACCAGCAGGGCCTCGCCCCGGTCAAGGAGGCGGCCTCCGAGCCGCGCTCGTCCGGCATGGCGCTGGCCCGCAGGGCCGCCGGGGCGCTGAAGTTCCACCGGCTCATCCTCGGCATCGAGGCGTCCCTGCTGATCCTGGTCCTGGCGATCCTGGACTCGGTCAGGGACGATCTGTTCTTCTCCCGCCTCGGCGTCGCCGTGCTGGCCGGCATCGCCCTCGTACAGACACTGCTGCACCTGGTGTCCGTACTCGCCTCCAGCAGGCTGAGGTGAGTGACATGCGTCTCGGTGCGGTGATCATCACCATGGGCAACCGCCCCGACGACCTCCGCGCCCTCATCGACTCCGTCGCCAAGCAGGACGGTGACCCGATCGACGTCGTGGTCGTGGGCAACGGCGCCCCGATCGGCGACGTGCCCGACGGCGTACGGACCGTCGAGCTGCCCGAGAACCTCGGCATCCCCGGCGGCCGTAACGTCGGCATCGAAGCCTTCGGGCCCTGCGGCTCCGACGTGGACGTCCTGCTCTTCCTCGACGACGACGGGCTGCTGCCCGGCACCGACACCGCCGAACTGGTCCGCGAGGCGTTCGCCGCCGACCCGGTCCTCGGCATCGTCAGCTTCCGGATCGCCGACCCCGACACCGGTCTCACCCAGCGCCGCCACGTCCCCCGGCTGCGCGCCTCCGATCCGCTGCGCTCGTCCCGGGTGACGACCTTCCTGGGCGGTGCCAACGCCGTCCGTACGAGAGTCCTCGCCGAGGTCGGCTCCCTGCCCGGCGACTTCTTCTACGCCCACGAGGAGACCGACCTGGCCTGGCGGGCGCTGGACGCCGGCTGGATGATCGACTACCGCGCCGACATGGTTCTCTTCCACCCCACGATGCCGCCGTCACGGCACGCGGTCTACCACCGCATGGTGGCCCGCAACCGGGTCTGGCTCGCCCGCCGCAACCTGCCGGCGCCCGTCGTCCCCGTCTATCTCGGCGTCTGGATCCTGCTCACCCTGGCCCGGCGCCCCACCGTCCCCGCGCTCAAGGCATGGTTCGGCGGATTCCGGGAAGGCTGGACGACTCCGTGCGGTCCCCGCCGGCCCATGAAGTGGCGTACGGTGTGGCGGCTGACCCGACTGGGCCGACCGCCTGTCATCTGAGAGGCTCGGTTCTGAGAGCATCGGGGATAACTTCCGGGTCACGGCCGTCCACGCCTGGGCCCGACCGGCTGCGCATCTTGAACACGAAAGTTTCAACTTGTGAGTGAGACAACCCATGACGGCGCGATCGCGATCAGCGCCCCGCCGTCTCCCGACGACGGTCTGTCCTCGACCGAACTGGCCGCCAAGTACGGCCTGTCGGTGAGCGGTGCCCGTCCGGGACTGGCCGAGTACGTCCGCAAGCTGTGGGGCCGGCGCCATTTCATCTTCGCCTTCTCCCAGGCGAAGCTGACGGCCCAGTACAGCCAGGCGAAGCTCGGTCAGCTCTGGCAGGTGGCGACCCCGCTGCTCAATGCCTTCGTCTACTTCTTGATCTTCGGCCTGATCCTGAACGCCGGCCGCGGGATGGAGATCCGCGTCTACATCCCGTTCCTGGTGACGGGCGTGTTCGTGTTCGCCTTCACCCAGACGTCCGTGATGGCGGGCGTGAAGTCGATCTCGGGCAACCTCGGGCTGGTGCGCGCCCTGCACTTCCCCCGGGCCTCGCTGCCGATCTCCTTCGCGCTCCAGCAGCTCCAGCAGCTGCTGTTCTCGATGATCGTGCTGCTGGCCGTGGTGGTCGCCTTCGGGAGCCTCCCGGGCCTGTCGTGGCTGCTGGTGCTGCCCGTCCTGGTGCTCCAGTTCTTCTTCAACACCGGCCTGGCGCTGATCATGGCGCGGCTGGGCAGCAAGACGCCCGACCTCGCGCAGCTCATGCCGTTCATCATGCGCACCTGGATGTACGCGTCCGGCGTGATGTTCTCGATCCCCCTGATGCTCGCGAGCAAGCCGGACTGGCCGAGCTGGATCGTCGACGTCCTCCAGTACAACCCCGCCGCCATCTACATGGACCTCATCCGCTTCGCGCTGATCGACGGTTACGGCTCCGAGAACCTGCCCCAGCATGTGTGGGCGTCGGGTCTCGCCTGGTCGCTGCTCGTCGGCATCGCCGGCTTTGTGTACTTCTGGAAGGCTGAGGAACGGTACGGCCGTGGCTGACCTCATCGAGCAGGGACGTATCCCCACCGTCATCGCCGACGACGTGCACATCGTGTACCGCGTCAACGGCGGAGGCGGTGGCAAGGGCAACGCGACCGCGGCGCTGAGCCGCATACTCAGGCGCGACAAGAGCGAGGAGCGCGGAGTCCGCAAGGTGCACGCCGTGAGGGGGGTCACCTTCACCGCGTACCGCGGCGAGGCGATCGGCCTGATCGGCACCAACGGATCCGGCAAGTCGACCCTGCTGCGCGCCATCGCGGGGCTGCTGCCCACGGAGCACGGCAAGGTGTTCACCGACGGCCAGCCCTCGCTGCTCGGTGTCAACGCCGCGCTGATGAACGACCTCACCGGCGAGCGCAACGTCATCCTCGGCGGTCTGGCCATGGGAATGTCGCGCGAGCAGGTGCGTGAGCGCTACCAGTCCATCATCGACTTCTCCGGCATCAACGAGAAGGGCGACTTCATAACCCTGCCGATGCGCACGTACTCCTCCGGCATGGCCGCCCGGCTCCGTTTCTCCATCGCGGCGGCCAAGGACCACGACGTCCTCATGATCGACGAGGCGCTGGCCACCGGTGACCGCAAGTTCCAGATCCGCTCCGAGGCGCGGATCCGTGAGCTGCGCAAGGAGGCGGGCACGGTCTTCCTGGTCAGCCACAGCAACAAGTCGATCAGGGACACCTGCGACCGGGTGCTGTGGCTGGAGAGGGGCGAGCTCCTGATGGACGGCCCGACGGACGAGGTGCTCAAGGCGTACGAGAAGGAGACCGGCAAGTAGCCGGATTCCCGGGGGAGTTCGAGGCTTCCGCACAGAACGGGGCGGCCCCCGCCGGATCACATCCGGCGGGGGCCGCCCCGTTCTGTGCGGAAGCCGTCAGACGCCGACCGTGGCGCGCTCCCGCCCGGATTCGGCCGGCTCCTCGGTGAGACCCACCTTCCCGTGCAGCCTGCGCAGCGCGGGCGGCGCGTACCAGGCGCTTCGTCCCAGCAACCGCATCGCGGCGGGTACGAGCACACCGCGCACCGCCACCGCGTCGATGACGATCGCCAGGCCGCTCCCGATGCCGAACATCTGGAGGAAGCTGATCTGGCTCGTACCGAACGCGAAGAAGCTCACCGCCAGCAGTCCGGCCGCCATGCTGACGATCCGCCCGGTGCGGGCCAGGCCCTGCGTGACGGTCGTCGTCCGGTCCACGCCCGAGTCGTGCAGCTCCTTCATCCGGCTCGTGACGAACACCTCGTAGTCCATCGACAGCCCGAAGGCGACGCAGAACAGCAGCACGGTCATCGAGGTGTCCATGGGCTGCGGCGTGAAGCCCAGCAGCGACGACAGATGACCGTCCTGGAAGATCCACACCATCGCGCCGATCGCGGCCGACAGGCTGATCACGTTGAGCAGCAGCGCGCGCAGCGGCTGGACGACGCTGCCGGTGAACAGGAACAGCAGCACGAAGGTCGTCACGGCGACCAGCCCGATGGCGAGCGGCAGCCGGTCACCGATGGACTGCCGGGAATCGACCAGCATGGCGTCCGTGCCGCCCACCAGCATCCCGACGCCCGCCGGCCGGTCCAGCGCCCGGATGTCCGCCACCAGTTCCTGGGCGGCTCCGGACTTGGGCACCGTGTCGGTGACGGCCACCAGGCGCTGAGCGTCCGGCCGGGCGAGACCCGCGTTCGCCGGGCCCGGCGCCCGCGCCCGCCCGTCGGTGTAGGTGCCGGCGGCGGAGTCGACGCGTACGACACCGTCCAGCCGGGAGAGCTCGCCCGCGTACGCCGCGAGCGGGCCCGCCTCGACGGCCGAGGTGCTCACGATCTGGACGGCGCCCGCCTCGTCGGTCGGGAAATCGTTCCGCACGGCTGTCGCCACCTGACGGCCGTTGGCGTCCTCGGGCAGCACCCGCTCGTCGGGAGTGCCGAAGGTGACACCGAGCAGCGGACTCGCGACGAGCAGCAGCAGCGCGAGCACCGGCAGGGCGGTGAGGGCGGGCCGGCGCATGACGAGCGAGGCGAGCCGTCCCCAGAAGGGCGCGTCGGAGCGTTCTACGTTCTTCGCCCACGGCACCCGGCCCTTGTTGACCCGGTGGCCGAGCACGGCGAGCAGCGGGGGCACGACGAACAGGGCGGCGGCGACCGCGATCAGGACCACGCCGATCCCCGCGTAGGCGAAGGACCGCAGGAAGAACGCCGGGAAGACGAGCAGCGCGGCGAGGGCTGCGGCGACGGTCGCGGCCGAGAACAGGATCGTGCGCCCGGCCGTCCTCACGGTGGTCCGCAGCGCGTCGGCGACCTCGTCGCCCGCGCCGAGCTGTTCACGGAAGCGGCTGACGAGCAGCAGCGCGTAGTCGATGCCGAGGCCGAGACCGAGCGCGGTCGTGAGGTTGATCGCGAAGACCGACACCTCGGTCAGGCTGCCGAGGACGAAGAGCAGGGCGAAGGTGCCGACGATCGCGATCAGCCCGATGACCAGGGGCAGCGTCGCCGCCACCAGACTGCCGAAGGCGAGGACGAGGAGCAGGAGGGTCACGGGGATGGCGATCGCCTCGGCGATGGCGAGGTCGCCGGAGACCTGGGTGCTGATGTTCATGTTGATGGCTGCCGCGCCGCCGGCCCGGACCTCGACCCCGTCGCGTTCGCCCGTGTAGAGGTCGATCAGCTCCTCGGCGCGTTCGGCGCGCTTCGTCTCGTCGCCCTTCACATGGAGGGCGATCAGTGCTTCGCCGCCGCTCTCGGAGATGAGCCGCGGACTTCTGGTGTCCCAGTACGAGACGACGTTGCTCACGGTGCCGTCGTCCTTGAGGCCGTCCGTGATGGAGCGGCCCCGCTCGTCGGCGGCGGGGGAGCCCGGCCCCTCCCGGCTGCTTCCCTCCTGGCCGACCAGGAACAGCAGGTTGGTCTGGCCCCCGAACTTCTCGTCGATCCGGACGGTCGCGCGCGACGACTGCGCGTCCGGGTCCTCGAAGCCGCCGCCCAGCAGTTTGCCGAAGGCGCCGGCACCGAGCGCGCCCATGGCGACGACGGCGACGGTCGCCAATACGAGCAGGAGCCGCGCCCTCTTCAGGGCCAGCTCAGCGATCTTGGACAGCACGGGATCCCCCTCATAGAATGTTAACGACGTCAACACTGACCCTGGCAGTGGATGTGAGCGCTGTCAACATCGGGCAGGATGAAGGCATGGAGAACAGTCGGACCGGTCAGGGGGGCAAGGCGGGCTACCACCACGGCGACCTGCGCAACGCGCTGATCGGCGCCGGACTGGAACTCGCGACCGACGGCGGGCCGACCAAGGTGGTCCTGCGTGAGGTGGCCCGCCGCGCGGGCGTCTCGGCCACCGCCGCCTACCGCCACTTCGCCGGCCAGGGTGAACTGCTCCACGCGGTCAAGATGGAGGCGCAGCAGATGCTCGCGGACGCCATGGAGCGGGTCGCGGCGGGGCTGCCCGGCGACGGTCGCCCCGGGGCCGCCGCCGAGCGGCGCCTGGTGGGGATCGGCCGGGGCTACGTCGGCTTCGCCCTGGAGCACCCCGGCCTCTTCCGTACGGCCTTCTACCACGCGATGACGGGCGAGGAGGAGGGTGCCGGATGGGGCGGCGTGACGTCGGTCGCCGACAATCCGGAGTTCCGCTCGTACAACATTCTCAGTGCGGCGCTCGACGAACTGGTCGCCGTCGGCCGGATGCCCGCCGCGAACCGCCCCGGCGCCGAGGCCGCCGCGTGGTCGACCGCGCACGGCGTCGCGATGCTCATCCTCGACGGGCCCATGGCCGGCCTCTCGCGGGAGGACCGGGAGGGCGTGATCGAACGCTCTGTCGACACCATCGTCGCCGGTCTGCTGGTGCCCCGGGAGCGCCCCGCCGGAGCGTGAAGCGGTCCCGCGTGGCATCCGCCGCCGGACGCCGCCCGGCGTCGCCCGGTGGTCGCCCGCTCCCGCCCGCCGCCCGGCAATCGTCAAAGTTGCGTCAAGTCCCGTGCCGCCGAGGAAGGTTGAAGCGGGCCGTGATGTTGTCGTTGTGCGCGAGACGCCCCGGCGCGGGCCTGGGCGTTGTACAACGTAAGCTGTACCGGTGCTGATTCGTGGCAAGAGCGGCGATACGTCCGTAAGCCCCGGCTGACCGGCCGCGGACCCGCCCATATCGGCGGTATCCCAGTCGCCAGGCCGCGCGGCGTGTCCGAAATGGGATGTTTGGGTCGGCAGTGTAGAACGGGAGACGTGACGGCAATGACGGTTGATCTCCAGCTCCGCGAGGGTCGCGCCGTCCCCGCAGCAGGCGGTCCGCGGTGACGGGCGCCTCCCAGAGGCAGACCGAGACCTCCTCGCGGGCCACGCTCGACAAGGCGTCGGGTGAGAACTTTCCCGTCGCCCCCTTCTTCCTGCCGCGCGCCTGGCGCGCGGATCTGATGGCCGTCTACGGCTTCGCCCGCCTCGTCGACGACATCGGGGACGGCGACCTCGCACCCGGCGGCGCCGACGCCCGCCACCTCGGCCTCGACCCCGCGGCGACCGACGACAGGCTCGCCATGCTGGACGCCTTCGAGGCCGACCTGCGCCGGGTGTTCGACCCCGCCGGCCCGGCCCCCGGCCACCCGCTGCTCAGAGACCTCACCCCGACCGTACGGCGCCACGCGCTCACCCCCGAGCCGTTCCTCGGCCTGATCGAGGCCAACCGCCAGGACCAGTCCGTACGCCGCTACGGCACCTACGACGACCTCGTCGCCTACTGTGAACTCTCGGCCAATCCCGTCGGCCGTCTCGTCCTCGCGATCACCGGCACCGCGACCCCCGAACGCGTCCGGCGCTCCGACGCCGTCTGCACCGCGCTCCAGATCGTCGAACATCTCCAGGACGTCGCCGAGGACCTGGCGAGCGACCGGATCTATCTGCCCGCCGACGACATGAAGCGGTTCCAGGTCACCGAGGCGGACCTGGCCGCGCCGACCGCGAACGCCTCCGTACGGAGCCTGATCGCCTTCGAGGCCGACCGCGCAGGTCAACTCCTCGACGAGGGAGGGCCGTTGGTGCACAGCGTCCGGGGCAGGCTCAGACTTCTGCTGGCCGGATTCGTCGGCGGGGGGCGCGCCGCCCTCTCCTCGGTCGCCGCCGTGGGCCACGATGTACTGCCCGGACCGCCCAGAGCGACCACACCACGTCTGCTGCGTGAAATGGGAGCAGTCCTGCGGAAAACGCACAGAAAGGGGTGAGCCGGATCGTGGAGGGACAGTCCCCCGTGTCGGCGCCGGTACTGGCCGCGTACAGCTACTGCGAGACCGTCACCGGGCAGCAGGCCCGTAATTTCGCCTATGGCATCCGGCTGCTGCCCGCCGACAAACGGCAGGCCATGTCGGCGCTGTACGCGTTCTCGCGGCGCGTCGACGACATCGGCGACGGCACGCTGGAGCCCGGGGCCAAGCAGTCGAGACTTGAGGACACCCGTGCCCTCCTCGGACGGATCAGACACGGCGGCGTCGAGGAGGACGACACCGACCCCGTCGCCGTCGCGCTCACCGACGCGGCCCGCCGCTTCCCGCTCCCGCTCGGCGGGCTCGACGAACTGATCGACGGCGTCCTGATGGATGTCAAGGGCGAGACGTACGAGACATGGGACGACCTCAAGATCTACTGCCGGTGCGTCGCCGGAGCCATCGGCCGGCTCTCGCTCGGGGTCTTCGGCATCGACCCCGCAGCGCCCGGCGCCGAGCGCGCGTCCGAGTACGCCGACACCCTCGGCCTGGCACTCCAGTTGACCAACATCCTGCGTGACGTACGCGAGGACGCCGGCAACGCGCGCACCTATCTGCCCGCCGACGACCTCGCCAAGTTCGGCTGCTCCGCCGGATTCGACAGCGCCACGCCGCCCCCCGGCTCCGACTTCGCCGGGCTCGTCCACTTCGAGGTCAGACGCGCCCGCACGCTCTTCGCCGAGGGCTACCGGCTGCTGCCCCTGCTCGACCGGCGCAGCGGCGCCTGCGTCGCCGCCATGGCGGGCATCTACCGCAGGCTGCTCGACCGGATCGAACGCGACCCCGAGGCCGTCCTGCGCGGCCGGGTCTCGCTGCCCGGACGCGAGAAGGCGTACGTCGCGGTGCGCGGCCTGTCCGGACTCGACGCCAGGAGCATCTCCCGTCAGGCCGTCAGGAGGCGCCCGTGACGACCCTGCCCGGCACCGGGGCCGGGGGCTCCGGAGTTCCGAGATCAACCCCCCGGGGATCTGACGCGTCCCTGACTGCGACAGCCGCGGGGGAGGGCGCATGACGACATCCGGAAGTACGCCATCACGTCACGCGGTCGTCGTCGGCGGCGGCATCGCCGGTGTGACGGCCGCGCTCCAGCTCGCCGACGCCGGGGTCCGTGTGACGCTCGTCGAGGGCCGGCCGCGTCTCGGGGGCCTCGCCTTCTCCTTCACCCGCGGCGAGTTGACCGTCGACAACGGCCAGCACGTGTATCTGCGCTGCTGCACGGCCTACCGCTGGTTCCTCGACCGGGTCGGCGGCGCCGACCTCGCCCCCGTACAGGACCGGCTCGACGTCCCCGTACTCGACGTGGGCCGCGCGGGCCGGCCCCGGGTCGGACGGCTGAGCCGCAACGCCCTGCCCGTACCCCTGCATCTCGCCGGCGGGCTCGCGGCCTACCCGCACCTCTCGCTCGCCGAGAAGGCCTCCGTAGGACGCGCGGCGCTGGCGCTCAAGGCGCTCGACCCGGCCGACCCCGCCCTCGACGGCATCGACTTCGCGACCTGGCTCGGGCGCCACGGCCAGTCGGCGCGCGCCGTCGAGGCGTTGTGGAACCTCGTCTGCGTCGCCACCCTCAACGTCCCCGCCGAGCAGGCCTCCATGGGCCTGGCCGCGATGGTCTTCAAGACCGGACTGCTCTCCGAGCGCGGCGCCGCCGACATCGGCTGGGCCCGAGTGCCGCTCGGTGAACTGCACGACACACTGGCCCGCAAGGCCCTCGAAGCGGCGGGCGTACGGACCGAACTGCGCACCCGTGTCACGGCGGTGACCCGCACCGGGGACGGCAGCTGGAGCGTCGACGTACCGGGCGAGCGCATCGAGGCGGACACGGTGATCCTCGCCGTACCGCAGAACGAGACGCACACGCTGCTGCCCGACGGCGCGCTCGACCAGCCGAGCCGGCTCCTCGACATCGGCACGTCACCGATCCTCAACGTGCACGTCGTCTACGACCGCAAGGTGCTGCGCCGCCCCTTCTTCGCCGCGCTCGGCACCCCCGTCCAGTGGGTCTTCGACCGGACGGACGCCTCGGGCCTGAAGGAGGGCCAGTACGTGGCGCTGTCGCAGTCGGCGGTCGCGGACGAGATCGACCTGCCTGTCGCCGAGCTTCGCGCCCGCTATCTGCCCGAGCTGAAACGTCTCCTCCCGGCCGCGCGGAGCGCCGAGGTGCGGGACTTCTTCGTGACACGGGAGCGCACGGCGACATTCGCGCCCACGCCCGGCGTCGGGCGGCTGCGACCGCCCGCGCGGACCCGCGCGTCCGGCCTCTTCCTGGCGGGGGCGTGGACCGCGACCGGCTGGCCCGCGACTATGGAGGGCGCGGTTCGCAGCGGTTTCAGTGCGGCGGGCGAGGCCCTGTCCGAACTCGGCCGCACCCATCGGCATCCCCTTCGGGAGGCCGCGTGAGGCCGGACGCCGCGGTGAAGGGTGCGGCGAGCGGAGGCGCGGTGAGTGACGGCGCGATGAGTAATGGCCCGGCAAGGACGAGTACGGCGACGACGCGTACGGGACCCATCAGTACTGCAAAAAGAGGAGAAACCGTGCCGACTGTGCCCCCGGCGAATCCGGCTGTCGACACCGCGGACGTCTTCGCGCTGCTGGAGCGCGGCCGAGCCCTGTCCACCCCCGTGCTGCGGGCCGCCATCGGCCGGCTCGCCTCGCCGATGGACACCGTCGCCGCCTACCACTTCGGCTGGATCGACGCCGAGGGCCGGCCCGCCGACGGTGACGGTGGCAAGGCGGTGCGCCCCGCGCTCGCGCTGCTTTCCGCCGAGGCGGCGGGATCGCCGGCCGAGACCGGTGTCCCCGGAGCCGTCGCCGTGGAACTGGTGCACAACTTCTCGCTGTTGCACGACGACCTGATGGACGGAGACGAGCAGCGCCGCCACCGCGACACCGTCTGGAAGGTGCACGGCCCCGCCCAGGCGATCCTCGTCGGTGACGCCCTGTTCGCGCTCGCCAACGAGATCCTGCTGGAGATCGGCACCGCCGAGGCCGGCCGCGCCACCCGCCGGCTCACCGTCGCCAGCCGCAAGCTGATCGACGGCCAGGCGCAGGACATCTCCTTCGAGCACCGCGAGCGGGTCACCGTCGAGGAGTGCCTGGAGATGGAGGGCAACAAGACGGGCGCGCTGCTCGCCTGCGCCGTCTCCATCGGCGCCGTCCTCGGCGGCGCCGACGACCGGACGGCCGACGTCCTGGAGTCGTACGGCCACCACCTCGGCCTCGCCTTCCAGGCCGTCGACGACCTGCTCGGCATCTGGGGCGACCCCGGGGCCACCGGCAAGCAGACATGGAGCGATCTGCGCCAGCGCAAGAAGTCCCTGCCGGTCGTCGCCGCTCTCGCCGCCGGAGGCCCCGCGTCGGCACAGCTCGGCGAACTGCTGGCCGCCGATGCCAAGAGCACGGACTTCGCGAGCTTCTCCGAAGAGGAGTTCGCGACCAGGGCCGCACTCATCGAGGAGGCGGGCGGCCGGGAGTGGACCTCCCAGGAGGCCCGCAGGCAGCACGCCGTCGCCATCGAGGCCCTGAGCGGTATCGACATGCCGGAACGGGTCCGCGCGCAGCTCACCGCGCTCGCGGACTTCGTCGTCGTACGAAAGAGATGATCACCATCGCCATCTGTATATCCACGCTCACCGGAGGCTGACGCACCGAAAGCCTCCGTAGTCGCGCCGTCCGTCGGTTCGTGACCGATCCCCCGGACGACGGAGACCCCAGCACAGCAGAGGACCAACTGCACGTAAGGGGAAGCCATGACAGCGACGACCGACGGAAGCACCGGGGCCGTGGGACCCCGCGCTGCCGCGGCGAGCGAACCGTCCGACACCACTCCCGTCGTGAGGGACATCGGGGAGGTCGCACGGCGTGCCACCGCACGATCCGTCGAGCATCTGCTCGGCCAACAGGACGCCCAGGGCTGGTGGAAGGGCGACCTGGAGACCAATGTGACCATGGACGCCGAGGACTTGCTGCTCCGTCAGTTCCTCGGTGTGCAGGACGCGAGAACCACCGAGGCGGCCGGCCGGTTCATCCGGGGCGAACAGCGCGCCGACGGGACCTGGGCCACCTTCTACGGCGGGCCCGGTGAACTCTCCACCACCATCGAGGGATACGTCGCGCTGCGTCTGGCCGGGGACCGGCCCGACGACCCGCACATGGCGCGCGCCGCCGCCTGGATCCGTGAACAGGGCGGCATCGCCGAGAGCCGGGTCTTCACCCGGATCTGGCTCGCGCTCTTCGGCTGGTGGAAGTGGGACGACCTCCCCGAGGTCCCGCCCGAGGTGATCTTCCTGCCCAAGTGGTTCCCGCTGAACATCTACTCGTTCGGCTGCTGGGCCCGGCAGACCATCGTGCCTCTCACGATCGTCTCGGCCCTGCGCCCCGTCCGTCCCGCGCCCTTCGCGCTGGACGAACTGCACGCGGACGTGCGGCGCCCGAATCCCGTGAAGCCCCTGGCTCCGGCGGCCAGTTGGGACGGACTCTTCCAGCGCGTCGACAAGGTGCTGCGCCTGTACCACAAGGTCGCACCGCGCGCCGTACGCCGCACGGCGATGAACGCGGCGGCCCGCTGGATCGTCGAACGCCAGGAGAACGACGGGTGTTGGGGCGGTATCCAGCCGCCGGCCGTCTACTCGATCATCGCCCTGCATCTGCTCGGCTACGACCTGAAGCACCCGGTGATGCGCGCCGGACTCGAATCGCTCGACCGCTTCGCCGTCTGGCGCGAGGACGGCGCGCGCATGATCGAGGCCTGTCAGTCCCCGGTGTGGGACACCTGCCTCGCCACGATCGCGCTCGCCGACGCCGGTGTGAGCCCGGACCACCCCGCGCTCGTGAAGGCCGCCGAGTGGATGCTGGACGAGCAGATCGTGCGCCCCGGCGACTGGGCCGTACGCAGGCCCGGACTCGCCCCCGGCGGCTGGGCGTTCGAGTTCCACAACGACAACTACCCGGACATCGACGACACCGCCGAGGTCATCCTCGCGCTGCGCCGGGTCGCGCACCCGGACACCGGGCGGATGGACACGGCCGTCGAGCGGGGCGCGCGCTGGACGCTCGGCATGCAGTCGAAGAACGGCGCCTGGGGCGCGTTCGACGCCGACAACGTCAGCCCGTTCCCCAACCGGCTGCCGTTCTGCGACTTCGGCGAGGTCATCGACCCGCCGTCGGCCGACGTCACCGCGCACGTCGTGGAGATGCTGGCGTACGAGGGCATGGCCGAGCACCCCGACACCCGGCGCGGTATCGAGTGGCTGCTCACCGAACAGGAGGCGGACGGCTCCTGGTTCGGCCGCTGGGGCGTCAACTACGTGTACGGAACGGGGTCCGTCGTACCGGCGCTCGTCGCCGCCGGGCTGCCTGTCGGCCACCCGTCGATCCGCCGCGCGGTCGGCTGGGTCGAATCCGTACAGAACGACGACGGCGGCTGGGGCGAGGACCTGCGCTCGTACCGCGAGGAGAAGTGGATCGGGCACGGCGCGTCGACCGCCTCGCAGACCGCGTGGGCGCTGCTCGCGCTCCTGGCGGCCGGACGGCGCGAGACGCCGGCCGTCGAGCGCGCGGTGGCGTGGCTCGCGGCGGCCCAGCGGGAGGACGGCTCCTGGGACGAGCCGTACTTCACCGGCACCGGGTTCCCGTGGGACTTCTCCATCAACTACCACCTCTACCGGCAGGTGTTCCCGCTCACGGCCCTCGGCCGGTACGTCAACGGGGAACCGTTCGCGGACCGTGGGCCCGCCCGCGCCGAGCTGCTGGGGGAAGGCCGGACCAGGAACGTCCAGGAGCGACGACCCGACAGCCGGGCGGACAGCCGCAAGGGGGCCTGATGGACTCGCCGCCCCCCGACAGCGCCGACAGCGCCGCTCCCACGAACGGAGTAGCCGCCCCCGCCGCCACGCCGCTGCTGATCGCCTGCGCCCTCGGCATCGAGCAGGTGGCCCTGCGCAGCGCCCTGCGGA
Source organism: Streptomyces sp. NPDC051217 (assembly GCF_044455465.1). Lineage (NCBI taxonomy): Bacteria > Bacillati > Actinomycetota > Actinomycetes > Kitasatosporales > Streptomycetaceae > Streptomyces > Streptomyces sp. NPDC051217. The sequence continues at coordinate 620,549 of NZ_JBITEV010000001.1, forward strand.
GAGGTCTGGCGGGCAGGGGCGGCCGGACACGCGAGACCGGGCCCGTCACCGTCCTGCGTACGGGCATGGGCCCCAAGAACGCCGAGCGTGCGACGGCGCGCGCGCTCGGAACCGACCGGTACGGGGACGCGGCCGTCATCGCGTCCGGATTCTGTGCCGGCCTGGTCCCCGGGATGAACCCGGGGGACCTGATCGTCGCCGACGAGACCCGGGACTCCCACGGCCTGACGCGTTGTACGGAAACAGGTCTGCTCGTGGAGGCGCTGTCCCTGGCGCTGCCCGGACGCACGGTCCACACCGGTCCACTGGCCGGATCCGACCATGTGGTGCGCGGTCCCGAGAGGGCCGGGCTGCGTGCCACGGGAGCCGTCGCCGTGGACATGGAGTCCGCCGCGACACTGCGCACCGCTCTGAGCGCCGGGCCCCGCCCGGTTGCGGCCGTACGGGTGGTCGTGGACGCTCCAGAGCATGAGCTAGTCCGAATTGGCACGGTGAGCGGTGGAATATCGGCTTTCCGTGTCCTTCGTGCCGTCATTCCGGCTTTTCTTGAATGGCACCGTTCTTTGCTGCTCCCCAGGAGGTGAGCTAGATGGCCATGCCGCTCCGTCAGACCATCAGGGTCGGGACATACCTCGTTGAACAGAAGCTACGCAGGCGTGAGAAGTTTCCACTCATCGTCGAGCTGGAACCCCTCTTCGCCTGCAATCTCGCATGTGAGGGCTGCGGCAAGATCCAGCACCCTGCCGGGGTCCTGAAGCAGCGTATGCCCGTGGCGCAGGCGGTGGGGGCGGTGCTCGAATCCGGGGCGCCGATGGTCTCCATCGCCGGCGGCGAGCCGCTGATGCACCCGCAGATCGATGAGATCGTCAGGCAGTTGGTCGCGAAGAAGAAGTACGTCTTCCTCTGCACCAACGCGATGCTGATGCGCAAGAAGCTGGAGAAGTTCACTCCCTCGCCGTACTTCGCGTTCGCCGTGCACATCGACGGGCTGCGCGAGCGGCACGACGAGTCCGTCGCCAAGGAAGGGGTCTTCGACGAGGCCGTGGAGGCGATGAAGGAAGCCAAGAAGCGCGGCTTCCGGGTCACCACCAACTCCACCTTCTTCAACACCGACACCCCGCAGACCATCATCGAGGTCCTCAACTACCTCAACGACGACCTGAAGGTCGACGAGATGATGATCTCGCCCGCCTACGCCTACGAGAAGGCACCCGACCAGGAGCACTTCCTGGGCGTCGAGCAGACGAGGGAGCTGTTCAAGAAGGCCTTCGCCGGCGGCAACAGGGGGCGCTGGCGTCTGAACCACTCACCCCTCTTCCTGGACTTCCTGGAGGGCAAGGCCGACTTCCCCTGCACGGCCTGGGCGATCCCCAACTACTCGCTCTTCGGCTGGCAGCGCCCCTGCTATCTGATGAGCGACGGGTACGTCCCCACATACAGGGAACTCGTCGAGAAGACCGACTGGGACAAGTACGGCCGGGGCAAGGACCCGCGCTGCGCCAACTGCATGGCGCACTGCGGCTACGAGCCGACGGCCGTACTCGCCACCATGGGCTCCCTCAAGGAGTCGCTGCGAGCGGTGCGGGAGACGGTCGCCGGGAGCAAGTGACACCGGCGGCCTGTGACGTCGTGGCCACCGGAAGGACAGCGGCGCACCCCGCCGCTGTCCTTCCGGCGCCATGACCGGCAGTCACAGAGAGCTGACGGATCCGCGAGAGGATCCAGAGGGGGCCGAGCATGTCGATGCTGGAGAACATCCGGGGGCCGCGCGACCTGAAGGCGCTGGGCCGGGCCGAACTTGACGAACTGGCCCGGGACATCAGGGAGTTCCTGATCCACGCGGTGGCCAGGACCGGGGGCCATCTGGGGCCCAACCTCGGGGTGGTGGAGCTGACCGTCGCCCTGCACCGGGTCTTCGACTCACCGGCCGACCGCATCCTGTGGGACACCGGACACCAGAGCTACGTTCACAAACTGCTCACCGGCCGGCAGGACTTCTCCAAGCTGCGGACGAAGGGCGGCCTCTCCGGCTACCCCTCGCGCGAGGAGTCCGACCACGACGTCATCGAGAACTCCCACGCCTCCACCGTGCTCGGCTGGGCCGACGGGCTCGCCAAGGCCCGCCAGGTGCGCGGCGGCCGCGACCACGTCGTGGCGGTCATCGGGGACGGGGCGCTCACCGGCGGCATGGCCTGGGAGGCGCTCAACAACATCGCCGCCGCGAAGGACCGCCCGCTGATCATCGTGGTGAACGACAACGAGCGTTCGTACGGTCCCACCATCGGCGGCCTCGCCAGGCACCTCGCCATCCTGCGTACCACCGACGGCTACGAGCAGGTGCTCGCGTGGGGCAAGGAAGTCCTCCGGGGGACCCCCGTGGTGGGCCGGCCGCTCTACGGGTCGCTGCACGGCGCGAAGAAGGGCTTCAAGGACGCCGTCGCCCCGCAGGGCATGTTCGAGGACCTCGGGCTCAAATACGTGGGCCCCATCGACGGACACGACGTCGGAGCCGTCGAGTCGGCGCTGCGCCGCGCGAGCCGTTTCACCGGCCCCGTACTGGTGCACTGCCTGACCGAGAAGGGCCGCGGCTACCAGCCTGCCCTGGACGACGAGGCCGACCACTTCCACACCGTCGGCGTGATGGACCCGCTGACCTGCGAGCCGCTGGCGCCCCCCGGCAAGCCCTCCTGGACCTCGGTCTTCGGCGACGAGATCGTCGCCATCGGCGAGGAGCGCCCCGATGTCGTCGCCGTCACCGCCGCCATGCTGCACCCGGTCGGACTGACCGGATTCGCCGCGCGCTTCCCCGGCCGCGTCTGGGACGTCGGCATCGCCGAGCAGCACGCCGCGGTCTCCGCAGCCGGGCTCGCCACCGGCGGACTGCATCCCGTCGTCGCCGTCTACGCCACCTTCCTCAACCGCGCCTTCGACCAACTGCTCATGGACGTCGCGCTGCACGGGTGCGCCGTCACGTTCGTACTCGACCGGGCCGGTGTCACCGGCGCCGACGGACCCTCCCACAACGGCGTGTGGGACATGTCGCTGCTCCAGTGCGTACCGGGCCTGCGGATCGCGGCCCCGCGCGACGCGGACCAGCTGAGGTCGCTGCTGCGGGAGGCCGTCGACGTGGACGACGCGCCGACCGTCGTGCGCTTTCCCAAGGAGTCGGTGGGCGAGACGATTCCCGCCGTCGGCCGTACGGGCGGGCTCGACATCCTGCACAAGCCGGAGGCCGGAGAAACCGATGTGCTGCTGGTGTCCGTCGGGGCGCTCGCCGGGGTCTGTCTCGGTACGGCGGAGCTGCTGGCCGCTCGCGGCGTCGGCTGCACCGTGGTCGACCCCCGGTGGGTCAAGCCCGTCGACGCGGAGCTGCCGCCGCTGGCGGCGCGGCACCGGATCGTGGCCGTCGTGGAGGACAACAGCCGTAGCGGCGGCGTCGGGTGGGCCGTGGGGCAGGCGCTGCGCGACGCCGACGTGGACGTACCCCTGCGTACCTTCGGCATCCCCGAACAGTTCCTGGCCCACGCCAAGCGCGGTGAGGTGCTCGCCGACATCGGGCTCACACCCGTCGAGATCGCGGGACAGATCAGCGCCGCACTGGCGCGCCAGGAAGAGCGCGAGGAGAACACCCGATGACGGAGAACACGCGATGACCGAGTCGACAGGGCACGAGCCGGCGGCTCACGCGCAGGGGGCCGGACCGGCGGGGACGCCGGGCAAGGCCTTCGACCTCGCGACGCTGCTGGCCGAACGCGGCGGCGAACGCTACGAGCTGCACACCGCCCACCTGAACCACCAACTCCCGCGCATGCTGCGCACCATCGGCTTCGACAAGGTCTACGAGCGCGCCGAGGGCGCCTACTTCTGGGACTCCGAGGGCAACGACTACCTCGACATGCTCGCCGGCTTCGGAGTGATGGGGCTCGGCCGGCACCACCCCGTCGTACGCAAGGCCCTCCACGACGTCCTCGACGCCTCGCTCGCCGACCTCACCCGCTTCGACTGCCAGCCGCTGCCGGGCCTGCTCGCCGAAGAGCTGCTCAAGTACAGCCCCCACCTGGACCGGGTCTTCTTCGGCAACAGCGGTACGGAAGCCGTCGAGACGGCGCTGAAGTTCGCCCGGTACGCCACCGGGAAGCCCAGGATCCTCTACTGCTCCCACGCCTTCCACGGCCTGACCATCGGCTCGCTCTCGGTCAACGGCGAGGACGGTTTCCGCGCGGGCTTCGCGCCGCTGCTCCCCGACACGCCGATCGAGATCGGTGATCTCGAAGCGCTGGAGCGGGAGTTGAAGCGCGGCGACGTCGCGGGCTTCGTCGTCGAACCGATCCAGGGCAAGGGCGTGAAGACGACGCCGCCCGGCTTCCTGGGGGACGCGCAGGAGCTGCTGCGCCGGCACAAGGCACTGCTCATCGTCGACGAGGTGCAGACCGGGCTCGGCAGGACCGGCGACTTCTACGCGTACCAGCACGAGGAAGGCGTCGAGCCGGACCTGGTGTGTGTCGCGAAGGCGCTCTCCGGCGGCTATGTGCCGGTCGGCGCGACCCTCGGCAAGGACTGGATCTTCAAGAAGGTCTACTCCTCGATGGACCGGGTGCTGGTCCACTCGGCCAGCTTCGGATCCAACGCGCAGGCGATGGCGGCGGGCCTGGCCGTTCTGTCGGTGATCGAGGACGAGGGGATCGTCGCCAACGCCAGGACGACCGGCGATCTGCTGCGGTCGCGGCTCGCGGCGCTGGTCGACCGGTACGAGCTGCTGAGCGAGGTGCGCGGCCGGGGGCTGATGATCGGTATCGAATTCGGCCGGCCGACGTCGATCGGGCTGCGGAGCCGCTGGACGATGCTCCAGACGGCCCGCAAGGGTCTCTTCGCGCAGATGGTCGTGGTGCCGCTCCTGCGGAAGCACCGCATTCTCACCCAGGTCTCCGGGGACCATCTGGAAGTGATCAAGCTGATTCCGCCGCTGACCATCGGGGAGCGGGAGGTCGATCGCTTCGTGACGGCCTTCACGGCCGTGATGGACGACGCGCACACGGGCGGCGGGCTGATGTGGGACTTCGGCAGGACGCTGGTGAAGCAGGCGATCGCCAACCGGTGAGCACGTGGCGTGGTCCATGCGGTTTGCCTCTGAGGTAAGAAATTTGCCTCAGAGGATAATTCCTGGCGCAATGGGTGTATGAACGACCCCGCCACCGCTCCTGAACAGGCGACCGGCCCGACCGACGCCACGACAGAGATTCTGCCTGATGTCGCACCCCGACTGCGCGAGCTCCGACGCGGCCGGGGCCTCACCCTTGAGGCCGCCGCCGCACGGGCCGGGCTCTCCCCGGCCCACCTCTCCCGTCTGGAGACCGGGCGGCGCCAGCCCTCGCTGCCGATGCTGCTCGGTCTGGCGCGCGTCTACGGTACGACGGTCTCCGAGCTGCTCGGCGAGGAGCCGCCCGAGCGGGACCCCGTCATCCGCGCGGCGCGGGCGGAGCCCGTGGAGGCGGACGGCTGGACCTATCGCCAGGCGGGCAGCTCGTCCGGCCGGGCGATGCAGCCGCTGCGGGTGACGGTGCCCCACGGCGCGCAGGGCGAGCTCGTCCGGGTCCACCCGGGGGAGGAGTGGATCCATGTCCTGGAGGGGCGGCTGCGGCTGAGCCTCGGCGACACCGTCCATGTGCTCGACCCGGGCGACAGTGCCCACTTCGACTCGATGACCCCGCACCGCCTCGCGGCGGCCGGTCCCGCCGGCGTCGAGCTGCTGTTCGTGCACACCCTGCTGACCAGTCCCGTCGGCGAGCTGTGCCTGCCCGGCGGGGCCCACCGCCGCTGAACGAGCGGCACTGACATGCCGTCAGCTCCGCCCCCGACCAGAGAGGCCATCACCGTGTCCGACAACCGAGTGGACGCCGTTCAGGAGCCATCACGCGAGGAGCCCGCCAAGTCCGTCATGGACGAGGAACGCAGCTTCCCGCGCGGTCTCGCCATCCGGCTCTTCGTCTACCTCATCGCCGGCCATGTCCTGGCCGGCTTCCTCTACCTGCTCTTCGAGGCGGGCGCCGGGGGTCGCTAGGTCCTGTAGTCCTCCAGTCCCCTAGTCCTCGACGAGGCGCGTCCGCAGCCGCTCGCGCGTCTCGTCCGTCAGCCCGAGGCCGTCCGTGAGATAGCGGTCGACGGTGCCCCACGTCTCCTCCATCGTCGTGAACGCCGTTTCGAGGTAGACGGCGCGCGCGTCGAAGAGCGGGGCCAGCAGCTCCAGCACCTCCGGCGAGGTCCCGCCGGGCGTCGGATCGCTGCGGCGTACGCGGTATCTGCGGTGCGGATCGTTCGACTTCAGATAGTCCGCCTCGATCGCCTCCCGCTCCACGCCCACGGCGAGCAGCGACACCGCGATCGAGAGACCGGCCCTGTCCTTGCCCGCCGCGCAGTGCATCAGGGCGGGCAGGCTCTCCTCGGCCAGGGCGTGCAGCACGCGCCGGTGCTCGGAGGTGCGGTCCAGAATGATCGAACGGTACGAAGCGGACATCCGGGCCACGCCCTTGCCGTCGGCGAGGATCGAGCGCAGCTGGTCGAGGTCGCCGTCGCGGACCATCTTCCAGAACTCGGTGCCGTCGGCCGGGTCGGTGAGCGGGATGTTCACATTGCGTACGCCGACGAGCTCGACGTCCAGACCGTCGAGCTTCTGGTCGGCCGCGTTGCGGAAGTCGAAGATGGTGTGCAGCCCCAGCGACGTCAGGAACGCCGCGTCCTCGGCGGTGGCGTGCGCGAGGTGGCCGCTGCGGTAGAGCCGTCCGTACCGTACGCGCCGCCCGTCGGCGGTCGGCAGGCCTCCCACGTCGCGGAAGTTGCGTACCCCGGCGAGATCGGGCTCGCCCGGCGGGACCTGCTGCGGCACCTCGTGCGTCACGTGCGCTCCTCCGCGTGTGCGGTCGGCGCTCGCCGCCGACGCTGTCGCGCTCCGACTTTACGACATCGGTTCCCCCTGAAAGCGCCTTGCGAATAGGGCTTCTGTCTGGATTGAGTGATTGGGCATAAGGTGCCCCGGTCGCGGGTGAGATGGTGGTGGATGGGCTGCGGCTGGTGAGCAGGATCATATCCGTGACGGTGTGTGGCCGCGCCCGCGAAGGGAATTGGGACGTCGCACGGAATTCGAAGATCCGTAATCCACGCAGGGTGACCGCCCGCGGATGTCGATATTCGAGCGTGGATTACGGAGGAGAAACAGCGGCTTGTACCCGTCGGCCCGCGCGGCTTACCGTCACCGCAATCCGAGCGGATCGCCGAATCCTGCCGCCGTTCGGAATCCGCATCCACCCAGCACTCATCAACGTGTGGCAGGAGCGGGGGACCCAGGTAGTACGCCGGTCCGGAGATCCGGACGGCTTGGGGTGAAGTCGCGTCACGGCGCGACCGGGCATCTCCAGCCCGAACCCGACAGCTCACCTCGTAGGCGCCGGAGAGGAATTCGCCATGCCCGGAAAGGGTAAGCACCGTCGTCCGAGGACCAACCCGATCACCCGCGGATTCGTCGCCGCCGGAACGGGTGGCGCCGCCATCGCAATTCCGCTCATCGGTGCCACGGGCGCCCACGCCGCCGAGCAGACCGCCGCACCGTCGGTGGCTCCCGAGCGCGCCGTGTCCGCCGCGCACACCGCCGCTGTCGCGCAGACGGCCCAGCAGGCCGCGACCGCCAAGACCGTGAAGACGTACTCGGTCACCGCGGGGGACTACCTCGCCAAGATCGCCGAGACGCAGAAGGTCAGCGGTGGCTGGCAGAAGCTCTACGCGGACAACCGCGAGGCCGTCGGTGACAACCCGTCGCTGATCCACCCGGGCCTGAAGCTCACCATCGGCGCCAAGGCCAAGGCGTCCTCCGAGGGCAAGGCGGAGGCCACCCCGAAGAAGGCTGCCCCGAAGAAGACCGCCCCCGCGAAGCCCGCACCGGCCGAGCCCGCCCCGCAGGCCGACACCACGGCGAACGAGCCCGCGGCGCAGAGCGCGGACTCCGGCTACACCGCGCCCGTCGACGGTGCGGCCGTCACGACCCCGTACCGCGCGGCCGGCGGCAGCTGGGCCAGCGGCTACCACACCGGCGTGGACTTCGCGGCCGCGTCGGGCACCACCGTCAAGTCGGTCGGCCCCGGCACCGTCGTCTCGGCCGGCTGGGCCGGGTCGTACGGCAACGAGGTCGTCATCAAGCACGACGACGGCCAGTACTCGCAGTACGGCCACCTCTCCTCGCTGTCCGTCTCGGCGGGTCAGCGGGTCGCCGGCGGCGACCAGATCGGCCTCTCCGGTTCCACCGGCAATTCCACCGGTCCGCACCTGCACTTCGAGATCCGCACCGGTCCGAGCTACGGCTCCGACGTCGACCCGCTGGCGTACCTGCGCGAGCACGGCGTTTCCATCTGAGCCGTTCGGTCCCACGCGCAACCGGCCGTCGGCCGGCACCCGAGGGTGCCGGCCGACGGCCTTTCCGCTATTCCCGGTTGAACGAATTTTGACCGGTGGCGTTTCTCACCGGGGTCACCACCTTCTTACGGTCGCGTAGGTCGGATACCCGGGTGAATGATGTTTCGCTGTGGCTGACGATTCGGGATCAAAAACCAGAGGTGCCTTCGGGTCTTACGCGGCCATCGGTGACAGTTTCACCGAGGGCGTCGGCGACCCCGGACCGGGCGGAATTCATGTCGGCTGGGCGGACCGGCTCGCGGTACTGCTCGCCGACCGGACACCGGACCGATCGCTCCGGTACGCCAACCTCGCCGTACGGGGACGGCTGCTGGACCAGATCGTGGCCGAGCAGATCCCGCGCGCCAAGGAACTCGCCCCGGATCTGATCACGTTCTGCGCCGGCGGCAACGACATCATCCGGCCCGGCACCGACCCGGACGACGTCGCCGAACGTTTCGAACGGGCGCTGGCCGACCTGACGAGCGCGGTCGGCACGGTCATGGTCCCCACCGGGTTCGACACCCGGGGCGTCCCGGTGCTGCGCCATCTGCGCGGCAAGATAGCCACGTTCACCGCCCACGTCCGCTCCATCGCCGACCGCTACGACTGCCCGGTCCTGGACCTGTGGTCCCTCAAGTCGGTCCAGGACAGGCGCGCTTGGGACGGCGACCGGCTGCACCTGTCACCGGAGGGCCACACCCGCGTGGCCCTGCGCGCGGCCCAGGTCCTCGGCCTCGACACCCCCGCCGACCCCGACCAGCCGTGGCCGCCCCTGCCGCCACGCGGCGCACTGGAGGTGCGCCGCGACGACATCCAGTGGGCACGCGAATACCTGGTCCCCTGGATCGGCCGCCGCCTCCGCGGTGAATCCTCCGGCGACCACACGGTCGCCAAACGCCCGGACCTGCTGCCGCTGGTACGTCACTGAGCCGACCGGGACGCGGAGTTCAGCGCGCCACCGGGCTCACCGGTACGCGTTCCAGGACGCCGCCCGCGAAGACGTCGTACAGCGGCAGTGTCTCCAGGTGGACGTACCCGATGTGGCAGTCGCAGGTGGCGAGTGGGCACGCGCGGGGTTTGAGGGCCCGACGGTAGGAGCCGTCGTAGAGGTTGCCCAGTTCCGCCGGGACGAAGTGGCAGCGGCGAACCGTGCCTTCGCCGTCGACCGAGATCACTGATTCGCCCGTGCGGCACGGGAGGCCGGCCGAGTGGTGGGGGTGGCGGCTGAACGGGAACAGGGGGTCGATCGAGGTCCAGTCGGTGGCCTCCGGGTCCGAGTAGGTGCGGCCCTCCGCCGCGTTGACCCACAGGTAGACCTGGCCGGGGAGGTCGGCGCGGAGGCGGCGGGCCTGGTCGAGGTGGTCGGGGAAGCCGACGATGCCGACGCTGAAGCGGATGCCCGCGGCGCCCAGCTCGCCGCACTTGGTGAGGAAACGGTCGTACGGCGTCTGGCCGGGGTGGTACGTGCACCAGAGCGCCAGCTTGGCCGGGTCGGCGGCCTTCAGCCAGTCCGTGCGGCAGCTGAGGTTCGTCTGGATCGCGACCCGGGCCACGTGCGGGAGGTGCGAGAGGTCGGTGAGGGCCCGCCGGTACCAGGAGCGGGTGAGGCCCTCGCCCCACGGGGTGAAGAGGACCGACAAGCGGTCATCGGTCTGTTCGGCCACCCACGTCGTGAAGCGTGTCAGCGCCGCCCGGTCCGCGCGCAACTGGTCGGGGCTGTCGCGGCGCTTGGCGAACGGGCAGTAGGGACAGTCGTAGTCGCAGGAGGCGAGCGGGCCCCGGTAGAGGATCGTCAGGTCCACGGGTGCCTCACTTCGGTTCGTAGGCGGCCATCGCGGCCCGGACGGCGGGGGAGAACAGGGCCGGGCCCAGGGCGTCCGAGTGGGCGAGCCCTTCGGGCGTGAGCCGGAGGAGGCCGGGCCCGGCGTCCGTGTCGAGCCAGCCGAGGTCGGCGAAGCGGTCCAGCTCGGTGGGGAAGTCGTCGCCGGGACGGCTGCCGAACCGCGCGCGGTACTCCTCCAGCTCCATGCCCTCCGCCTGGAGCAGCGACTGGAGGAGATGGCGGCGGCGTGCCTCGTCCGTGTCGACGGCGCGGCCCACCTCGGCGCGGGAGAAGTCCCCGGTGGTTGTGTAGTCGTCGATGATGTTCCGGATCTCGCGCACCCCGACCGCGTAGTCGAAGGAGTAGTGGAGCTCCGAGGTGTACGAACGCGCGCCGCAGCCAAGGCCGATCATGCCGTCGGTCTGGCACGCGTAGTCGTCCGCGCCCTCGTGCGGCGCACCGATGCGGCGGAACATCCGCATCGACACCTGCTCGTAGCCCTCGGCGAGGAGATGGTCCCGGCCCCGCCGGTAGAGGTCCAGGCGCTGGGTGTCCCAGTCGGTCTCACTGGGGTGCGCGCGCCTGCCGAGCGGCGTCAACGGCCGTGCGTACAGCGGGTAGAGATACAGCTCCTCGGGCCGCCAGGCGAGCGCCGCGTCGAGCGAGAGCCGCCAGGACTCCGGGGTCTGCCCGTCGATGCCGTAGATGAGGTCGATGTTGAGGACCGGGATACGCGCGTCCCGGATCCGGCCGAGCGCGGCCTCGACGTCGGAGCGGCGCTGCGGGCGCACGGCCGCCCTCGCCTCCTCCTCGACGAAGCTCTGCACGCCGATGCTCAGCCGCGTCGCCCCGCGTTCGGCCAGCACCGACAGCCGGTCGGCCGTGGCGGTCGACGGCGACGTCTCCACGGAGAGCGGGACGGCCCGCAGATCGGCGCCCATCCGCTTCTCCGCGATGTCGCACAGCCGCTCCAGCTCGCCGGCGTTGAGGAAAGTGGGCGTGCCGCCGCCGAATGCGGCCGCGGCGAAGCGCACCCCGTCCGCGCCGGCCGTGCCGTCCGCGTGGAGCGCGTCGGCCACGGCGGTCGCCTGCCGGTCCAGCGCGTCCAGGTAACGGGTCGTCAGTTCGTCCGGCGCGCCGATCCGTGTGAAGAGGTTGCAGAAGCCGCAGCGGACCTCGCAGAACGGTATGTGCAGATAGAGCGAGAGCGCGTCCTTCCGCTCGCCGGCCCACAGGCCGCTCAGCGCCGGACGGTCGGCCAGCGGGCGGTACGCGGTCTTGTGCGGATACGCGTAGACGTAACTCTCGTACGGGCGCGGCGGGGGCGCGGTGCCGTTGGTACTGGTCGTGTTGGTCATCAAGGTGCCCCTGGCTCAAGGAAGAAATGGGCGTACGGCACGGTCCAGACGGACTCGTGGCCGAGACGGTGGCCCGTCCAGCCGTCGTCACCGTAGGCCGTGCCGTGGTCGGAACAGACGATCGTGAAGCAGCGGCGCCGGCTGCTCGCCGCGGCGAAGAGCCGGCCGATGTGCCGGTCCACATATTCGAGGGCGGCTGCGTGCGTCCGGCGCGAGTCGCCCGCCGCACGGGTGGCGCCGGGCAGATGGAACCAGTTCGGCTGGTGCAGCGACGGCACGTTCACGAAGAGGAACAACCGCTGACCCGTGGGCAGTTCGGCCACAACCCGCTCCGCTCGGGCCACCTGCGACTCGAACGACGTCGGCGAGGCGACGCCGAACTCCGGCTCCCAGTGGCTCTCCTGGAACATCCCCGGCAGTACGGAACCGAGCGCGCCCCGCTTGTTGAAGAAACCGACACCCCCGATGCACACCGTCCGGTACCCGGCGTCCGCGAGACCCGACACCAGGTCGGGCGTGTCGAAGACGAACGTCCTCGCGGCCGTGGACTCACTCCCCTCGAACCGCGCCGCGAACAGCCGCGGATGCGGCCCCGCCGAGGCGGGCGTCGGCAGGAACCCGGCGAACATCGCCTGGTGCGAGGCGTAGGTGAAACTGCCGGGGGCGTGCCGCTTCTCCCAGCGCCCGCCCGGGAGATGCCGGGCGAGATTCGGCAGCCGGCCCGCCTCGGCCAGCTCGGCGGCCACGTCGTAACGCAGTGTGTCGAGCGTGATCAGCAGAAGGTCGTCGTGGCCGACGACCCCGCGCATGTCGGGCAGCTCCGCGCCCGTGGTCCCGGGCCCCGTCGTCTCAGAGGTGTGCACGCCGCCCCCCTCCCGCGCCCGCCGTACGCGGCGGGCCCGCCCGCAGAGCCGCGAGCTGCGCCCCGTAGGTGTCCTGGCCCTCCGCGCCGCTGCCGGGCAGTCCGGTGAGACCGGGCAGCAGATCACCGAAGGCGTTGACCTCGCCGACGGCGAAGCGGCGCCAGCCGGTCGCGGGCAGCAGGTCCACCCCCACACAGTGCGTGCCGGGGAAGCAGGCGGCGGCGCGCTCGCAGATCTCCAGGGCGGCCCGCCAGCCCCCGCCGCCGCTCGTCGTCTCGGTCGCCGCCCGCACCGCGTTCAGATCGCCGCGCGACCCGCCGAGATGCAGGTTGGTCATCGGCGACGAGCTGGTCCGTACGACGGCGTGCGTCGCCCGGCCCGCCACGACCACCACCCGCAGGTCCGTCGCCCTGCCGTTCTGCGTGGCCTTCGGCAGCCACCGCTCGACATGCAACCCGTCCGGGGCCAGTGCGTCGACGATCGCCGCCACCTCCGGCTCGGTGGTCAGACGCCGTACCCGCAGCGAGTTGAACAGCCGCCCGGCCGCGTCGCGTTCGACAGAGGTCGTCGCGCGCACGCGGCCGGGGCCGGCGGTCTCGACGGCCAGCACCCCGGAGGCCGACGAGCCGTGGGCGATCTTGACGAACGCCCGGCGCATGCCAGGACCGCCCATCAGCGCACGCACGTCGTCCCAGCCGCGCACGGGCGGGGAGCCGGCCCCCGACGTCGGCGACGGCGGCACCGGTACGGAGGCCAGGTCCAGCACCTCGTGGCACAGCCGCTTGTCGAACAGCACGGCCAACTCGTCCGGGTCGTCCAGGACATGTGCCCCCGCGTTCCGCACGGTGCGGCCCAACTCCCGTACGGCGGAGGTGAACCGCTCGTACCAGAGTGCTGTGCCCTCGACCCGCGTCGGATCGTCCGTGCCGCGCAACAGCCGCTCCACCGCCGCGTCCTCGCCCGGCGACTCCACCCGTACGACCTCACCGGGCCGGAACTCGGCACGCCCGCCCAGGACATCGAGCCAGGCCACCTCACGGGCCGGCGGCAGGCCGGCCGCGCCCACCGCGTCCTGGAACAGCCGGACGCGGCGGTTCGCGGGATTGCCGACGACCGCGAGGCGCGGCTCGCCGCTACTCGGAGACGGCGACATAACGCCACTCGTCGTCTTCGTCGATGCCGTCGGACGGCGCCAGCTCCACCCGCACACCGTGCGGCTCCAGAGCCTCCTCGATCCGTGTGCGCCACGGCGGTGACATGTAGTGGTGGCGCAGGTCCAGCTCGGCGAGGTGGGTGAGCGGCTGGCCGGCGAGCAGCGCCTCGGCCCCCGCGTCGGTGAGCGTGCCCATCGACAGCGCCAGCGATTCGAGCCCGGCGACGACCGGCGCCGCGGCCACGGCCCCGGCGATCTCGTCCTGGATCTCGCTGTTCTGGAGCCCCAGATGGCGCAGGCGCGGGAATCGGCCGCCGTCGAGGAGGGGCGCCAGATCGGCGACGGTCGCGTTGCCCCCGTACTCGTCGACGCCCAGCCACAGCTCCAGATGTTCCAGCGCGGGCAGTTCGCTCGCACCGACGGCGCGGACGACGGCCCCCGGCAGCCCGCCCGACTCGAAACGCAGGACCCGCAGCCGGTCGTGCTTCACCGGCCGCAGCCGCAGGTCACCGTCCCGATACGTGTCGCCGCAGCCCCGCACGCCGAACTCCTCCAGCAGCGGGAACGCCTCGACGGCCGGGGTGATGTCGTTCATCCGCAGCCAGGACACCTCGCACTCCTCGCCGACCACGTCCGCCAGGAACAGCGCGCGCAGGGCGGAGAACCGCGCCGCGTCGGCGACGATCAGCTCCAGGGCGGGCGCCAGCTCCGAGTACTCGCCGCACCACCACGGGCCGATGACCAGCGCGCGCACGCGCTCGGTGTCCACCACATGCGTGAAGTGCGCCCACAGCTTGGGGAATGTCCACTCCTCTTCCCATCCGCAGTCGAGACGCCACGCGACGGCGTCGGGCTCGGGCAGCGGACCCGGCGCCGGGACCTCGTCGCGGGGGAGGGTGAGGACGGGAAGCCCGTGGAACTCCTCGAAGTGGTCGATCCCGTCCGCGCCGCTCATTCGGCCACCGCCGTGTAACGCGACTCGTCGTCCCTCGCGGACTCACGCTCGGACAGGTCCACGACCACACCGGCGGGCTCCAGCGTCTCGCGGATCCGGTCCTCCATGGGCTCGCTCATGTAGTGGTGGTGCAGATCGAGCTTCTTGAGGTGTGTGAGCGGCTGACCGGAGAGCAGCGCCTCGGCGCCCTCGTCCCCGAGGGTGCCCATCGACAGATCGAGTGTCTCCAGCCGCGCCACCACCGGCGCTCCCGCCATCGCCGCCGCTATGTCGTCCTGGATCTCGCTGTTGCGCAGCGCCAGTGACTTCAGGGCCGGGAGGCGCGCTCCGGTCAGGAACGGCTCCAGGTCCGCCACGATCGTGTTCGCGCCGTACCAGGACGTGCCCAGCCAGATGTCCAGATGCTCCAGCGCGGGCAGCTCGGCCGCGGCGATGCTCCGGACCACGTCGGCTTCCAGCCCACCCGTCTCGACGGTCAGCGAACGGAGCCGCTCGTGCCTGATGCCGGACATGTTCAGATCCTGGCCGCCGCGCACCCCGAACGAGTGGAGCTGCGGGAGGGCGGCGAGCAGCGGCCCCGTCTCCCCCTGGTTGATCCACGAGATCTCGCACTCCTCGTAGGTCATGTCACCGAGGAACAGCGCCCCGAGGGAGGGGAGTTGGCCGCTCGCGGCGACCAGGGCCCCAATTACGCCGTCGGGAGAGGACTCGTACGCCTCCGACCACGCGCCGATGATCAGTGCGCGGACCTCGGTCGTATCGACGGCCTTGAGGAAACGCGCGAACGCCGACTCCCACTCCTCCTCGCTGTCGTACACGTCCGCCGCGATGCGCCAGGCCACCGAACCCGCGTCGGGAAGCGTCGTCTTCGGCTCGGCCTCGGGGGTGGGGAAGTCGAACGCGGGCAGGCCGTCCAACTCCTGCAGGTGGCTCGAAATGGTCATGGCGAGTGCTCCAGACACCGGGCGTCGGCGTTGATCGGCTTGATGCTGAGAGAAGTTGTAACAGGCCCCACTGACAAGCCCGGTTCGGGGGCGGAGCCGATTGTCAGACCCACCGTCTAGCGTCGTTCACAGGTCGGCGCACTCGGCGCCGCCCGGTCGAGGGGAGAGCCATGTACCGGCAGGGAGACGTGCTCATCGTGCCCGTGGCGCAGGAGAGCGTGCCGTCCGGTGTCGCCGAAGCGCGGAGCGAGCCGAGGGACGCGCGGGGGCGCCTCGTCCTGGCGCTCGGTGAGGTCACGGGACACGCCCACGCGGTGACGGGCCCCGGCCTGCTCGTCCGCGAGACGGGCGGCGAGTTCGGGCCGATGCTGCTTCATCTGCCGGAGGGCGGCCGGGTGGTGCACGAGGAGCACGCGGCGATAGCGCTGCCGAAGGGGTGGTTCCGCGTGGTGCGCCAGCGCGAGTACCTGCCGGGAGCGGTGCGCGTCGTCGCCGACTGAGGACGCGCGAACGGTTCGAAGACGGCCGGACAGAGGGCTCGAAGACGGCTCGAAGACGGCTCGGCAGGAAAGTACACGGGACAGTGACGACAGGGGACGGGGCTTCAGACATGCCGAATGTGGACAAGTGGCGGAGCGTCGCTGCGGCGACAGGCGCGGCCGACCGGCCGGCGGCCGAGGCGGGGATACGGCTCGCCTACCGGACGGCCGGGCTGAGCGAGCCGGGGCGGATCATCTGGGCGGACTCCCCGCTCGCCGGACTCGCCGCCGTCAGGTCTCTCACGGATCAGGGCAGATCGGTCCGTGACGCGGTGCGCACCAGGCCGTGGGCGGAGGAACGGCGGCGTATCCACGACGAATTGGGCCCGGCGGGCTGGGCCGAGTGGTGGGGGGCCACCGGCGCCCGGCTGTGGGACACCACCCGCGCCCTCGCCGACCGGATCCGCTCCGGCATCACCGACTCGCTCGGCACGGACGCGGCGGATCTCCCCGAGACACGTCAGCTGCTGCTTGACGCGGTCCTCGGTCAGCACGACGCCGCCTGGCTGGCCGCGTTCGACGGGCGCGGCGACCGGCTCGCGGGACTCGCCGAGGTGGCGTCGCACGCGGGCTGGTGGTGGCCCTACGAGAACGTGACGGTGGTCTGTGAACGCCCCGTGGAGCTGCACCGCGACGAGGCGGGGCGCCTCGACCGCGGTGACGGCCCGGCCCTCGCCTACCCCGACGGCTTCGCCCTCTACGCGTGGCGCGGTATGCCGGTCCCGGCCGACTTCCTCGCCGAGCTCACCTCGCTCGACCCGGCCCGGATCCGCAACGAGGAGAACGCGGAGCTGCGCCGCGTGATGCTGGAGCACTACGGCTACGACCGGTATCTCACCGAGTCCGGCGCCGAGCCGATCAGCAAGGACGAGACCGGCATCCTCTGGCGGATAGCGCTCGCCGGTGACGAGGACGTCGTGATGGTCGAAGTCGTCAACTCCACCCCCGAGCCCGACGGCACGAGCCGCACCTACTGGCTGCGGGTGCCGCCGGGGACGCGTACCGCCAAGGCGGGGGTCGCCTGGACGTTCGGCCTGGAAGCCAAGGAGTACGACCCGGTGAAGCAGACCTGAGGCAGACCTGCTTCAGACCTGCTTCAGACCTCGCGGGAGAGGAGCGCGTCGGCGCCGATCAACGACGAACTGCCCTCCACCGTGCAGGCGTAGGCACCCGCGATCGCGCCGAGGCGCGCGCAGGCTTCCAGGTCCCGCCCGGCCAGCCGCCCGTAGAGGAACCCGGCGACGTACGCGTCGCCCGCGCCGTTGGAGTCCACCACCGGTGCGGGCGGGACCGTCGCCGGGACCGGACGGGGAGTACGGCTGCCTCCCCGGGTCAGCAGATAAGACCCTCCGGCGCCTGCCGTGGCCACCACCGCCTGCGCCCTGCCCTCACGCAGGATCTCCCGCATCACCGGAGCTATCCGCTCGCCCGCCCCCGCGGCGCTGAGGAAGACCAGATCCGCGCGGTAGGCGAACTCCCGGTGGTAGGAGTTCACCCCGTCCCAGTCGTGCAGATCGGTCGAGACGGGGACACCCTGTTCGATGATGTCGTCGAAGAGGAAACGGGTGAAGTTCGTGATCGACACATGGACATGGCGGGCCCGCGCGAGGTGCGGGAGATAGAAGTCGCGAGGCATCCGCAGATCTTCCGGATCGCGCGCGTCGTGGAAGGACATCCGGCGGCCCGTCGTCTCGACGAGATTGACCGCACGACGTGTGCCCGCGGGCGAGATCAGCCCCTCGAAGTCCACACCACCCTTGGTGAGATGTTCGCGGACCTGACCGCCCGCCGGGTCGTCACCGACGAAGTCGAGGAATTTGACGTCCAGTCCGAGGGCACGACAGCCCAGGGCCACATTGCCGCCGGTCTGACCAGGCCATTCGAGGATCGGCCCGACACCGACCGAGTCGGCGAGCGGCACGGGGAGCGAGTCGACACGGACGACCGTGTCCACGCCGCAACCGCCGACGACCAGCACGTCATGGCCCGGCTCGGCTCCGGGCCCGTCCCCCGGCTCCGCCATGTTCTCAACGTCCGGATGTTCGGTCTGTCGCTGCGCCACAGTCTCCACCTTCGTTCCGGATTCCGGATCTCGCGCACAGTATGGCCGTGCCGGTGTCGGCCGGTCACGGCGACCTGCGGTGGCGGTTCGTCAGCCCCGCGGGACCGGTCATCGGCCGGCGGCGGTGAGCTCCGCTCTGTCGACGCCCAGTTCGCGTGCCAGTGCCTCGTCCGTCCAGTCCAGGAGGGTGGCGCGGCTCAGCGATCCCGCGTACGAGGTCATCTGCACCGCGAGTCCGTCCAGGAGCGCGGTCAGCCGCCAGGCCGCCGCGACCGGGTCGGGGCAGCGGAACTCGCCCGCTCCGACGCCTTCGTTGACGACGGAGGCGAGCGCGGCCTTCCACTGCTGGTCGAGTTCGCTGGCGACCTGGTGCAGCGCGGGCTCGCGCGGCGCCGCCGCCCATCCCTCGATCCAGAGCCGCCAGCCCTTGGCCTCGCCGGTCGGCGCGTACCAGCGGATCGCGGCGTGCAGCCGGCGCAGGGCGCTGGTGCGGCGGCCGAGCAACTCCCGCAATTGCGCCAGGTCTTCCTCGGCGGCGTGCCGGAAGGCGGCGGCGAGAAGCTTCTCCTTCGTGGAGAAGTGGTACAGCACCAGCGCGTTGCTCACCCCGAGGACGGCGGCGACGTCGGCCACACGCACGGCCGCCACCCCCCGTGTCTGGATCTGATCGACGGCGGCGCGCAGGAGGTCCTCGCGCCGCTCCTCCACACTCAGCCGTACTCTCGCCACACTGAACCCTAACTCCCGCCGGTTGACACAAACCCCGGGGCCGTAAACCACGGGCCCTCCCGCCCGGTCAGCGGTAGTGGCCGAACCGCTCGGCGATCAGGGGCAGTCGGGCCGTGGCGATCGCGTGCGCGGCGGCCCTCGGAGTCGTAGCCCCGGCCTCCGCGCGTTCCAGCATCAGCTCGGTCAGCGCGCGCATGGAGCGCCGCGTGTGGGCGAATGCCTCGTCCGCGCCGGGGCCGATGTCGCCGAAGAGCGTCCACCACCACCAGGCGTTCGTAGCGGAGTTGACAACGATGTCGGGGAGCACGGTGATCCCACGTGAGGCCAGCAGCTCCTCCGCCTCGGCCAGAACAGGCATGTTGGCCGCCTCCACGATCCAACGGGCCTTTATCCGGGCCTGGTTGGCGCTGTCGATCGCGTATGAAACGGCCGCGGGCACCAGGATCTCGGCGTCCGCCGACAGCCAGGCGTCACCCGGCAGTTCGCGGTCGCCGGGCCGCAGCGCCGCGCGGTCCACCGTCCCGAACGCGTCACGAGCGGCGAGCAGCGACTCGACGTCCAGGCCCTGCGGACAGCAGATGGTGCCCTTGACGTCCGCCACGGCCACGATCGTGAGGCCGGCCCGGAGGAGGAACCGCGCGGTCGCCCCGCCCATGGTCCCCAGACCCTGCACCGCGACCCGTGTTCCCTCGTACGCCACCCCCGCCCGGTCCAGCGCGGTGAGCGCGGCCTCGGCCACTCCGCAGCCACCGGCCAACTCGTCCAGGCCGATGCCGTCGACGTCCACGGCGAAGGCGTCGGCGAGCCGTCGCCGCGCTGCCTCCTCGTCGTCGAGGAGCGGATGGATCGCCTGAACGGTCGAGACGAGCCCGGCTTCGGCGGCGGCCCTGTCGATCAGATCCTGGGTCAGCCCCAGGTCCTCGCCCGTGGTCCAGACGGTCTCGATGTACGGCCGTACGGCGCGGAGGTAGCGGACGAGGACGCCGTACGCCGCCGGGTCCCGGGGATCGCAGTCGATGCCCCCCTTGGCGCCGCCGAGCGGGATGTAGCGCGCCGAGGGGTCGTCGTTGAAGTGCAGGGCCTCCTTCATGGTCATGCCACGCGCGAGCCCGGTCACCTCCTCCAGCGAACAGCCCTTCCGCATCCGCAGTCCGCCGCTGGAGACTCCGCGCACGAGCCGGTCGACGACCAGATACCCCTCGCGGCCGGTGACGTGGTCACGCCAGGTCAGCGATATCAGGGGGGACATGGGTGGGCGCCTCCGGGGGCGACGGCAGACCGTGGGGAAGTGCTGCAACTGAATGGAAAGTCAGTATCCGGAGCCGGGGGCACGGCTGTCAAAGAGGTCGCGGAGGCGGTCGCCGGGGGCTCGGAGGGCCCTGGCCGAGTGGCCGGATTTCGACTGTCCGTGGCCGCACGGGGGAATCCGGGAGATCGTCCGGACGTTGCAGTCAGGTGCCCCGGACGGCATACCCGGCCCTGGCACCCCGGTAGCGAGAAACGCCCATAATGAAATGAACCCGAACCTTCAGGAGATGCAGTGAACGGCGCCGGCTCCCCACCCTCACTCCGCTCCCGGCTGCGCGCGATGCGGTCCGAGACCTTCGGGGCCGACCCGGCCGGCGAGCGCCTGGAGCGGATCCTCAATTCCCCGAACTTCGCCGACGGTGTGTTCCAGAATCCCGAGGGCACGGCCAGAACCAGACCTTCCGGCTCCATGCTGGAGCTGTCGAAGGTCTACCTCCGTAAGGAGGCGCGCGCCCGGCGCGCACCCGCCACCCCGATCCCGGTCCACCAGGACACCCTCGCCGACCTCGCCGTACCGCCCGCCTCCGGACTGCGGCTGACCTGGATGGGGCACTCCAGCGTCCTCGCCGAGATCGACGGCCGGCGCGTGCTCTTCGACCCGGTCTGGGGCGAGCGCTGCTCCCCCTTCTCCTTCGCCGGACCGAAGAGGCTGCACCCCGTGCCCGTCTCGCTCGCCGCACTCGGGCCGGTCGACGTCGTCGTCATCTCGCACGACCACTACGACCACCTCGATCTGCCGACGATCAAGGGGCTCGCCTCCACGAACACCGTCTTCGCCGTGCCGCTGGGCGTCGGCGCGCATCTGGAGCACTGGGGAGTGCCCGCGGCGCGCGTGCGCGAGCTGGACTGGAACGAGACGGCGGAGGTGGCCGGTATCTCGTTCACCGCGACGCCCGCGCGGCACTTCTGCGGCCGTGGCCTGCGCAACCAGCAGCACACCCTCTGGGCGTCCTGGGCCGTCGCCGGACCCGAGCACCGGATCTACCACAGCGGTGACACCGGTTACTTCTCCGGATTCCGGGACATCGGCGCCGCGCACGGCCCCTTCGACGCCACGATGATCCAGATCGGCGCCTACAGCGAATACTGGCCGGACATCCACATGACCCCCGCCGAGGGCCTGCGCGCGCACGTCGACCTCCAGCAGGGCAGCCCCTCCGGCGTGATGCTGCCGATCCACTGGGGCACCTTCAACCTCGCGCCGCACCCGTGGGCCGAGCCCGGCGAGGGCACGGTCACGGCGGCGGCGGAGACGGGCGTACGCGTCGCGCTGCCGCGCCCCGGTGAGTCCTACGAGCCGACGGTGAGCGAGACCATCCCCGGCACGCCGTGGTGGCGCGCCGTCGCGATCACGCCGGCCGACGGCTGGCCGGAGGCGGTACCGGCCGGGGACAAGGAATCCGTCCCGACCACGGCCGGGACCACCGCCTCGGTCTCCGGCGCCGAATCGGCCGCGGCGGACAAGGCCGCGGCGGCCACCCCGGCGGGCGGCGAGAAGCCGGCCGGCGGCACCACCGGCGCCGGCTCCTCGGAGGCGGCGCCCTCCGCGCGGAGCGCGCCGTAACGACGAGCCGCGCACGGAGCGGGCCGGCAGCGGGGACACCGCCGGGAAACCCCGGCCCCCGGCCCGCTACGCGCAGCTCATCGAGCCGCGGTCCGCGCCCGGCACCGACGCCAGCCCCTTGCCCGCCGTCCAGACCACACGGCAGGCGAGCCGGTCGATCCGCCAGCCGTCGGGGGTGCGGACCGCCCCGATGTCGAAGTACGTGCCGACGTTGAAGTGCGGACCCTCGTCGTCGTGGTGCACATGGGTGGCGATGAGGTGCGCGCGTACCTCCGCCCGGTCACCGTCGAAGCGGATGGTGGAGTTCGAGCCGAGGTGGTGGGTGCGGGCCCACTTCCCCTTGGCCTCGCGCTGGAAGCGGGCCAGGCCCTTCACTCCCCGGTGGCTGCCGACGGGGAAGTCCAGCCGGGCGTCCTCGGTGAAGACGGTCCGGTACCAGCTCTCGTCGAACTCCGGCTCGTGCAGGGTGTCGAGACCGACCACATAGCGCTCGACGAGATCCCTGACGTCCGAGCGGTCGGTCACCACCCGAAGCTGCGCGCGCAGCCGAGCCACCTCATTCTCGATCGATTCCATTCTGAGCTCCTGCTCTCAACTGTTCACTGGCCGGACTTCACTGGCCGGAGGTCACGGAGTAAGGGAGTAACGGAGTACGGAGTAGAGGTCACGCGGTCACGGGGTGAGTGGCCGGCCGCCCTTCAGCAGCGCCGACTCCAGAAGGGCGGCCTGGCGCAGGCAGTCCGCCACCGCGTCCCGGGGCGCCCGGCCGGCCCGTGCCGCCGAGGCGAAGGCGTTGAGGGTGGCGGCCACCTGGTCGTGCGGTTCGAGGACGATCTCCTCGGTGCCGGACGCCCGTTCGACACGGATCACGGGCGGATGGTCGGCGGGCGGGGTGAAGGCACGGTCCAGGGTGATCCGGCCCTCGCTGCCCACCAGTTCGTACGACGAACGGTAGGCATGGTCCAGCCCGTAACTGAGCTGGGCGAAGACACCGGCGGGCGTGCTCAGCAGGGCGGCGCCGCCGGTGTCCACCCGGTCCTCCGGGCCGGAGCTGCGCAGCGCCGCGACCAACTCCAGTTCCGGACCCAGCAGATGGAGAGCCGCGCGCAGCGGATAGACGCCCGTGTCCCAGAGCGCGCCGCCGCCCAGATCGGGGTCGTGGCGCACGTCCCCCGCCGGGCGGCGGGGGACGGTGAAGGCGGACTGGAAGCCGTGCAAAGCGCCGATCGCCCCGTCCGCCAGCAGCTCACGTACCGCGGTGTGCTGCGGATGATGGACGAACATGACGTTCTCCATCAGCGCCAGCCCGCGTGCGTCGGCCAGCGCCAGCAGGTCCGCGGTGCGGGCCCGCTCGGTGGTGAGCGGCTTCTCCGCCAGAACGTGCTTGTCCGCGCGCAGGGCGGCCTCCACCCACCGGGCGTGCAGCGCGGCGGGCAGCGGCGCATAGACCGCGTCGACCTCGTCGAGCGCCAGCAGTTCGGCGTAGCCGTCGACCGCTGGGCAGCCGAACTCCCGGGCGGTGCGGGCCGCCCTGTCCGCGTCGCGGCTGGCCACGGCGGCGATCTCGACGCCGTCGCAGGCCGCCATCGCGGGCAGTATCCGGCGGCGGGCGATGTCGGCGCAGCCGAGCACGCCGACGCGCAGCGGCGAGGCGGGGGCTACCACGGGACCGCCCCGGAGTTGAGGCAGGCCAGCAGTGTGCGGGCCTGGACGTTGACGTAATGGCCGTGCCTGGACAGGGAGTTGAGCTGGCCAGGGGTCACCCACCGGTAGCCGGCGGGTACGTCCGCGAGACGGCCGTCGCCGATCCCGTCCAGCCCGTCCACGTCCACGACCAGGTAGCGGCTCTCGGCGTTCAGGAACCGGCCGCCCTCCTCCGAGTGCCGTGCCTCGTAGCGGATACGGGACGGATCGGTGTTCAGCACCAGGTCCAGGAACGGCGGCCGGTCGCCGCCCGCCAGATGGGCGTAGTTGTCCGGGGTGTACTGGACCGTGGGACCCAGTTCGACCGTGTCGAGGAATCCGCCCTCGACCCGGGCGTGCGCCAGGACGTGCGGCACCCCGTCGACGCGCCGGGACAGGAACGCGGTGACACCGAGACCGCACGGCTCGAACAGGGGCTGGGTCCACCCGGTGACCTCGCGGTTGCCGGCCTCGACCTGGACGCCCACCACCCGGAAGTAACGGCCCTCCACATGGTCGATGGTGGCGTCTCCGCGCCGCCAGTCGGGCAGTTCGTTCAGCGGGACGAGCCGCGCGTGCACAGCGTGCCGGGAGCGCTCGGAGGTGAACCAGGAAAGCAGCTCGGTGTCGGTGTGCAGCGCCCCGTGCTCGTCGTGGGCGGTCGGCGCGCAGGCCAGTACCGTACGGGCGTCCATGTTCACCACGTTGTCCCGCAGCAGCAGTTCGCCGATCTGGCCGAGTGTCAGCCAGCAGAAGTCGTCGTCTACGACGACGTCCTCGTCCGTCTCGACGATCATGTTGCGGTTGGACTTGTGGTAGAACCACGACCCGTGTTCGGACTGGAGCGCGTCGGCGAGGACCCGGCCGCGCTCCGGGCGGACGAAGTACTCGATGTACTTCACGTCGGCGCCCTTGTGCACCTTGGTGTAGTTGCTCCGGGTGGCCTGCACGGTCGGCGAGAGCTGGAGCAGATTGGGGTTGCCCGGCTCCATCTTCGCCTGCATCAGGAAGTGCAGCACCCCGTCGAACTCCTTGGCCAGCAGGCCCAGGATGCCGACCTCCGGCTGCTTGATGATGGGCTGCCGCCAGTTCCGTACCGGGCCTTCGGAGACGTTGACGTCCAGGCCCTCGACGGTGAAGAAGCCGCCGCTGTGGTGCCGGAGATTTCCGGTTGTCGCGTCGAAGTCCCAGCCGTTGACCTGGTCGAAGCGGATCCGGGTCACCTTGAAGTGGTGTGCCTTCTCGCGGCCGGCCAGCCAGTCGGCGATCTCGTCGGTGCGGGGCCCGGCGCCGGAGCCGGTGGCGGCGGCCGAACGGGCCAGTCTGAAGGGCAGGTTCACGTCCTCGCGGGGACGCAGCGTCACAGCGGGGACGGGCGCCGCGGTGGACGAGTGGGCCGAAGTGCCCGAAGTGGCCGTGACGGTCGCTGTGTTGGCCGTGGTCATGGTCATGTGCGGGCTCCGACGAACTCCTGGATCGTGGAGACGACGTAGTCGATCATCTCGTCGGTGAGCCCCGGGTAGACGCCGATCCAGAACGTCTGCATCGTGATGATGTCGCTGTTGACCAGGTCGCCGACGACCCGGTGCGGCTGGTTGATGTAGGCCGGGTGCCGGGTGAGATTGCCCGCGAAGAGCCGGCGCGTACCGATCTTGCGGTCCTCCAGGTACTCCACCAGCTCGGCGCGGCTGAAGGGGGCGTCCGGGTCCACCGTCAGCGCGAAGCCGAACCAGCTCGGGTCGCTGCGGGGGGTGGCTTCGGGCAGCATCAGGTGCGGAAGGCCGTCCAGG
The DNA here is from genome assembly GCF_044455465.1 of Streptomyces sp. NPDC051217. NCBI lineage: Bacteria > Bacillati > Actinomycetota > Actinomycetes > Kitasatosporales > Streptomycetaceae > Streptomyces > Streptomyces sp. NPDC051217. Next base: position 645,758 of record NZ_JBITEV010000001.1, read on the forward strand.
CCCTCCCGCAGCCGGCGCCAGTTGCGCTTGCGGGCGTCGACGAAGCTGTCGAGCTTGGCGAGCTGCGACAGGCCCAGGGCGGCCTGGAGGTCGGTGGCCTTCAGGTTGTAACCGACGTGCGAGAAGATGTACTTGTGGTCGTAGCCCTCGGGCAGCGTGCCCATCTGGTAGTCGAAGCGCTTGAGGCACTTGTTGCTCTCGCCCGGCTCGCACCAGCAGTCCCGGCCCCAGTCGCGCAGTGACTCGACGATCCGTGCCAGCGCGAGATTGGCCGTCAGCACGCAGCCGCCCTCGCCCATCGTCAGATGGTGGGCCGGGTAGAAGCTGACGGTGGTGATGTCACCGAAGGTGCCGGTGAGCTGTCCGTCGTAGGTGGAGCCGACCCCGTCACAGTTGTCCTCGATGAAGAACAGGCCGTGGTCCTCGGCGAGTTGGGCGATCTCGGTGGCCTCGAAGGGGTTGCCGAGGGCGTGCGCGATCATGATGGCCTTGGTACGCGGTCCGATCGCCTCCTCCACCCGCTTCGCGGTGGTGTTGTACGTCCCCAGCTCGACATCGACGAAGACGGGGATCAGGCCGTTCTGCAGGATCGGGTTGACGGTGGTCGGGAAGCCCGCCGCGACGGTGATGACCTCGTCGCCCGGCACCAGCCGGCGGTCCTCCAGCAGATGCGAGGTGAAGGCGCCCATCGCGAGCAGGTTGGCCGACGAGCCGGAATTCGTCAGATGCGCCTTCCGCCGTTTGAGCTTTCGGGCGAAGGCGGACTCGAACTTGCGTGAGCTGTGGCCGGCCGCGATACGCATGGTGAGGGCCGCCTCGACCAGGGCCACCCGGTCGTCCTCGTCGAGCACCGCACCCGAGGGCCAGATCTCGCTGACGCCCGGGACGAAACCGCCGCCGTTCTGGGTGTCGAGGTGGTACTTGCGGGTCTCGTCCAGAATCAGTGCTTTGTGCTCGCTCATGTCAGGCTCCTTGGAGGTTGTCGGTGCGCTGCTTGACGGCCTTCCACCAGGCGGGGTTGTCGCTGTACCAGGCGACGGTGTCGGCGAGCCCCCGCGCGAACGGCACGCGCGGGGCGTAGCCGAGCTCGTCGCGGATCTTGCTCTCGTCCAGCGAGTAGCGCAGGTCGTGGCCCTTGCGGTCGGCGACCCGCCGGACCATCGACCGGTCGGCTCCGAAGAGGTCCAGCAGCAGTTCGGTGATGCCGAGGTTGGTCTGCTCGTTGCCGCCGCCGATGTTGTAGATCTCGCCCGCCCGGCCCTGGTTGAGGACCAGCTGGATGGCCCGGCAGTGGTCGTCCACGTGCAGCCACTCGCGGATGTTCCGCCCGTCGCCGTACAGCGGGAGCGGCACACCTTCCTGGAGGTTGGTGATGAAGCGCGGGATCAGCTTCTCCGGGTGCTGGTACGGACCGTAGTTGTTGGAGCAGCGCGTGATCGACAGGTTCAGCCCGTGGGTGCGCCAGTAGGCGCGGGCGATCAGGTCCGAGGACGCCTTGCTCGCGGCGTACGGGGAGTTGGGCGCGAGCGGCCACTCCTCCGTCCAGGAACCGTGGTCGATGGAGCCGTACACCTCGTCCGTGGAGACGTGCACGAACCGCTCGATGCCCGCCGCGACACAGCCGTCGAGCAGCGTCTGGGTGCCACCGACGTTCGTGCGGATGAACTCCGCGGCGGATTCCAGCGACCGGTCGACGTGCGACTCCGCGGCGAAGTGCACCACGGCGTCGTGTCCGGGCAGCAGCGCGCGCACCGGCTCCGGATCGCAGATGTCGCCCTGGACGAAGGTCAGCCGGGGGTGCGCGTCGGGGAGGTTGTCCCGGTTGCCGGCGTAGGTGAGCTTGTCCAGGACGGTGACCTCGGTGCCTTCGGAGCCCGCATAGCCGCCTTCGAGCAGGGTCCTGACGTAGTGCGAGCCGATGAAGCCCGCACCTCCGGTGACCAGTGTCCTCATGCCGCCACCTCGATTCGGGTGTGGTCGCCCACCACGAGACGGTGGTGGGGGTCCTGCTCGGGGGTCGTGCCGACCGTGGCGTTACGGCCGATGAGTGAGCCTTGCAGGCCCGGGACCTGGGAGATGGTCGCGCCGTCCATCACGATGGACTCGCTCACCTGGGTGCCGCGCAGCGTGCAGTCGCGGCCGATCGACGTGTTGGGACCGATGTGGCTGTCCTCGATCACCGTGCCCGAGCCGACGACGACGGGGCCCTCGATCCGGGAGCGCAGCACGCGGGCGCCGGGCTCGATGCGTACGCCCTCGTCGAGTTCGCTCGCCGCGTCGGCTTCGCCGAAGACGCCGGGGCGCAGATCGGCCAGGAGCTGACGGTTGCAGTCGAGGACGTCCTCGGCGCGGCCGGTGTCCTTCCAGTAGCCGCTGTACTCACTGGCCCTCACTTCCGAGCCGGCGGTCAGCAGCCACTGGATCGCGTCGGTGATCTCCAGCTCGCCGCGGGCGCTGGGAGCGATGGCGCCGACCGCCCGGTGGATGGCCGGCGTGAAGAAGTAGACGCCGATCAGGGCGAGATCGCTGAGCGGCTGCTCGGGCTTCTCGACCAGCCGCTCGACGTTGCCGTCCACGTCCAGCTCGGCGACGCCGAAGGCGCGGGGGTCGAGCACCTTGTGCACCACGACCTGGGCGGCCGGGCGGCCGGCCCGGAAGTCGGCGGCGATGTCCTCGATCCCGTCGGGAAGCATGTTGTCCCCGAGATACATGACGAAGTCGTCGTCGCCGAGGAAGGAGCGGGCCAGCGTCACGCAGTGCGCCAGCCCCAGCGGCTTCTCCTGCGGGATGTAGGTGATCCGCACACCCAGCCGGGAGCCGTCACCGAGGACGTCCGCGATCTCGGCGGCCCAGCCGCCGACGATGATGCCGATCTCGGTGACCCCGAGCGCGCGGATGTTCTCCAGCACGTGCTCCAGGACGGGCTTGTTGGCGATCGGGATGAGCTGTTTGGGCATGGAGTAGCTGAACGGGCGCAGGCGAGTGCCTGAGCCGCCTGACAGCACCAGAGCCTTCATGACAGTTCTCTCCTCACAGCATTACGGGGTGGGCCCCGCCGTTCGCCTCCGACCAGGTGGCGAGAGTTCCGGCGGACATGGCCTCGGCTACGGTCGGTGCCGCCCCGTCCTTCTCGGACAGCAGCGGCGGTTCCGCGAATCCCCAGGGCAGTGCGAGATCGCGATCCAGCGGATTGATGTCGATCTGGGTGCCCGGCACATGCGCGCTGGAGAGCGCGTAACAGATGCAGGCGTCGTCGGTGAGGGTGAGGAATCCGTGGCCGACGCCTTCGGGGACATAGACGGAGCGTCCCGAGTCGGCGTCCAGCACATTGGTCTCGTAGTGTCCGAAGGTGGGCGAGCCCACCCGCAGATCGACGACGATGTCGCGCAGCGCTCCGCGTACACAGGTGACGTACTTCGCCTGCCCCGGCGGGATCGCCACTCCGTGGATCCCGCGCAGCGTATTGCGCCTGGACACCGAGTAGTTGATCTGCACGGGCACGAACGGCCGGCCTGTCACGCGCTCGAATTCCGCGGAGCGCAGCGCCTCGTAGAAGTTGCCTCGTTCATCGGTGATCGGTTCCGGCGTGACGACGTACGCGCCGGGCACCCCGGTCTCGGTGATACGCAAGGCTCAGCTCCGATCCGGGGCGGACCGGAGCTCGACGGACTTGCGGAGCGCGGCGGCGACGCTGTGCACCTCCGCGTCGTCGAGCGCCTGGTGCAGGGGGAGCAGCAGGGTGCTCTCGGCGCAGGCGTCCGTGCCGGGCAGCGGCCCGCAGTCGCCCTGGTAGGCGGGGACCTTGTGCAGCGGCGGGTAGCGCAGGGTGGTGTAGACGCCCTGGTCCAGCAGGTCCGCGGCGACCTTGTCGCGGACGGCCGGGTCGAGCTGCACCCAGTAGAAGTAGTACGACGAGGTGTGGCCCGCGGGCAGCGCCGGGGGCAGCCGCACACCGGGGGCGTCGGCGAGCAGCCGGTCGTACGTCCCGGCGATCTCACGGCGGCGCGCCACGAACTCCGGCAGCCGGCGCAACTGGACGCTGCCGATCGCGGCGGTGATGTCGTTGCCGACGACCCGGCGGCCGAAGTCGCGTACGTGCAGCTCCCACCAGCGGTGCGAGACCCGGGCGTTGGCGAACCCGCTGGACTGCTCCAGCCCGTGGTACGCCAACTGACGTGCCTTCAGGGCCAGTTCACGGTCCTTCACATAGAGCATCCCGCCGTCGCCGGTGACCAGGACCTTCATCGAGTCGAAGCTCCACATCGAGATGTCGCCGAAGGCGCCGCACGCTGTGCCGTCCGCCGTGGAGGCGACCGCGCAGGCGGCGTCCTCGATGAGCGGGATGCCGCGTTCCCGGCACAGCGCGGCGATCGCGGCGATGTCGCCGGGGTACCCCCCGTAGTGCAGCACCAGGACCGCCTTGGTGCGCGGGGTCAGCGCCCGCTCGATGTCGGCGGCGGTCGGGTTGAGCGTGCGCTCGTCGACATCGCAGAAGACCGGACGGGCACCGGTCGCGGCGACCGCGTTGCCGGCGGCGACGAAGCTCACGGAGGGCAGCACCACGTCGTCGCCGGGGCCGAGCCCGAGCAGCTCGGTGGAGAGGAAGAGCCCCGCGGTGGCGGAGTTGATGAACATCACCTGTTCCGGCTCGACGCCCAGGTGCTCGGCGAACTCCGCCTCGAACTTCTTGGTGCGCGGCCCGTGGCCCAGCCAGTTGTCGGCGAACACCTCGGCTATCGCCTGGAGTTCCTCGTCGCCCAGGCTGGGCTGGAATACGTTGATCACTGTTTCCTCCGGGAAGAACGGATCGGGGGGGGAAGGCTCACGAACGGGGCACGCGAAGGGCGGCGGCCCACGGGTCTCCCCGGTGGGCCGCCGCCCTTGTTCAACGTGTCGGTCAGCTGCGGTGCTGTGCGGTCAGCCTCTCCAGCAGCGGGACGATCTCCTGCGGACTGGGCGCGGTCAGCGAGTCGGCGTACAGCCCTGCCGCGCCTTCCTGGAACGAAGGCTCCTCCAGGATGCGTACGAGCTGCCGCTTGAGCCCGTCGACCGAGAAGTGCTCACGGTCCATCGCCAGCCCGGCGCCGCGCTCCGTGACGTACCGGGCGGTGACCATCGCGTCACCGCCCTCCTCCCAGGTGATGAGCTGCGGTACGCCGTGTGCGACCGCCGCCGCGTAGGTGCCGTAGCCGCCATGGTGAATGATCGCCGAGCAACTCGGCAGCAGCTGGTTGAGAGGCAGGTAGTCGACCGTGCGCACGTTGTCGGGAACGCCGCTCAGCGAGGCCAGTTGGGAGCTGTTCAAGGTGGCGACCAGCTCGACGTCGAGATCGGAGACCATGTCGAGCAGGTCCGATATGGCGACCTCGCTGTCCTTGTCCCGCTCACGGGCGGTGAGCCCGAGCGAGAGGCAGACCCGCGGTCGCTTCGGCGGCTCGTGCAGCCAGTCGGGCACCGCGACCGAGCCGTTGAAGGGAACCCAGCGCACCGGTAGAGACCGTACGCCCAGCGGCAGCCGCAGCCGGGCCGGCATCGGGTCGACGGTCCACTGCCCGAGCAGCGTCTCCTCGTCGAACTCCAGGCCGTACCGCTCCAGCATCGGCCGCACCACCGCGACCTGCGGGTCCTCGACCGGCTCGGCGCCCGCGCGCTCCGGGCGCTCCAGGAACCTCTGCCGGGCCCAGGCGAAGTAGTCCAGGCCCCACATCAGCCGCGCGTGCGCGGCGCCGCTGACCCGGGCGGCGACCGGTGCCGGGGGAAACGCCGGGTCCCAGAGCACCAGGTCCGGCTGCCAGCCGCGGGCGAACTCCACCAGGTCGTCCAGCATGTCCCGGTGCCCGGCGGCGGCCGGCTCGGCGGGGAAGTACTTGGCCAGGGCGGGCAGCACCCGGCGGCGCAGGATCTCCCACAGATGGGTGTCGGTGGTCAGGGACAGCGCCCGGGTGACCTGGTCGAGCCGTGGCCCGATGTCCGGGGCGGGAGCCGTGAGATCCACGGTCTCGCCGAGCGGCACCGGGGTGAGGCCCACGGCGCTGATGGTGTCGGCCATCTCCGGGTGACTGACGATCCGCACCTCGTGGCCGGCACTCTGCAGCGCCCACGCCAGAGGCGTCACGGGATGCAGATGTGCTGTGGCCGGGAAGACCGCGAACAAGACCCGCATCGGTGTCTCCATTCGATTGGGCGGGGCTGGGCCCGGTCTCCGGGTGTCCCGGATCGAAACAGGGCCTGGACGAGAGAACCGCCGGGGCGCGTGGGCGCCCCGGCGGCACACGGCCGGGCCGGCTCACGGCCCGCTGCGGGGGATTGAGCGGGCCGTGAGGGGCTCAGCCGTGGGTATCGGGATCAGGTTCGTAAGAGGTCGAAAGCAGGTCGGGACAGAGGGAGTGACGCGTCGTCGGCGGTCCCTGGACGGACTCCGCGGACACGCCCTAGGCGGCCGTCCGGAGTGCCTTGGCGTAGGTCGTCTCGGACTGCGTGCCGCCCAGTGCCCGCCCGCCGTCGAAGGAGATCTGCGGCACCGAACGGATGCCGCCGGCGCGTACACGGGCCAGATCGGCGCGGAGCCGGTCTGCCGGGGCATCGTTCGCGTCGACCCCGATCTCGGCCGCCAGCCGCTCCAGCGTCGCCGGGTCGGCGATGTTCAGACCGTCGGTGAAGTGCGCCCGGAACAGCCGCTCGACCGCGGCCTCGCCCAGCCCGCGCGACGCCGCGGACCGGATCAGACGGTGTGCCTCGAAGGTGTCGGCGGCCACCGCCCTGCCGTAGTCCAGCGTCACGCCGTCCTTCACCGCGTCGGCCGCGGCCTGCTGGGTCTCCGCCACCACGTGCTTGCCGAACATCCCGGTGAGCACCTCCAGCAGCGGCTCTCCGTCGAAGGACGCGTCCGGGGCGAGTTGGAAGGGACGGAAGACCACCTCGACCTTGCCTCCGTCGGCCCGCACCCGCTCGATCGCGCGCTCCAGGCGGACGTACGCGATGTACGACGCCGCGCAGATGACGTCCAGCACGAATTCGACCGTGGCGGTCCTGTCTTCCGACTGCTCCATAGGGCGAGCCTCCTGTTCTCTTCGCGGCCGGCCGAGCCGGCCGTTCGTATGGCTGCGATCACACCCACCCGCCTCGATGGTGCCGTGGTTCGGCAGTGCCGGTGGGGTGTTCGTACGACACCGGGTGGTCCGGGCGAGGGGCCGGGGAGCGGACTCCCCGGCCCTTCGGCACTCCGGACCCGCCGACCGTGCGGTACGGCCTGACGGCCCGTCAGCGGGCCCGGCTCTTCAGGTGGTTCAGATGCTGCTTCCGAGCGCGGTCCCGCTCTTCGACGCCTCGGAGTCCGGCGCGGTCTCGGTCGTGGCCGCGCCGTCCGGGCCGCCCTGCGGGGCGCCGTCCGCCGACTCGTCGTGACCGCCGGCGCCCGGCTTGACGTCGCGCAGCAGGACCGAGGCCAGCAGTGCCAGCAGGAGCGCCACGGCGGCGCCGACGATGGCCGTCACGTGCATGCCGTACGTGAACGCCTCCCGGGCGACGGTGAGCAGTTCGTCGCCCGTCCTGCCGCCGAGCTCCTCGGCCGCCGCCACCGCTCCACCGAGCGACTCGTGCGCGGCCTCGGAGTCGACGCCCGACGGCATGGTGTTCTCGATCTCGCTGCGGTAGACACCGAAGCCGATGCTGCCGAGGACCGCGATGCCCAGACCCGAGCCCAGCTCGGTGCCCGTCTCGGAGATGGCCGAGGCCGCACCGGCGCGCTCCGGCGGAGCCGCGCCGACCACCAGGTCCGTGCTGAGAGAGGCCATCGGCCCCAGACCCGCACCCATGATCGCGGAGGCCGTCACCAGGATGCCCAGCCCGGCGCTCGCGCTGACCAGCGTGAGCATTCCCAGCCCGATCGCCGCGACGACCAGGCCGCCCGCGATGACGTAACCGGGGCGGATCTTCGCAGCGAGAGCCGGGGCCGACATGGCACCGACCATCAGACCGGCCGCGTTGGGCAGCGACCAGAGGCCGGCCGACAGCGGGGAGAGTCCGTGCACGAGCTGGAGGTACTGGAGCGTGAAGAGCTGCGAACCCGCCATCACCAGAATGCCGATGGTGAGCAGACCCGCCGACGCGCTGAAGGTCCGCTCACGGAAGAGCTTCAGGTCGAGCAGCGGGTCGGCGAGCGACCGCTGGCGGCGGACGAAGGCGTACCCGACGGCCAGACCCAGCAGCACGAAGGCGACCGGCTGGAGACCGAAGCCGTCCTCGGCGACCAGCTTGAGGCCGTAGACCACGGACAGGACCGCGACCAGGGACATCACGGCGCTGCCGAAGTCCAGCTTGCCCGCCTGCTCGTCACGGTGTTCGGGCAGCAGCACGGGGCCGAGCACGAGCAGGATCACCATGACGGGGACGCCGATCAGGAACGCCGAGCCCCACCAGAAGTAGTCGAGCAGGAATCCGCCGAGCAGCGGGCCGAGGGCGCCACCCACCGCGAAGCAGGTCATCCAGACACTGATGGCGACGGTGCGCTGGGCGGCGTCGTGGAACATGTTGCGGATCAGGGAGAGCGTGGAGGGCATCAGGGTCGCACCCGCGACACCGAGCAGTGCCCGGGTCACGATCAGCATCTCGGCGCTGTTGGAGAACGCGGCGAGTGCCGAGGCGATGCCGAAGGCGGCGGCGCCGGTCATCAGCAGCTTGCGCCGCCCGATCCGGTCACCGAGGGTTCCCATGGTGATGAGCAGGCCGGCGACCAGGAATCCGTAGATGTCCATGATCCACAGCAGCTGCGACGTACTGGGCTGCAAGTCCGCGGTCAGTGAAGGAACCGCCAGGTGAAGGACTGTCATGTCCATCGCGATGAGCAGCGTCGGCATGGCCAGTACGGCCAGCCCGATCCACTCTTTCCGGCCCGCGCGGGGCGCGGCGGTCGTAGTCATGAAATTCCCCTGTCTCGTGGGCCGTAGGCGACGAACCCGCTGGTCAGTGACGTTAAAAGCTGAACTGCGGTTGAGGTCAAGTGCCGCACTCAGCGGACCTCGACGATCTTGTACTGACCCTCCTTGACCAGCCGCGTCCTGCCGTCGGTGGCGTCCTTCAGCCAGGTGAGCGCCACGTAGCGGCCGACGGTCAGCGGAATCTGGATCACCGACGAACGCCCCGGGTTCAGCGGCAGCGAGCCGACACCCTTGGACTGGTCGAACGGCGGCGGGTCGGCGGGCCATTCACCGTTGGGACCGAACTTGTCGAAGTACGACGTGAGGTCGGACTCGCTCACGTCCGCGGCCAGCGGGAAGAAGACCGCCTCGTTCTCCTGCGGCAGCTTGTTCACGAACTTCCATGGGCGCCCGGCCCTCACCGTGCCCGACAGCGTGAAGCGGGGCGCGCCCGCGACGCTCTCCGAGACCAGGGTCGCGGTGGGCGTCGGGTGAGTGCCGCTCGCCGCGCCGCTGACGGTCAGCCAGCGGTAGCGGGGCGCGGGGGCGTTCTCCAGGTCGAAGTACTCGAAGAGCAGATAGGTGCCGGGTGTCAGGTCCTGGCTGAATGAGCCGGACAGACCCGGGTGCGTGACCACACCGCCGAGCAGATCGGCGGAGGCGGCCAGTTCCGTCTGGGCCTGGACGACCACGGCCGGGTCGTCGGAGAGCGTCCGGCGCTGGATGTCGCGGAACCTCTCCCACGTCACACCGGAGGCGAGCCGCGTCAGCCCGATCAGGCCGGCGCCGGGGTCGGTGGTGCTGGCACGGAAGATGACCGTGCCGGGGGTGGTGGTGGCCGGGGCGGTCAGTCCGCCGGGGCTTACCGAGACGTCGAGGAAACGGCTGCCGCGGACCTCCACCGAGGCCGGCGGGGCCTGGGCGGCCGAGGCCGACGGCGCGACGGCGCCGCCGAGTATCAGCGTGCCGGCCAGACCGGCCAGGACGAGACGGGAGCGGGGGATACGCACGGGAAAGCCTCCAGCATGGGCGACATGGGGATGGTTCTCAGGGACATTCATCGGTGGGGGATCGGTCGTGAGGGGTGCCGCAGGGGACTCGCCGCGGCCGGTCGTTCAGTGCTTGTACGGGCGGGTGCTCCGCGCCTCGCGCAACGTCTCGGCCCACCAAAGGAGTTGGCCGAGCAGGCCCTTGGCCGCGGCTTCGGAACCCTCGGGGGAGGCCGGGGCACCGTCCTTCTCGAACTGGCGCCAGGCGTTGTGGAAGCTGAGCGCGTCGCGCACGGTCATGGCGTGCACCTCCGCGAAGACCTGCCGCAGATGCTCCGACGCGCGCAGGCCACCGCTCATGCCGCCGTAACTGACCAGCCCGACCGGCTTGGCGTTCCACTCGTCCTGGTACCAGTCGATCGCGTTCTTGAGGGCAGCCGGGAAGGTGTGGTTGTACTCCGGCGTCACGACGGCGAACGCGTCGGCGGCGGCCAGCCGGGCACCGAGCCTGTCGCGCACCTCGGCCGTTTCGGTCTCGCACGGCCGGCCGGGCGAAGGCATCTGGAGCGGCAGCGGGAAGTCGAGCAGGTCGATGACATCCACGCTCACGCCACCGTTGGCGCGTGCCTGACGGGCGAACCACTTGGCCACGGTGGGGCCGAATCGCCCGCGCCGCACACTGCCGATGATCACCGCCAGCTTGATGGGATTCTCAGTCATTACCGTGCCTTTCAAGACGGGATCGACCTGTCAAGGACGGGATCGACCTGCTGGGGAAACCGAGTCGATGACGGGGCCCCATGAACAGCTTCTTCGGCTGCGGGGGCGGCCGACAAGTTTCTTAACGAAGACTTGTAGAGGGTGGAATATGCCGCCAGGCCCGAGGGCCGCGATAAGCGGATTCCCGTTCCGTCGGGCGCCAGTTGAAGGCGGCTCCGCGGCCCTCGTCCGATTCGTCCTGGGCCGCGTCCGCGGTGGCGGCACACGCGAGAACCACCGCGATCACCGCGGCCAGCTCCTCGTCGTCGGGATCACCTTTCTCCACCCGGACAACAGGTTCTGTCCCGGTCGTTTCCATCACTGACTCCTTTTCATCGCTGGAGCCCCGACAAATCGAAGAAGGCCACCCTCGGAAAGGCGGCCGTAATCAGGAGGCACAGCAATGGAGCCTGATAACCACCTTCTTCGGTCGACCGTCACAGGTCAACGCACTTCACCGGGGATTGACAGTCCGCACACGCGGGCCTGAATCTCTGACGTGCGGCGCACACGACAGCGGGACCGGCGTGGCGCTGCCGGTCCCGTTCCGCGAGGGCCCTCGGTCGGACGGGCCCTACGCCCGCTAGCGGGCGGGCCCGAACCAGCGCTCCAGCGCCATCGGGAGGTCGCTGTAGCTGCCGGGAGCGGCCCACCCGACGTAGCCGTCCGGGCGGATCAGCAGGGCGCCGGACCCGGCCAGGGAGCTGCCCTCGGCCACGCCGTGCGGCGCCGCCGTCACCACGTCGATCCGGTCCGTCCAGCCCCGGGCGCGGTCGCGCAGCACCGCGTTGTCGGCGAGGTCGAGCAGCACACCGCGCCCGGCGTGCAGCAACTCGGTGCTGCTGGTCTTGACGTTCTCCCCGATCAGTTCCAGGTGCGGCATCCTGCGGCCCAGCAGCGGATGCGAGCCGCCGCCCACGTCGTAACGGATCTCCAGACCGCTGACCATGCCCGCGAGGTGCCGGCTGACCTCCTCGTACCCGATCAGCTCCCGCAGCACGTCACGCAGCGGCTGGACCTCCGAGCCGCTGAGGAACAGCAGGCCCTGGGCCTGAGTGTTCATCAGCAGCCGCTTGCCCACCGGGTGTCGTTCGGAGTGATACGTGTCGAGCAGGCTCTCCGGGGCCTTGCCGCGCACCACCGCGGCCAGCTTCCAGCCGAGGTTCACCGCGTCCTGGATGCTGGTGTTCATGCCCTGGCCGCCGGCCGGCAGATGGATGTGCGCCGAGTCGCCGGCGAGGATGATCCGGCCCCGGCGGTACTCGGTGACCTGCCGGGTGGCGTTGCCGAAGGCGCTGACCCACACCGGCTCGCCGTGCGAGATGTCGTCTCCGGTGACGCGCTTCCAGCCGTCGGCCACCTCGGAGTAGGCCGGCGCTTCGGTACGGCGCTGAGGCGGGTTGCCGCGCTCGCAGAGGATGAGCCGGGTGATGCCGCCGGGGAGCTTGCCGATCATGACCATGCCGCCCGGCAGCGTCTCGCCGATCATGCGCGGTTCGAGGTCGAGCCCCTTCACATCGGCCAGGAACATCTCCATGGTCGACGCGGTCCCGGGGAAGTCGAAGCCGGCGGCCTTGCGTACCATGCTGCGTCCGCCGTCGCAGCCCACCAGATACCCGGCGCGCAGTGTCTCGGTGCCGTCCGGGCCGTGGACCTCGATCTCGACGCCGTCCGCGTCGTCGGTGAAGGACAGCACCTCGTGGCCGCGCCGCAGGTCCACGCCGAGCTCGCCCACCCACTCCTCCAGCTTCGCCTCCGTCTGGGACTGAGGCACCGTCTTCGCGGCCTGGTGGGCACCGTCCAGCACGCTGAAGTCGACGGGCAGGCCGCCGAAGTGGCCCTGGGTGCTCATCTCGATGTCCCCGAAGCGGGGCAGCAGCCCGCGCTGGTCGAAGACCTCCATCGTGCGGGTGGTGAAGCCCAGTCCGCGCGACTCCCCGCTCCGTTCCGGGCGGCTCTCCAGGGCGATGACATCCGCACCCGCGAGTTTGAGTTCGGCCGCGAGCATCAGACCGGCCGGTCCGGCACCCACGACAACAACAGCGGCGTCCATGTATTTCTCCTTGGCCATCGTCGGAACTTCCTTCAAGGGAGATGGAATTGGCGGCACGTCCCTGGGCAACCGCCGGATCGCACGTCGGTGGGGAAGACAGCGCGGCGAAATATGACACCCAGACTCTTCGGTTCTCAGGTCGAGTTCAAGGGACCGCGGATCAGATCCCGGTGAAGTTTCATCAGATACGCGTAGCCGGCCGAAAGAACGTGACGCGTATGTCCGAGGAAGGTCAGAGGCACGTCAGAGGAGTGTCAGACCCCGCGCCTGCGGCAAGCCGCACACTCAATGCCGCGACAGCGCGACTTGACGCTCCAGAAGGCATTCCTCCAGAAAGGCCAGAGCGCGAAGATGGTACGAGCGGGCCGCCCAGCCGAGACTTATGTTGTGGCCCGCGTTCGGCAGCCGGTCCACGACCACGCGTGAAGAACTCAGCAGCCCCGTCAGCGCGACGATTTCCTCGTCGTTGTGGCGCCACCACAGTTCGTGTTCTGCGAAGGTGAAGCGGACCGGCGCCCGGATGCTCGCGGCGATCTCGGGGAACCGCTGCGGCCAGGTGTGGGCCTCACGCGCCTCCAGGGCGGGCACCCGGGCGACCAACGGCCCGCTGAGCTTGAAGGCGTTCGGCGGGTAGAGCCTGAGCACACCCCAGTTCAGCCGCCAGTTGCCATGGGCGCCGGTGGTCGGCAACTGGGCCGTCTCCACGGCGTAACGATGTCCGCAGCCGGAGATGTCCAGGCCGATCAGTTCGACGCCGTGCTGATCGGCGGCGGCGGTCAGGGCGAGTTTGCCGCCGAAGGAGTGGGCGATCATGAGGAACCCGGCGCCCGTGTCGTACCGGGTGGCGAAGTCCGCCAGCCCCGCGTGCAGGGTGAGGGACTGTTCGCCGAGGGTCTGCCCCTCCGGCAGCCGCTGGGCCGACCGGCCGTAGCCGGGGCGGTCCACGGCGAGCACGGTCCAGCCCAGCCGCGCGCCGAGTTCCAGCAGCGACTGGCCGGGGGCGGCCCGCCCGTCGAAGTAGCCCGCTCGCATGCCGCCGCCGTGCACGGCGACCACCACGGCCCGCGAGGGTGTGTGGCGCGGTTCGGCGAGCAGCGCCGACAGGGGGATGCCGTCGGCGTTCAGGGTGATCTCACGGACTTCCGGTGCGTCGTCGTTCATGCCGCGTCTCCGTTCTTCTCAAGGCCGGCGACCGGCCTGGTGGGGCGGTGGGGATCGGGGTGGAACCCGCCCGCCGGTACGAGTGGCGGCGCCGGCCGGGCCGCCCCGACCACGAGCAGCACGGCCCCGGCGAGCAGCGCCGCGACCAGGAACCCCGCCCGGAGCGAGGTCGCCCCCACCAGCGGCCCCACCAGCAGGGGGGAGACGAACTGGCCGGTGAACGCGGCGGTCCCCGACAGCGCGGTGGCCTGGGCGCGCATACCGGGCGGAGCAGCCTCACCGATCAGTACGGTCAGCGTGGGCACCGCCACCCCCATGCCGACCCCGAACAGCGCGGGAGCGGCGGCGAGCGGCACCAGGTGATCCGCCGTACCGGCCACCAGCAGCCCCGCCAACCACGCGGCGGCGGCCACCCGGAGCAGCCCGGCGTAGCCGAACCGCCGCCGCAACCGTACGTAGACCAGACCGGCCACCGCGCCGCTCAGCGAGGTGGCCATGGTGTAGCAGGCGACGAGGAACGGCTGCTCGACACCCACCTGGGCCAGCCGCTGCGGCAGAAAGACCGCGAGCACGTAGAGAAGCAGCGAGCTGACGAACGAGACCCCGTAGAGGCCCAACACCCGCACGGGCAACAGGCGCAGCAGTCGCACGGTGTTCCCGCGACCGGCACGGCGCTCGGCGGCCGGGACCGCGGGCAGCACCCACAGCATCGCCACGCCGACCGGCAGACCGACCAGATAGACCGCGAACGGGCTGTGCCAGGAGATCCCGCCGAGCGCGCCGCCGAGCAGCGGCCACACGATGCCGCCGAGGCTGATGGCCGTCGAACGCCGGCCGATCGCCCGGTCCCGCTCCACGCCCTGATAGAGCGTCAGCAGAGCCACCGTGGAACCGGTGAACACCGCCGCGGCGCCGACGCCGAAGACGAGTCTGCTGACGATCAGCGCGGCGTACGACTCGACGAACAGGCCCGCGCCGCCCGCGAGTCCGTACACCAGCAGCCCCGTGACCAGTGGCGCGCGCAGCCCCCAGCGGTCGATCGACCAGCCCGCGAGCGGGCCGGTCACCGCGATCGACAGCGCGTGCGCGGTGAGCAGCAGCCCGGCCGCTGTGCCGCCGATACCGAGGTCGTCGCGGATCAGCGCCAGGACGGGGACGAGTACCGTCCCCGCCATGACGGTGAGGGTGGAGGCGAACAGGAGCACGGCCAGTGCCGCTCGACCGGTCGTGCCGGTTCCCGCCTGGCCCTTCGCGGTCATGGATTCCCTCACGTCTCCGATTTCCTCGCTTCTCTACGAGTCTCAGAACCTCGAAGCCGACCGCGCCCGCTCTCGCGAACCGCTCGTGCCGGTCAGTCGATGCCGCGGATGATGTGCGTGTCCGTCGGGTACTCGTCGTCCTCCCCGGCGAGTCCGGGCGGCGGCGCCGCGCGGTGCTCGTCGACGGTCAGGCCGGGAAGGTCTCGTTCCGGAGCTTCGGTGCTCAACTCTCTCCTCCTCCTTGGGGGCCCGCTTTCCGCGAGCCGGGTTCCTGGCTGTTCTCGGCAGCCGCGCCGGGCCGCGCCGGGGGCACCGGGGGCACCGGGGGCACCGGCGGCGGGGCGTGTATCTGCGCCGCCACCGTGCACAACAGGTACTCCGGCGGGGCGACTTCGAGGCGGGCCAACTCCTCCTGTCCCTCGGCGATCCGCGGGTCGCGCATCCAGGAGCAGTACGCGAACTCGTTGACCCACATGGGGTAGTTGATGAACGTCGTGCCGTCCTGGCTGAGATAGGGCGTCGCGGAGATGAAACCGGGATGGTGCCGCTTCCACTCACCGCTGCGGGCCAGCAGGCCCGTCACCTCGACGGCCGACTCGTGGCCGCTCAGATGCCGGGTGGCCACGGCCACCACGCCCGGTTCCTCCGCCGCCTGCGGGCCTTCGATGCCAGGCGCCGGGGCGCCGGTGAACACAGTGGCGGCCAGCACCCCCGGACGGCCGGCGATGGTCGGCAGCACGCCGTCCGCCGGCCTGCCGCGGAACGACGAGTGATAGTCCTCCTCACTCGTCCACTGGCCCCGGTTGACGACGGTGCTCCCGTCGAGGCTCACATGCACCCGGGCGGAGACGAACCCCTCGGTGTGCCGCACCCAGCGGGTCACCTCCTCGGTGAGGATCCCGACCAGCTCGGCGGCGGTGCCGGGGCCGTCCACCCGCAGCACACCGAACGTCACGAACCCGGCCTCCGGGCGGTCGAGGCCCGTCACTGCGGCGGGTTGCCGTGCTTGCGGCAGGGCACGTCGGCGTGCTTGGCGTGCAGCATCGCCAGCGAGCGGATCAGGATCTTGCGGGTGTCGCGCGGGTCGATCACGTCGTCGACCAGGCCACGCTCCGCGGCGTAGTACGGATGCATGAGCTCCGCCTTGTACTCCTTGATCTTCTGCTGCCGGACCGCCTCCGGGTCGTCCGCGGCGGCGATCTCCCGGCGGAAGATGACGTTCGCGGCGCCCTCCGCGCCCATCACGGCTATCTCGTTGCCGGGCCAGGCCAGCGCCAGGTCCGCGCCGATCGAGCGGGAGTCCATCACGATGTACGCGCCGCCGTACGCCTTGCGCAGCACCAGTGAGATCCGCGGCACCGTCGCGTTGCAGTACGCGTAGAGCAGCTTCGCGCCGCGCCGGATGATGCCGTTGTGCTCCTGGTCGACACCGGGCAGGAAGCCCGGCACGTCGACCAGCGTCACCAGCGGCACGTTGAACGCGTCGCACCACTGGACGAACCGGGCCCCCTTCTCGGACGCCTCGATGTCCAGCACCCCGGCCATCGACCCCGGATTGTTCGCGACGATGCCGACGACCTGCCCGTCCAGCCGGGTCAGCGCGCAGACCAGATTGGTCGCCCACGCCGGATGCACCTCGAAGTACTCGCCGTCGTCGACGATCTCCTCGATGACGGCCCGCACGTCGTACGAACGCCCCGACTCCGTGGGGACGATGTCGAGCAGCGCCTCCGTGGTGCGGTCCGCCGGGTCGTCGGTCCTGACGACCGGGGGCAGTTCGCGGTTGTTCGACGGCAGCAGGGACAGCAGGAAGCGCACGTCCTCCAGGCACGTCTCCTCGTCGTCGTACGGGAAGTGCGCCACACCGGACACCGAGGCGTGCACATCCGCGCCGCCCAGCTCGTTCTGGGTGATCTCCTCACCGGTCACCGCGCGCACCACGTCCGGCCCGGTGATGAACATCTGCGAGGTGTCCCGGACCATGAACACGAAGTCCGTGAGCGCCGGGGAGTACGCGGCGCCGCCCGCGCACGGGCCAAGCATCACCGAGATCTGCGGGATCACTCCCGAGGAACGGGTGTTGCGCCGGAAGATCCCCCCGTAACCGGCGAGCGCCAGCACCCCCTCCTGGATACGCGCGCCCGCCCCGTCGTTGAGCGAGACCAGCGGGGCGCCGGCCGCCTCGGCGAGGTCCATCACCTTGTGGATCTTCTGCGCGTGCGCCTCACCCAGCGCCCCGCCGAAGATACGGAAGTCATGCGCGTAGACGAAGACGGTACGGCCGTGCACGGTGCCCCAGCCCGTCACCACACCATCGGTGTAGGGCTTCTTGCTCTCCAGACCGAAGCCGGACGCCCGGTGCCTGCGCAGGGGTTCGACCTCGTTGAACGAACCCTTGTCCAGGAGCAGGTCGATACGCTCACGCGCCGTCAACTTGCCCTTCTCGTGCTGCACTTCGGTGGCGCGCTCGCTCGGTCCGCCGCGCGCCGCCTCCTTGAGCTGGCTCAACTCGTTCAATTGTCGCTGCACAACCTGCTCCTTCACGATCTACGCGGCGGACGACTGCGCGTCCGGACCGTCGTCGGACTCCACGGCACCGCCGAGGAGGAGACTGTTCATGGGCAGCCGACGGACCGACGCCGAAACCGGCCCGGTCCCCAGGAGAGCGGCGGCGCCGTGGTGGCGCGGACCGCAGGGAACGTCGAGGATCGTCCAGCCCTCCGGCCTCCTGCCGGTGTCCGAGCCGAGATAGTCCAGGGACGGCTCCCGGCCCAGACCGGTGCCAAGGCCCTTGAGATAGGCCTCCTTTCGGGTCCAGATCCGGCCGAACCCGTCCGGGCGTGCCTCCTGCGGCAGCGCGGCCAGCTCCGCCCGTTCATCGGTGTGCAGCGCTCTGGCGCACACCTCGGCGGTCTCCTCGCGCGGATGCCGCTCCACGTCCACGCCCACCGGGGTCCCGGCCACTCCCATCAGCGCCACACCTGAACTGTGCGAGAGGGAGAAATGCAGCGGGGGCTCCGCCGACAGGACGCCCGGCGACAGCACGGGCCGGACCGCCGGCCGGCCGTGCGGTCCGCCGCAGCCCGGACAGGGCTCGCGGAAGAACACCACGTCGCGGGGGTGGATCCCGAGATACGACGCCAGTACCCGGCGCAGCGCGATGTGCGCCGAGAGATAGAGCACCGAGTCGGCGGGCCGGACGAACGCGGCCCCCCGGCCGCGCTCGGCGGCGCTCAGTTCGGACCGGTCGAGCGAACCGGCGATACGGTCGTGTTTCGGCAGCCGCAGCAGCCACAGGTCCAGCCGCCCATCCTCCGCCATGGGCGCCGCGATCGGCCCGGACCCCTCCGGTACGGCGCTGCCGGTGCGACGCGCGTTCACAGCGAGCCCGTCGTCCCGGCTCTCGCGTCCGGAGCTGTGGGGGCGCCGGACGGCTTCGCGGCGTGCCGTTCCCGTGCCTTGGCGTTCCTCGCGTGCACCGAGTCACCCGGACCGAGCTGTCCGGCGAGGCAGTCGATCAGCTCGGCGGCGCTGTTGGCGAGCAGGAGTTGCTGAAGGTTCACCTCGACCTGAAGGGCGGCTTCCAGCCGGCTCTGGATCTGTAGCCCGGCGATGGAACCCACGCCCAGCGCGTTCATCGTGCTGCCGGTCGTCTCGATGTCCGACGGCGGAATCCGCAGCACCCGGCCGAGCTCCTGGCAGACCAACTCGTCGATGATCCGGGTGCGTTCGGCTCCCGGGAGGGCGGCGAGCACGTCCCGGTCGGGCACGGCCACCTCGGGGCCGAGGATGTCCGCGTCCCAGTCGCCGTCCTCGTCCTCGTCGAAGTCGTACTCGTAGTCGTCGTCATAGGCGTACGCGTAGGCGTAGGCGTCCGAGTGGTCGTCGTCGAGGTCGGTGGCGGGCAGAATCTGTTGGAGGCTCATGTGATTCCTTTCAGGTCACGGTGTTCGAGGAGGTGCGGGGCTGGAGTGGGGCGGGTTCGGGGCCCGGCCCGGAGCCCGGTGCGGACGTGGGCGGGCGCTCGCGCGTACGCGGGAGCAGCCCCGTCAGACCGACGAGGAGCCCCAGCGCGCCGACACCCGTGATCAGGACGACCGCCGGCCGGTAGCTCCCCAGGACCACCGATTCGGAGGCGCCCGCAGGCGCCACGTCGCCGGCCAGCAGGGTCGCGACCAGCGCGATCATCACGACCGCGGCCGCCTGCACCGCCGTCTGGTAGACCCCGCCCGCCATGCCCCGCTCGGCCGCCGGCGCGCCCGCTGTGGCCTGCGCGTTCAGCGCCGCGAAGGCGAGTACGAAACCCGCCGCGACCAGCAGCAGCGTCGGCAGGACGTCGTACGCGTAAGCGGTCGGCGCGGACAGGCGCAGGAACCAGAGATGGCCGAGCAGCGGTGGCAGCGCGCCGACAGCGATCAGCTTGGGGGCGCCGAACCTGCTCACCATGCGCCCGGAGAGCAGCGCGGTCGCCGCCAGCGGGGCGCTCGCGGGCAGCAGCGCGAGCCCGGTGTGCAGCGGGCCCCAGCCGAGCCGCGTCTGAAGGTGGAAGGTGATGACGAACAGCAGCCCGAGATACGAGCCGTTGAGGGCCGCCGCCCCGAGGGCCGAGCGGACCAGGGCCCGGTTCACCCACGCCCCGGCCCGTACCAGCGGCTGGGACGCCCCGCGTTCGACGGCGAGGAAGACGGTGAACAGCGTCGCGGCCAGGGCGGCGAGGCCGAGCACACGCGCACCGCCCCAGCCCGCCCCGGGCACGGCCGCGATCGCGAACACGAGCGCCGCGAGGGAGCCCGTGAAACTGACCGCTCCGGTCACACCGCAGCGTCGTGGCCCTGCCGCGTCCGGTTCGTCGGCCGGGATCAGCCGCAGCCCGAAGACGAACAGCAACAGCACCACGGGGGCGGGGAAGACCAGCGTCCAGCGCCAGCTGATCTCGGTGAGCATGCCGGACAACAGCAGCCCGGCGGTGAAACCCCCGGCGCCGAAGAGGGTGTAGACGGACAGCGCCCGGCCGCGTTCACGCCCCTCCGCGAAGGCGGTGCTGATGATGGCCAGGCCCGTCGGCGCGGTCAGCGCCGCGCAGAAACCCTTGACGAAGCGGGTGGCGATCAGCAGCGCCGGATCGCTCGTCACCCCCGCCACCAGGGACGCGGCGGCGAAGACGAGCAGCGCGGCCAGATACACCCGCCGTCGGCCCAGCAGCGCCACCACCCGGCCGCCGAACAGCATCAGACCGCCGAAGCCCAGCGCGAAACCGCTCATCGTCCACTGCAACACGGTCAGGGAGAGGCCGAGGCCCGCGCCGATCGAGGGCATCGCCACGACCATCACGGACACTTCGAGCGCGTCGATGAGCATGTTTCCCGCCAGTACGGCGAGCAGCCCCCACAGCCGTGGACTCAACCCCGCGGGGGCCGCCGCCGGGGCGGTCGCGGCGGCGGAGGTGGATGTTCTGTACGACGTCAAGGTCCTCTCCCGGATCGGTCGGAGCGCGCAAACGTGACAGGGCCGGCCGCGAGAACGCGGTCGGCCCTGTCGGTGCGGCGGAGAGCCGCGCGGACGGTCTCACCCCAGCAACGTGCCGCCGGTGGCGTCCACGAACGAACCGGTGACCCAACGGGCCTCGTCGGAGGCGAGGAAGGCCACCACGTCGGCGATGTCCTCCGGCTCGCCGACCCGGCCGAGAGCCGACAGCTGCGCCATCTGCTCGACGACCTCGGGCATGTCGAAGACCGGATTGCCGTTGCGGGTGATGCCCGGCGCCACGCTGTTGATGGTGATGTTGCGCGGGCCCAGGTGCTTGGCGAAGTGCAGCGCCAGCTGATCGACGGCGCCCTTGGTCATCGCGTAGGCGATCTCCTGCGGATTGGCGCAACGGGTCAGTCCGGACGTGATGTTGATGATCCGGCCGCCGTTCGGGATGTTCTTCAGCGCGCGCTGGATGAGGAAGAACGGCGCCTTGGCGTTGACCGCGAACAGCCGGTCGAACTGCTCCGGGGTGGTCTCCTCGGGAGCGACTCCGCCCATCACACCCGCGTTGTTGACCAGGATGTTCAGCTCGGTCGAACCGGTACGCTCCTTCAGCCCCCGCTCCAGGCCCACGAACAACTCGTGGACGTCACCGGGGACACCCAGCTCCGCCTGGACCGCGAAGGCGCGCCCGCCGTCCTTCTCGATCGAGGCGACGACCTCGTCGGCCGCCTCCGCGCGACTGGTGTAGTGGACGGCGACCAGCGCGCCCTCCCGCGCCAGCCGTACGGCCGTCGCCCGGCCCATGCCCCGGCTCGAACCCGTGACCAGAGCTGTCCTGCCCGTGAGCCTGCCCATGTCGTTTCTCCCAGTGTCGATGGATGGCCCGGCGAATGACGGACCGGTGAAAGATCCGGCCGACGGTCCGGCCGGTCGTGTCTCGGTGGCGGCGTCGGCGGCGGCCGTGACCGTGGCCACGGCCCGCTCCGCCGCCGTGTTCGCGGTCCGGGGCTCCGGGGCGCCCGGCGCGCCGAACCAGCGCTCCAGGGCGGTCACCAGGCCGTCCGTACCGGATCCGGTGTGCACGATGTGCCCGTCCGGCCGCACCAGGACGGCACCGGCGCCCGACAGCGGGCCGTCGCGCCGCAGACCGGCCGCCACGGTCACGACGCGGTCCGCCCACGGCTCGGCGACGGCGCGCGGTCCGTCGGCCCGCGGGCCGTCCGAGGTCCCCGGCCCCGCGTTCGGCACGGCATCCCAGGGGCCGTCCGCCGGTCCGCTCTCGTCGAGGACCAGCAACACACCACGCCCCGGGCGGAGTTGAGCTGTCGTACTGCTCTCCCCCCGCTCCGTACGCAGCGGGACGTCCGGAAGCCGCGCGCCGAGCAGCGGATGGTCGCCCGGTCCGACGTCGTAACGGATGTCCAGGCCCGTGATGGTCCCGGCCAGATGCCCGCGGACCCGTGGCCGGTCGATCAGCTCACCGAAGACCGTACGGATCGCCTCGACCTCGGGTCCGCCGAGCAGCAGCATCGCCTGCGCCTTGATGTGGGACAGCACCCGGCGGCCGACCTCGTGCCGCTCGCTGTGGTAGCTGTCGAGCAGCTCGCCGGACGAGGGACGAACGAGTTCCAGGGCCAGCTTCCAGCCGAGGTTGACGGCGTCCTGGAGTCCCAGGTTGAGGGACTGGCCGCCGATCGGCATCTGCTGGTGCGCGGCGTCGCCGGCGAACAGCACCCGGCCCTCGCGGTAGCGCACGACCTGGCGGTTGGCGTCACCGAAGGCGTTGCCCCACAGGGGTGTGCCGTGCCCGATGGACTCGCCCGTGACCCGCTTCCAGATCCCGACGATCTCCTCGAACTCCGGCTCCCCGGTGCGGGGTTCGGCCCTGCGGCCGAACTCGTGCACCATCACCCGGGTGACGCCGTCGTCGCGCCGCGCCGCGATGGCGAGCCCCTTCTCCAGCCGTTCGAAGCGCCGGTTGGGGATCTCGATGCCCGCCACATCGGCCCGGATCAGCTCGCGTCCGGCTGCCTGTCCGGGCGCCGGTGTCCCGGTCAGACGGCGTACGGCGCTGTCCTCACCGTCGCACCCCACCACATAGCGCCCCCGTACCCGCACGGTCCCGCCGGGGCCGACGGCCTCCGCCTCGACGTGGTCCTCCGCGACGCTCAGCGCCACCACTTCGTGGCCGCGCCGCACCTCCGCGCCGAGCGAGAGGGCCCACTCCTGGAGGACCTCCTCGGTCCGTGTCTGCGGGACCTTCCACTGGCCCGGGTAGCGGCTGCTCGACGTCAGATCGAGAGGCAGTCCGCCGAAGTGGCCACGGGGCTCCGTCGGCGGGCTGCCGAACTCTTCGAGCAGCCCGCGACTGTCGAGGATCTCCATCGTGCGGGCGTGCAGGGTGGAGGCGCGCGACTCCGTCGTCGGGGCCGTCCTGCTCTCCAGCACGATCACCTCGGCCCCGCCGAGACGCAGTTCACCCGCGAGCATCAGCCCGACGGGTCCGGCGCCCACCACGATGACCTGGGTCTGAAGGACCTCACTCCGCTTCGTCCGCTGCCCCTCCATGGTCAGGCCCGCTGTTCCGCGTAGTTCTTGGCGTGGCCGAGGGTGGCGCGGCTGTTGGTGCTGAGTGCGGTGTGGACGTACTCCTTGGCGTCGCCGACGGTGGCGTCCGGGCCGAGGACGCGGGCGATGTTGTCGGTGTTGATGACGACGGTGTGCTGCGAGGTCGCGGCGACGACGGTCCGGCCGCCGATCTCGTGCTGGTTCTCGTTGAAGGTCCAGTGGCCGGTGTGGAGGGTCATGAGCGCCGGGAGGGTGACCTGTTTGTACGCGATCTTGTGGTGGGGGAAGGTGACTCGGTAGGACTTGGTGGTGTGGGTGGAGCCGTCCTTGGCGCGGGTGTCCATCTCCAGGGTCTGGAGGCCGGGGGTGTCTTCTTCCAGGCGGACGGTCGCGACGTGGGGGAGGCGTTCGTTCCAGAGGCCGGCTTCGTTGATGAAGTCGTAGACGTCCTTGGCGGAGCCGTTGATGTGGACGGTGTCTTCGAAGGAGAAGGTGAGTTCGTCCGCCTGGTGCGCGGCCTCGACGTTGGTCTTGAGAGCGGCGAGTTCGGAGCGCGAGTTCCGGTCGACCGCCTCGTCGATCCACGCCAGGTCGGTGGGGTTGTCGTCGATGGCGGTGTAGTCGTGGAGAAGCCGGATCCTGGACTCGGTCGCGGTGACCGGCTCGATGATCCAGGTGCCGCCCATTGTCGCGACGGGGGGTGTGGAGATCTCCTGGCGGAAGGTGATGCGCAGGGTGTCGGGGTCCAGGGTGCGGCGTGAAGTCCAGTTCTTGGGCTCGCCGTTGGCGGTGGCCCAGATGCGGATGCGTTCGTGCGCCGCGCCCTGTTCGACGTGGTCCACGTGGATGGTCGGGGGGAAGATGCGGGGCCAGTTCTCGACGTCGGCGATGAGCTGGTAGACGGTGGCGGCGGGGGCGGAGACGGTGATCTCGTGTTCGACTTCGCGCGGGCCGGGGCCGGTCTGGGACATGCGCGTACTCCCTTTGTGGTGGTGGGGCCGGTGTGGGCGGGTCAGAAGTTGCCGAGGCCGCCGCAGACGTTGAGGGCTTGTGCGGTGATGGAGGCGGCGGTGTCGGTGGCGAGGTAGCCGACGAGGCCGGCGACTTCCTCGGGGGTGGAGTAGCGGCCGAGGGGGATCTTGGACTGGAACTTGGTGAGGATGGCGTCCTCGGTGGTGTCGTAGGCGCTGGCGTAGCCCTGGCGGACGCGTTGGGCCATGGGGGTTTCGACATAGCCGGGGCAGACGGCGTTGACGGTGATGCCGGTGGGGGCGAGTTCGTTGCCGAGTGCTTTGGTGAAGCCGACGACGCCGTGCTTGGAGGCGGAGTAGGGGGCGCCGAGGACGACGCCCTGCTTTCCGGCGGTGGAGGCGATGTTGATGATGCGGCCGCGGTTGTTGTGGCGCATGCGGCCGGTGTTGAGGACTTCGCGGGTGAGGCGGAAGACGCTGTTGAGGTTGGTGTCGATGACGTCGTCCCACAGTTCGTCGGTGAGGTCGGCGGTGATGCCGCCGCCGCTGCGTCCGGCGTTGTTGACGAGGACGTCGACGGGTCCGTAACGGGCCACGGCCGCCTGGACGAACGCGCTGACGGAGGCGCTGTCGCGCACGTCGAGGACGGTTCCGTCGACGTCGAGGCCCTCCTCGCGCAGTTCCTTGACGGTCGAGGTGATGTTCTCGGCGTTGCGCGCGCCGATGAACACCTGGTGGTTCTGGGAGGCGAGCAGCCGGGCGACGGCGAGCCCGATCCCGCTCGTGGCACCCGAAACCAGAGCAACACGCTTCTCCTGCTGCGACATGACTTCACTTCTCCAAACGACATTGATGCGTGATGAGGGTTGTTGACGTGTCGCCGCGGGTGGAAAGGCGCGGCGGGGCAGCGGCCCGTGACCGTCCGGGCCCTGGGGGAGGGAGCCCCGGGCGGCCACGGCTGCCGCTTCGGCACGGTCAGGCCGCGGCGGGGATCTCAAGGTGGGTGTTGACGGCCGCGATCAGCGCCCGCGGCGTCCGGTTGTCGGTCAGCGCCTCGTCGTCGAGCGTGATGCCGTACTCGCGCTCTATCCGGCCGCCGGTCTCCAGCAGAGCCAGGGACTCGTAACCGAGCTCCTCGAAGTCGGTGTCGAGGATGTCGCCGTTCAGGTCGACACCCTCTTCCTCGCCCGCGCCCTCCAGGAGAATGCGCTTGAGGTCCTCGATGGTGAAGGTGTTCGTGGCCATGGCTGTCCCTTCGGACTGTCGTTCGTGGGTGATGGGTGGAACTGGTGCGCCCGCGACACGGCGGGGCGCACCGGCCGGCCGCCGAGGGGGCGGCCGGTGGCATACGGTGCGACGCGGCCTCAGCGCGCGTCGCGGATCACGGCGGCGGAGTTGAAACCGCCCTCACCGCGGGCGAGTACGAGCACGGCGCGCACCGCGGCGGTACGCGGCCGGCCGGTCACCAGGTCCAGGTCGTACTCGGCCGACTGCTCGACGTTGGTGGTCGGCGGGATCAGCCCCTCCTCGATGGCGAGCAGGGCGGCGGCCACGTCGAGCGGCGCCGCGCCGGAGTAGAGCCGGCCGGTCATCGTCTTGGGCGCGGTGACCGGGACGCCGCGCGGGCCGAAGACCGCGGTGATCGCCTCGGCCTCGGTACGGTCCAGCTCCGGTACGGCGGCGGCGTCGGCGAACACCACGTCGATGTCGCCCGGTTCGGCGTCCGCGTCCGCCAGGGCCAGTTCGATGGCCTTGCGCAGACCGGGCGGCCGGGCGCTGCCGGGCCTCGGGTCGAAGGTCGTCCCGTAACCGGCGAACTCGCCGTAGACCCGGGCGCCCCGGTCGCGGGCGCTGTCCGCGTTCTCCATGATGAGGATCGCGCCGCCCTCGCCCGGCACATGACCGCCGGCTTCCGCGTCGAAGGGCAGATAGGCCCGGTCGGGGTGGTCGTTCGTGCTCAGCCGCCCACCGGCGATCTGCGCCACCCAGCCCCACGGGCAGATCGAGGCGTCGATGGAGCCCGTGACGATGAGCCGGGTGCCCTTGCAGATCTGCCGCCGGGCGTGCGCGAGCGCGTCCAGACCACCGGCCTGGTCGCTCACGACCACACCGCTGGGGCCCTTCATACCGTGCCGGATCGAGATCTGACCGCTGTTCACCGCGTAGAACCAGGCGAAGGACTGGTACGCGCTGACGTGCTTGCTGCCCAGGCTCCACAGCTTGCGGAGTTCGTTCTGGCCGAACTCGAAGCCACCCGACGAACTCGCCGTCACGACGCCCATGTCGTAGTCGCTCATATCGCCCGGCCGTACCCCCGCGTCGGCGAGGGCCCAGTCGGTGGCGGCGAGCGCGATCTGGGTCATCCGGTCGGTCTGCGGCAGCAGCCTGCCCGGCAGATGCTTCTCCGCGTCGAACCCCTTGATCTGACCCGCGAGTTGTGAGGGATACCGCGAGGGGTCGAAGCGGGTGATCCGGCCGATGCCGGTCTTGCCGCCGCGGGTGGCGGCCCAGTACTCCTCGGCACCGGTCCCGTTGGGGGCCGCGACGCCGAGGCCGGTGATGACTACCCTCGTCATGCCACGCTCCTGTCGGGACGAGCCAGCACCATGGCGCTCTGGAATCCGCCGAAACCGCTGCCGACGGAGAGCACCGCGTCCGTGCGGTGCTCCCGCGCCGTCAACGGCACGTAGTCCAGGTCGCATTCGGGGTCCGGCGTGTGCAGATTGGCGGTGGGCGGCACCACGTGGTGCTCCATCGCCAGCGCGGAGGCGGCGATCTCGATCGAGCCGATCGCCCCCAGGGAGTGGCCCACCATGGACTTGATGGAGCTCACAGGGGTCCGGTACGCGTGATCGCCCAGGCTCTTCTTGAACGCGGCCGTCTCGTGGCGGTCGTTCTGCTTCGTACCGGAGCCGTGCGCGTTGATGTAGTCGACCGAATCGGCCGGCAGCCGGGCCTCACCCAGCGCCACCCGGATGGCCTCGGCCATCTCGTTGCCGTCGGGCCGCAGACCGGTCATGTGGAAGGCGTTGCAGCGTGAGGCGTAACCCGCGATCTCCGCGTAGATGTGCGCCCCCCGCCGCCGCGCGGACTCCAGCTCCTCCAGGACGAAGACGGCCGAACCCTCGCCCAGCACAAAGCCGTTGCGCGTGCCGTCGAACGGCCGGGAGGCGTGCTCCGCGTCGTCGTTGCGCGCCGTGGTGGCCTTGATCGCGTCGAAGCAGGCCATGGTGATCGGCGAGATCGGCGCGTCCGAGGCACCCGTGACCATCACATCGGCCGTGCCCTCGCGGATCACGTCGACCGCGTGGCCCACCGAGTCGATGCCCGACGTACAGCCGGTGGAGACCACGGTGGCCGGGCCCTCGGCCCCCACCTCCCAGGCGACCTCGGCCGCGAAGGAGCTCGGTACGAAGTGGTTGTAGAGGTGCGGGACGGCGTAGTGGTGGTCGACCAGGTCGAGTCGGCCGCCGTCGCTGACCACCCGGTACTCCTGGTCCAGGCCCATCGTCGCGCCGACCGCGCTGCCGATGGTCACCCCCATCCGATGCGGGTCGACGCCCGCGAAGTCCAGCCCGCTGTCGGCGACCGCCTCGCGCGCGGAGAGCACCGCGAGCAGCGCGGCCCGGTCCATCCGCCGGAT
This sequence comes from Streptomyces sp. NPDC051217, assembly GCF_044455465.1. Classification (NCBI taxonomy): domain Bacteria; kingdom Bacillati; phylum Actinomycetota; class Actinomycetes; order Kitasatosporales; family Streptomycetaceae; genus Streptomyces; species Streptomyces sp. NPDC051217. The sequence continues at coordinate 673,548 of NZ_JBITEV010000001.1, forward strand.
CTCGTGCGGCGAGAACCCATGGGCCTCCGGATCGAAGTCGATCTCCGCCGCCACCTGCGAACGGAACTGCGACGGGTCGAAGAACGTGATTCCGCGGGTGGCCGTGCGGCCCTCGCTCAGCAGGGACCAGAAGTTCTTGCGGCCTATTCCACCCGGGGCGGTGACACCTATTCCCGTGATCACCACTCGACGATGTGTCACGCCTTCGCCTCCCAGTTGTAGAAACGCCTGGCCATGGCGTCCTTCGGGGACCGCCAGGTAGCCGGGTCGTAAGCCTCGATACAGGGCTTCAGTTCGTCACTGATCCGTATGAAGCGAGAATCCGACTTCGCCTCCTCGATCAGCCGCCCGCCGTTGTCCTCTTCGAAATCCTGGAGGTGGAAATACAGCCCCCTGTACGCGAAGAGCTGGCGCCGCCGTGTACCCATCCGGTGCGGCATTTCTGTGGCGTCGAAATCCCCGAACAGACGGGCGACGTCCACGCTCGAATCAACATCCATCCGAGCCACGATCAGCGTGCTGTGCATCACTCATCTCTCCTTCGGATAGGGACCGTTCCGATTGACACGCCCGCGTCTCAGGGCTGTCCCGTAATCCCCGGCGGGCGCACGACGACAGCTACGGCACCTCGCCGTGTTGTCGGATCGCCCGAACACGCCCGGTACGAGGACGACCCTCCGCCTCGCGATGCACCGCATCTGACGCCGCGCGCTGATCCACCGGGGATTACGGGACAGCCGTCAGCGCCGGGCGACCGGCCGGTAGAGGCTGAGGAAGTCCCGCACACCGTCGGTGATGTGCTCCTCGATCTGCCGGTCGCTGAGCGGCACGGTCCCGTGGAACGTCCGTTGGACGATCCCGGTGGAGGTCAGCAGGATGAAACGGCCCGCCGCCAGGTCCGCGTCGCCGTCCTCGATGGCGAGCACTCCCTGCTCGGACAGCCGCTGCAGATGCCGGGCCAGCTCGCGCCGGGCCGGCCGCGGTCCGGCGTTCTGCCAGATCTCCATGACGATCTGCGGGAGGACCGAAACCTCCGCCGAGATCCGCCGTACCAGGGCGAAGTGATCCGGATAGTCGGCGATCGGCGACTGCCAGGCGAGACCGAAGGCGATCAGGTCGGGTTCGAGATCCGTGATCCGGGTGAGGTGCTGCTCGGCGATCGCGGTGAGCGCCGCCGACACCGACGCGGTGCTCTCCAGCAGGACGCCGAGGAAGAGCTGCTCCTTGTCCTTGTAGTACCGGCGTACCGTGCTCGCGTCGACTCCGGCCTCGGCCGCCACGGCCTCGGCGTCGGAGCGCTGCCAGCCCTCACGGGCGAAGACGCGGAGCGCGCTGCGCGCGATGGCCCGGCGCTCATGGGCCGGCCCCGCGTGCGGTACCTGGATCGTTGCTTCCTGCGTAGCCATCAGCGGCTCCTCCGAATGGTTTCGTTGGTCGGTCGTCGGTCACCGACCGGAAGAGGCGCGGACAAGTCGCTGTGGTGCGGCGAGCGCGGCGAGCGTCATTCACCCGGGATTCCGCACAGGTCGGCGGACGGTATTCAATAGCCTCTTCGGGGCGGCAGCCCGCGTCAAGCGGTCCACTTTCAGAGCTGTGTGAATTCAACGTCAGAACAGTGTGCTGTCGGGGGAGCCGTGAACTCTCCGTCGACCGGGCACAGTTCGAAGGACGTTAGCCACGACTCTCTTCGCTCGTACGGTCCTGGTCAAGATCCCGCCCTACAGGGAAATGTCAAATCACGTCAGAGCCGTGGCAGATGGAAAGTGCCTGCGAAATCGGTGTCAAGTGTCCTGCAAGTCCACGTGGCTTGGTTGCCCGTATCGAACTCCCGAACTAGCGTGGCGACAATTCGACAAAGGGGGAGTCTGCTATGCGTAACCACACGATTCGCGCCGCCGCGGCGACAACAGTGTGCGGGGGAGCCGGCTGCGCGGCCCGGGAGGCATCGGGGCTGGTCCGCCGACGTGCCGAGGCCGGGCGCCGGCTGTGCCCGGGGTGCGAGAGACGGCTGCTCGCCGAGCTGAGGGCGGTGGCGGGGCTGTACGAGGAGTGCGGGCGGCTGCTCGGCGGCTCCGACCAGCCGCGCGAGAAGACGAGCGGCGGGCCGCTGCCGGGCATGCCGTTCAACATGGCGGCGGCCGAGGCCCGTTCGGCGTTCGCCTCGACCCTCTGGACATGGGTCGGCCTGGTCGTCGAGGAGCGGCGTCTCAGCGCCCCGCCCCGCTCGGTCGACGCGCTCGCGGAGTTCCTCACGCGGCACGCCGACTGGCTGGGCACGCATGACGCCGCCGGTGATCTCTCCGAGGAGCTCGCGCGGGTCGTACGCCGTGCCCGCCGGGTGATCGATCCCTCGGAGGCCCGCCGGGTGCCGATCGGCGGCTGCGTCGAGGAGTCCTGCGCCGGCGCGCTGGCCGCCCGCGTCGATCCGCGGAAGCCGCAGGTCCCCGCCGAGATCATCTGCGACGCCGACCCGGCACACCGCTGGCTCGGCCACGAGTGGCTACAGCTCAGCCACCGCATCAACTCCCGCCGTGCGAAGGCATCGACGTCGACGACGGGCCGATCGGTGAACGGCCGGTCAGCCGGGGACGCACGGCAGGACGCGAGCCCGGAACCGCCGGCCGAATCCCCGTCGGACACCCGCTGGGTCAGCGCGGCCGACATAGCCCGGCTGTGGGGCATCGCGCCGGGCAGCGTCTACCGTCACGCGAGCGAGCGCCGCTGGCGCCGCAGCACCCGCGCCGGGCGCACCTACTACCACGACTCGGATGTACGCCGGACGCTCGACCGCGCGGGTCGTGGCGCGACCGCCCGCTGACCCGCGATCACCGGGCGCGACCGCGGCGACGACGCCGATGGCCCGTACCGAACACTCGGTACGGGCCATGGCATCGTCTCGCCGGATCAGGGAAAGTCGGGGTCGCCTCCGACGTTGCTGATCATGCGGCGCAGCACTCCCAGCGCCCGTACGTACTCCGCGTCGTCGATGCCGTCGTGGATCTGCGCGCGCAGTTCGAGCACCAGCTCCTTGATCCGTGCCCGGCCGGCCTCCCCGGCCCCGGTGAGCGACAGCCGGCCGTCGGCGCCGGTGGTGATCCAGCCGCGCGCCAGCAGGGTCTCGATGTCGGGGCCGAGTGTGGTTCCCGGGTCCAGGTAGTCCCGCAGCCGGCGGGCCAGTTCGACCTGGCTCATGGCCGTCGGCGCTCCCGCGAGCTGGTTGAGCACCCACCACTGAGGCTGGGACACATGGAGGCGTGCCATCGCCTGACGGATGTGCGTGATGATCGCTCTGTTCGCGGCTCCACTCCAGTAGCCGATGGGCTGCGCGGCCAGTGCGGTGTCAGCGCTCACTGTGGTCACCTCCGGGTCCACCTGCGGTTTGTTGCCGTTGTGACCAACGTAGAACCTCAAGTCCACTCAAGGTCAAGGCCGTTCGGGGACTCTCGGTACGCGACGTGTGGGAGCCCCGTGCTCGGTCGAGTACGGGGCTCCTTCACGTCCTTCGGTACGGCTCCGGGGCCGCACCGGCCCGGCCGGCTCAGCCGTGTCCGATACGGAATCCGACCCCTCGCACGGTGGTGATCCACGTACTGGCCCCGAGCTTGCTGCGCAGACTGCTCACATGGGTGTCGATGGTCCGGCCCGACTTGGTCCACGTCTCCTCCCACACCTGCGACATGAGCTGCTGACGGGAGACCACATGGTCGGGCCGGGAGACCAGCATGTGCAGGAGGTCGAACTCCTTGCGGGTCACCTTCACCAGTTCCTTCTCCAGCCGGACCTCGCGGGCGCCCGCGTCGATGTGCAGCGGACCGTAACTGACCTCCTGGGCGACGGGCGTCTGCGGGGAGGCCCGTCGCATGACGGCGTCCATACGCGCCAGCAGCTCCCGGAATCCGTAGGGCTTGACGAGGTAGTCGTCCGCGCCGGCCTGTAATCCGAGGACACGGTCCAGCTCGGTGCCCCGCGCGGTGACGGCGATGATCGGGGTGTCGGTGGAGTCGCGGATGGTGCGGCAGACCTGTAGGCCGTCGATGTCCGGCAACTCCAGGTCGAGCAGCACGAATTCGGCCTGCCGATGGGTCTTCAGGGCGGAGGCCCCGGTGCCGACGCTCGTCGCGTCGTTACCGTGCCGCCGCAGGCCGCGAACGAGGGTCTCCGCGGCGGCGGCGTCGTTTTCGATCACGAGTACACGCACGACTTGATCTCCGTATTCGTCAACCTCAGCCTGGAAGATGACCATAACAAACCTGACCGTCTGTTTGTCAAGATGGATGGAGTCGCCTGTCGGTCGTTATTGACCTGGATCTGTCGGGGTGGGGAGTCAACTTCTAGACAAAATGGCTGAGAAGGCATGGCTGAAGCCAGGAAGTGGAATGCGTGATGGGTACACAAAACCAGCACGACGGTTTATTGTGGTGAATCGAAGCGGCCGGGGGATACGGAGAGCCGCCATCTCCCCTAGAGACGTTGAGGTGTGACTCGTGGCGAAGCAGGCAAGGGGCGAGCGGACCCGGAACGCCCTGGTGCGGGCAGCTGCCGAAGTCTTCGACCGGGCCGGTTACGAACGCGCGAATCTCACGACGATCAGCGAGACCGCGGGGGTGACCAAGGGAGCCCTGTCGTTCCATTTCGCGCACAAGGAGGAACTCGCCCGCGCGGTGCAGGAGTTGGCCTGCGCGCGTTCGCGGACCGCCTTCGAGGCCCTGAACAGGCGTGATACGCCTGCCGTTCAGACCCTGATCGACATCACGCACGCGCTCACCGAGCAGCTGCGCAGCAGCGCGACCGTCCGGGCGGGTCTGCGGCTGTCCGGGGAACGCGGCGACACCGACCCCGCGTTGGACTGCTCCCGGATCTGGCTGGACGCGATGTGCCAGGCGCTCCAGCGCGACCGGGCGGACCGGAGCATCGCCCCCGGAGCGGACACCCCGGCTGTCGCCGCGCTCGCGCTGGCCATGACCACCGGCATGCAGGTGCTGGTCCGGGGCAACGGGCCGGTGCCGCCGTCGGGTCAGCGGTCCGGCGTCCAGGGTCCGCCGCGGCAGTGGCTCACCCGGTTCTGGACCCTGCTCCTGCCCCAGGTCGCCTCGCTCGACCATCTGCACGCCCTGCTGCCGGGCGGCAGCCTCCTCGTCACCGCCGGACCCGATCCGGGCGCGCGGAGCACGCCGCCGTATCCCGGTGAGTGGTACGAGCCGACACCGGTGGAGAGCGTCCCCGGCGCACCGTGGTGGCGCTCCGTCACGCGGAACGCGCCGTAACGACGAGTCCCCGGCGCCCGACGAGTCCCCCGCGCCCACGCGAGTCCCCCGCGTCGGGCGCGCGGTGAGGGAGTCTCAGACCTGGACCACCTTCACGCCACGCTCCTCGAACAGCTTCGCCTGTTCGGGGGCGCCCGCGTCCGTGATCAGTGTGCTGATGGCGCCCGTCGGGCAGATCCGGGCGAAGGCCGGCGTGCCCAGCTTCGAGCTGTCCGCCACCACCACGAGCCGGCGCGCCCGCTCGGCCAGGAGTGCGTTGATGCTCGCCTCGTGCTCGCTGCGCGCGCCGGCCCCCGCCGTCACGTCCACCGCGTCCGCGCCGATGAAGGCGATGTCCAGACTCACCTCACCGAGGATGTGCCGGGCCAGCGGCCCCACCAGCTCGTACGACTGCGGCATCGCCACCCCGCCCGTGGTCACGATCTTGATGTGCGGGCGTACGGCCAGCTCGTGCGCGATGTTCAGCGCGTTGGTCACCAGGGTGACGGCCGGCTCGCCGCCGCGGTTCGACATGTCGGCCAGATCGCCGCGCGTGGCGATGGCCCGCGCGACCTCGGCCGTCGTCGTCCCGCCGTTGAGCCCGACGACCATGCCCCGGTACACCAGCGCGGCGGCGGCCCGGCCGATGCGCTGTTTCTCCGCCGACCGTCCCACCGACTTGTAGCGGGGCGGCAGCCCGTACGAGACGGAGTGCGCCACCGCCCCGCCCCTGGTCCGGGTGAGTAACTGCTGCTCGGCGAGATGGTCGAGATCCCTGCGTACGGTCGCCGCCGACACGGACAGCTCGGCGGCCACGACGTCGACATCCAGCCGGCCCCGCTCCGCGAGCAGTTCGAGCAGGGTGTTGTGCCGTTCGTACCGGTTCACCGCACCGCACCTCCTTCGTCACGCTTCGGATCATTCAAGCACCTTCATGCCGGGAAGAGTTTGCTTGAAGGTGCTTGAAAGTCTCACCTAGCATGCATGAACAAGCATTTCTGTTGCGGAGATCGAGAGTGGAGAGCCGACGTGACGTTTGTCCAGACGGAACTGGCCGGCCAGCCCGCGAACTGGCGCCGGGCGGCGGAGCTGGCCGACGGCCTGCGCGGCTCGGGCCAACTGCCCGAGGCCGGTGAGCGCACGGCCGTCGTCGGCTGCGGCACCTCCTACTACATGGCGCAGGCGTACGCGGCGCTGCGCGAGGGTGCCGGTCAGGGGGAGACCGACGCGTTCGCCGCCTCCGAGTTCCCGGCCGGCCGCCGCTACGACCGCGTCGTGGCGCTCACCCGGTCGGGCACCACCACCGAGGTCCTCCAACTGCTGGCCGCCACCCGCGGCACCGCCCGTACCACCGCGATCACCGCGGACCCCGAGACGCCCGTCCGCTCGGCCGCCGACGACCTGGTCGTCCTGGACTTCGCCGACGAACGGTCCGTCGTGCAGACCCGGTTCGCCACCACGGCCCTCACCCTGCTCCGCGCCCATCTCGGCCTGCACACCGCTTCCGTGGTCGCCGACGGCGAGCGGGCCGTCGCCGAGCCCCTGCCCGAAGGAGTCACCGACTGCTCGCAGTTCACCTTCCTCGGACAGGGCTGGACCGTCGGACTGGCCAACGAGGGCGCGCTCAAGATGCGGGAGGCGGCGCTCGCCTGGACGGAGTCGTACCCCGCGATGGAGTACCGGCACGGCCCCATCAGCATCACCACCGAGGGCACGGCGACCTGGCTGCTCGGCCCCGCGCCCGACGGCCTCGCCGAGCAGGTCGGCGCGACCGGCGGACTGTGGGTGGCCGGGGAACTCGACCCGCTGGCCGAACTCGTACGGATCCAGCGCCTCGCGCTGGCCCTCGCAGGCGCGCGGGGTCTCGACCCCGACAGGCCGCGCCACCTCACCCGTTCGGTGATCCTCGCCGCCGAGTAGCCGAGTAGCCGAGTAGCCGAGTAGCCGAGTGGCCGGGCAGCCGGGCAGCCGGGAGACCGGCGGCCGTGGGGCGCCGGGCGGACGAGGGCCGGAGACGTGGGCAACTGCTGCGGCCCTCAAGGTGATTGCACTGTTTCGGACTGTTGTGCGACAGCTCATACCAGAGCGGGATGCTCTGTGGGCAAGTTCGTCAACTGTCCGCCGCGAGTGACTATTCGCCAACTACCGTGTGTGCTCGGCGATCAACGCTGGGCTTCTTTCGCATGACCGCCCGCCGTCGCGTCGACGACCACGCACCACACCGCCACAGAACACCACATGCCTGGGGCCCCACGTACCGAGGACACTGATGTCTCAACTTCGCGCACCCACCGCGCGACCCGAACGCCGAGAAGGCGGACGGCACGGCCGGCCGGGCAGCCGCGCGCCCTCGGCCAAGGCGCCACCGGCCAAGGGCGCGGGGACTCCCCGCCCCGACGCGCCGGCCTCACCCGAACGACGTATACGCCCCCAGCTCCTGCGCGCCGCCGTGGTGCCGACGGTCATAGCCACGCTCAGCGGTCTGCTCGCCGTGCTCGTCACCGTACGCTCCGGCGGCGTGCGGCCGACCCCCGAGATCTGGGCGGCCGTCGGCGGCACGGTGCTGGTCGGCGTCGTCGCGGCCACGGCCGCCGTCGTCGGCGCCGACCGCGCCACCAGGTCCGTGATCGACCGCTGCAACGCGCTGCGCCGGTCGAGCGCCCGCGCCCAGGCCGACCTGCGCGGCGTCGTCGAACAGCTCCGCCGTGGCGAGGGCCCGCCGCCGCGCCGCACGGCGGCGGTGAAGGCTCCCGTCGGCGACGAACTCGACCTGCTCGCCCAGGAACTGGGACGCTCCCAGGAGGGGGCCGTCGCCGCCGTCGTCCAGGCGTCCCGGCTGTCGAGCAGCGTCGGCAACGAACAGAAGGTCGAGGTCTTCGTCAACCTCGCCCGCAGACTCCAGTCACTCGTGCACCGGGAGATCCAGCTCCTGGACGACCTGGAGAACAAGGTCGAGGACCCCGACCTCCTGAAGGGTCTCTTCCAAGTCGACCATCTCGCCACCCGCATCCGCAGGCACGCGGAGAACCTCGCCGTACTCGGCGGGGCCATCTCGCGCCGTCAGTGGAGCCGGCCGGTCACGCTGACCGAGGTGCTGCGCTCGGCGATCGCCGAGGTGGAGCAGTACCCGCGCGTCAAACTCGTGCCACCCATCAACGGCACCCTGCGTGGCCACGCCGTCGCCGACGTCGTCCATCTGCTGGCCGAACTGGTCGAGAACGCCACGCTGTTCTCCGCGCCGCACACCCAGGTGCTGCTCCGGGCCCAGCAGGTCACCGCCGGGCTTGCCATCGAGGTGGAGGACCGCGGGCTCGGCATGCCCGCCGACGAGCAGAAACGGATGAACGCCCTGCTCGCCGACCCCGACCAGGTCAATGTCGCCCATCTTCTCCAGGACGGGCGGATCGGGCTGTTCGTGGTGTCGGCCCTCGCCCGCCGGCACGGCGTCGCCGTTCGTCTGCACGCCAACATCTACGGCGGTATCCAGGCCGTACTCGTCCTGCCGCAGGGCCTGTTGGGCGCCGACCCGGACGGACAGCAGCAGACCGGCCAGGCCCCCGTCAGCGCGCCAGTGCCTGCGCCAGTGCCAGTGCCAGTGCCTGCTCCAGCGCCCGTACCCGCGCCCGTGCCACAGGAGGCGGTCCCGGCGCCCGCGCCCGTACCCACGCAGGTGTACGAGGCGGAGCCCGGTCCCGGTCCCGGGACCGGGACCCGGCAGCCGTACCCGCAGCCCCGGACCCAGCGCACGTCGCACCGGCGGACGTCCGGCCGACGTCCGCTGCCCGTACGCGGCGAGCGCGGCGCGCGCGCCACACCGGCCGACGCGCGTCCCGGCCCGGGCTCGCGGCTCCAGCCGGAGGCCCCGCTCCGGCCCGAGTTCCAGCGGGTGGTGCCCGACCCGTCACCGCCCTACCCGTCGTCGGACCTCGCCGTACCCGGCGTCGTGCGCGGCACCATGGACCGGCCCCAACTGCCCAAGCGCCGGGGCCAGGAGCACCTCGTCCCCCAGTTGCGGGACGCGCCCGCACCGCCCGGCGACGGTGAACCGGCACTCCACGATCCCGGTCTGATGGCCGCCTTCCAGCGCGGTATCGGGCTCGCCGAGGCCCAGCCCGCCAGGGACCCCGGGCCCGATCCCGCCGCACCTCAAACCCCAGCCAGGGCCCCCGCCCCAGCTCCCACCCCCGTGACGGAACTGCCGGATCCGCACCGCCAAGACCGGGACAACCCCCACAAGGAGTAGATCACCATGGCGAGCGATGCGCCGACAGGCCACGTCTCCGACCTCGACTGGCTGCTCAGCGGCCTTGTCCAACGGGTGCCGTACACCCGCAGCGCGGTACTCCTCTCCTCCGACGGACTCGTCAGATCAGTGCACGGCCTCGACCCCGACAGCGCCGACCACATGGCCGCTCTCGCCTCCGGCCTCTACTCCCTCGGCCGCAGCGCGGGCGCGCGCTTCGGCGACACCAGCGAGGTACGCCAGGTGGTGGTGGAGTTGGACGCGACCCTGCTCTTCGTCTCGACGGCGGGTTCCGGCACCTGTCTCGCCGTGCTGGCCGGCCGCGAGGCGGACGCGGCCGTTCTCGGCTACGAGATGGCGATGCTGGTCAAGAGCGTCCGGCCGTATCTGGCGACGCCGGTCAGGCAGGCGGCCGGCACCACATCGAGCGTCACGGGGCCCTGAGCGTGACGGTTCCGTCCGACGGGCCGTGGCTGGACGACGCGGCGGGCCGGCTCATCCGCCCCTACACGGTCAGTGGCGGCCGGACCCGCCCGACGGCCGAGCTGGATCTGATGTCCCTGGTCATGGCCACGGGGGCGGCGAGCGAGATGTATTACGGCCCCGAGCACAGCGAGGCGCTCGGCCTCTGCCAGGGGCCGACCTCGGTGGCGGAGATCGCCGGGCATCTGCGGCTGCCCGCCGTCGTGACGAAGATCCTGCTCTCCGACCTGATGGAGACCGGCGCGGTCACCGTCCGGCCACCGCACAACTTCGACAATCCCAGCGACTGTTCCCTTCTGGAGGCAGTACTCGATGGCCTACGACGACAGCTCTGACTCCTTTCCCATTCCCTTCCCCACCGCGCTGAAGGTCCTGGTGGCCGGTGGCTTCGGGGTGGGCAAGACGACATTCGTGGGATCGGTCAGCGAGATCGCACCGCTGAGCACCGAGGAGCTGCTGACGCAGGTCGGGGCCGAGACGGACGATCTGACGGGTGTCGAACTGAAGACCTCGACCACCGTCGCCATGGACTTCGGCCGGATAACGCTCGACGAGCGCCATGTGCTCTACCTCTTCGGCACCCCCGGCCAGGAACGGTTCTGGTTCATGTGGGACGAACTCTGCCGGGGCGCCCTCGGCGCGATCGTCCTCGCCGACACCCGGCGACTGGAGAACTCCTTCTCCGCCGTGGACTTCTTCGAGCAGCGCGGCATCGGATTCGTCGTCGCCGTCAACGAGTTCGACGGCGGCTTCCGCTACGACCCGGAGGAGGTACGGGCGGCGATCGACCTCCGGCCGGACGTGCCCGTCGTGATATGCGACGCGCGCATCGCCAGCTCGGGGATCCGGACGCTCGTCACCCTCGTCCAGCACCTGCTCACCGCCTTCCCGGTGGCCGATGCCCCCGGCATCGCCGTGTCGAGCGGCATCGGCCCGGACGACGGGCCGGCGTGATGAGGTACGACCCCATCGGCCGGCTGCTCCTCACCCCCGTCGACCGGGACGCGCCCGACCGGGTCGGGCGGCTGCGCCTGCTCGGGCTCGGCGAGCGGCCCGAGCCCGCCTTCGACGCCTTCGCGCGGCATCTCGCCCAACTCGCGGGTGCGCCGTACTCGATGGTCAACTTCATAGACGAGGAACGGCAGTTCTACGCGGGGCTGCACACTCCGGACCCCGAGGCGGGCCGCCTCAGGGACCGGGACCACGGCTACTGCCCCCATGTGGTCGTACGGCGCAAGGCGCTCGTCCTGGAGGACGTACGCGACTTCCCTCGGTTCGCCGGCAACGCCGCCGTCGACGAGACAGGTCTGCGTTCCTATCTGGGCGTGCCGCTCATCGACCGGACCGGTATCGCGCTCGGCACCGTATGCGTGGTCGACACCCAGCCCCGGCAGTGGGGGAGGGCCGGCCTCGACACCGTCAAGTCACTGGCCGCCGAGCTGTCCGAGCAGATTCACCGCAGAGAGGGCGGCGTCGACTGACGTCTCGTCACTTCGGCGGTACGTGACGCGAGCCGCCGGGTCGGCCCCGGCGCCGGCGGGGTGCGGTCATCCCGCGCTGCTCCTCGTTCCGCGGTCGTACGCGGTCAGCCACGGTGCTCCAGTACGTCGACTGCCAGTTCGCGGACCACCGACTCGTCCACCTCCACGCCCAGACCCGGCCCCTCGGGCACCCACGCGGTCCCGTTCTCGACCCGCACGGTCTCACCCGCGTACGGCGAGCCGATGAACTGGCGGCCGTTGAGGTCGACCGGCGTCGTGATGCCGTACGCCGCGAACAGGTGCAGCGAGGCGGCCAGCCCAAGGTCCGACTCGGTGAGCCCCGACCCCATCAGCTCGACCCCGCAGTCCTCGGCGAGCGAGCAGAGCCGCCGGGAGAGCGTGAGGCCGCCACTGCGCTGGACCTTGGCGATCGCGACATCGACCGCGCCGAGGCGGACGAACGTCGCCAGATCGCTCGGATGCCGCAGGCTCTCGTCGAGCGCCACCGGCACGGCCGAGAGGTCCCGCAGCCGCCGCAGCCCGGCGATGTCGTTGGCGGGCAGGGGCTGTTCGAAGGCGGTGACCCCGAGCGCGTCGAGGCGGCGGGCCATCCGCAGGGCGACCGGCACCGTGTACGCCTGATTGGCGTCGACCCAGAGCGGCGCGTCAGGGGCGTGTTCCCGGACGGCGGCCACCACGGCCGCGTCCGTGCCCTCGTCGTGCAGACCGATCTTGACCTTGAAGGCGCGGTATCCCTCGGCCGTACCCTCGGCGACGCTGTCGCCCACCTCGGCGGGCGACTGGCCCGAGACGATCCAGCCCAGCTCGATGCTCGAAGTCCGGCGCTGTCCCCACAGAACGCCGAGCGGCACGCCCGCCGCCCGTCCGAGCAGATCGTGCAGCGCCACGTCCACGGCGCTCTTGGCGAGGGGCGCGCCGATGGTGAATCCCCGGTTGACCGCCCGGTCGAAGGCGGTGTCGACGGCGTCGAGATTCCACCCGGGTGTGCCGATGATCGCGGGCGCCAGATAGCGGTCGATCGTGGTCACGATGGACTCGGCGGTCTCGTACGTCCAGGCGGGGATGGGGGTCGCCTCGCCCCATCCGTACGCTCCGTCCGCGCCGACCCGGACCAGGATCCGGACGGACGGTTTCCCGGCGACGGCCACGGAGCCGCCGGCGACGCCGAAGGAGCGGTGGGTGGGCAGTTCGACGGCGAACGTCTCGACGCGGTCGATCCTCATGCCGGCCAGATCCACGCTCATGTTCCCTCTCCCGCGTTCCTGTCTGCCGGCGGCGGCGCCGTGCTGGCGCGCAGCACCACCTCACCGCCCACCCTCAGCACCCGCGACCGCTGCCCGTGCGGCTCACGCAGCGCCAGCGAGATGGCGTGCTGCCCCATGGCGGTCAGCGGCAGGGCGACAGTGGTGAGCGGGGGAGTCAACTCCCGTACGAGCGGGATGTCGTCGAAGCCGGCGAGCGAGATGTCCACGGGCACCTCGATGCCCGCCTCCCGGAACGCGGCGAGCGCGCCCACCGCCATCACGTCGGTCACGCCGAAGACACAGGTGGGGCGGGTGGGGCGGGTGAGGAGCTCGCGGGCGGCGGCGTAACCGCCGTCGCGGGTGAAAGCGCCTTCTACGACACAGTCGGGACCGAGCGTGATCCCCGCCTCGGCGAGCCCTTCGCGGAAGCCGGCCAACCGGTCGGCGACGGTGGTGAGTTCGGGCGGCCCGCTCAGCACGGCGAACCGCCGGTGGCCGAGCGCCAGCAGCGCGCGGGCGAGTTTCGCGGCGCCCGCGCGGTTCTCGGGCAGGACGGCGTCGGCGCGCACGCTGCGGTGGCGGCTGACGACGGCGACCCGGCCGCCCGCGCGGATGTACGGATCCAGCTCGGCGCCCAACGCCCTTTCCCAGGTGCGGTCCTGGAAGCCGGAGCCGATCAGCAGGATGGCGCGGGCACGCTGGGCGCGGAGGATGGAGACGTACTCGATCTCCCGCGCCGGTTCGCGGAACGTGCTCGCGAGCATGACCAGCACGTCCTGTTCGGCCGCCGCCCGCATCACGCCGTCGGCGATCGCGGCGAAGTACGGGTCGCCCACGTCGTGACAGATGAGTCCGACCGTGTTGCTCGACGAGCTGGCGAGCGCCTGGGCGTGTGCGTTGGGGATGTAACCGAGCAAATCCGCTGCCGCGCGCACCCGTTCACGCAGTTCGTCCCGGACGCGTGTCGTGCCGTTCAACGCTCTGGACGCGGTCGCCAGCGAGACCCCCGCACGCCGGGCCACCACGTCGAGCGTCACATGGGGCCGTGCTTCCCGTTCACTCACGTCGGCCCCTCGGTGGCGGCAGGTCCCTTGACGGGTCCCGGAAACTTCCGGACGACCTATTGACCGTTCGGAGAAGCAGTCATTAGCGTGGCGATCACCTTACCAGAAAGCGCTTTCTGAAAGCGCTTCTTCCGGTACGGCAGTACGGCAACCGGTACAGCAGAGGATCGGACAGCGCTTAGTAACCGCTCCTGATTCCCGAGGAGTTCACTGTGAGCCAGAGTGTCATGCCGGGACCGACCAAAGAGATCGCGGGAGTCGCCACACGGAACAGGCCAGGAGCGGGCGAGCGGTTCGGAAAGGCCGTCGAGACCAGCTGGCGGCCCGTCGTGCTGCTGTTCGCGTGCTTCGTCGCGTGGTGGGCCATCGCCGCGGCCGAGCTGGTCGAGCCGTATCTCGTCCCTTCGCCCGGGGCGACCCTCGACGTGCTGACGGGCCAGACCAGTTACATCTGGGAACACACGTGGGTGACCACCTACGAGACCCTGCTCGGCTTCGTCATCGCCGTCGTCGTCGGGGTGCTCGCGGCGGTCGTGATGGTCTACTCGTCGACCGTCGAGAAGACCCTCTATCCGATCCTGCTCTTCGCCCAGGTCGTACCGAAGATCGCCATCGCGCCGCTGTTCGTCGTGTGGCTCGGCTTCGGCATCACGCCGAAGGTCCTCATCGCGGTCCTGATCGCCTTCTTCCCGGTCGTGATCTCCATGGTCACCGGCCTCAAGGCGGTCGACCCCGAGATGCTCCAGCTCTCCGCGACGATGGGGGCGAAGCCGTGGCAGACCTTCGTCAAGATCCGCTTCCCCGCCTCGCTGCCGCATCTGTTCTCGGGCCTCAAGGTCGCGGTGACGCTCGCGGTCACCGGCGCGGTCGTGGGCGAGTTCGTCGGGGCCAACGAGGGTCTGGGCTACGTGATCCTCCAGGCCAACGGAAACCTCGACACCCCGATGCTGTTCGCGGGCCTCCTTGTCATGTCACTGATCGGCGTCGTCCTGTTCGTCCTGGTCGAGATCGCCGAGAAGCTGCTTCTGCCCTGGCACGCCAGCCGCCGGGACAACAACGTCACGACCTCGTTCTGAATGAGACCTCTCCTTCGAGAAGGGCCAGCCATGCACTCCCGCAGACTCCTGATCGGCCTCGTGCCGCTTCTCCTGGTCGCCACCGCCTGCGGCGAGGACGGCGACGACACCAGCACCAGCGACTCGGGCAAGAAGCTCGACAAGGTGACGCTGACGCTCAACTGGTACCCGTACGGCGAACACGCGCCCTTCTACTACGGCGTCGAGGAGAAGATCTTCGAGAAGCACGGCATCGACCTGGAGATCAGGGCGGGCCAGGGCTCCCAGAAGACCGTCCAAGCGACCGCCGCCGGGCAGACCGACTTCGGCTGGGCGGACACCCCCGCCGTGCTGAGCGGCGTCGATCAAGGTGTCGATGTCAAGAGCCTCGGTGTGATGCTCCAGACGACGCCGTCGTCCGTGCAGTTCTTCAGCGACCAGAACATCAAGACGCCCGCCGACATCAAGGGCAAGACGGTCGCGGGCACGGCCGGTGACGCGCTCACCAAGACGTTCCCGATCTTCCTGGAGAAGAACAACCTCAAGCTGTCGGACGTCAAGGTCCAGAACACCGACCCGGCGGGCAAGATCGCCGCGGTGATCTCCGGAAAGACGGACGCGCTGCTCGGTTACGCGAGCGACCAGGGCCCGACCATGGCGGACAAGGCCAAGAAGGACGTCGAGTACCTGCGCTTCTCGGAGAACGGGCTCAACTTCTACTCCAACGGTCTGATCGCCGGCCAGAAGATCCTCAAGTCGGACGCCGACCTCACCAAGCGCATGGCCGCGGCGGTCAGCGAGGCGTGGGCAGCGGCCGAGAAGGCGCCGGAGCCCGCGGTCGCCGCGATGGAGGGCGCGTCCGAGCAGCTGCCGCCGAAGACTGTACTGGCCGAGCAGTTCGCGACGACGATGACGCTGCTGCACACCGAGTCCACCCAGGGCAAGGCTCCCGGGCTCAACACCGAGGCCGACTGGCAGGAGACCATCGACATCTTCGCCGAGGCCGGTCTCGTGAAGAACCCGAAGGCTCCGTCGGATTACTGGGACAGCTCGGCACTGAAGGGATGACGATGCCCAGGGAAGCGACTCTCCGGGAGCATGGCGTGAGCAAGACCAGTCTGAGCAAGGACGACGGACCGAAGGACAGCGTGGGTGCCGACGGCACGGCGGCGGTCTCCCTGAACGACGTGGCTGTCCGGTTCCGTACGAAGGACCGCGACGTCACCGCCCTGCGCGAGGTGTCGCTCGACGTGCCGATGGGCGAGTTCGTGGCGATCGTCGGCCCCTCGGGGTGCGGCAAGTCGACACTGCTCAAGCTGGTCGCCGGCCTGCTGAAGGCGTCTGCCGGTGACGTACGGCTGCACGGTGAGCAGGTCGACGGGCCACGGCCGGACATCGGTTACGTCTTCCAGCGGGCCGCCCTGCTGGAGTGGCGCACCGCGCGGCGCAACATCCTGCTCCAGGCGGAGATGCGCCGGATGCCGAACGCGGTGGCGCGTGCCCGCGCCGACGAGCTCATCAGGATGACCGGTCTCGGAGGCTTCGAGGACGCTTATCCGCACGAGCTGTCCGGCGGGATGCAGCAGCGGGTGGCCCTGTGCCGGGCGCTGCTGCACGAGCCCCCGGTGCTGCTGATGGACGAGCCGTTCGGCGCGCTCGACGCGCTGACGCGCGAGCAGATGAACATGGAGCTCAACCGTATCTGGCGGGAGACCGGCACGACCGTACTGCTGGTCACGCACTCCATCTCGGAGGCCGTCTATCTGGCGAACCGGGTCGTGGTGATGAGCCCGCGGCCGGGCACCATCACGGAGGTCATCGACGTGGGGCTGCCGGCGGAGCGGGACTACGTGGAGACCCTGGCCCGGCCGGAGTTCCGCGAGGCGACGACGCACATCCGGGAGCTGCTGGGGGCGGCGTCGGCCCAGGACTGAGCGCGCGCCCGGTCTCATGAACCGGGCGGGGGCGGCACGACCTGTCGACGTGCCGGCCCCGCCCGTTCGCGCGTCCCGTGCCCTGCTGTGTCGTATCGCACGGGGCGCCGCGCGGTCCGCGATAACCGGGTGCTCCGCGCGCCGGCGCCGTGATTGGCTGCGCCGGTGAGTGATGAACGTATTTCCGTCAGGAGGCGGGAGGCCGCCGACCTCGACGCGTGTGTCCGCGTACTCGCCGATGTCCACGAGAGCGATGGATACCCGGTCGACTGGCCTCAGGACCCGGCGGGCTGGCTCGCCCCTCCGGATTCGCCGGGCGCCTGGGTCGCCCTGCTCGACGGCACGGTCGTCGGGCACATCTGTCTGTCCCACGCCCGCCCCGGCGACACCGCCCCCGGCTTCTGGAGCGGCCGCACCGGCACGCGCCCGGAGGAGACGGCGGTGGTGAGCCGGCTGTACGTCTCGCCGAAGGCACGGGGCCATGGAATCGGGGCGCTGCTGCTGGCCGAGACGGTCCGGGAGGCCCGTGGGCGCGGGCTGCGTCCGGTGCTGGACGTCGTGACGTCCGACCGCTCCGCCGCGGCGCTGTACGAACGCCAGGGATGGACGCTGATGGCGACGGGCGAGCAGCGGTGGGGGCCGAACCGTACGGTCCAGGTGCACAGCTACTCGGCGCCGAGCTGACTCCGTTCGTACGGGCGGGCTTCCGTACCTGCCGGGCCCCGTACAGATCCGCCCGTACAGATCCGCCCCGTACAGCACCGCACCCCCCGACCGGCCGTGAGGGCCGTCGGGGGGTGCGGTGCGTGCCGGTCAGGAGCCGTACTCCGGTGCCGCTTTCAGTACCGCAGCCTCGACAGGTGGCGGTAGCTGTTGCGCGCCGTGGCGATCGGGTCCTTGGGCGAGTCGTGCTCGACCAGCCACTGCCGTACGCCGCCCCGGTGCGCCGTCTCGAACATCTCCGCGAAGTCCAGGACGCCCGAGCCGACGTCCGCGAAGTCGCCGTTCGGAGCCATGTCCTTGACGTGCAGCGCAGGGAAACGCGGGCCCTCGTCGACGAACAGCTGCCGCGGATCCGCCCCGCCCTTCGCGGCCCAGTAGACGTCCAGCTCGAAGCCCACGTACTCGGGGTCGGTCTCGTTGAGCAGGATGTCGTACAGGACCTCGCCCTCGACGACCTTGTGGTCCGCGTCGTGGTTGTGGAAGAGAACCGGGCCGAGACCCGACTCGACCGCCGCGCGGCCCGCCCTGTTCATCGCCGCCGCCGCCTCGCGGTAGCCGGCGGGGGTGTGCATCTGGGTGGGCAGGCTCGGTACGACGACCCACTCGCCGCCCAGCGTGTGGACGTCCGCGATGGCCTGCTGCAGTCCGGTGCCCGCCACGATGCCGTAACCGACGTGCTCCAGCACCGCCTTGAGGCCGACGTCGTCCAGCACCTGGCGGATCTGCGTGGCGTTGCGGCCGAACCGCCCGCTGACGCCGACCGTCGCGTAACCGATGTCCGCCAGCTGCTCCAGCGTCCCCTCGAACTCCGTCTCAAGGATGGATCGCATCGTGTAGAGGTGCATACCGATGCCCGAACGCGGGATCTTGCGCTTGCGACGGTCGTGCCCGTGCCCGTGGCCATGTCCGTGCCCGTGGTGCCCGCCGTGGACCCGGCCGGACTCCGCCGCGTGCGCGGTCCCCGCCGTCGACGCCAGTCCCGCCGCGGCCAGGCCCGCGGCCGCCGTACCCAGAAACGCTCTTCGTGTGCCGTTCACGCTCACGTGACCTCTCTCAACTCATCCGAATGCGGCTCGTGTTGCTGCGACTTACCTCTGGAGTCAGCTCGCGGTGATCTCGACGGCGCCGGTCGTCGTGTCGCCCTTGTCGTCCGTGACCGTCAGGTGTGCCGTGTAGGCGCCCGGCCGTGTATAGGTGTGAGTCGCGCTCGCACCCTGTTCGCCGGTGGGCTTGGTGTTGTCGCCGAAGTTCCAGCGGTACGAGGCGACTGTCCGGCCCTCGGCGAGCTTCACCGTGCCGGTCAGCTCCACCGCGAGCGGGGCGTTGCCCTCCGCCTTGGACGCGCCGACGGTGACGCCGCTGCCCGGCCTCTTCTCGACCCCGCGGCCGTTGAAGCGCAGCCAGTCGAGAGACAGCACGTCCTGGCCGCCCGGCTTCCACTCCGGGTTGCTGAAGACCGCGTACATCTTCACCGTGCCGCCGACCGGCCTGAGCCCCGTGGTCGGCGAGATGAAGTTGGTCCAGGCCCCGGTGTTCGGGACGGTGACCGAGCCCATCAGCGGGCCGGTCGGCGAGCCGTTGCGGAACTCGACGGTGCCGCCCGTACCGCCCGAGGACGCGCCGACCGTCACGGACTGGACGCCCGTGAGGTTCACCGGGTCGAACGCGACCCAGTCGCCGTGCTCGACCTCGATGACGCGCCTGCCGCCGGAGGCTTCGGCGCGGGCGCCGATGGTGACGCCGCCGCCGTCGCCGCCGGTCTCGCTGAAGAACTCGCCCTCGCGGTAGGAAGCCTTCAGATTCGAGGTGGCGGTGCCCGTCAGAGCGGGGGCGCCGTCGCCGCCGTCGTCCTTGTAGCTGGCGGTGACACGGTAGAAGAGGTCCTGGTTAGCGTGCTCGTCGGTCGTCGGCACGGTGAACTCACCCGCGCAGCCCTGCTTGGACTGCACCGGGTGCAGCGTGGTCCCGTGACCGAGCCGCCCTTCGACGGTGACGCGCCCGCAGTCGATCTCCGCGCCCTTGCCGTCCTCGGGGTCGGTGACCTTCACCGTGAAGGGGACCGTGTCCCCGAGGCTGAACATGCCGCCGTCCGGGGCCTTCTGGATGGTCAGCGCCGGCCGTGTGTTGCCCACGGTGATCTCATGGGCGGCCTGCGCCGAGAGCTTGTCGGGACCGGTGACCGTCAGCCGCGCGGTGAACACGCCCTTGTCGGTGTAGATGTGAGTCGGGTTGGCCTTCGTCGAGTCGACGGTGCCGTCCCCGCCGAAGTCCCACGCGTAGGTGACGGGCTTGCCCCCCGGCAGCCCGGAACCCGCGCTGGAGAACTTCACGCTCCGCGGTCCGGGGCCGGTGTCGGACGTGACGCTGATCCTGGCGGTGGGCAACGTGCCGTCACCGACGTAGTCGATGCGGTAGATGGCGGTGCCCGGGTTGGGCACGCCGGTGCGGCCGGCGCCGGAGCCGATGCCGAAGTCGATCACGTACATAGAACCGTCGGGCCCGAACTCGGACTCGAAGAGCTGGTTGAACCTCATGTCGGTGAAGATCTTGTTGATCGACTGGATGTCGCCCGCCTTGGCCGCCGGGAAGCGCGGGTCGGTGAACGACTGGTCCTTCTGCTGGATCGAGAACGTCTTGAACCAGTTCTGGCCCAGATCGAAGTTGAACCACTTCGCGTCGAAGTACTCGGGGAACTTCGTGGGCGAGGGGTTGTCGGGGTTGTAGTCGTAGACGGGACCGCCCATCGGCGCGCCGCCGCCGCCGACCTCGGGGTACTGGGTCGAGCCGGAGTACTGGTACCAGACGGTCGCCGCGGTGGCAGGGGGCAGCTCGCGCAGCCCCGTGTTGTTCGGCGATTCGTTGACCGGCCTGGCGCAGTCGAACTTCGCGCCCGAGACCTTGGTCGCGAAGTCGTAGTCGTTGAACGGGGTGTTGCCGCCGATGCAGTACGGCCAGCCGAGGTTCGCCGCCTTCGGGATCCGGTTGAACTCGACCGTGCCCTCGGGGCCGCGGTTCGGGTCCGCCGAACGCGAGTCAGGACCGTAGTCGCCGACCAGCAGCGCCCCGTCCTTCGGGTCGGTGGTGATACGGAAGACGTTGCGCATTCCCATCGCGTAGACCTCGGGACGGGTCTTCTCCGTGCCCGGCGCGAAGAGGTTCCCCTCGGGGACGGTGTACGTCCCGTCGTCCTCGGGGGTGATCCGCAGGACCTTGCCACGCAGGTCGTTGGTGTTGGCCGAGGTGCGCTGCGCGTCGAACACGTGCCGGCCGGGACGCTCGTCGATGGGCGTGAAGTTGTCGGAGGCGAACGGGTCGGTGTTGTCACCGGTCGCGATGTACAGGTCGCCGTCCTTGTCGAAGGCGAGGGAGCCCGCCATGTGCACGTTGGCGCGCTGCTCGTCGCGGTCCGTCGGGATCTCCAGCAGGAGCTTCTCCGACGCCGGGTCGACCGTGTTCCCCGTCAGCGTGTAGCGCGACAGGTTGATCTGCTTCTTCTCCTTGTCGGAGTGCAGGAGATAGAGCCAGTTGTTCTCCGCGAAGTCCGGATCGAGCGTCAGCCCGATGAGCCCGTCGGACTGCTCCGTCATCTTCAGGCTGTAGTCGAAGTCCAGCGCGGTGGTGGTCCGCATCGTCGACTGGTCGAGGATCTGGAGCTCACCGGTGCGCTGGATGTAGATCACCCGGCGGTCGGGAGCCACGGCCAGCTCGTAGGGGTCGGAGAGGTCGGTCGCCAGCTGCGTACGCTTGAACGCCCCGGTCTTGGTGGCCGAGCAGTCGCCGGGCTTGTTGCCGGCCGCCCACTCGATGCCGCCGAGAAGGTGCTTGAGGAAGTTCTCCTCCTTGAAGGAGGACGCGTCATGACCGCCGGCGGTGAACCAGGAACGCCCGCCGTCGTAGTTCTGGCACCAGGACCACGGGTGATCGACGCCCTCGTCGAGCCCGGTGATGCCGTCGTTCACCTTGATCTGCGCGAGCGTGTGCACCTTGCCCGTCGGGTTGGTGCGCCAGTTGTACCACTCCTCCGTACGCTCCCAGAGCTCCGGAAGTCCCTTGGTGGAGGGGTGCGCCTGGTCGAGCACCTTGACGCGGCCGGTCTGGATGGCGGGGTGCTTGTCGAAGATGGCCCCGGTCAGCCCCTCGTACCAGTCCCAGTCGCGCTCACTCGCGGACGCGGCGTGGAGTCCCACCCAGCCGCCGCCGGCGCGGACGAACTTCTGCAGGGCCGCGCGCTGCGGCGCGTCCAGCAGATCGCCTGATTCGGGCGTGGAGTTCGTGTTGTTGAAGACGATCGCCTGGAAGCGACCGAGGTTGGCGTCGGTGAAGACACCGGCGTCGTCGGACGCCTCGACCTCGAAGCCGTTCTCCGCGCCGAGCTTCTTGATGCCGTCGATCCCGGCCTGGATCGACTCGTGCTCGAAGTTGGTGACCTTGGAGAAGACCAGGACACGGTACGGCGCCGCCTCCGCGGGAGGCGGCGAGGCGACCCCGAGCCCGAGCACGAGAGCGAGCAGTGCCAGGACGATGGTGAAGGGCGTCAGGACCCCTCGGGATCGGCCGGTGCGCATGGGGGATCGGTCTGGTGGACGGCTACTCACGGGCGCTCCCGATGCAGGTGGCGGCTACGAATGGGAAGAAAGCGCTTTCTTTAGTACGCCGCACAGCGTAGGTTCCCTGCTTCCGGGGGGTCAATGGGTCGGAAGCGCCCACTGTGGTACAGGAGTTGCGTATACCGGAGTCCTCCCGTCCGGTCGGTCGCTTTGGGGCGCGGTGGGGGGTATGCGGGGGGCGAACCCTCCCGCCCGTGAGCACCGGCTCTGAGTCACCATCGAAATGGGTTGGCGGGTGCGCCCCTGGCGGGGAGACGATCGCTCCGTACTCGTCGAACGCGTCGATGACTCGGCGTTGAGTCGCCGCTCCGGCCTCGCTGAAGGGCGCCGATGGCCGACACCGCTCCCCGTGAGCTCCTGCTCCTTGCCGATGACGAGGGGAACAGTGTCACTGTCAACGTGCTTGGCCGGGACCGCGGATGGGCGGCGGGCCTCGACGCCGAAATCGTCGTCAGGACGCCCTTCGTGTCCGGCCGCGTCGGCCTGGTGCTGTCAGCCTCGAAGCTGAGGACCTGGGGCGCGGCGCTGGACAGACTGGACGCCGGCGAGGACGCCGGCTGGATGGAGATGGACAGGGGGCCGTCGATCTCCATCCAGCTCTGCGGTGAACGCGACTGCCCTGAGGTGGTCGTGGAGGACGAAACGGTGTCCATGGTCACGGTGCGCGTGCCGGTGGTCCCGCCGGACGACTGGATCGCGGACCACCGGCGGCGTCTGGATCAGGTGAGGGCGCACTGGGTTCCGTTGCTGTCGACGTAGAGGGACGGCCTGCCGCTCGCCCCCGGCAGGCCGCGTCCCGTACCCGCGTCCCGTACCCGCGTCCCGTCACACACTCCCCGTCAGGAAGCCGGAGACGCGCTCGCGTAGCGACCGGGCGTCGAGGCCGTGGACCGCCAAGTGGTCCGACATCTCACCGTACTTGCGCAGTTCGCGCCGCCCCACGCCCAGCCCGAGCACCCGGTGCGGCACGTCGGCGAGTGCTTCGCCGGCCGCCGCTGTCGACGTTCCGGCGAGATACGGCTCCACGATCACCGCCTCCGCGGCCCCCGTGTCCCCGACTGCCCGGCGCAGCGCAGCGCCGTCGAAGGGGCGGACCGTCGTCGCGTACAGCACCGTCGTGTCGAGCCCCTCCGTCGCCGCGAGGACGTTGTCCAGCATCGGCCCGACGGCGACCACCGTGCCGTGCTTCCCCTCGCGTACGGTCAGGAAGCCGGACCCGGTGACCGGCAGCGGCCGCTCGTTGGTCTGCAGCGACAGCCGTACGTACACCCGGCCGTCGCCCTTCGCCGACTGCCGCAGCAGGGCCTCGGCCTCGTCGGGGTGACCCGGCACGTGCACCGTCCAGCCGTCGAGCGTGTCGAGCAGTGCCACGTCGCCCGGCGACATATGGGTGAAGCCGGCCGACGGCGAGTCGTACGACGCGCCGGCGCTCACGAGCACGCCGCCCACGCCTTGGTGCCCGAAGTCCAGCTTCACCTGTTCGAAGGGGCGTTCCACGAGGAAGCTCGCGAACGTGTGGACGATCGGCCGCATTCCGGTGAGGGCGAGCCCGCCGCCCGCGCCGACGAGCAACTGTTCGCGGATCCCCACGTCGATCACCCGGTGTGGATGCCGGCGTTGCGCCTCGCGGAAGCCGTCGTGGCCGATCACGGCGAGTACGACGGCGAGCCGCGGGTCCTCGTCCAGCAGCCGCGACGCGGTCGAGGCGAAACGCTCACGCATGGTGTCCATCAGAAACCTCCGAGTAGCCAGTGGTCAGTAGTCAGTGGTGAGCGATCAGGACGACGACTCGACGCGGGCGACGACCGCCCTGGCCCGACCGGGATGGGGCGCGGTGAACGCCTCGTACAGCGCGTCGTGGTCCCGCCCGTCGACGGTCACGGCCGACCAGCCCGCCGCCGTGAACCGGGAGGCGATCCCGCCCGGCCAGCCGTGCGTGGCCGACGAGTTGTCGATCACGAGCGTGTGCAGCTGTTGGAGGCCGGTGGGGCCCGCGTAGGCGATGGCCTCGTGGTTGCTGCCCTCGTCCAGCTCGGCGTCCCCGATGAGCACCCAGACCTTGGAGCCGGTGAGTCCCTGAGCCCGCAGCCCGAGCGCGCTCCCGACGGCGAGCGGCAGGCCGTGCCCGAGCGACCCGCTGCTGATCTCGGCGCCCGGCACGAGCGTGCGGTCCGGGTGGTGGCCGAGCGGGGAGCCGTACGAGCCGAAGTCGGCGAGCAGCGACTCGGGGAAGAAGCCTTTGGCGGCGAGGACGGCGTAGTACGCCATCGGCCCGTGCCCCTTCGACAGCAGGAAACGGTCGCGCGCCGGGTCGTCGGCGGTCGCGGGGGAGACGTTCAGTACGCGGTCGTAGAGCACCCAGATCGCGTCGAGGGTGGAGGTCGCGGCCGGTCCGTGCTTCTCGTCCCCGGTCATGTGCGCCAGCAGCCGGTCGAGGTCCTGGTAGCCGTACGTCGCTGCCGTCGCCGATGTTGATGTCGTCATGTGGACCACCGTGCAACTTCAACTTAAGTTGAGGTCAAGCTACCGGCCGACGTCGCAGAACGGAAAAAGCGGTTCGTGACCACCGGTCGGAGTGCGGTATTGTTCTCATGCGTGTTCGGCCGGGGGAAACCCCAGGTCAGGCGGGCATCGGGACGTGGCGCAGCTTGGTAGCGCACTTGACTGGGGGTCAAGGGGTCGCAGGTTCAAATCCTGTCGTCCCGACTCGTGAGAGTCGCAGGTCAGGGCCGGTTTCGGAGAAATCCGAAACCGGCCCTTGATCTTTTTGGGGACCAGGTGGGGACCAGGGTTCCTTGACCGGTGTCAGCGGGTGATGACAACGGGAGTTGGCAGGGAGCGTGAAGCTCGGAGTGCGCTCAGGTGTGCGGTGAGCGCCGGGTGCAGGTAGCGCTGGGTGGTGGTGAGCGATCCGTGGCCGGCGATTCTGCGCAGGTCGGGGCCGGCCGACAGGATGCGCTGGGCGACAAGCGGGCGTATCTCCTCGACGATGGGTACCTTCCGGGCGCGTTTGCCCTTGGTGCCTTTGCCGGTGAGCCCGCCGGGCGCGGGAGTGGTCTGGCGCCGCACGGTCCAGATCCACTGGCTGGTGTCGATGTCGCCGACGCGGCATCCGGAGACCTCGCCGATCCGGGCGGCGGTGCACGCCGCGAAGAGGACGACTTCTCCCCAGCCGCGGTACCGGTCGTGTGACGCGGCTACGAGCGCCTCGGCCGGCCGCACGAGCGTTTCCCAGTCGGGAAGGGTCGGCGCGCGCGGAACGGTATTGAGGTCGACAGCAGCGGGCGAACCCGTGACCAGGCACCGTCCGCGCCGGCCAACAGATTCGTGGTGACGCGGCTGCCGTCGGCGAAGGTCACCCCGTGGTGACCGCCGCCCAGGCTCCGGGCGGCCAGGGCCTGTCGGCCCCACCGGACGGTGCCGTCCGGGAGCGCGTCGAGAAGCATCCGCCGCAGATCGGCGCGCTGCGCCTCCGGACGGCCGCCGGTGCCGTCGTCGCCCTTCTCGAACAGCACGGCGCCGTCCGAGCCCAGCGCACGTAGTGCCTGGCGGCCCTCCAGGACGATGCCACGGAAGGCCTCCATCAGGCCGGCCGCGTCGAGGCGTCGGCGCACACACTTACGTCCCAGCTTCGTACGGATAAAAAGGGACAGATGTTGATGCGGTGAATCGTGTCGTTCGGCACTTTGCTGCTGTAGGTGTGACGGTGGAGGGTGGCTGACGATGGTCTTGGACCCGCATCGCTGGTTGGAACTGCGGCGTTTCCGGGGGCTGCTGGAGTCCGGGGCGTTGAACCTGTCGGAGATTGCCCGGGAGACGGGCCTGGATCGCAAGACGGTCCGGAAGTACCTGTCGTCGCCGGGCCCGGCGACGCCGCCGCGGCGGTCGCCGAACGGAAGGTCCCGGGCGAGGGTGATCGACGAGTTCGCGCCGCTGGTCGATGCGATGCTGCGGGCCGAGGTCCTGATGAAGGCCGCGGTCATCCATGAACGGCTGGTTGCGGAGTACGGGTTCACCGGGAACTACCAGCGGGCCAAGCTCTACGTTCAGGAAGCCCGGCCCAGGGTCACCGACGAACTCGGCATCACCCCGAAGGAACTGGCGGGCACGCATCGCCGGTTCGAGGTGATCCCCGGCGCCCAAGCCCAGGTGGACTGGGGTGACGAAGGCAAGAACCTCGCGCATATGGGCATCGGGAAGATCTATTCGTTCCACATGACCCTGTCGTACTCCCGTGATCCGTTCTGCTGCTTCACCACGAGCCAGGATCCGGAGACCTTCTTCGACTGCCACCGGCGGGCGTTCGCGCACTTCGGCGGGGTGTCGATGACGATCGTCCACGACCGCACCAAGACGGTCGTGCGCCGGCACGTCGCCCCTGGTGAGGCGGTGCCGCTGCATCCGGAAGCGGTCGGATTCGCCGGGCACTACGACTTCGACATCGACGTGCTGGCCGCCTACCGACCCACCGGGAAGGGCCGGGTCGAACGGCAGGTGTTGATCGTCCGCGACCACGTTCTGTCCGGGCGGGCCTTTTCCTCCGTCGAGGAGATGGACGCCGCGTTCACGGCCTGGGTGCCCAGGCGTCGGCCACGCCGGAGGAGAAGATCCGCGTTGTCGCGCTGGCGCTCTTCGACGCGATCGTCGAGCACCAGTGGCTGGCCACCCGGCTGACCCTCCAGCTCATCCGCAACCCGACCGGGCCGGTGACGGTGGGCATCTTCGAGCGGATCGGGCAGCAGGTGGGCGCCCTGGGCGTACCGAAGGCGTCCTGGTTCGACGCGACCTCGACGCTGGTGCACTACATCCTCGGCGCCGTCAGCCAGAGCGCCCGCATCGAGGGGGACACCTCGGGACTCGACCCCGATACGGACCGCGAGGAGTTCCTCGGCGCGGCATCGGTGGGGTGGCAGTCACTCGACCCGGACGAGTACCCGTTCATGCACGCCATCGTCGACCAGATGAGAGAGCACGACGACCGCGAGCAGTTCCTGACCGGCATCGCCGTCGTCCTCGATGGCATTACCAAACTTCGCTAACCCGTCGCCGATCTCGGCCGAGGCTACCTATTTGATCGCTTTTTGAAGGCAAACTCTCATGCAAGACGTAGTAATCGCGGGCGGCGGCCCGGTTGGCCTGTTCCTGGCAGGCGAGCTCGCCCTGTCCGGCTGTTCGGTCCTGGTCCTCGAGCGGGATCAGGAGCCCAACTCGCCGCTGAAGGCGCTTCCGCTTGGGATGCGCGGCCTGAACGCCGGCTCGGTCGAGACCTTCTACCGCCGCGGGCTACCGGAAGCGATAGCGAAGGCGTCGGACGTCACCGTGGAGCGGCTCGGCGCGGGCCCCGAGGCCGATGAGGCGCCGGCCCCTCGTGACGTGTCCCATTTCGCGGGCGTGGGCCTGGAGGCGGATGCTATCGACGCCGCCGCCCTTGGGCTGCGGCTGCCCAGCCCGGCCATGGAGGGCTTTATGACGAGCCTTCAGGCGGTCACGACGGCGGCACGTTCGACCGCTCGCAGCCGCTGCCCCGCGAGCACCTGCAGGCGGTGCTGCGCCGCGTCTCCGGCACCGACGTGACGATCAACGAAGTTCAGCTGGCCTCCAGCTTCACCGACCGCGCGATGCAGGTCACGACGTACCGCAACGGCCGCGTCCTGCTCGCCGGTGATGCCGCGCACATCCACTCCCCGTTGGGCGGCCAGAGCCTTAATCTCGGCATCGGCGACGCCGTGAACCTCGGCTGGAAGCTCGCCGCGACCATCCATGGGCACGGGCCCGAGGGCCTCCTGGACACCTACACCGACGAGCGCCACCCGGTCGGGGCGGCGGTCCTCGACTGGTCGCGCGCCCAGGTGGCGACCATGAAGCCGGGCCCCAACGCCCTCGCCCTGCGGCAGCTGGTCTTCGACCTGATGTCCACCCGCGACGGCGTGACCCACGTCTACCGGCGAACCTCCGGCATGTTCAACCGCTACGACCTGGGCAGCGAGCAGCCGCTGGTCGGCCGCAGTGCCCCGGACACCCGGATAACTGACCCGGTTCCAGAGGCGGGCCCGTATCCGCCATCGGCGACACGAACACATACAGCCTATTTTGTCCATATATCCGCACGTTGGGAGAAGTGTGAGCACCCACCTCCCCACCTCCCCATCGCCATCCTCGGCGGCGTCCTCGGCGGCTTCACCGCCGCCCGCGTCCTGCACACCAGCATTGAAAATCGATGAGGCCTGGCTCGACACCATCGACTTCACCGACCATGCAGCCACCAAAGCCGCCGTCCTGGCGCCATCGGCCTCATCGAGTGCGGCGCCGTCCACCCGTTCCTGATCGGCCTCATCTGCGCCGGCGCATCGATCTGGAAGCGGAAGACCACGGACGAGCCCTTTACCCCCTCCGTCACCAGGGGCAAGGCCGCCTGACACCGGGCTCTTCGAGCACAGCCGTCCTCAAATACCAGCCGTATACCGATTTCGACAACCGAAGGACAATGACCATGAACGGCGCCACCAACTCCCCCTCCCGCTCCGAAGGTTCGGCCCCGAACGCTGTCGCATGGGTTCGTACCTGGGGTGCCTCGCCGCAGGCACCGGACAACTCCGGCAGCTTCATCGAACCCTTCGAGAACTCGACGCTGCGGCAGGTCGTCCGCGTCAGCGGCGGCGGACACCGCATCCGCATCCGCATCAGTAACGAGTACGGAACCGCGCCACTGACCATCGGCGCTGCCCGTGTCGCCATCGCGGACTCCGAGAGCGAGATCCAGGCCGGAAGCGGCCATGCGGTGACCTTTAGTGGCCGGCCGACCGCCACCGTGCCGGCGGGCGCGCCAATCCTCAGCGACCCCATCGATCTGCGCACCGCCGCGCTGTCGCGGCTGACCATCAGCCTCTACCTGCCCGGCCCAGTCGACACCGCGACCTGCCACGGGACCTTCCACACCCTCGGCTGGCTCATCCGCGACGACGCGACCGCGCTCACGTCTTTGCCTACGAACGCAGCCCCTTTGCCGGCGCAGGCTCTGATCACAGCTGTGGAAGTGCAGCCCGACACACCGACCAAGGCCAGCCGTGATCGGGGACTCCCGCGTCGATGGCATCGGCTCCACGCCCGGCACGGATCGGCGCTGGACCGACTTGCTCGCCGAAGCGCCTGGACGCCCGCGGCGGACAGACGCGCTGCGTAGTCAGCCAGGGCATCGGCGGTAACCGGATACTCAACGATGGCATCGGCACCGCCGCCCTCGCCCGCTTCGACCGCGACGTCCTCGCCACACCGGGCCTCGGCCACGTGGTGATCGCGGTGGGCAACGACCTCGTCGTCTCCTTCGCTCCGCGCACCGAGGAGACCGCCGGGTTCCTCGACATGTTCCCCGGCGCGCCCGTCACCGTGGACGGCATCATCGCTGCCCACCTCCAGATGGCGGCTCGGCCCGCGCGCACGGCGCGAAGGCTCATGCCGCGACCATCGCTCCCTACGGCAGCTCGGAGATGTACACACCCGAGGGCGACAAGGCGCGCGAGCAAGTCAATTCATGGATCCGCGCGAGCGGTGTCTTCGACGGCGTACTCGACTTCGATGCCGTCTGGCGCGACCCAGCCGACCCCACCAGCATCCGCGGCGACCTGCACACGGGCGACTACCTCCACGGCAACGACGCAGGCTACGAGGCCCTTGCGAAATCCATCGACCTCTCCCTGTTCGATTGATCCGGCGTAGCTCGTCCGGGAGTCCTGCAGAGGTTGTCCAGCGTCGCGGTGGCTGGCTCGCTCCAGAGCTTCAGATCACCATCAAGCCCACGTGGCCTCGAAAGGGCGTGACGGTGACGTGACGCCCTTCCCCCAAGGAATATTGAGATTGCTTTCGATCGGTTCCCTCGGTGATGGAGATGGTCGGACACACGTAGTTTTCTTCCAGGCCGTAAACCCACTCGAACCCTCAGTGGAGACTATAGTCATGTTGGATCTCTTCGGCCTCTTCGAGGCTTGTTCCAGACGGTCGCGCCGGAGAGTGTCCCCGACATTGTCGAACGAGTGGTGCGCCATTCAATCCATCGGGTAGAAGTCAGGCTCCGGAATCACCCTCGCGATCGAGAACGGCTCGAACTCCGGGTCCGCCAATACTCGGTAGACGAATTCAGAGGTGGACATGCTCACTTCCTGCCAGGGGTACGGGTCGCCCTGCGTGACGATGGGCCAGCTCTCCGGAGCTTCCTCCGCCGACGCCAGCCAGAAGTAGTTGCACTCCATCTCACCGAACGCCCAGGGAATGATCCCACGCCGACCGGGCCGGTACATCTGGTAGGGCTTGAAGAGGGGATCGGGGCCGTCCTCCGGGGCGCCGTCGAGGTACTTCTTCCAGATTCTGGCCAGGTCGAACTGTTTCGTGGCGTCCACCGTGAAGACACGCAAGAACTGCGAGAATTCCCCCTTGCCGAACATCTCGGCAAGCTTCTTGTAATCCTCGGGAAGCGCCGTACCGAGATCTTCCTCAACACTGTTCCAGGAAATATCAAGCCGCAGCGGCTCCCAGCTCGTGGCCTCAGCGATTCGCTCGATCCACATTCTTTTCACATTCCGATCAACGGATTGGACCGGGGGGCGTGCCACGTATTCGGCGCGCTTCGGCACGCCCCACGGTATTACTCTATGCACTGGGGTAGTGCACCATGACCTGATAGAAGACGGTGTGTCCGTTGTTGATCCACACCATCCAGACCCGGGCCCTGCACGCCTACCTGCGCCGGCGCAACCAGAACGCCCGCCACTTCGATGTCCTGGCCGCCCAACGACGCGAACGTGCCCGAATCCGCAGCGAAAGAAGCATCCGCTGGGGCGTCAGGCCCCTACCCGCCGCAGCCTGACCACTCAACCCGGTGAACCTTCCCGGTCACAGCACAAGCCGCGGGCCGGAACGTGACGGAGCCCGGGAGCATGTCCAGCTCCCGGGCTCCAGCTTGCCACCCATTTGCGCACACCGGCGGCGTTTAAGAACCGCGGGTCATGTTGAGATCGACGTGTTCTGCCTTTGAACTACAGCGCCACGAGAGAGGCGCCGGGGGGACTTGAACCCCCATCCGTCGATGTTCGCCCACGCTCGGTCGATCCGGTGTTCGGCGGCGAATACTGAGACTGGAGCGAGAATCTGAGTTTCACGGGGCCGCCTCTGCCAGGCTTGGGCCACCCCCGCACGTGGTGCGGGGAGAGGGATTCGAACCCCCAACTGACACCCCTTCATCAGCTTCAACATCAGTTTCAGCTTGCGCTCATCGCGCACCCTCCGCTCGCGACGGAGGGCGTATGTGGGGGCTACCGGAAGAGGTAGCCGAATACCGCGTCGCCGACCCGCTGGTCGGTGACCTCGGTGCTGTTCGCCTCCTCGCGGGCGAACTTGACGGACTGCTGGAGCTTCTCGACGCGGTCGAGGAGCTCGTTGACCCGCCGGGCGGGCAGCGCGCCGGAGAACTTCACCGTGGTCCAGTAACCGACCGGGACGTCCTCGTAGTACACCTCGACCTGCGCCGGGTGCTTCTCCGTGGCCTCGGCCTTCACGTGGTTGCGC
The DNA here is from genome assembly GCF_044455465.1 of Streptomyces sp. NPDC051217. Classification (NCBI taxonomy): domain Bacteria; kingdom Bacillati; phylum Actinomycetota; class Actinomycetes; order Kitasatosporales; family Streptomycetaceae; genus Streptomyces; species Streptomyces sp. NPDC051217. The sequence continues at coordinate 705,201 of NZ_JBITEV010000001.1, forward strand.
GGAACCTTCTTCGTGCGGATGGTCCGCACCGGGTCCGTCTTCCACGAGTCCGTCGAGGGGTCCAGGTTCCACGACTCGGAGGCGTCGAGCACCGGCAGCTTGCGCACGAAGGTGTGCAGGTCGGTGAGTTGCTTCTCCAGGAACAACAGGTACGGGACGGGCACCTGGGGCAACAGCACCGTACCGTCGACCACCACGTCCGCGACCGCGGACCGGTTCGCCCAGTCCTTCGTCGCGGTCACGTCGAAGAGCCGCGTCAGCGTCCCGGCGGTCGCCCGCAGAGCGTCCTCGGCCTTGATCTGCACCCGCGTGGACTCGGGCGGCAGCTGCTCACCCTCCTCGTCCTTGGGCTGGTAGGTCCGGGAGATGCCGGCCAGCAGGGCGGGCTTCTGCACGTCCTGGTGAGCCTGGGTGAGCTCCTGGAGAGCCTTGGACTTGACGCCCTTTTCGACTGCGATGATCTGATTCAGCTTCGGCACACGGCGAACCTAACAACCCCGCGCCGCACGCACATCCGATTAAACGCCTGCCCCGTCCCTTCCGGCCGAGAGGGCGGGGCGGCGAGTGTAGGCCCGGACCGGGGCGCGAAGGTCACCAACCGTCGCGACACGGTGAACCTTCCCGGTCACAGCACTGGCTGGAAGAGCTCGCTGCTGAGTTCGTCCAGGTGCGATCACGTGAATACGACCTCGACTTCCGCGACAGGGCCGGGCGAATACGCGCCTGGGGTACCGGTCTGTTGGCGGTGGCAACACTCCTCTGGACCTGGTGCGCCCTACTGCTACTCACGCCGTACCAGGTGGACGAGGAGCCCGACGACCAGTACCCCGCCGAGTGCCAGTCACGGTTGCTGACCGAAAGCGGAACGGCCAACCAAGGCCTGCAAAGAGGTGATTGGTGTCAGAACGAACGAGACTGGCCCGAAGCTCCAGCTGTGCTCGGGCTGTCCGTGCCGGTGTCGGCCGCTGGTGTGGGACTCTTCACGAGCGGCAGCGTGAGCCTCCGGATGAGCGCCCATGCCGAGGCGACGCGCGAACTGGACAAGCTCGCGAACCCACGGAACGCCTAAGGGCTGTCCGGCCCATCATCGGGTGCGTACCCTTGGCGCGTGATTGATCACCGTGAGAGTCGGCGGCGGGCCGATGCGGGCGCCGGCCGCGTGCTGGTGGGCGCGCACGACGGTGGAGTCCACTGAGATGTCCCAGTCGATCTCGCCGACTGCGTCGGCTGCGGCCTGGACCTGCTGCAGGAGACGTTCCCAAGTGCCGTCCGCCGACCACAGCCGATGGCGCTCGTAGACCGTCTTCCACGGCCCGAACCCCTCCGGCAGATCGCGCCAGTGCACTCCGGTCCTCACCCGGTGCAGAATCCCATCAATCACCTGCCGGTGATTACGCCACCGCCCGCACCGAGCGTTGCTCACCGGCAGAAGCGGCCGCAACCATCCCCACTCCACGTCCGACAGATCGCCGCGTTCACCCCGCCCCATACAGCAAGACAACGATCCGATAAGGCGACAGTCACATGATCGGCCGGACAGCTCCGAGTCGAACGCCCAGCCACGCAGGTCCTTGGCCCTCCGCGGCACGGTCCCGGCCTTGCCCTGGGGGCCAGTGGGGGGGCCAGTGGGAGGGGCAGCCCGTCCAGCGGTGTCGAGGTGAGGCGGCCAGTAGGCGTTCGGCGACCCCGCGTCGTCCGATCAGGGCGCGTGCGGCAGGAATTGGCGTCGCATCAGTTCCTGAATCGTGCGGGCGGCGACCCAGGCGATGAACGCGCTGATCGCGGCCAGGAGGATGAACGCGTAAGCGGTGTAGCCGCCGGGACGCTGTAGTCCGTTCCAGTGCAGCGCGGTGGTGACGACGGCGGCGGAGGAGAAGGCGAAGACCCAGGTGCCGGGGCCGAAGGTGAGACGCAGATAGGCGGGCAGCAGCCTCACCTGGGCGAGAACCATCAGGACCGCGTAGCCCGCCAGGAACGCCGCGATCGAGTCCACCAGGTCACCGTTGATGGCGAAGTAGGCGATGCTCCCAAGGGTGGGAGGCGCCGTCTCGATGGCCACCGTCGGCAGCAGGGCGGGAGGCAGCGCGGGGCGGAAGAACAGCCTCCCCATGATCATCGAACCGAGTACGAACCAGCAGAGCACACCGAGACCCAGCAGCGCCTCGGCGACCCGGAACTGGCCCACCGTCGCCGTCGCCTCCGCGGCGACGAGCCCGCCGGCGACGGTGGGGAGGAAGTAACCGGGGTGAAGTGTGTCGATGTCGAGCGCCCCGTAGATCCACTGCCCGGTGAACCAGCCGCCCAGCACAACGGTCAAGAAGACGAAGATGTCCACCAGTACCTTTCCCGCCGTCGGTGCGTAGGGGAACAACCCGTGGGATGCCAGGAGCATGGGCGTGATCACGGCGAGAGAGGCAAAGGGCCCGGCGACGGTGTCCACCAGATCGGCCATGAGGAGACCCCGGCCGGACAGCGCGTAGCGGAGGTAGGCCGCCAGCGCGGCCAGCCAGACGACCGCGGTGATGATCAGGATCATGTTGCCGACCCAGACGGGCACATGGTTCTGTTCGGCCGCCGTGATCCAGCAGCCGGCCAGACCGGCCAGACCGAAGGGAATGCTGAAGACGCTGAGTGGAATCTTCCCTTTGCCCATGAACGACCTCCTTATGGCCCGCAGGCTGTTGATGGAGATATTCGTCGCTTTAGGAGGTAAACGGCCGTACTGACACGGCGGCGACACCAGGCTCCTGCGGAGGTGGGGTGCTCAGCGGTAGTCGGGGTTGGGGTAGTCGCCGCTGCAGCCGGCGTCCCACTCGGTGCGCTGGTTGCCGTACGCCGGAATGCCGCCGGAGCGTTTGAGCATGGCCGCGACGTGCATCAGGTTCCAGGCCATGAAGGCCGTGTTGCGGTTGGTGAAGTCGTTCTCAGGCCCGCCCGAGCTGGGGTCCAGATATGACGGGCCCGGCCCCGCCGCACCGATCCAGCCCGCGTCGGCCTGGGGCGGGATGGTGTAGCCGAGGTGTTGCAGGCTGTAGAGGACGTTCATCGCGCAGTGCTTCACGCCATCCTCGTTGCCGGTGATGAGGCAGCCGCCGACACGTCCGTAGTAGGCGTACTGGCCCTTGTCGTTGAGCAGGCTCGAACATCCGTAGAGGCGTTCGATCACCCGCTTGGTCACCGAGCTGTTGTCGCCGAGCCAGATCGGCCCCGCGAGCACCAGGATGTCCGCCGCCATCACCCGCTCGAACAGGGCGGGCCAGTCGTCGGTGGCGAAGCCGTGCTCCGTCATGTACGGGTAGACGCCCGTCGCGATGTCGTGGTCGGCCGCCCGGAGCGTGTCCGTGGTGACGCCGCGGGCCTCCATGATCGCGCGGCTCTTGTCGATCAGCCCCTGGGTGTGGCTCTGCCGCGGAGACGGTTTGAGTGTGCAGTTGATGTACATCGCGGTCAGGTCGTCGAAGCGGTACGCGTCATCTGTCCGGTCGGCGGTGGATGGCGGCGCTCCCATGATGGGCTCCTCGAACGAGACTCCTGAGCCGGCGGGCGGGGTGGGCCGGGCTCGGCGCAGCGTCTCCCACGGGTCACCGTTTACGGCTGCGCAACGCCCCTTCCGCGTCCTTATTCACTTCTGTGGGCCAAGTTCGGCTCACCGAAGGGGCTGGGGCTGGGCGCATCGCCGTCGGCGCCGATCGGGTCGCCGACCACACTTCGTCTCGAATTGCCCTGCCCGGTGCGCACGGCGTTACATGGATTGTAGGGGGAGGCAAGGGCGACGGCGGGGGCCTCTGAGAGGCGGAACAATGACACCGACCGATGTAGAGAAACAGCTGGGATGGCCGCGACTTCGCGTGGACGAGTGGGCCGAGACCCGTGACACCCTCCATATGTGGATGCAGATCGTGGGAAAGGTACGGCTGGCCCATACCCCTCTCATCAATCACTGGTGGGCGGTTGCGCTGTATCCCACGCCTCGTGGGCTGTCCACATCGGGAATTCCTTACGGGCGGGGAATGTTCGACATTGAATTCGACTTCGTCGACCACAGACTGCTGATGCGCGAAAGTGGCGGTGGTGCGCGTGAATTCGCTCTCCGGTCCATGCCGGTGGCGGAGTTTCACGGCCGGGTCATGGACAGCCTGCGCGAGCTCGGTGTGAGCAGTACCATCCAGAATCATCCCAATGAAGTCGAAGAGGCTGTCGATTTCACCGAGGACTTCGAACACCGCGTCTATGATCCGAGCCCGGTCCACCGTTTCTGGCTGCAGTTGCTGCAAGCGCATCGAGGATTCACGGAATTCCGCTCCCATTTCGGTGGGAAAGTCAGCCCCGTCCATTTCTTCTGGGGTGCGATGGATCTCGCCTGCACCAGGTACTCGGGGCGCACGGCGCCGACCCATCCCGGAGGTGCTCCCAACTGCGGAGACTGGGTGATGGTCGAGGGGTACTCCAATGAGCTGAGCAGCTGTGGATTCTGGCCCCGGGGCGGCGAGGAGGGGGCGTTCTATTCGTACGCCTATCCGGAGCCCCTCGGCTATTCCGATACGCCGGTGAGCCCGCGGGAGGCGTACTACAGCCACGAGGAGCACGAATTCCTGCTGCCGTACGAGTCGGTGCGGCGCTCCGCCGATCCCGACCGGACCCTGGCGGCTTTCCTGCACAGCACGTACGAGGCCGCGGCGGAACGCGGGGAATGGGACAGGGCGGCCCTGGAGGTGGATCCCCGGCGATGGGCGACCGAACAGGAGCGTGCCTGGCGGGACGCACGCCGGCCGGCCCGGGGATGAGAGGAGGAAAACCACGATGACCAACGATTCGGGGACGCTGGACGACGACGTGCTCGACCGGGTGGCGTGCGCGTCGCTGGTCGATGCCATGGGCCGTATTCACGGGCACCGCGCGCACATCCTCAGCCTCGTCAGCCCCGCGCCACGGAGACTGTTCGGCCCCGTCGCCACGATGGCCTATCTCCCTTGCCGCGATGACGTGCCGCACGCCGACTTCGGTGACCTCTTCACCCGGGCGATGCTCGGCCGCCCGGCGGGCACGGCGCTGGTGCTGTCCGGCGGGGGCTACCCCGACTCCTCCCACGGCGGTGGCACGAAGCTCTCCCGGCTCGAACACACGGGCGCGGCGGGGGTTCTGACGGACGGCCGTCTGCGGGACTTCGACCAACTGGCCGACTACGGGTTCGCGACCTGGTGCAGGGGAGAGGCGACGCGGGCGGGCGGCGAGACCGTGATGCCGTTCGCGGCCAACGTCGCGGTGGAGGTCGGCGGTGTCAGCGTGTTCCCCGGGGACTACCTGTACGCCGACGCCAGCGGAGCGGTCGTGATCCCGAACGGAAGCCTGGAGCGGGTCGTCGACGAAGCCCTGAAGGTCGAGGCCGAGGACGCCGGCTTCGCGCGGGAGATCGCGGCGGAGGAAGGGGCGTCCGTCCCGAAGTCCTGATCACCCGGTCCGCCGCCGTCGAGGGCGGCTTCGCGGCCCCGCCCGGCCTCCCGCTCGGTCGGCTACGTCACCACGCCCGAGGCGGCGACCCGCTCGCGGTCCGCGTGCCGATCAGGGAGCTTCGGGCCCCGCGTCCGCGGACGGGCCGAGCGGCCCGTTCCTCCGCCGACCGCGAGGATTCTCATATGGGGATAAAATAGAGCGCATGTGTACGGGTGGTGTACCCAGCGATCATGCGCCTCGGGTGCTGCACGATTTCGAGCCGCGCACCCCTATCCCCCTGGAGCCGGTCGACTCGGTGACCGTCACCACGCTGATGGACAACGTCACCGACCAGATCGTGGCCGACCAAGGTCCCGCACGGCGGCTGCGACCGGCCACCAGGGTTCCCGCGTCGACCATGACGGAGGAGGCCGTACCCGACGCCCTGGTGGCCGAGCACGGATTCTCCGCCCTCGTCACCGTGGTCAAGAACGGCCACGAGCACCGGTTCCTCTTCGATGCCGGCACCAGCCCCGACGGGGTCGTGGAGAACATGCGCCGTCTGCGGATCGATCCGACCTCCATCGAGGCGATCATCTGCAGTCATGGGCACTTCGACCACACCACCGGGCTCGACGGGCTGATCCGAGCCCTGGGTGGACGGGTCAACCTGCCGGTGCTGATTCACCCGCACTTCTGGCGCAGCCGCCGGATGATCCTGCCCGGTGCCGAACCCATGGAGCTTCCCACGACGAGCCGCCGGGCTCTTGAAGGTGCCGGATTCACGGTGATCGAGGAGCAGCAGCCGAGCTTTCTCTTCGAGGGATCGGTCCTGGTCACCGGTGAAGTGCCCCGGACCACCGGGTACGAGCCCGGCTTCCCGCCTCAGCAGGCGTGGCTGGGCGGGAAGTGGGAGCCCGATCCGCTCGTCCTCGATGACCAGGCGCTGATCATCGACGTCCGGGACAAGGGGCTGATGGTCCTGACAGGGTGCGGCCACGCGGGTGTGGTGAACATCTGCCGATACGCGAGACGCCTCACGTACGACCGGCCGTTGCACGCGGTCGTGGGCGGGATGCACCTCAACGGGCCGTTGTTCGAGCCTCTCATTCCCCATGTGCTCGCGGATCTTGGCGAGATGACGCCGTCCGTCCTCATTCCCGCCCACTGCACCGGGTGGCGGGCCCAGCACGCGATGGCCGAACGGTTCGGCGATGCCTTCGTCCCCAACACGGTGGGTACCGCGGTCACCCTGTGAGCGGCGTTACGCGCCCGGGGTGGGCGGGGGTACGTGCGGCAGGAACAGGACCGCGTCGAAGTCGGTGAGCGTGGTCGGGGAGAGTGGGAAGTAGCCGCGGTTGCCGGTGGTGCGTGTCGTCAGGCCGGGGGATTTCGTCGCCAGCTCGGTCAGTTCCCCGCGGGACACCAGACGGGGCGTCGACGTGGTCGAGGCCAGCAGCCCTTCCAAGGTGTTCGCCGGTGGTTCGTGGATGCTCGCGTGGGGCGCGGAGCCTATCGCCGTGGCGATGGCCGCGTAGTCCGGACCGTACGTGCGGGCGAGGTGGGCGCCGGCCGGGACCCATGACACCCGCATCGGGCCGATCCGCATGCGCGCCGGGTTGCGTCGCAGGTGCTCGTTCTGGGCGAAGACCAGGACGGGGCCGTTGTCGTGTTCACGGGTGGCGAGAGCGCGCAGGTTGGCCGCCATCATCGCGTCGCGAACTCCGAGACCGCGCTCCAGCCGTTCGTTCGGATCGGTCCGGGCCAGGACCGCGTGGTAGGCGAGCAGGCCGGCGGCGGTGCGGGCGCCGAGTTCGGCCTCGCGCAGTGCCTCGGGGGAGCAGCCCCCGGCGACCTGGGGCGTCTGCGACGTGAGCAGCCAGCCGAGGTCGTCGGTGATCACCCGCAGCTCGCGGGCCTCGGGCGAATCACCCACGGCTTTCGAGGGGTCCATGATCACCTCGGGGTTGGTCCAGCTGTCCTCGTCGCCGATCAGAGCGTCGATCCGGCTCCAACGGTGCGGTACGGGCTCGCAGTTGGCGGTGAGGAAGGTGTGCAGCAAGCGCAGGGACTCACGCGGGCTCCGCGCTCCGCTGTGCTCCACCGGCGCGTCGACCCCGGCGAAACGCACCCGGTCGGCCGGAGGGCAGGTGCCGTTGTGCTCGCCGATCCACTCCACCATCGCGCGGTTCCCCGGCGCGGCCCCGAACTCGTGGGTGATGCCGTCGGCCATCACCTGGTCGAGGTCCCCGTCCCCGAAAAGGACGTGACCGTCGACCAGGCGCCCCGCGAGGCAGTCCGACTCCAGGGCCACACAGCGGCACCCCTGGTGGTCGACCAGCCCTCGCAGCAGGTCGTTGCGCAGGCGCAGGAAGGTCTCCTCGCCGTGGAACGGCTCGCCCAGGGCCAGCAGGCGCGGCCACCGCGTCCGTGCGTTCAGGAATTGCTCGACAGTCGCGTATATCGATTCGTCAAGTGCCATGGCTTCGATGGTATCTTTGACGTTTCGATTGAAGGTTGTACTCAAGATGCCGGGGATCGCGGTCCAGAACCCTCAAACGAAGGCCATACCTGGAGGAACACATGAGGCCCGTGGACCTGGCTCGGCCGTACGGGCTGTCCGGTCAGGCGATCCGTAACTACGAAGCGGCCGGCATCCTGCCCGCCGCCGGGCGCACCGCCTCCGGCTATCGGGACTACACGAGCCTGCACGTCGCCGCCCTGCGGACCTTTGTCGCCCTCGTCCCGGCCCACGGCCACGCCGCGGCCCGTTCGATCATGGCGCTGCTCAATACCGGCCGTACCGACGAGGCGCTCACCGTCATCGACCGCAGCCATGCCGAACTGCTCTCCGACCGGCGGACGTTGGACTCGATCGAGCAGGCCCTGACGGAGTTGACCCGGGCCCCGGACGAGCGCCCGGCGCACCGCACCACCACGGTCGGCGCCCTGGCTCACCGGCTCGGCCTCCGGCCCGCCACCCTGCGGCGGTGGGAACGGGCCGGCCTGCTCCAGCCGCGACGGGATCCCGCCACCGGGTACCGGACGTACGCGCCCGGTGACGTCCGGGACGCCCACATCGTCCACCAGCTACGTCGCGGCGGGTACGTACTCGCCCAGATCGTGCCGCTCCTGGGTGAACTGCGCGACGTCACGTCCCCCGCGTCGGCCGCGTCCGCCATCGCCGAACGCCGCCACCGGCTGCACACCCGCGCCCTGGCCATGCTCCACGCGTCCGCCGAGACCGGTGACTATCTGCACGAGCGAGGCCGGCACACCGACAACGGCTGACGCCACCGCGCTCCCGGCCGTGGCTTCCGTGCCCCCCCACATGGCGTAAGCGTCGTTGGGTCCCGCTCACCAAGATCAATGATGCTCGGCACCGCCCGGGCCGGTACGTGCGGACCATGCCGTACCAGCGGAAACTGACGCATCGTCAGGCACATGGGAGCGCCCGACGGGGCCGGGCCCCCCCGGCCCCGCCCCGCCGCGCGCCGCGGCCCCCAGAAACCGGCCACCCCGCCCCGCCCCCCCCCCACACCCCCGCACCCCCCCCCCGCCCCCGCCACGCCCCCCCCGACA